>NZ_JBOHLI010000001.1:0-152278 GCF_050729455.1 Brevundimonas sp.
AACTATTCCCGCTCACCCCGGCGGACGCCGGGGTCCAGTCCTTTGGCTGCGGCCTGCGCGTGGGGCTCTCACTGGGTCCCGGCGTCCGCCGGGATGAGCGGGTTTTAGGTCAGTGTTTCAAGCGGGCCTCGAAAAACGCCAGCAACCGCCGCCAGCCGTCCTTCGCATCCGCCTCGCGGTAGCTGGCGCGGTAGTCGGCGTGAAAGCCGTGCGGGGCGTCGGGATAGACAATGATCTCGCTGTCGGTCTTGCCAGCCGCAGTGAGCGCCGCGCGCATGGCCTCGACGCTGGCGACCGGGATGCCGCCGTCCTGACCGCCGTAGAGGCCCAGCACCGGGGCCTTGAGGTCGGCGGCCAGATCGACGGGCCACGGGCGGCCCGCTGCCTTCTGTTCGTCCGTAGCCGTGGCCGACGGGGCGAGGCGTCCATACCAGGCGACTCCGGCGTCCAGGGCGGGGAAGCGGGCGCAGGCCTGCCACACCACCTTGCCGCCCCAGCAGTAGCCGGTGATGCCGACCCGGTCCGACCGGGCCCAGGACTGAAGACCGATCCATTCCAGCGTGGCGCCGACGTCGCCCATGACCTGTTGGTGTCCGGCGGCGGCGACGATCTGCTGGATCCGCGTCATGTCGCTGAGCGGGGCGGGGTCCTCGACGCGGACGAAGAAGGCGGGGGCGACGGCGGCGTAGCCGGCCTTGGCCAGGCGGCGGCAGACGTCGCGGATGTACTCGTGCACGCCGAAGATCTCGGACACGACGATGACGACGGGGAAGGGGCCGTCGCCCTCGGGCCGGGCCAGATAGGCGGGCAGTTCGAAGCCGTCGGGCGCGGGGAAGGAGACGGTCGACGTGACCAGACCGGCGCTGTCGGTGGTGAGCGGTTGGGCCGACTGGCTGAGGGCGGCGGGGGCGTAGGTGGCGAAGGCGACGCCGCCGAGGGCCGCGACCCCCAGGCTGCGGCGGCTGGGGGCGATCTGGTCGGCGCTCAGGCCCTCGGGCCGGGTGATCAGGGACATCAAGGGTCTCCGGCTGGTTGAAGGCGCGACTGTGGCCCGGCTTTCGCGGTTTCGTCGAGTCCCGTTCAGCGGGCGCGGCGCAGCGTCAGATTGATCCGCCCGCCGCCGGGGACCAGCTGCGACGAGCCCGTCAGCAGCCGGTCGATCCCGTGCCGCGCCAGTCGGGCGGGGCCGGTCAGGGCGCAGACGTCGCCGGAGGCCAGCTTCAGGCTGTGGGTCCGACCGCCCTCGGCCGGGCCGATGCGGAAGATGGCCGTATCGCCCAGCGACACCGACAGGACGGGGGCGGTCAGGTCGGCCTCGTCGCGATCCTGATGCAGGCCCATTTTCGCCTCGCCGCGATAGAGGTTGACCAGACAGGCGTCGGGCGGGGCGGGCCAGCCGGTCAGGACATCCCACAGGTCGCGCAGGGTCTGCGGCATCGGCGGCCAGGGCTGTTCGGTGAGCGGATGGGTCGGCTGATAGCGATAGCCCGCCCGGTCCGAGACCCAGGCCAGAGGCCCCATCCCGGTCATCTCGACCAAAAAGGGCCGCCCGCCGGGCGTCACCGGGCGATAAAAGGGCGCCGCCTCGGCCGCCTCCAGCACCTCGGCCAGCAGAGCCTTCTGCGCGGCGGCGTCCAGCGCGCCCGGCCACAGGCGAAAGCCGGGCAGGCCGGTCGGAGTTTCGCGGGGTGAGGACATGTTCCCTCATCTAAGACCCTTCTCCCGATGGGAGAAGGTGGCCCGCAGGGCCGGATGAGGGTCGTCGGCGTCCCTCGGCGTGAGCCGTCGCAGGGACCGTCGCCACGGCTTTCGCCGACTGAGGCCGCCGCCCCTCACCCTCCCGCCGCCAGCGGCGGGCCCCTCCCTCTCCCATCGGGAGAGGGTTCATGGCGGGAAACGCCACCGAATCCGTCCCGAACCGCACGAAACCCTTGCAGGCCCTGCGGTCTTTCCCATATCCGGGCCAGTCTGGAAGAAGCCCCGAAGTTCCTGGGGCTTTCGACCGAAACCATTCAACCTGCCCGACCGGACGACCGGAACGGCTTTCAGCCCAACTGGGGGCGGTCACGCGCGGCGCTTTTCGAAGGCCGCCGCATCGCCCGCCGCAAGGAGTGAAAAGACAAGCTCATGGCCAAGATTATCGGCATCGACCTCGGCACGACCAACTCGTGCGTCGCCGTCATGGACGGCAAGAACCCCAAGGTCATCGAAAACGCCGAAGGCAACCGCACGACCCCGTCGGTCGTGGCGATCCAGGACAGCGGCGAAGTGCTCGTCGGCCAGCCTGCGCGTCGCCAGGCGGTGACCAACCCGACCAACACCTTCTTCGCCATCAAGCGCCTGATCGGCCGCAATTTCGATGACCCGGTGGTGGCCAAGGACAAGGGCATGGTGCCCTACGAGATCGTCAAGGGCCCGACGGGCGACGCCTGGGTGCGCGCCCACGGCAAGGACTATTCGCCGCAACAGGTCTCGGCCTTCACCCTCGGCAAGATGAAGGAGGCCGCGGAGGCCTACCTCGGCGAGACCGTGACCCAGGCCGTCATCACCGTTCCGGCCTACTTCAACGACGCCCAGCGTCAGGCGACCAAGGACGCCGGCAAGATCGCCGGCCTGGAAGTCCTGCGCATCATCAACGAGCCGACCGCGGCCGCCCTGGCCTATGGCCTGGAGAAGAACGAAGGCCAGAAGATCGCCGTCTATGACCTGGGCGGCGGCACCTTCGACGTCTCGATCCTGGAGATCGGCGACGGCGTCTTCGAGGTGAAGTCGACCAACGGCGACACCTTCCTGGGCGGCGAGGACTTCGACCTGCGTCTGGTTGACTACCTGGCCGACGAGTTCAAGAAGGAGCAGGGCGTCGATCTGCGGACCGACAAGTTGGCCCTGCAGCGCCTGAAGGAAGAGGCCGAGAAGGCCAAGAAGGAGCTGTCCTCGACGTCGCAGTACGAGGTCAACCTGCCGTTCATCACCATGAACGCCTCGGGCCCGCTGCACCTGAACATCAAGCTGTCGCGCGCCAAGCTGGAAGCCCTGGTCGACGACCTGATCCAGCGCACGATCGACCCCTGCGCCAAGGCGCTGAAGGACGCGGGCCTCAAGGCCTCGGACATCGACGAAGTCGTTCTGGTCGGCGGCATGACGCGCATGCCCAAGGTCGTCGAAGCCGTGAAGGCCTTCTTCGGCAAGGAGCCGCACAAGGGCGTGAACCCTGACGAAGTCGTGGCCCTGGGCGCCGCCGTTCAGGCCGGCGTTCTGCAAGGCGACGTCAAGGACGTGCTGCTGCTGGACGTGACCCCGCTGACCCTGGGCATCGAAACCCTGGGCGGCGTCTTCACCCCGCTGATCGAACGCAACACCACCATCCCGACCAAGAAGAGCCAGGTCTTCTCGACCGCCGACGATAACCAGTCGGCCGTGACGATCCGGGTCTTCCAGGGCGAGCGTCCGATGGCGTCGGACAACAAGGTCCTGGGTCAGTTCGACCTGATGGGCATCCCGCCGGCGCCGCGCGGCATGCCGCAGATCGAGGTCGCCTTCGACATCGACGCCAACGGCATCGTGCACGTGACCGCCAAGGACAAGGCGACCAACAAGGAACAGTCGATCCGCATCCAGGCCAACGGCGGCCTGTCGGACGCCGACATCGACAAGATGGTCAAGGAAGCCGAGGCCAACGCCGCCGCCGACAAGGTCCGCAAGGAACTGGTCGAGGCCGTCAACGGCGCCGACAGCCTGATCCACTCGACCGAGAAGGCCCTGGCCGAGCACGGCGACAAGATCGACGAGGCGACCAAGGCGACCATCCAGTCGGCCCTGGACGAGCTGAAGTCGGCCAAGGACGGCTCGGACCCCGAAGCCATCCGCGAGAAGACCAACACCCTGGCCCAGGCCTCGATGAAGCTGGGCGAGGCCATGTACGCCGCCCAGCAGGGCGCCGGTGAAGACGGCGCTTCGGAAGAAGCCCCCGCCGACGACGGCGTGGTCGACGCCGAGTTCGAGGAAGTCTCGGACGAAGACGACAAGAAGAACGCGTAACGAAACGCGATTGAAGACGACCGGCCCCGCTTGCCAGACGGCAGGCGGGGCCGTTTCATAAAACTTGCATCATTCGACCGGGCGCCCATGTCAGCAGGCATGGTCAATCGGTCATTCGCGAACGCACGATCTTCGGCTTAACGGGGACGGCGTACGCAGCGGGAAAGTAAGAGGACGAACGCCTGATGGCGCAGCGTGACTATTACGAGATTCTGGGGGTCGAGCGGACCATCGACGCTGCGGGCCTGAAGTCGGCCTATCGCAAGCTGGCCATGATCCACCACCCGGATCGCAACGGCGGCTCGGAGGAATCCCTCGCCCAGTTCAAGGAGATCTCCGAGGCCTATACGGTGCTGTCGGACGATCAGAAGCGTGCGGCCTATGACCGGTTCGGTCATGCGGGCGTGAACGGCGGCGCCGGCGGCGGCGACCCGTTCGGACGCGGCGGCGGGCAAGGTTTCCACGACATCAACGACATCTTCTCCCAGGTCTTCGGCGACGCATTCGGCGACGCCTTCGGCGGCCGGGGCGGGCGTCAGCAGCAGGGCGGACCGCGTCGCGGCTCGGACCTGCGCTATGACCTCGAGATCACCCTGGAGCAGGCCTACAAGGGCGCCGAGGTCGAGATCGCGGTGCCCACCACCATGACCTGCGAGGTCTGCGACGGCTCGGGTGCCAAGGCCGGAACCAAGCCGAGCATCTGCTCCACCTGCGGCGGCGCCGGGCGCGTGCGCCAGGCCAACGGCTTCTTCCAGGTCGAACGCACCTGCCCCCGTTGCGGCGGCTCGGGCGAGATGATTTCCGACCCCTGCAACGCCTGTCACGGCCACGGCCAGGTCCGCAAGAACCGCCAGCTCAGCCTGAAGATCCCGGCCGGCGTCGACGACGGCTCGCGCATCCGCCTGTCGGGCGAGGGCGAGGCCGGTCAGCGCGGCGGCCCGCGCGGCGACCTCTATGTCTTCCTGTCGGTGCACGACCACGAACTGTTCGAGCGCGACAACCTGGACCTGCTGGTCACGGTGCCGGTGCCGATGACGGTGGCGGCTCTCGGCGGCGTGGTCGACGCCCCCTGCCTGGTCTCCGAGGCCTGCGACGGCAAGTGCAAGGCCACGGTCGAGGTGCCGGCCGGCGCCCAGACCGGCAAGACCATCCGCATCAAGGGCAAGGGCATGCCCCACCTGAACGGCCGCCAGCGCGGCGACCTGGTGGTCGAGCTGTTCGTCGAGACCCCCGCCGACCTGACCCCGCGTCAGAAGGAGCTGATGCAGGAACTGGCCGCCTCGTTCGGAGAGAGCCAGAACCCGCGCAACACCACCTTCGCCGGCAAGGCCAAGCGCTTCTGGGCCGACATCCTGGGCGGCGACGCCGAGAACTCGAAAGAAACAGCCGCGTGAGCGACATCTTCCACGCCGGCATCTCCGGCGCCCGGGGCCGCATGGGCCGCGCCGTTTCGCAAGTCCTGGACGCCCGCGAGGACGTGGTGGTCGCCGCCCGCTTCGACCGGGGCGAGACGCCCGGCCTGAACCTGTGCGACGTCATCATCGACTTTTCGACGCCCGAGGCTTCGGTCGATCTGGCGAGGGCCTGCGCCGAACGCGGCGGTCCGGCACTGGTCATCGGCTCCACCGGCCTGTCGCCGGAACAGGACGCCCTGATCGAGGCGGCGGCGGAGAAGATCGCCATCGTCCGCAGCGGCAACTTCTCGCTGGGCCTCAACATCCTGATCGGTCTGGTCGAGCACGCGGCGCAACGCCTGGACGGCCGTGACTGGGACATCGAGGTGCTGGAGACCCATCACCGACGCAAGGTGGACGCCCCCTCGGGCACCGCCTTGATGCTGGGCGAGGCCGCCGCCAACGGCCGGGGCCGCGATCTGGAAGACCTGAAGACCGCCCCCTATGACGGCATCACCGGGCCGCGCGAGCCGGGCAAGATCGGCTTTGCGTCCCTGCGCGCCGGCGGCGTCATCGGCGAGCATACGGTCCTGTTCGGGTCGGAAGACGAGCTGCTGACCCTGTCGCACTCGGCCATCGATCGGTCGCTGTTCGCCAAGGGCGCCGTGGCCGCCGCCGCCTGGGTGCGTAACCGCCGCCCCGGCCTCTACGACATGCAGGACGTGCTCGGCTTCCGTCAGGCCTGAGGCGGCGGATGAGCCGCCAAGGGGTCAGACAGGGAAGCAGCTACGGCATGATGCTGCGGGCGGCCGCCGCCCTCTGCTTCTCCCTGATGTACGCCCTGATGAAGTGGGCGGCGACGATGGAACCCGTCTCGGCGGGCGAGATGGTCTTCTACCGCTCGATCTTCGGCCTGCCGGTGGTTCTGTTCTGGATTCTGAACAGCGGCGGGGGACTGGCCGCGATCTCGACCCGCCGGCCCATGGTTCATGTCTGGCGCTGCGCCCTGGGGGTGAGCGGCATTCTGCTCATCTTTCAGGGTCTGAGGCTGCTGCCCCTGGCCGACGCCACGACCATCGGCTTCACCGCCCCCATCTTCGCCACCCTGCTGTCCATCCTTGTCCTGAAGGAGAAAGTCGGACGCCATCGCTGGACGGCGGTCATCCTGGGCTTCGTGGGGGTTCTGGTCCTGGTGCGGCCCGGCGCCGAGGGCGCGCCGCCCCTAGGCGGGCTGCTGTTCGCGCTGGGCGGGGCCTTCGTGGCGGCCTCGGTGACTGTCACCCTGCGCCAGCTGGGCAAGACGGAGAAGGCGACCGCCATCGTCTTCTGGTTCTTCATCGCCTGCGCCTTGGTGGGTGGGGGGCTGGCCCTGATCGACGGCCACAGCCATAGCTGGCTGGTGCTGGCCGTGCTGGCGGCAGGCGGACTGGCGGGCGGGCTGGCCCAACTGCTGATGACAACCTCGCTGCAACACGCCCCGGTCTCGCTCCTGGCGCCGCTGGACTATCTGCAGATGGTCGGGGCCGTGGTTCTGGGCTGGCTGCTGCTGAACGACGCGCCGACCGGGGCGACCTTGATCGGGGCCGCCTTGATCGCCGGCAGCGGTCTCTACACCGCCTGGCGCGAGCGGGTGCTCCACCGCGAGATCACCTCGCCGTCGCCCAGTTCGACGGTCTGAGGCGTGGCCGCAGGTTGAGTCGGGCCTAGGCCGTGAATGCGGCGCTCATCGCCTGCCTCCACGACTCCAGGCGGGGTGAGCGCTCTGCGATCAGACGATCCAGGTCGCGGGCCGCGCGCTGGTCCGGCCGAGAGGCCGTCATGCCCCAGATCGGGAAGGCGCGTCGCGTGATCTGTTCGCGCGCCAGGACGACGATATCCTCATGTCGCTCATCGAAATGCAGGTGCAACATAAGGATATCCAGCTCGGTCGGGGTGCCTTCCAGCAACTGGACAAAGGCGCCGCCCCTGAGGGTCAGGGCGCCGGTAATGCCGACGCGGGCGTTTCGGAAAGTTGAGACGTGGACGATGTCGGCGATCTGCTCGTCGGCTTGCTCTTGATTCAGCCGGGCGCGGCTGCAGTAGACGAGTTGGTCCAGCGTATTCATACTGCTACGCTAGGTTGAACTGTGGCGTTTCGTAAAGTGCCGTTTTGTCAGCGCCCCGTCGAGCCGAAGCCGCCGGCGCCGCGCGCGGTCTCGTCCAGAGCCTCGACCTCGGCCATGACGGCCTGGGCGTAGGGGGCAATGACCATCTGGGCGATGCGTTCGCCGCGCTGGATCTCGAAGGCGAGCTGGCCGTGGTTGATCAGGATGACCCCGACCTCGCCGCGATAGTCGCTGTCGATGGTGCCGGGCGAGTTCAGGCAGGTGACGCCGTGCTTCAGCGCCAGACCCGAACGGGGGCGGACCTGGGCCTCATAGCCGGGCTCCAGCGCGATCTTAAGGCCGGTCGGGATCAGCTTGCGCTCGCCGGGGTGCAGCACGACCGGCTCGAACGCGGGCAGGGCGGCGCGCAGGTCCATGCCCGCCGATCCCGTCGTCTCATAGGCGGGCAGGGCCAGGCCCTCGGCGTGGGGCAGGCGTTCGACGCGGACGGTGGTCATGGACTTCTCTCAGGCCTTGAAGTGATCGGCGATGCGGCGGGCGAGCTTGCGCGCCACCTCGGTCTTGGACTGGCGCGGCCAGGGCTCGGCGCCGCCCTGGGTAAACAGGGTCACGGTGTTGCCGTCGGCGCCGAAGACGTCGTCGGAGACGTCGTTGCCGACGATCCAGTCGCAACCCTTCTTCGACAGCTTGGCGCGGGCGTTGGCCTCCAGATCGCTGGTTTCGGCGGCGAAGCCGACCACCAGTTTCGGCCGCTTCGGACCGGGGGCGGAGACGCCGGCCAGGATGTCGGGGTTCTCGATCAGGGCCAGGGACGGCGGGCCGCCCGGCTTCTTCTTGATCTTGCCCGAGGCGATCCCGTCCACGCGCCAGTCGGCGACGGCGGCGCTCATCACCGCGATGTCTGCGGGCAGACGGGCCTCGACGGCGGCCTTCATCTCGGTGGCGGCCTCGACCCAGACACGGGTCACGCCGACGGGGGCGTCCAGGGCCACCGGGCCGGAGATCAGCGTCACCTCGGCACCCAGTTCGGCCAGGGCGGCGGCCACGGCGTAGCCCTGCTTGCCGCTGGAGCGGTTGGTCAGGCCGCGCACCGGGTCGAGGGGCTCGAACGTCGGTCCGGCGGTGACGACGGCGGTCTTGCCGGTCAGGGGGCGGCCGTCGGGGCCGGCCAGCAGGCGGGCGATCTCGTCGAGGATGACGGGGGGCTCGGCCATGCGGCCGGGGCCGAACTCGCCGCAGGCCATCTCGCCGTCGTCGGGGCCGACCACGGCGACGCCGTGGAAGCCGTCGAAGTCTTTCAGCCGCTCGACATTGGCCCTCACCGCCGGGTGCAGCCACATCCGCACGTTCATCGCCGGGGCCAGCAGCACCTTCTTGTCGGTGGCCAGCAGCGTGGTCGAGGCCAGGTCGTCGGCCATTCCGTTGGCCGCCTTGGCGATCAGGCCTGCCGTCGCCGGCGCCACCACCACCAGATCGGCCCAGCGCGACAGCTCGATATGGCCCATGGCCGTCTCGTCCTCGGGCATGAACAGGTCCTGCCGCACCGGACGGCCGGTCAGGGCCGCCAGCGACATGGGAGTGACGAACTCGGCTCCGGCCCGGGTCAGCACCGTCATCACCTCGACCCCGGCCTTCCTCAGCAGACGGATCAGCTCCAGCGCCTTGTAGGCGGCGATGCCGCCGCCGACGATCAGCAGGACCTTGCGGCCGGAAAGCGAGGATGCGGTCATGAAGGAATCTCTAGCGGCGCCGCATGACGGCGTCGAGACAAAGCCGTGTTTGACCAAGCGACGACTACGGAACATTGCCAGAACAAATAGTTTATGCCTAACTGCGTTCGGCGGGTTTTTCAGGGAGGGACGACCCATGCGGATTCAGATGGCGACGGCGGCGCTCGCGGCGCTGGTTCTGGGGGCTTGCGACAGTGGCGGCTCGGCGGTGCAGACGCGCGAACGGGCGGCGGCCGAGCCGGTCGCCCTGATCTCGGCGGCGGTGTCCGAGAGCGAGACGGTCGAGGCGGCGCCCGAGGTCAAGCCGCCGGTCACGGCCAATCGCCGCGAGACCGCCGACGCCAAGGTCCAGCGCCTGTACGAGCGCAACGGCGCGGCCTTCGGGGCGAAGTCGGCGGACGAATACCTGCAAAAGGTGCGGGCCTTCACCGAGGCGGCGCCGCGCGGGACCGAGACGGTCAAGCGGCCGAACGGCGACACCCTTTATTATCAGGCTTCGACCAATACCTTCGCCGTGGTGGACCGGACGGGCACGCCGCGCACCATGTTCAAGCCCGACGACGGCCCGGCCTATTGGGCGCAGCAGAAGGAACGGGCGCCGACCTTCGGCCAGCGCCGCGCCCGTTCAGCCGAATAGTCAGGCTGCGGTAAAGGTCAGGGGCGCGCCCCAGAAGCGGGCGATCAGGTCCGACTGCGGGCCGGGCGCGCCGGTGGTCAGGAAGTCGCGGCGGCCGGACGAGCCCAGGTCGTATTCCGGATGGCGCTCGAAATAGCGTTCCAGCGAGTCGGCCACGGCGGTCGGCTGGCTGATGACCTGGACCCCGGCGGGCAGGGCGTCGGCGAACAGATCGGCGACGATCTCATAGTGGGTGCAACCCAGGATGGCCTTGTCCGGGTGGCGGCCGATGCGGCGGCGCAGGGCGTCGACGTGGTCGTCGACCACCACCTTCAGCTCCTCGGTCGGAGCGCCCAGTTCGATCAGGCCGGCCAGGCCGGGGCAGGGTTCGGTGAAGACGGCCAGGTCCTCGCGGCGCTTGTCGATCTCGATTTCATAGACCCGGCTCATGGCCGTGGCGGCGGTGCAGAAGACGCCGGTGATGTCGATCGCCTGCTTCTTCTCGCCTTCCAGCCGCCCGTTGCGTTCGGCCTCATAGGACCAGGGCAGGCCGGTGGCGGCCTCGATGGTCGGGACGATGATGCCCAGGACGTTGACCGGCCGGCCCAGCTTTTCGCGCATCCCCGGAATCCAGGTCTGCTGCAGGCGGCGCAGGGCGATGGCCGAGGCCGTGTTGCAGGCCAGAACGACCACCGAGGCCCCGGCCTCGAACAAACGCTCGCAGCCCGCGCGGGTCAGGTCGACGATCTCTTCGCCGCCGCGCCCGCCATAGGGGGCGTGGGCCTGGTCGCCCAGATAGATGAAGTCCCGCGTCGGAAAGCGGGTCACAAGTTCGCGGTGGACCGTCAGTCCGCCCACGCCGGAGTCGAAAACGCCTATCGCCATGACGCGGGCTTTAGACCGCCGGGGTTCCGTCGTCCAATGGTTAGGATTACATCGGCTTCATGTGACGACCCGGCCAAGCGCGCCTAGGGTCGCGCGACACTGCTCAAAGGTTGGGAGAACCGGATGCACAGACGCCATCTTCTCATCGGGGGCGCGAGCCTCTTCGCCCTGACGGGCTGCGCCTCCGTCGGCGCCATGGAGAACGCAATGACCGGATCGGCCACGGCCCTCTCGACCGCCGACGAAGCCCGCATCGGCCGCGCCGTCCTGCCGGCCGCGACGCCGCGCGCCGAACTGCTGCAGCCCTGGACCGGCCCCTATGAGGGCGTGCCCCCGTGGGACAAGGTGACGGCGCCCAAGATGCGCGAAGCCGTGCTGGAAGGCATCGAGCTGCAACGCGCCGACGTGGCCGCGATCGCGAACAACCCGGAGGCCCCGACCTTCGCCAACACCCTGGTGGCGATGGAGCTGGTCGGCGAGCCGCTGGACCGCGCCATCAACGTCTTCAGCGTCATGACCTCGAACATCGGCGGCGAGCAGTGGGACGTGCTGGAGACCGAGCTGTCGCCGATCCTGTCGGCCGCCTCGGATGAGATCACCTTTAACGAGAAGCTGTTCCAGCGCATCAAGGCCGTGGCCGACGGCGCCGACGCCGCGGGCCTCAACGCCCAGCAGAAGCGTCTGGCCGAGCGCAGCCGCGACGCCTTCGTGCGCAACGGCGCCGCCCTGGACGCCGCCGGAAAGGCCGAGCTGGGCCGCATCAACACCGCCCTGTCGAACGCCTTCACCGGCTTCGGCCAGAAGGTGGTGGCCGATGAGAACACCTGGACCGTCATCGCCAACGAAGCCGGCCTGAAGGGTCTGCCCGCCTCGAACAAGGCCGCCGCCGCCGCCGCCGCCCGTTCGCGCAACGTCCAGGGCTGGGCCATCGTCAACACCCGCTCCAGCGTCGATCCCTTCCTGACCTTCGCCGACGACCGCGCCCTGCGCGAGCAGGTGTGGAAGAAGTTCGTCAAGCGCGGCGACAACGGCGACGCCAACGACACCAAGTCCACCATCGCCCAGATCGTCGCCCTGCGTCAGCAGCGCGCCAGGCTGCTGGGCTTCGGCAACCACGCCGAATGGCGGATGCAGGACACCATGGCCAAGACCCCGGCCGCGGCGATGGAGCTGATGCAGCGCGTCTGGGCCCCGGCCAAGGCCCGCGTCGCCGAAGAGGTCGCCGACATGAAGGCGATCGCCGGCTTCGACATCGAGCCCTGGGACTACCTCTACTTCGCCGAGAAGGTCCGCAAGGCCAAGTACGACCTCGATCAGAACGAGCTGAAGCCCTACTTCGAACTGCACGCGGTGCGCGCGGCCTCCTTCTACATGGCAGAGCGCCTGTACGGCTTCGTCTTCAAGCCTCTGCCCAAGGGTTCGGTCTCGACCTTCGAGCCCGACGTGACCACCTATGAGGTCACCGACAAGGCCACCGGCAAGCTGATCGGCCTCTATTACGCCGACGACTTCGCCCGTCCGGGCAAGCGTTCGGGCGCCTGGATGACCACCTATCGGTCCTTCTCGACCCTGACCGGCGCCAAGCCGATCCTGGCCTCGAACAACAACAACTTCGTCAAGGCCGAGGCCGGTCAACCCCTGCTGATCTCGCTGGACGACGCCGAGACCCTGTTCCACGAGTTCGGCCACGCCCTGCACTACTTCTCGTCGGTGGTGACCTATCCGTCGTTCGGCAATACGCCGCGCGACTTCGTGGAATATCCGTCGCAGGTGCACGAGCACTGGGTGCTGAGCCGCCCCATCCTCGACGGCTACATGAAGCACGTCGAGACCAAGCAGCCGATGCCGCAGGCGCTGGTGGACAAGGTCGAGGCCTCCTCGACCTTCAACCAGGGCTACGCCACGGTCAGCTATCTGTCGTCGGCCCTGGTCGACATGGACCTGCACACCCAGGCGACGCCGCCGACCGACATCGCGGCCTTCGAGAAGGCCTCGCTGGACCGTCTGGGCATGCCCAAGGAGATGGTGATGCGGCACCGCCTGCCGCAGTTCAACCACCTCTTCACCTCGGACGCCTATTCGGCCGGCTACTACTCCTACCTGTGGTCGGAAGTGATGGACGCCGACACCTGGGCCTACTTCGAGGAGTCGGGCGACGTCTTCAACCCGGACATCGGCGGCCGCTTCAAGTCGATCATCCTGGCGCCCGGCAACACCACGGATCGCGGCGAGGCCTATCGCCAGTTCCGCGGCCGCAACCCCGACGTGGCGGCCCTGCTGAAGGTGCGCGGCTTCCCTGTTTCCTAAGGGGCCTACCGCCCTTCGGGCTACTTGAGGCCCGATAGGCGCTGAAATTGGAAGGGCCCGGCAGAGCGATCCGCCGGGCCCTTTTCTATTCCGGCTGAGGTGGCGTAAGCCTTGGCTGTGTCGCGGGCCGCGTCGGGTCGAGAAGGCGGAGCCTTCTGACCGCGGCCCAGAAAGGGGTCTCTGCATGAGCGTTGTCGCCTCCTACGTCTACAAGGACGGTCAGCGCGTTCGCGAGGCGCCGCTGACCGACGAGGGGCTGCGGCTCAAGCCGGGCGAGTATCTCTGGATCGGCCTCTATGAACCGACGGACGAGGAGTTCGAGGGGCTGGTGCGTCGTTTCCGTCTGCATCCGCTGGCGGTCGAGGATGCGCTGGCGGCGCACCAGATGCCCAAGATCGAGGTCTATGGCGGCGAGTTGTTCATCGTCGCCCGCACGGCCCAGAAATCCGACGACGCCATCCTGTACGGCGAGACCCACGTCTTCGTGGGCGCCCGCTACGTTATCACCATCCGCCACGGCTCGGCCCGCGCCCACACCCAGCTGCGCGCCCAGCTGGAGGCCTCGCCGCTGCAACTGAAGCACGGCGCCGACTTCATCCTGCACGGGGTGCTGGACTTCATCGTCGACGCCTATGTCCCCATCGTCGACGCCATCGAGGACAGCGTGCTGGAGATGGAGCAGCGGGCGCTGGACAGCTTCCTGTCGCGGGCGGACATCAAGCGCCTGTTCCGGCTGCGCCGCGAACTGCTGAAATTCAGCCGCATCCTTGGCCCGATGGAGGAGGTGGCGACCCGGCTGCAGTCGCTGGACCTGCCCTGCATCGACCGCGAGGTCCGCCCCTATTTCCGCGACGTGGCCGACCATGTGCGGCGCGTCGCCAGCCGGACGGCGGCGCTGCGCGATATCCTGTCGACGGTGTTTGAGGTCTCCAACCTGCTGGAGCAGCAGCGCCAGGGCGTCATCACCCGCAAGCTGGCCGCCTGGGCCGCCATCCTGGCCACCCCGACGGCGGTGGCGGGGATCTACGGCATGAATTTCGACCATATGCCGGAGCTGCGCTGGACCTATGGCTATCCGGCGGTGCTGGGGCTGATCGCCGTCATCTGCATCGGCCTCTACATCACCTTCAAGCGGACCCGGTGGTTGTGATCAGCCGCTGTTCCTGAGACCCGCCGCCACGCCGTTGATGGCCAGCAGGATGCCGTTGCGCACGCGGGGGTCGTCGTCGCCGGCGCGGCGGCGGCGGATCAGCTCGATCTGCACATGGTTCAGCGGCTCGACATAGGGCATGCGCTGGCGGATCAGCCGGTCCAGCTCGGGCTGGCCGCCCAGCAGGTCGTCGTGGCCGGTGATCGACAGGACGGCGTTGCGAGTCCGCTCCCATTCCTCGCGGATGGCGCCGTAGATGCGCTCGGCGAGCGCCGGGTCGGGGACCAGTCCGGCGTAGCGGCGGGCGATGGCCATGTCGGCCTTGGCCATCACCATCTCCATGTTCTGGACCACGGTGCGGAAGAAGGGCCAGGCGGCGGCCATGTCGCGCAGTTCGTCGGGGTTCTCGCCCTGAACCGCCGAGCCGAAGCCGAACCAGCCGGGCAGCATGACCCGCGACTGCGACCAGCTGAACACCCAGGGAATGGCGCGCAGGTCCTCGATGGCGGTCGAGGTCGAGCGCGAGGCCGGGCGCGAGCCGATCTTCAGGTCGGCGATCTCGGCGATGGGGGTGGCGGCGCGGAAGTAGTCGACGAAGCCGGGCGTCTCATAGACCAGGGCGCGATAGGCCTTCATCGAGGCCGCCGACAGGCGCGCGGCCGTGGCGCCGTGCTCGGCGCTGTAGCCGCCGTCGGTCTGCGGCCCCAGCGAGGCCAGCAGGGTCCCGCAGGTCAGGGCGTCGAGGTTCCTCTGCGCCACCTCCGGCTCGCCGTACTTGTTGGCGATGACCTCGCCCTGTTCGGTCACGCGGATGCGGCCCGCCACCGTTCCGGCCGGCTGGCCCAGAACGGCCGAGAAGGAGGAGCCGCCGCCGCGCCCGACCGCGCCGCCGCGGCCGTGGAACAGCTGCAGCCGTACGCCCGCCGCGCGGGTCACCTCCAGCAGGGCGCGCGAGGCCTCGTGCAGCTCCCAGCCCGAGGTCAGGTAGGAGCCGTCCTTGTTCGAATCCGAATAGCCGATCATCACCTCCTGCACCCCGCGCGCGGTTGCCACGGCGCGGGCCGAGGGCTCGGCCAGCACCCGCTCCAGCGTCGGTTGCGAGGCGCGCAGGTCTTCGATCGTCTCGAACAGGGGGGCGGCCTGGATCGGGCAGCCGGCGGGATCGGCGGGGTCGTAGAGGCCGACCTCCTTGAGCAGCAGATAGACCTCCAGCATGTCCGAGGCCGCGTCGGTCTTGGAGACGATGTGGGTGCGGATGGCCTGGGGGCCGAAGGCGGTCAGGGCCTGCGCCGCCGCCTGCAGGATGGCGCGCTCCTTCAGGGTCTCGGGCGCATAGTCCGCATACGGAGAAAACAGCGGGCGCGGTCCGGCCAGTTCGCGGGCCAGCAGGGTCAGCCGGGCCTCTTCGTCCAGGGCGCCGTAGTCCGGACAGACGCCCGCGACCTTCAGCAGGTCGGCGACGACCCGCTCGTGCACGTCGGAATTCTGGCGCAGGTCCAGCGTCGCCATGTGGAAGCCGAAGACGTCGGCCGCCGTGATCAGACGCGCCAGCCGGTCGTCAGCGAAGACGGCCCCGTGGGTACGGATCAGGCTGTCGTGCAGGACGGCCAGATCGGCGCGGAAGGCGTCGGGGCCTTCATAGGCGGGGGCCTCGAACTGGGCGGGCAGGGGGGCGGGACCGCCGGTCAGGGCCAGATGGGTGGCCGACAGCCGGGCGTAGATTTGGCTCAGCGCCCGGCGATAGGGCTCGTCCGCCCGCTGGATCGAGGCGTCGCCGGAGCTTCCGACCAGGGCCGCCAGCTCGGGGGTGACGGCGGTCAGGTCGGCAGAGAGGCTCAGCTCCTCGCCCAGGGCGTTCACCTCCTCCAGATAGAAGCGCAGCACGGCGCGCGACTGGGTGCGGAAGGCGGCCGCCAGAACCCCGGCGTCGACATTGGGATTGCCGTCGCGGTCGCCGCCGACCCAGGTGCCGATGCGCAGGAAGGGCGGCAGGTCGGGCGCGTCCAGCAGGGTCCGCCATTCGGCCAGCTGGGCCGGGGCGACGTGCAGGAAGATGCGCTGCAGCCAGTCGGTAACGGTGTTGATCTCGTCCTGAACCACCAGGCCCGAGGCGCGGGTCAGGCGCGTGGCCCACAGGATGACGATCTGGCGGCGCAGGGCCGCCTTCAGCGCCGTGGGCGAACAGGCGATCCCGTCGCGGTCGCAGCCGTCCAGCAGGGCGCCGACGGCGGCGATGCGGTCGATGACGCTCTTGCGCCGCACCTCGGAGGGGTGGGCGGTCAGCACCGGCGAGATCAGGGCGTCCGACAGAAGGTCGCGCACCGCCGCCCGGTCGACGCCCGCCGCGTCCAGCCGCTTCAACGCGCCCTCGGGCGTGTCGGCGCGTTCGCCGGCCTCGGCCTGTTCGCGCGCCCGGCGCTTGCCCGCCCGGTCCTCGGCGACATTGGCCAGCAGGGAGAAGGCGGCGAAGCCGTGGGTCAGGCCGATGGCCTGGTCCAGCGACAGGTCCTTCAGCAGGGCTTCCAGTTGCGAAGCGTCATGCGAGGCCGGGTCGCGATGATAGGCCACCGAGGCCTGCCGCACCGCCTCGATCCGGTCGTAGAGTTCCTGCCCGCCCTCGTCGCGGATCACCTCGCCGAGCAGGGCGCCCAGCAGGCGGACCTCGTCGCGCAGTCGGTCGTCGGCGGCCTGGATCATCGCATCGTCCTTCAGCGGGGAGGCTGGGAACGGAACCGTATCAGCGGAATCCGAACCGCCTAGTCCCCACGGTCAACGTTGAAACCCTTTGTGTGGTTGTTGGACGCGCGCCGCAGAGTCGACATTTGCTCGCGGATGCTCCATAAGCCGCGGCTTCCGGCGCAATTGAACCTGCGCCTCCACCTGCACGACACCCGCTTGATCGGGACGAGGCAGGCGAGGACCCTCTGCCGACGTGATCGTCGCCAGAGGCCGTTTCTCTATGGAGGTCAGGGTTCGCGCATGAAAGGTTTTGAATGTTCGAGGCTCTGAACGAGCGACTGACAGGCGTCTTCGACCGGATCACCGGCCGCGGCGCCCTGTCCGAAAAGGATGTCGAGGAAGCGCTGCGCGAAGTCCGCGTCGCCCTGCTCGAGGCCGACGTCGCCCTGCCGGTGGTCAAGGACTTCATCAGCCGCGCCAAGGAACAGGCGACCGGCGAAGAGGTCATCCGTTCGGTCAAGCCGGCCGATCAGGTAGTCAAGATCGTCTATGACGGTCTGGTCGAGATGCTGGGCGGCGAAGAACCGGTTCCGCTGAACACCAACGCCACGCCGCCCGCCGTGATCCTGATGGCCGGCCTGCAGGGCTCGGGCAAGACCACGACCTCGGCCAAGCTGGCGCTGCGCCTGACCAAGTTCGACCGCAAGAAGGTCATGATGGCCTCGCTGGACACGCGTCGTCCGGCGGCCATGGAGCAGCTGGCGACCCTGGGTCAGCAGATCGAGGTCGCGACCCTGCCCATCGTGGCGGGCCAGTCGGCGGTCGAGATCGCCAAGCGCGCGCTGCAATCGGCCAAGCTCCAGGGCTTCGACGTCCTGATCCTCGACACCGCCGGCCGCATCACGCTGGACGAGGCCCTGATGGCCGAGGTGGCCGAGGTCGCCCGCGTCGCCAATCCGGTCGAGACCCTGCTGGTCGCCGACAGCCTGACGGGTCAGGACGCGGTGCGCACCGCGGCCGCCTTCCATGAGCGCCTGCCGCTGACCGGCCTGGTGCTGACCCGCGCCGACGGCGACGGCCGCGGCGGCGCCATGCTGTCGATGCGCGCCGTCACCGGCCTGCCGATCAAGTATCTGGGCGCCGGTGAAAAGGTCGACGCCCTGGACGTCTTCGACGCCCGCCGCGTCGCCGGCCGCATCCTGGGTCAGGGCGACATCGTCGCCCTGGTCGAAAAGGCCGCGACCGAGCTGGACCAGGCCAAGGCCGAAAAGATGGCCCGCAAGCTGGCCAAGGGTCAGTTCGATCTGGACGATCTGGCCGCCCAGCTGCAGCAGATGAAGAAGATGGGCGGGCTTCAGGGCATCATGGGCATGCTGCCCGGCGTGGCCAAGCTGAAGGCCCAGATGGCCGACAGCAACGTCAACGACAAGATGATCGCCCGTCAGGAAGCCATCATCAGCTCCATGACCAAGGCCGAGCGCAAGAAGCCCGACCTGCTGAACGCCAGCCGCAAGAAGCGTGTCGCCGCTGGAGCCGGCGTCGAGGTCCAGGACATCAACCGCCTGCTGAAACAGCACCGGCAGATGGCCGACATGGTCAAGTCGCTGTCCAAGGGCGGCGGCAAGAACCTGCAGAAGATGGCCGCCATGATGGGCGGCCTCGGCGGAGGCGGCGGAATGCCAGGCCTCCCTGGAATGGGCGGCCCCGACATGGCCCGCCTCAAGGCCCTGGGCGGCGGCAAGATGGCCGAACCCAGCGCCGACGAAATGAAAGCCATTCAGGACCGCCTTGCGGGCCTGGGCGGCGGACAACTTCCGGGGGGCCTTCCGGGCCTGCCGGGCTTCCCGAAAAAGAACTGATTTCGATTTTCTAGAAAGAGACTGAAAATGCTGAAGATTCGTCTGGCCCGCGGCGGCGCCAAGAAGCGCCCCTACTACTACATCGTCGTTGCTGACTCGCACGCTCCGCGCGACGGCAAGTTCATCGAGCGCGTCGGCAGCTACAACCCGATGCTGCCCAAGGACAGCGCCCAACCGCGCGTCACGCTGAAGGCCGACCGCATCTCGGAATGGCTGGCCAAGGGCGCTCAGCCGACCGACCGCGTCGCGCGCTTCATCAGCCAGTCGCAAGACGAAGTTCTGGTCGGCAAGGTTCAGTGGACCCAGTCGAACAACCCGAACAAGGGCACGCCGGGCAAGAAGGCCCAGGAACGCGCCGCCGAGCGCGCCCAGCGCGAAGCCGACCGCCTGGAAGCTGAAGCCGCCGCCAAGGTCGAGGCTGCTGAAGCCGCCGCCCGCGCCAAGGAAGAAGCCGCTGCCGCTGCTGAAGCCGCCAAGAACGCTCCGGCTGCTGAAGAAGCCCCGGTCGAAGCCGCTGCTGAAGAAGCTCCGGCCGCCGAAGAAAACGCCGAGGGCTAAACCCTTCGGCTTCCCGGTTCCGGCCGGGATGCGGAAATGGAAAGCAGCGTCCGATCCCAGGCGCTGCTTTTCTGCTATCTGGCGCATGGAATTGCGCAACGGAGCCTGTCGATGAGCGACGAAAACAAGATGATCCTCGTCGCCCAGATCGGCGGCGCCTTCGGCGTGAAGGGCGAGGTGCGGATCACCGCCTTCACCGCCGACCCTATGGCCCTGATGGCCTACCAGCCCCTGCTGAAGGCCGACGGAACGCCCGCCATCACCCTGCTCTCGGCGCGGCCGGACAAGGCGGGCGTGGTGGCCAGGGTCAAGGAGATCGCCACCAAGGAGCAGGCCGACGCCGCGCGCGGCCAGAAGTTGTTCGTGCCGCGCGACCGCCTGCCCGAGCCTGAGGACGACGAGTTCTACCTGACCGATCTGGTCGGTCTGGAAGCGCGCGATCTGGACGACGCCGTCGTCGGCACGGTCAAGTCGGTGCAGAATTTCGGCGCCTCGGACATGCTCGAGATTTCGCCCAAGGAAGGCGGACCGACCTGGTATCTGCCCTTCACCCGCGAGGCGGCGCCGGACCTGCGCATTTCCGAAGGCTGGCTGCGCATCGTGCGCCCGACCGAGGTGGACGAGCGCGACGAGGTCTGATCGACCGCCACCGACGCGGTGGCTATTGCGGCGGACGGCTCGGCTTCCGACATAGGACGCTCAACGCCAACCGGAGCGCCTCATGGCCGACCTGTCCGCCTTTCCGATCACCCGCCAGTATCCGGCCCAGCATCCCGACCAGCTGCAGCTCTATTCCCTGCCGACGCCGAACGGGGTGAAGGTCTCCATCCTGCTGGAGGAGCTGGGTCTGGCCTATGAGCCGCATCTGGTGGACATCGGCCAGAACGAGACCTGGACGCCCGACTATCTGTCGCTGAACCCCAACGGCAAGATCCCGGCTATCATCGATCCCGATGGTCCCGGCGGCAAGCCTCTGCCCCTGTTCGAGTCCGGGGCCATCCTGGTCTATCTGGCCGAGAAGACCGGGCGTTTCCTGCCCGCCGATCCGGCGGCGCGCTACGAGACCCTGCAATGGGTCTTCTTCCAGATGGCCTCGATCGGCCCGATGTTCGGTCAGGTCGGCTTCTTCCACAAGTTCGCCGGTCGCGAGTTCGAGGACAAGCGCCCGCGCGACCGCTACGTCGCCGAGTCGCGGCGTCTGCTGGGGGTTCTGGAAGGCCGTCTCGAGGGCAGGGACTGGATCATGGGCGAGGACTACACCATCGCCGACATCGCCATCCTGGGCTGGGTGCGCAACCTGATCGGCTTCTATGAGGCGGGCGATCTGGTCGGCTTCAACGACTTCCCGCGCGTCGCCGCCTGGCTGGAGCGGGGTCTGGCGCGCCCGGCGGTTCAGCGCGGGCTGAACATCCCGGCGCGGGCGTAAGGGCGAGGATGCGGGGGCGGGCGAAAGCGCCGCGCCCCCGCGGAACTTAGACTTCTTCGGTCGGGGCGTCGCCGACGTGCTTCTTGATCGACTCGATCGCGCGCTTGGCGCCCGACTTGTCGGAATAGCCCTCGGTCGAGAAGATGATCTCGGAGTTGTATTTGAACCGGACGCGGAACTCGCCCGCCTTGTCCTGATAGACTTCGAACTTGTGCGCCATCGTCGCCTCTCTGCACGGCCGGGTGTCGACCAGGGGCGACGCTCTCACAGTCAGGCTTGGCGTGAAAAGCCGTCGTTCGCTCACAGTCCCGTGATGCGGCTCAGGCGCGCCGCCGGATCCAGCGGCGCGCGGCCAGGGCGACGAAGCCGACCGCCAGACCCCAGAAGGCCGAGCCGACCCCGAACAGGGCCAGGCCGGACGCCGTGGCGGCGAAGGTCAACACCGCCGCCTCGCGGTCCTCGGCCACGCCCATCATGCCGGTCAGCGACCCGGTCAGGGGCGCGATCAGGGCCAGACCCGTGATGACCGCCAGAGCCCTCGTCGGCATGGCGATGAACAGGCCCGCCAGAGGCGCGGCGAACAGGGCGACGACCAGATAGATCAGGCCGTAGATGACGCCGACGGTCCAGCGTCGGTCCTGATCCGGGTGGGCCTCGGGTCCGGTGCAGAGGGCGGCGGTGATGGCGGCCAGATTGACGCCGTGGGCGCCGAAGGGGGCCAGGAGCGTGCTGGTCAGACCGCCCCAGAAGATCAGCTTGCCGGCGGGCGGGGCGTAGCCGGCGGCGCGCAGCACCACCAGACCGGGCAGGTTCTGCGAGGCCAGCGTCACCAGATAGAGCGGCAGGGCCAGGCTGACCGCCGCCTTCCAGTCGAAGGCGGGCATGACCGGCGACAGCTCCCCGAACAGTCCGGTTCCGGCGGGCAGGCCGAGCTGGCCCCTCAGGGCCAGCACCAAGAAGGCCGCGACCAGAACGGCCGGCAAGGCCCAGGCGGCGGCGACGCGGCGCATGATCAGGAAGACGGCCAGTAGGCCGCCCGCCAGCGCCATGTCGGTCGGGAAGACGAGAAACAGCTTCAGACAGAAGGGCAGCAGCACCCCCGCCAGCATGGCTGAGGCGATCGCGGCGGGAATACGTTCGGCCAGCCGTCCCAGGGCGGGGACCAGCCCGGTCAGCACCATCAGCAGCCCGGCCAGCACGAAGGCGCCGACGGCGGTGCTCCAACCCAGTCCCAGAGTCGAGGCGGCCAGCAAAGCCGCCCCCGGCGTCGACCAGGCCAGCACGACCGGCATCCTCAGCCGCCAGCTGAGGATCGCGCCCGGCAGGCCGATGCCGAGGCACAGCGCCGTGACCATGGAGATGATCTGGGCGGGCGCGGCGCCCATGACCTGACCCGCCTGCACCACGAGGGCCACCGTGCCCCCGAAACCGATGACGGTCGCCACGGCGGCGGCGGAGAAGCTGGCGGGCGGGGGGAGGCGCGAACTCATGGCGCAAGACTTAAGCGGAGCCGGAGCCCGCCGCAAAGAGGGAACGGTCGCGGCCCCGCGCCGTTGAGCCCTGATGCTGGATCACACCGGAATCGTCGTCTCGGACCTGAAGGCTGCGCGCCGTTTCTATGACGCCGTGGCGGGCGCGCTGGGGTTGCAGACCATCAGCAATGGGCCGGCGTCCTTCCTGTTCGGCCACAGCGCCGAACAGCCCATTCCGTATCTGTGGATCGGAACCCTGCGGCCGTCCTATTGGGCGCAAGGGTCGCGCGCGGGCCTGAACCAGATGCACGTGGCCTTCGTCGCCCAGGACAAGGCCATGGTCGAGGCCTTCCACCGAGCCGCGCTGGCGGCGGGCGGCCGCGACAACGGCGCGCCCGGCCCCCGCGAAGGGGCCGGGGAGTACTACGGGGCCTTCGTCCTGGATCCCGACGGCAATAATATCGAAGCCTGCTGTCGGGGCGCGGCGGCCCGCTGAGGGATCAGCCCTCCATGTCGTCCGGCAGGCCGACGGCGTGGAAGCCGGCGTCGACGTGGACGACTTCGCCCGTGGTCGAGCGGCCCAGGTCCGAGCACAGCCACAGGGCGGCGCCGGCGACGCCTTCCATCGAGGTCTCTTCCTTGATCAGCGAGAACTGCGCCGACTTGGAGTGCAGGCCGCGTCCGCCCGAGATGCCGGCCAGCGACAGGGTGCGCATCGCGCCCGCCGAGATGGCGTTGACGCGGATGTTCTTCGGTCCCAGGTCGCGGGCGATGTAGCGGGTCGCGGCTTCCAGGGCGGCCTTGGCCACGCCCATGGTGTTGTAGTTGGGGATGACCCGCTCGGACCCCAGGTAGGTCAGGGTGATCATCGAGCCGCCGTTGGGCATCAGCTTGGCCGAACGCTTGGCCACGTCGACGAAGCTGAAGGCCGAGATGTTCATGGCCAGCAGGAAGCTGTCGCGGGTGGTGTTGTCGACGAAGGAGCCCTTCAGCTCGTCCTTGTTGGCGAAGGCCACCGAGTGGACGACGAAGTCGATCGTGCCGAACTCTTTTTCCAGCTCCTCGAACGCCTTGTCCATCGAGGCGTCGTCGGTGACGTCGGCCTGGATCAGCAGCTTGGCGCCGACGCTCTCGGCCAGCGGGCGCACGCGGCGCTCAAGGCTTTCGCCGAGGTAGGTGAAGGCCAGCTCGGCGCCCTGGGCGGCCAGCTGCGAGGCGATGCCCCAGGCGATGGAACTGGAGTTCGCGACCCCCATGATCAGGCCCTTCTTGCCCTTCATGAGTTCGCCGGTCGGCATATCCCAGCCTTCGCTCGTCGCCATGGGTCGTCTCCGTATCTAGAACTTGTTCCGCCTTTTGGACGGGTGCGGCGCGGGTGACAAGTCGCGGCGCCGCTGGCGTTCGACGCGAGCCTGCTTAAGTTGAGGAGCGATGAGCGTCGATCCGCACAGTTCCGAAGCCTCGCAGGCCGGGCCGGTCTTCTTCGATCGGCAGGAGTTGGGCCTGATGCTGCGGGTCTATGGCCGGATGGTCGCCGCCGGGGAATGGCGCGACTACGCCATGATCGGCCACAGGGACGTCGCCGAGTTCGCCGTCTTCCGCCGCTCCGGCGATGCGCCGCTTTACCGGATCGAGAAGCGCCCGGCCCTGCGCCTGAAACAGGGCCAGTGGGCCGTGATCGGCGAAGGCGGCCATGTGCTGAAGCGCGGCCGCGATCTGGCCCAGGTGTTGCGCGTGTTCGACAGCCGCAGGTTCACGGTGGTGGAATAGAAAAAGGCCCCGACGTTTCCGTCGGGGCCTTCATTTTTGGTGACCTATCGCCCGTCGGGCTGCTTGAGGCCGTTGGCGCTCAAGTCGGCCGTGACCGCGTCACGGCCATAGCGCGCTTAGATGGCCCTATTCCCGGCTGCCGCCCATGAAGGCGAGCAGGAACTGGAACAGGTTCACGAAGTTGATGAACAGGCTCAGCGCGCCGAAGCCCGTGGCCACGCCCATGGCTTCCTGATTACCGCCCAGAGCATAGTAGGTCATCTTCAGGCGCTGGGTGTCATAGGCGATCAGACCCGAGAAGATCAGCACGCCGAGGCCCGAGATGATCAGGTACATCACGCCCGACTGCATGAAGATGTTGACGATCGAGGCGATGATCAGGCCGATCACGCCCATGATCAGGAAGCTGCCCATGGCGGTCAGGTCCTTCTTGGTCGTGTAGCCGACCAGGCTGAGACCGCCGAAGGCCGCCGCCGTGACGAAGAAGGTCGAGGCCAGCGAACCGCCGGTGTAGCGCAGGAACAGGACGCCCAGACCGGCGCCGATGGTCGAAACCACGGCCCAGTAGAGCAGGTTCACGCCCTTGGCCGTCGGGTTCTTCATGAAGAACATCGAGCCGAACAGCATGACCAGGGGCGAGAACTGGATGATCATGCCCAGCAGGGTCAGGCCGATGCGGCCGTCAGCCGCCTGGAAATAGAGAAGGCGTTGCACGGGCTCAAAATTGCCGGTGACGTAGGCCAAGGCGCCCGCGACCACGAGGCCGAGAGCCAGCTTGTTGTAGACGCCCAGCATGAAGGCGCGCAGACTAGCGTCGACGGACATATCCGCCGACTGCGGAAGCGGGCGCGCATAGCCCTTGTTGAAGTCGCTCATCGCGAAAATTCTCTCCATATGGCCGACAAGCGCCGACCTTGGCTGGAAATATCGGGACGGAAGAGCCGTCTTGCAAGGAAAACCCGCCTTCCAGCATCGCGTTCCGGGCGCTACCAAGGGTCGCATGTTGCGCCTGTTCACCGCCGTCGCCATTCCCGAGGACGTCGCCGAGACCCTTCAGCGACGACAATCCGGCCTGCCCGGGGCGCGCTGGCGGCCGCTGGACGCCCTGCATGTGACCCTGGCCTTCTATGGCGACGCGGACGAACGCACCGCCGACGACCTGGCCTCGGAGCTGAGCCGGGCCGAGGGCGGCGGGGCTTTCGAGATCACGCTGAAGGGCGTCGGGGCCTTCGGCGACGCCCACCGCACCCACACCCTGTGGGCCGGGGTGGAGCCGTCGGAGCCGCTGAACGTTCTGGCCGGGCGTTGCCGGTCGGCGGGTGAGCGCGCGGGCGTGCCGCCGGAACGGCGCGAATACCGGCCCCATGTGACGCTGGCCTATCTGAAGCCGCAGGCGAACCCGGACCGGATCGGAGCCTGGATCGCGGGCCACAACCTGCTGCGTTCGCCGCCGATCCGCATCGACCGCTTCGGCCTCTACTCCAGCGTCCTGACCGAGGACGGCAGCGTCTATGCGCTGGAGCGGGAGTATCTGCTGTGATCGCCGCCGCGCCCGTCCTGGGCCCGACGCTCGAGACGGAACGGCTGATCCTACGTCCGCCGACGCTGGAGGACTTCCCCCGCTGGGCCGACTTCATGAGCGATGCGGAGACGACCCGTTTTATCGGCGGCGTCCAGTCGAAACACGAGGTCTGGCGCGCCATGGCCTCCATCGCCGGGATGTGGGCCTTGCAGGGCGAGGGGATGTTTTCGGTGATCGAGAAGGCGACGGGGATCTGGCAAGGCCGGATCGGGCCGCTGCATCCCTACGGCTGGCCGGGCCGCGAGGTGGGCTGGAGCCTGCACCGCGACGCGACGGGCAAGGGCTATGCGGTCGAGGCCGCCGCCGCGACCATGGACTACGCCTTCGACGTGCTGGACTGGACCGACGTGATCCACTGCATCGACCCCGACAACCTGGGTTCGGAGAAGGTGGCCCGGCGGCTGGGCTCGAGCAATCAAGGCCCGGGAACCCTGCCGTCGCCGTTCCAGCACCATAAGGTCAACCTGTGGGGCCAGACACGCGCGGACTGGCGGGTGAACCGGCTGCGCTTGCGGTAGGAACATAGGCGGAACATAAAGGCGACATGGCCGCCTCCGCCCTGCATCTCGAACTGGTCTTCAGCCGTCCGGAGACCACCCTGTCGGTGACGCGCGGCGCGGCGCGGCTGATGCTGGACATGGGTTATGCGCCGCTGCTGGAGGTCTGCCTGCCCAACGGGCGGCGCGCCGACGTCATGGCCCTGGGGCCCAAGGGCGACGTGGTCATCTGCGAGGTGAAGTCGGGCGTGGACGACTATCGCGTCGACCGCAAATGGCAGGAATACGGGCCGTTCTGCGACGCCTTCTACTTCGCCGTCGCGCCCGAATTTCCCCAGGCCGTGCTGCCCGACGAGCCGGGCCTGATCGTCGCCGACGGCTTCGGCGGGGCGGTGGTGCGCGACGCCCCCGCCACGCCTCTGGCCCCGGCGCGCAGGAAGGCGCTGACCCTGGCGTTCGCCCGGCTGGGCGCGCTCAGGACGATGCGGGACTAGAACCCCACCGGGGCCTCAAGTAGCGCGAAGCGCGATAGGCCCCCCCTCGAAAAACCAAATAGGCGAAGCCTATTTGGGCGCGCGCTTGGCCAGAATCCGTTGCAAGGTCCGGCGGTGCATCCCGAGGCGGCGGGCGGTTTCCGAGACATTGTGGTCGCACAGCTCATAGACGCGCTGGATATGTTCCCAGCGCACCCGGTCGGCGCTCATGGGGTTCTCGGGCGGCTCGGGGGCTTCACCGGTGGAGAGCAGGGCCTTGACCACGTCGTCGGCGTCGGCGGGCTTCTGCATATAGTCGACGGCGCCGGCCTTGACCGCCGCGACGGCGGTGGCGATGGCGCCGTAGCCGGTCAGCATGACGATGCGGGCGTCCTCGCGCCGCTCGCGGATGGCCTCGACCACCTTCAGGCCGTTGCCGTCCTCCAGCCGCATATCCAGCACGGCGAAAGCGGGGGCCGAGACGCGCAGGGCGTCGCCGGCCTCGGCCACCGAGCCGGCCAGGGTCACCTCGAAACCGCGGGCTTCCAGCGCCCGGCCGAGGCGGGTGCGCAAGGCCTGGTCGTCGTCCAGCAGCAACAGGGTCTTGTCGGCAAGGGTGGCGATACGGGCTTCGAGTTCGGACATGGTGTTCTCCTGACGCTCAGGTCGTGCGTCTGTGAGGCATGGTCAAGGTTGAAGCTCCTGACTGCGACATCAGGTTCCACCCCCGGCGCGGGGCTCCAGCGCCGGATCGGCGACTTCCAGGGCCTGTCGCGGCCAGCGGACGGTGACGCGCGCGCCTCTGGGCTGGCCCTTCTCGCCGTCACCGGCGCCGACTGAGACCTTGCCGCCGGTGCGTTCCAGCAGGGTGCGGGCGATGAAGAAGCCCAGGCCCATGCCGCCCTGGCTGGGGGCGATGGGGGCCGTGACCGGCGGCGGGGGGGCGACCTTCCTGCCCTTCTTGCGCGGGGCGGCCGGGGCCGAGGCGGCGGCGATCTGGGCCGCCAGGGCCCGGCGCGCCTTGGCCTGGGGCCGGCTGGTGACATAGGGCTCACCCAGGCGCGGCAGGATTTCGGAGGCGAAGCCCGGCCCGTCGTCGACGATGTCGATCTCGATCCAGCCGGCGTCGACGACGGCGGTGACCCGCACCCGGCTGTTGGCGAAGTCGGCGGCGTTCTCGACCAGGGTGGACAGGCCGTGGATGACCTCGGGCAGGCGGTGGACGCGCGGCACGGGCTGGCCCGGCGGCGCCTTCACCGCCGTCTCGAACGCCAGATCGAAGCCCCGGTGCGGCTCGGCCACCTCTTCCAGCAGGGCTTTCAGGTCGACGTCGGCGTAGAGGGCGTCGCCTTCCTCCGGCTGGGCCGACAGCTGTTTCAGGATGTCGCGGCAGCGTTCGGCCTGCTGCAGCATCAGGGCTGCGTCCTCGGCTGTGGGGCTGTCGGGCGGCGAGGCGCGCAGCAGCTCCTTGGCCACCACCTGGATGGTCGCCAGCGGCGTGCCCAGCTCATGGGCGGCGGCGGCGGCCAGACCGCCCAGGGCCGCCAGCCTCTGCTCGCGCTGCAGCACGTCCTGGGTGGTGGCCAGGGCCAGTTCCAGCTTCTCGGCGTCGGCCGCCACCTTCCAGGCGTAGCCCGCGGTGAACAGCACCCCTGTCACCAGAGCCAGCCCCATGCCGAAGCGATAAAGGGTCGGCAGCTCCAGATGCTCGTGCATCCGCCAGGGCAGGGGCAGGGACCAGGAAAACAGCACCCCGACCGCGACCAGGGCCATCAGTCCCAGGGCCAGGGCCTGACGCGAGGGCAGGGCGGCGGCGGCGATGGTCACGGGCGCGACCAGCAGCAGGCAGAAGGGGTTGTCCAGACCGCCGGTCAAGGCCAGCAAGGTGGCCAGTTGCAGGATGTCGAAGCCCAACTGCGCCGCCGTCTGGCGCCCGTCGGCCAGACTGCCGTCGATGCGCCGCGCCCGCGCCATGGCGGCCAGGTTCATGACGGCGCTGGCCCCGATCACGGTCAGGCACTGCCATAGGGGCAGGGGGAAATGCAGGGCGAAATAGGCGGTCAGGATGGCCGCGCTCTGACCGACGATGGCCAGCCAGCGCAGCACGATCAGGGTCCGCAGCGACAGGCCGCGCCCGCGCCGGGGCTGGTCGCGCAGGGCCTCCATGGCGCCGGTCGGGGCGGCGGGCGCCCCTGTGCGATGGGGGGGCTGCGACAGGGAAGGGGCTTCTGTGCTGCTCACGGCTCTTCTATAGACCGCGACGCTGACGGCTGCACTCCTGTCGTCAGGTCCGAGGAGAAGCCGATGCCGCGTCGTCCCGTCATTCTGTTCGCCGCCGCCTGTGCGGTCATCGCCCTGGCCCTGGGCCTGATCACCATGGTGGTCGTCAACGGGCGCCAGCAGGCGGCCCAGGTGGCCGAGACCGGAACCGGCCAGCCGAGCGTCGGCGGGCCCTTCACCTTGACCAATCAGGACGGACAGGTGGTCGATCAGTCGATCCTGAACGGCAAGTGGAGCCTGGTCTTCTTCGGCTTCACCTACTGCCCCGACTACTGCCCGACCACCCTGGGCGTCCTGAACGCGGTGCAGGAACGGATGGGCGACAAGGCCAGGGACCTGCAGATCGTCTTCATCAGCATTGATCCCGAGCGCGACACGCCTCAGCTGTTGAAGGACTACCTGTCGTCGGACGGCTTCCCCACGGGCGTCATCGGCCTGACCGGCACGCCGGAGCAGACGGCCCAGGTGGCGAAAGAATACCGCGCCTTCTATCAGAAGGTCGGCGAGGGCGAGGGCTATACGATGAACCACAGCCTGACCGTCTATCTGATGGGGCCGGACGGCCAGTTCCGCAGCGCCGTGGCCCACGACCTGGGGCCGGACAAGACCGCCAAGCTGATCGAGCGGGCGATGGAACGCGGCTGATCACCTTTCCCTGATCGGGGGCGGCTTTGGTCTATTTTGCGCCCGGATGCGTTATATGCTGCACTGCCGCATCGGCGGGGGCCGCAGTCGGGGTTTCATGCTCTACGCTTTTCACGAGCTCGCCTATCATTCGGCGACGCCGTTCCGGATCGGGGCCCAGATGGCCCGCCAGTTCTGGACGTCGCCCTTCAATCCGGCCTCGGACACGGCCATTGGCCGCACGGCCTATGCCTCGGCCGAGGTGTTCGAGAGCCTGACGCGGCGCTACGGCAAGCCCGCCTGGGGGCTTGAGACGCTGGACATCGACGGCCATGCCGCGCGCACGACCGAACAGGTCGTCTGGTCCTCGCCCTGGTGCAGGCTGGTGCGCTTCAAGCGCGACGCGGGCGACCTGAAGAAGGCGGGCAAGCCGGCGACGGCGCCCGCTGTCCTGATCGTGGCGCCCCTGTCGGGCCACTACGCCACCCTGCTGCGC
The DNA here is from genome assembly GCF_050729455.1 of Brevundimonas sp. Classification (GTDB taxonomy): domain Bacteria; phylum Pseudomonadota; class Alphaproteobacteria; order Caulobacterales; family Caulobacteraceae; genus Brevundimonas. Next base: position 29,942 of record NZ_JBOHLI010000001.1, read on the forward strand.
GGAACGGTCGAGGCTTTCCTTCAGGACCACGACGTCTATGTCGCCGACTGGGAGAACGCCCGCCAGGTGCCGGTGCTGGAAGGCCGCTTCGACTTCTACGACTACATCGACCACGTCCGGGCCATGCTGACCGCCATCGGCCCGCGCGCCCACGTCGTCGGCGTCTGTCAGCCCGGACCGCCGGTTCTGGCGGCCTGCGCCGTCATGGCGGCCGAGAACGACCCGAACCGGCCCGCCTCCATGACCTTCATGGGCTCGCCCATCGACGCCCGCCTGTCGCCGACCGTGACCAACCAGCTGGCCGAGGAAAAGCCCTTCACCTGGTTCCGGTCCAACATGATCCACACCGTGCCCTGGCCCTATCCGGGGTTTGGGCGCCGCGTCTATCCGGGCTTCGTCCAGCTCTACAGCTTCATGTCGATGAACGAGGACAAGCACATCGACGCCCACCGCCGCTACTTCGAGAGCCTGGTCGACGGCGACGGCGACGGGGTCGAGAAGCACGAACAGTTCTATGACGAGTATCTGTCGGTGCTGGATCTGACCGAGGAATTCTATCTCCAGACCATCGACATCGTCTTCCAGCAGCATCTGCTGGCGCGCGGCTTGCTGGAGCATGAGGGCAAGACGGTCGACCTGTCGGCCATCACCGACATCGGCCTGGCCACGGTCGAGGGCGAGAAGGACGACATCTCGGGCGTCGGTCAGACCCAGGCCGCGCACGGCCTGACGCCCAACATCCCCGACGACCGCCGCCTGCTCTACGTCCAGCCGGGCGTGGGCCACTACGGCGTCTTCAACGGCCGCCGCTTCCGCGACGAAATCTATCCGCGGGTGCGCGACTTCATCGCCCAGAACGAGTCCTTAAGTGCAGTACCGGAACGGCCAGCGGCTGCCGCTTGAGGGCGGGGGCGCCCTTCGCCTGTCGGTGAACCCGCGCGCGCGACGGCTGTCGATCCGCATCGACGCCCGCGCCGGCGAAGCCGTGGCCGTGGCCCCGTCCGAGCGGCGGCTGGGCGAGGCGGTGGCCTTCGCCCGCACCAAGTCCGAATGGATCGCCGACCGGCTGGCGGCGCGGGTCGCGGGAACGCCGCTGGCGCCCGGCGCGGCGGTGTCCTGGCTGGGACGCAGCGTGCGGCTGGAAGCCGTCGGCGGGGCGGGCGCGGCGCGTCTGGTCGAGACCCCGGATGGCCCGGTGATCCGTTCGGGCGGCGAGGGCGAGGCCTTCGCGCGCCGGGTCGAGAACTGGTTCAAGCGGGCGGCGCGCGAGTTCCTGACCGCCCGCACCGAGGTTCATCTGAAGGCGCTGGCTCAGAAGCCGGTCAAGGTGTCGATCGTTGACACTCGCTCGCGCTGGGGTTCGTGCAGCCCGCACAACCGCTCGATCCGCTACAGTTGGCGGGTCATCATGGCCCCGCCTGAAGTGGCCGACTATCTGGCCGCGCACGAGGTCGCCCACCTGGTCCACGCCGACCACAGCCCGGCCTATTGGGCGGTGGTGCATCGGCTGGTCGGCGACCATCGCCCGTTCCGCCAGTGGCTGCGCGACCACGGCGCGGCGCTGCACGCCGTGGGGCGCTGAGGCGGCGCCTTTCTAGAAGAAGACGGCCTCGGGCTTCTTCTCGCTGCGCGGGGCGTCCTTGGGGGACGGCTGGGGCGAGGTCGGGCGCACGACCGGCTGGTCGTTGGGCAGGGGCTTGGGCGCCGGGACCGGCTCGCCGTCGACGATGGGCGGGGCGTTGGGGTCGCCTTCCTGCGGCTGGGCGTAGGGGTCCTGGACCTGGCCCATCATGTCGCCGACCGGATCGGGCGCGACCCAGCCTTCGGGCAGGGGCGGGCCGTTGGGGATGGGCTGAACGGCCAGTTTGGGCAGAGCGGCTTCCATGAAGCCGCGCCAGATGGCGGCGGGGGACGAACCGCCGGTCACGCCGCGCATGGCCTTGTTGTCGTCCTTGCCGACCCAGACGGCGGCGACGAAGCCGCCGGTGTAGCCGACGAACCAGGCGTCCTTGTAGTCCGAGGTGGTGCCGGTCTTGCCGGCGATGTCGCGACCGCCGATGGCCGCCGAACGGCCGCTGCCGGAGGTGATCACGCCGCGCAGCATCTGGTTCATGTAGTAGAGCGACGGATTGTTGATCGCCTGACCGTTCTCGCCCGCGCCATGGCTGTAGATGACGCGGCCCGAGGGGGTGCGGATGCGGCTGATGCCATAGGCCTCGACCCGCTTGCCGCCGTTGGCGAAGGCGTCATAGGCCTGGGCCATCTCCAGCGGGCTGACTTCGACGGCGCCCAGGGCCATGGACGGCTGCAGGCCGATCTCGCTGGTGACGCCCAGACGGCGCGCCGCGCGGGCCACAGCGTCGCGGCCGACTTGATCGGCGACATAGGCGGCCACCGTATTGGTCGACTGGGCCACGGCCTGGGCCAGGGTCATCTGGCCGGCGAAATTACCGGAGTAGTTGCGCGGCGACCATCCGCCGATGGTCAGGGGCTGGTCCACCACGGGGGTCGCCGGGGTGTAGCCGGCCTCGACCGCCGCCAGATAGACGAAGGGCTTCCACGCCGAGCCGGCCTGACGGCGGGCGTCGACGGCGCGGTTGAACTGGCTGTCGGCGTAGGAGCCGCCGCCGATCATGGCGCGGACCCGGCCTTCGCCGTCCAGGGCGACCAGGGCGGCCTGCTCGACCCCCCGGCCCTTGTCGCGATCCAGGATGCGGCGCACGGCGCGCTCGGCGTCGGTCTGCAGCGTCAGGTCCAGGGTGGTCTCGACCACCATGTCCTCGGTCGGTTCGCCAACCAGGCCGCGGATCTGCTTGTCCAGCCAGTCGATGAAATACTGGGCGTGTTGGCTGGCCAGGGTGCGCGAGACGCGGACCGGCTCGGCCACGGCGGCTTCGCGCTGGGCCGGGGTGATGGCGCCGGTCTCGACCATTTCGTTGAGCACGACATTGGCGCGCGTGGCGGCGCGTTTGCTTTCCGAGACGGGCGAATAGCGCGAAGGCGCCTTCAGCAGCCCGGCCAGCAGGGCGGCTTCGCCGACCGTCAGCTTGTCCGCGCTCTTGTCGAAATAGCGCTGCGAGGCGGCTTCGATGCCATAGGCGCCGGCGCCGAAATAGACCCGGTTCAGATAGAGGGCGAGGATCTCTTTCTTGGTGAACTTCATCTCCAGCCAGACGGCCAGCATCAGCTCCTGGACCTTGCGCTTCATGTTCTGATCGGGCGTCAGGAACAGGTTTTTGGCCAGTTGCTGGGTGATGGTCGATCCGCCCTGGACCACGCGCCCGGCCTTGAGGTTCAGGGCCATGGCCCGGCTCATGCCGATGGGGTCAAAACCGGGGTGGTGGTAGAAACGCCGGTCCTCGATGGCGATGAAGGCGGCGGGGACATAGTCGGGCAGGGCGTCCAGATCGACCGGCGGCGCCATCTGGGTGCCGCGCACCGCGATCAGGGCGCCGGAGCGGTCCAGATATGTGATTGAGGGCTGGCGATCGACCTCGTACAGGCTGGAGGTGTCGGGCAGGTCGCGGGCGAAGACGGCGAAGAAGACGACCGCGAAGATCAGGCCCCAGACGGCCAGCACGGCGGTCCAGTAGAAGAGCCCGCCCAGGAAGGACCGACGCGGCTTCTTGCCGCCAGCCTGCTCGTTGCGGTCCGGTCCGCCGTCTTTACGCGCCATGAAAGTCCCTCTTGCAGCGACGCGACCCTAGAGCGAAATCGGTTTGGACGCGACAGCGGCCAAACTCAGATATTCGCTCCAGCAATATGCTCGGTCACGCCGCCGCAGAAAACGCCCCGCTTGAGTTCACAGGAGCGTGAGGACCTATTTCGCCGAAAGAAAGGCGTCGAGCTGGCCATAGAAGGCCGTCGGCTGGTCCAGCATGATGAAGTGGGCGCTGTCGTCGATGCGCTTCAGCTTCGCGCCCGGCAGAGTCGAAAACGACATCTGATAGATGGCGTCGGTGATGGCGTCGGTCATGCGCGGGTCGTTGAACTTCACATAGAGGACCTCGGTCGGGGCGGTGATCTTGCCCAGTTCGGGGCGCAGGTCGGTGACGATCAGTTCGCGGAAGGCGGCGGCCGAGACCTGCTGGTCGCTGGTCTCGACGTCGCTCAGCGGGCCGGGGCGTGTGGCCTCGGTCTTGATCATGCCGGTGACGGCGGCGCGGGCCTGGGTCAGATACTGGTCGCGGGGCGCGGCCGACTGGCCGGCGAAGACCTGATCGGCGACGGGCTTGACGCTTTCGGCCGTGGTTCCGGGCGGGCCGAACATGGCGCCCATGAAGGGGACCATGTCCACGACCATCAGCCTGCCGACCGCGTCGGGATGGCGCGCGGCCAGCATCATGCCCATGGTCCCGCCCATCGAGTGGCCGACGACGGCGGGCTTGGTCAGACCCTGCTCGCGGATGTAGCGGGCGATTTCCTCGGCCACCGGGGCGGCCACGGGGCCGGTCGCATTGCCCTCGGCAGGCGCGCCGGCGAAGCCCTGAACATGGATGCGGTGAACGCGATAGGCGCCGTTCAGGTGATCGACCGCGCCCTGCCAGACGGCGGGCGAGGACGACAGGCCGGGGATGAAGATGACGTCCGGTCCCTGGCCCTCGACGGCGACATGGATGCGATCCGAGGCGAAGGCGGCGTGCGCGTGGCCGTGCGCGGCGGCGTGGTTGACGTGACCGTCCTGGGCCAGGGCGGCGGCGGGCGCGGCCAGGATCAGAAGGGCGGCGGCGAGTGCGGAGCGACGGATCATGACGAGCTTTCCCGATGTGATGGTCGTTGAATAGATCATCAACTTTGCAATGTAAAGTTCTTTGACGACTTCGGTGTTCAGCCCGACGACACAGGCGGCGTCTCTTGGTAGAGAAGGGAGATGAAGCCAGCCGCCGCCGATCCCGTCCAGTCCCCTTCGTCCGACGCTCCGGAGGCGAAAGCGCCGTCCGCCCATGTCGGGGCGACCGCCTTCGGCAAGGGCTTCGTGCGCGACGCCTGGTATTTCGTCGCCCTGGCGCGCGACGTGCCGGTCGCCAGCCTGAAGCGGTATGAGGTGATGGACGAGCCGGTGCTGATCGGTCGGACCCGCGCCGGCGAAGTCTACGCCATGCGCGACATCTGTCCCCACCGCGCCGCCCCGCTGTCGGCCGGGCGGCTGGTGGACAGGCCGGGCGAGGGCGAGACGATCGAGTGCCCCTATCACGGCTGGCGCTTCCGTCCCGACGGCGTCTGCGCCGCTATTCCGTCCCTGGTCGAGGATCAGGCCTTTGAGGCCAATCGCATCCGCGTGCGCGCCTATCCGGTGCGCGAGAGCCAGGGTCTGGTCTTCGTCTGGATGGCTTCGGATGCGCGCACTCCGTCCGAGCCGGACCACGAGCCGCCGCTCTTCCCCGGCGCCGAGGGCGAGGTGAAGCTGGTCGAGGCGATGGATTTCGACAGCCATATCGACCACGCCGTCGTCGGCCTGATGGACCCGGCCCACGGTCCCTTCGTGCACCAGCAGTGGTGGTGGCGCTCCGAGCATTCGATGCACGAGAAGGCCAAGACCTTTGCACCCAGGGATTTCGGCTGGGCCATGGTGCGCCACGCCCCGTCGTCGAACAGCCGCCTCTACAAGATCCTGGGCGGGGCGCCGGCGACCGAGATCACCTTCCGCCTGCCGGGCTATCGCTGGGAGCATATCCAGGTGGGCGAAAAGCAGGTTCTGGCCCTGACCTGTCTGACGCCGGTGACGGAAAACAAGACGCGGATCACCCAGATCTTCTGGTCCGACCACTGGGTGTTCAACGTCGCCAAGCCCTTCTTGCGGATGGGCGTGGTCGCCTTCCTGAAGCAGGACGGCGGCATGGTGAACCTGCAGAACGAGGGGCTGAAGTACGACCCGGCCCTGATCTGGATCGACGACGCCGACAAGCAGGCCAAGTGGTATCAGCAGCTCAAGCGCGAATGGACCAAGAGCCGCGCCGAGGGCCGCGCCTTCGCCAATCCCATCAAGGAAGTGGTGCTGCGGTGGAAGAGCTGATGAGGCGCGGTCGAGGCCGGTCCTGAGAGCAAGAAAAAGGCCTCTCCCCATCGCCGGGGAGAGGCCTTTTTGTTTCGCAGCCAGGGGCGTCGGCCCCCGCCGATTACTGCCGCGCGAGTTGGCTGGACAGGATCAGGTCCAGTTGCTTGCGGATGTGGGGCGTCAGCTCCTCGATGCCCCAGTTGTCGTAGGCGGCGTAGCGGAAGTTGGCGATGAAGACGTCCCAGATCATGCGGGCCATGACCAGCTGATCCAGGTCCTGGCGCAGCTCGCCCTCGCGGATGCCGCCTTGCAGCACGGCGATGATGGCCTCGATGATCGGCTTGACGAAGGTGCGCGAACGGGCGTCGGCGGCTTCGGGCTGGAACCAGGAGCGGGCGATCATCGCCTGCATCAGCGGCAGGTGCTCCAGCGAGCGGTGGTAGCCGGCGGTCAGGCCCTCGGCCAGGCGTTCGGCGACGCGGCCTTCATGACCGGCGGCGGTCTGGATGTCCTGCAGCAGGCCGGCCATTTCCTCGGCGAAGACGCACTCGAACAGTTCGGCCTTGTCCTGGAAGTTGGCGAAGACCGCGCCGGTCGACATTCCGGCGCCCTTGGCGATGTCGCGGATGGTGGCGGCGTCGTAGCCGCGCTCGGCGAACAGGGAACGTGCGGCGTCCAGCACCTTCTGGCGGGTGCGGATCTTGGCGGCCTGACGGCGGTTCAGCCGGGGCTGGCCCTCGGTGTCGGCGACTTCAGGGGCGGACAGGATGGTCTCACGCATCAGCAAAATACTCTGGCTCGGGAAGGGCGAAGCGCCCGCCGGTCGTGAAGGACGGCAACAATCGTCAGAACAGGTCCGGCGCCGCTCGGCGTGAACCTGACACAAGGCGACAGCCGACGTCCCAGGGGGGAGGGCGAACTTTCATCACCGAACATTGACCAAAATGGGTCACGAACCAATCTCAGATACTGCTTAAGCTTGACCGTAAGGTCAATCAATATAAGGGCTTCTACGTATTTTTAGACGTTTGGGGCGGCGGTATCGCCGAACGAGCGGTGCGGAAGGCACGCGCCGGGCGGGCGCCGCGACCATCGGGCGCGGCCGCCTGGAAGGCCTTGCGGAAGCCGTCGCGCCTTTCGTGGATCGAGGCCAGGACCAGTCCCATCGGCACGCCCAGATCGACCAGGGTGTTTTCCGCCAGTTGCAGGCTGGCCTCGGTCGTCTCGGGCACCGCGTCGGTGACGCCCAGGGCGTAGAGGCGCGTGGCGTGACGGTCGTCGCGGGCGCGGGCGATCAGGATCAGGTCGGGCCGCAAGGCCCGCGCCGAACGGACCACTTCATCGACCTTGCCGGGGGCGTCCATGGTGACGATCAGGGCGCGGGCCGTCGCCAGACCGCAGGCGTTCAGCATCTCGCGCCGGGCGGCGTCGCCGTAATAGACCTCGTATCCGTCGGCGCGTCCGAACCGCACCGAGGTCTGGTCGGTGTCCAGGGCGACGAAGCGCTGATGATGCTCGGCCAGCATTTCGCCGACCAGTCGGCCGACCCGGCCGAAGCCGACGATCAGAACGGCGCCGTCCGGCGCGGGTTCGGTCAGCGGCGGGGCCAGAGCCGTGACCGTCTCATCGTCCCCGGCGGGGGACGGTTGTCGCGTCAGCACGCGCGCCAGAATCGCCAGCAGAGGCACGGCGAACATACTGAGGGTGGCCGCCAGCATGGCCTTGCGGGTCAGTTCCGGCGACGCCAGGCCCTCGACCAGGCCGGTGCTGAGGATGACGAAAGCGAACTCGCCCGCCGGACCCAGCACCAGGGCGGCCTCGATAGCCGGCCGCGCCGACAGGCCCCAGGCGTGGGCCAGGGCGAAGATGACCGCGGCCTTGAGGACGATCAGTCCCGTCGCCAGCCCGAGCACCGTCGCGGGATCGGCGGCTACGGCGTCCAGGTCCAGGCTGATGCCGACGCCGACGAAGAAGACGCCGAGCAGCAGACCCTTGAACGGGTCGATGGCCACCTCGACCTCGCGCCGGAATTCGGTTTCGGCCAGCAGGACGCCGGCGACCAGGGCGCCCAGGCTCATCGACAGGCCGACCGCCTGGGCCGCAAGGCCGGCGGCGACCACCACCAGCAGACAGGCGGCGACGAACAGTTCGCGCCCCTCGCCCCTTTGCTGGGCGCGCGCCACGGAACGGAACATGGGTCGCAGCACCACGCGGCCCAGCAGGACCAGAAGAAAGAGGCCGATGGCGGCGGGGGCCAGGGTGAAGAGGGCGCGGCCCAGCACCGCAGGCTCCAGCGTCGGTCCGGTCTGGGCCAGGGTCGCCAGGACGGTGACGGTGATCAGGATGGGCGCCACGGCCAGGTCTTGCGCCAGCAGCACGGCGAAGGTGGCGCGCCCGGTCTCCCCCCTTAGCCGTCCCTGGGCGGCCAGGACTGGCATGACGACGGCGGTCGAGGACAGGGCCAGGCCCATGCCCAGTACAGCGGCGCCGGCCAGGGGTTGGCCCAGCATCATGAAGACAAGGGCGATGGCCCCGGCGCAGACCGCCACCTGCAGCAGGCCCAGGCCGAAGACAAGCCGGCGCATGGCCTTCAGCCGTTCCCACGACAGCTCCAGTCCGATCATGAACAGAAGGAAGGCGACGCCCAGCTCCGACAACTGCCGCACCTGGGCCTGGTCGCCGATGGTCAGCCAGCTGAGCCAGCCGTCCGACTGGGCGAACCGGCCCAGGCCGTCGGGCCCCAGCAGGACGCCGGCCGCGAGAAAGCCGAGAACCGGGCTGATCTTCAGCCGATTGAACAGGGGCACCACCACCCCGGCCGCCGCCAGAAAGACCACCAGGTCCCTGTATTCTCCGCCGTGCGCCTGGGTCATTCGTCCTCCTGAGCGCGCACTGTGGCGCCGCCGATCACAGTCTGGCGAGCGGCCTCGCGTTTTTCATGAACTTTTTTTAAGACGCGCAGGCGCTCAGGCCGGGACTAGGGTCCGGTCAACCTGAGCTTCGGGGCTGATTTTAGGAATGCCACAGATGAAGAAACTGCTTGTCGGGGCCGCCGCCGGCGCCCTGCTTCTGCCCGCCGTCGCCTTTGCCCAAGACAGTCACGACCACGCCTGCGTGGACGAATCCTGCACCGTGGTGGAGCTGTTCCACGGCGCCTCGGCGCCCGAGGGCGGTGCGGCGGTCGTCGGCTGGCAGGGCACGGACGCCCCCAAATACGGAACCTGGGGCTTCGACATGGCTGGCCGCGACGCCTCGGTGGCGCCGGGCGACAGCTTCTTCCGCTACGCCAACGGCACGGCCTTCGACAAGCTGCAGATCCCGTCGGACCGCACCTCTTACGGCTCCTTCCCGCTGCTGCGTGAACTGTCGGACAACCGGATGAAGGCGCTGATCCAGGGCCTGGTCGCGCGCACCGACCTGACGCCCGGGTCGGACGAGGCCAAGATCGCCGACGCCTATCGCGCCTACAGCGACGAAGCGCGCATCGAGGCGCTGGACGCCCAGCCGCTGCAGCCCTTCCTGGCCGCCATCCGCGCCGCCGACACCCATGAGAAGATCGCCGCCTACATGGGTCAGACCCAGGGCCGCGTCGGCTCCTCCTTCTTCGGCACTGGCATCACGATCGACCAGAAGAACCCGACCCGTTACGCCGTGACGACCGGCCAATCGGGCATCGGCCTGCCGAACCGCGACTATTATCTGGACGCCCGTTTCGCGGACAAGAAGGTCAAGTATCAGGCCTATGTCGAGCGGATGCTGACCAACATCGGCTGGGCTGATCCGGCCGGTCACGCCGCCGCCATCGTCGCCCTGGAGACCAAGATCGCCGAGGCGCACTGGACCCCGATCGAGAACCGCGACCGCGACAAGACCTACAACGACTACACCATCCAGCGTCTGGCCGCCGAGGCGCCGGGCTTTGACTGGAGCGGCTATTTCAACGCCGCCGGCCTGGGCGCGGTCGACCGCGTGATCGTGCGTCAGAACACGGCCATGCCCAAGATCGCCGCCATCTACGCCGAGACGCCGATCGACACCCTGCAGGCCTGGCAGGCCTTCCACACCACGGACGAGGCCGCCTCGGCCCTGTCCAAGCGCTTCTCGGACGCCCAGTGGGAGTTCCGCTCGCGCGATCTGTCGGGGCAGCCTGAGCAGCGCACCCGCGAAAAGCGCGCCATCAGCTTCGCCGAGGGCGCCCTGGGCGAGGCGGCCGGCCGCCTCTACGTCGCCGAATACTTCCCGGCCGAGTCCAAGGCCAAGATGGAAGAGCTGGTCGCCAATCTGCGCACCGCTCTGTCGCACCGCATCGACAACCTGACCTGGATGGGCGCCGAGACCAAGGCGGCGGCGCAGGAGAAGCTGCGCAAGTTCACCGTCAAGATCGGCTATCCGGACAAGTGGCGCGACTATTCGGCGCTGGAGATCCGCGCCGACGACCTGTTCGGCAACACCCAGCGTCTGGGCCAGTTCCAGTGGAACTATCAGCTGAACCGCCTGAACAAGCCGGTCGACAAGGCCGAGTGGGGCATGACGCCCCAGACGGTCAACGCCTACTACAATTCGGCCAACAACGAGATCGTCTTCCCGGCCGCCATCCTGCAGCCGCCCTTCTTCGATCCGAACGCGGACCCGGCCGTCAACTACGGCGGCATCGGCGGCGTCATCGGCCACGAGATCGGCCACGGCTTCGACGACCAGGGCTCCAAGTCCGACGGCGACGGCGTGCTGCGCAACTGGTGGACCGACGCCGACAAGTCGAACTTCCAGGCCCTGACCAAGCGTCTGGGCGCCCAGTATGACGCCTATGAGCCCCTGCCGGGCTTCCACGTCCAGGGCGGCCTGACTATGGGCGAGAACATCGGCGACGCCGCCGGCACGGCGGTGGGGCTGGACGCCTACCATCTGTCGCTGAACGGTCAGCCGGCGCCGGTCATCGACGGCACGACCGGCGACCAGCGCTTCTTCTACGGCTGGGCCCAGGTCTGGCAGTCGAAATACCGCGAGGACGCGCTGAAGAACCAGATCGCCACCGACCCGCACAGCCCGGCCGAGTTCCGCGTGATCGGCCCGGTGCGCAACGTCGACGCCTGGTACGAAGCCTTCGGCGTCAAGCCGGGCTCGAAATACTACCTCGCGCCGGAAGACCGCGTCCGCATCTGGTAAGCGCGACGCCTGACGAATGAAAGGGGCCGGGGCGGCGACGCTCCGGCCCTTTGTCTTGGCGGATCACTGGCGAGCGCCGCTTTATCGAAGGTCTTTCGATAACGCCTTTGCGAAGGGTCGTCCGAGGGCGGAGCTTTCGGATATCAGGCATGAAAAAGCCCGCTGCGGGGGATACATCGCAGCGGGCCTTCTCGCTCTCTAAGGAGCGGACGTTTCCTCCCCGAAACGCCTCCAAGATGTCGCTGCGTTTGACCGCTGCGCCTCTTGAGTGAGGCCAATTGACGCGAAGCCTGGGGGCAAGTCAATCGCGTCCATGCCTAAAGACAGGTCTTTCGTGAGTGAACGTCGATAATACACATTCGAGCGCAAAAGTTAATCGAAGCCTATTCGATAATGGCGCGAACTGTTGCGACCAGTTCGCTGCGTACCACCTTCTGCTGGCCCGGACGCTCGGCCTTCCAGGCCTCGTTGTCGGCGATGGCGGCGGCGCGGGCGCGTCCGGCGTCCAGATCCTTGATGGTGACTTCCCCGGCGGCCAGTTCGTCGCCGCCCAGGATGACCACGGCGGGCGAGCCGCGACGGTCGGCGTACTTCATCTGCGCCTTCATGCCGGCGCGCCCCAGATAGAGCTCGGCGGCGATCCCGGCGGCGCGCAGTTCCGACACGGCGTCGAGATAGTGCTGCATATCGTCCTCGGAGAAGACAATGACCACGACCGGGCCGCGCGTCGCGTCGTCGGCGCCGCGACCGGCGGCGCGCAGGGCCGAGGCCAGACGCGAGACGCCGAAGGAGAAGCCGGTGGCCGGGACCGACTGGCCGGTGAAGCGGGCGACCAGATCGTCATAGCGGCCGCCGCCGCCGATGGAGCCGAAGCGGACCGGGCGGCCCTTGTCGTCCTTGGTGTCGAGCAGAAGCTCGGCCTCGAAGACGGCGCCGGTGTAGTATTCCAGCCCGCGCACGATGGTGGGATCGAACTTCACCTCGGCCTCGCCCACGCGCATGGCGGTCAGGGCGCGGTCGATGGCCGACAGCTCGGCCAGGGCCGCTTCGCCCGCGGCGCCCAGCGAGGCGCCGGCCTTGGCCACGGCGTCCAGCACGCCCGCGCGGCTGAGGCCCGGCGTCTCGGCCGAGACGAGGAAGGCCTCGACCGCGCCGATGACGGCGGCGGGCAGGCGGGCGCCCTTGGTGTAGTCGCCGGATTCGTCCAGACGGCCCTCGCCCAGCAGGGCGCGCACGCCCTCCAGGCCCAGACGGTCATACTTGTCGACGGCGCGCAGGGCGGTCAGGCGCTGGACCGCGTCGGTCACGCCGCCGGCGTCGAACAGGCCGTCGAACAGCTTGCGGTTGGAGACGCGGATCACCGACTGGCCGTCGCCGAGACCGGCGGCGCGCAGGCCCTCGCAGCCCATGGCGATGATCTCGGCGTCGGCCTCGGGGCGGTCCGAGCCGACGGTGTCGGCGTCGCACTGCCAGAACTCGCGGAAGCGGCCGGGGCCGGGCTTCTCGTTGCGCCAGACCGGGCCGTAGGCGTAGCGGCGGAACGGCTTGGGCAGGGTCTCCCAGTTCTGGGCGGCGAAGCGGGCCAGGGGGGCGGTGTGGTCGTAGCGCAGGGCCATCCACTCGCCCGGCTCGTCCGATCCGGCGTCGTCCTGCAGGGCGAAGACGCCCTCGTTGGGACGGTCGGCGTCGGGCAGGAACTTGCCCAGGGCGTCGGCGTATTCGAAGGCCGGGGTCTCCAGCGGCTCGAAGCCCCAGCGCTCATAGACCTCGGACACGCGCGCGACGATGCGGCGCTCGGCGGTCAGGTCGCGGCCGCGACGGTCGGCAAAGCCCCGGGGGGCGCGGGCTTCGGGGCGGATGGGGGCTTCGTCGGTCATGCCGCGCGATTAAGCCATCGGCGGAGCCGCTGCAACTTGCCGTCAGGCCTCGCGGCGCAACGGCAGGCGGCGGCCGTAGGTCAAGCAGCGCCACAGCCATTCCAGCGGCCCCATGCGGTATCGGCTCAGCCATAGCGGCGACCAGATCAGTTGCAGCGCCCAGACGGCGACGACGATGGCCCACTGGCCCGGATAATCGACCTGTCCCATCAGGCGCGGCCCCCACGGCATATAGAAGAGGGTGGTCATGATCAGGGTCTGGGTCAGGTAGTTGGTGAAGGCCATCCGGCCGACTGGAGCGAAGATCCGCGTCAGCCCGCCGAGGCTGCGGGTGGTCGCAAGGATCAGGGTGCTGGCGTAGGCCAGGGTGATGAAGATGGGGTAGGAGGCGACGACATCGGCCCAGCCGCCGGTGGCATGAACGCCGGGCCCGGCCATGGCTTCTCGCCACTCCAGCACGCCCAACAGAGCCAGGACCGCGCCGCCCGGGGCGATCAGAGCCGCATAGACCCGCGTCGGCAGCCGGCCGTGGAAGAAGCCGGCCTTGAACAGGCCCATGCCGAGCATCATCAGCGGCACGGTGGCGAAGACATAGCCGAACAGGCTGGCGCTCTGCAGGACGCCCCAGGCCTTGAGGTTCTCGATCAGGGCGCCCGGCCAGCCGCTGCGATAGGCGGCGATGCTGGCGGACACGGACCCCTCGGTCAGGGCCATGGAGTCGTCGCTCAACGCATCGACCAGAACGGCGGGCCCGTTGACCGTCAGCCACAGGGTCGCGGCCTGCAGCGTGGCCAGGCCCAGCGTCGCGGCGGCCCCGAACAGGATCAGGGAGCGGGCCTGCATCGAGCGCATCAGCATGACGAACAGGCCGGACCAGGCGTAGAGCAGCAGGATGTCGCCGAACCAGAAGGCGGCGCCGTGGATGACGCCGAACAGGGCCAGCCACATCAGGCGCCGACGCAGCACCCGCCCGCGCGCCTCATCCTCGCGCTCGCCGCCGACCAGAAAGATCGACACGCCGAACAGCATGGAAAAGAGGGTGACGAACTTCTGATGGAAGAAGACCTCGACCACCCATTGGGCCACGGCCGAAGACCCGATCAGGGGGAAGGGCGACTGCTCCGGCGACATCGCCGCCGACATGGGCAGGGCGAAGGCGGCGGCATTGACGGCCAGGATGCCCAGGACCGCGACGCCGCGCAGAACATCCAGCGTCTGGATGCGGGCGCTCGTCGCCACGGGCTGAAGCGTCGTCTGATCGGTCATGGCGTCGGCCCTCCCCAAGTAAGCCGGATGCTCATGGGGGCCCAGCTTGGCGGGGACGCCCTAAATCGCGGTAATCTCAGCGGGCGCCGGTCTGCATCAAGCCCATGCGGTCCTTCACGACGGGGGCGGGCGCGAAGCCGATGAAGGCCACGCACAGCCCGGCCCACAGGGCGTAGCTGACGCCTACCAGCACCGCCAGCGGCAGGCCGGCGACGCCGAAGATCAGCAGGGTGGTCTCCAGCGCACCCAGGCCCTGAGTCAGGCTTTGCGCGGCGAAAACCGAAAGCAGGGACATGACGACGGCGATCAGGATCTGGACGGCGGCGGCCAATAGGCCCCCGAAGACCATGAAGCGGCAGACCACGCCCAGCCGCGTCGAGGGACGGCCCATCCGTGCGTGGCTCTGGCGCATCAGCCACAGGCCCGCCGGGGCGGCGATCAGGCCGATGACCAGCAGGACCAGCCGCCAGTCGGTATCCACGCCCGAAGCCCAGTTCCGGGGCGGCCAGACGATCAAGGTGATGATTAGCGGGGGCCAGGCGGCGGCGGCCAGGGCCGCCAGCACGAACCTCTGCCTTGAGTGCCGAGGCGCGACGCGCTTCAGCCCCGGCAGATCCTCCATCCGGTCCAGCCGCGACATCAGCGGGTCGGGACCGGCGTCGGGCCGGAATAGTCGTAGAAGCCGCGGCCGCTCTTCTTGCCCAGCCAACCGGCCTCGACATATTTCACCAGCAGCGGGCAGGGACGGTACTTGCTGTCGGCCAGGCCGTCGTACAGCACGTTCATGATGGCCAGGACCACGTCCAGACCCATGAAGTCGGCCAGTTCCAGCGGCCCCATCGGGTGGTTGGCGCCCAGCTTCAGCGCCTTGTCGATCGAGGCGACGTTGCCGACGCCTTCGTACAGGACATAGATGGCCTCGTTCATCATCGGCACCAGGATGCGGTTGACGATGAAGGCGGGGAAGTCCTCGGACTCGGTGGTGATCTTGCCCAGGCTCTCGGCGAAGGCGACCGCGGCCTCATAGGTCGCGGCCGAGGTGGCGATGCCGCGCACGATCTCGACCAGCTTCATCACCGGGGCCGGCTTCATGAAGTGCAGGCCGATGAAGCGGTCCGGCCGGTCCGTGACCGAGGCCAGGCGGGTGATCGAGATGGACGAGGTGTTGGACGCCAACAGGGTGTCCGGCTCCAGATGGGGCAGAAGGTCGATGAAGACCGACTTCTTGATCGCTTCGTCCTCGGACGCCGCTTCGATCACCAGATCGGCCTGGGCCGCTTCGGCCAGGGAGACGACGGGGCGGATGCGGGCCAGGGCGGCGTCGGCCTCGGCCGGGGTCATCAGGCCGCGTGCGGCGCGCCGCGCCAGGCTGGCCGCGATCTCGCCCTGGGCCAGCGGGATCCGCTCGGCCGACAGGTCATAGAGCCGCACCTCATAGCCGCCCGTGGCCACGGCCTGGGCGATGCCCGAACCCATCTGCCCGGCGCCGACGACGGCGACTGTTTTGATCGTGGTCATGAATACGCGCATTCAGCGGCCCCGCGGGGACCAATCGCGGGCACCTTAGGAGCCCGCCCGCCGGGCGCAAGGGGCGGAGTGGGGCGGGATTAAGATTCCTGGCCGCCCGTGTCCGCGCCTCAACGCTCGCCGGCGCGCCTTAGCCCAGCGCGCCGATCAGCAGGGGCGCAACGCTGTTGTTGAACGGGATGCGCAGGAACTGGATCGCCAGAAGGGCCACGATCGGCGTCAGGTCCATGCCGCCCAGCGGCGGGATGATGCGCTGAAGCGGGGCCAGCACGGGCCGGGTCACCGTGTCCAGGAAATGCGCCGCCTGTCCCACCAGTCGATTGCGGTGGTTGATGACATCGAACGCGAACAGCCAGCTCAGGATGGCCGAGGCGATGATGGCCCAGACCATCAGCGTCGCCACTGCGTTGACCAGCCAGACAATGGCGTAACCCATGAAGAACTCCTGCCTCGTTTGAGATCGCTTCTAGCGGCGCCGTGACGGAACGCCAAGGATTCCTACCCGGCCCGTTGACACTCCCCCGCCGCGCCGCGTATCTCCGCCCCCTGCCTGTCGGTCGGGGCCGTAGCTCAGTTGGTAGAGCGCGTCGTTCGCAATGACGAGGTCAGGGGTTCGACTCCCCTCGGCTCCACCAGGGCGTTTCCAGACAATCGGACGTAGAGACGACGCGCACCCGCGCGCCTCAGTTCTCGCGGTAGAAGTTGCAGTACCAGTCGACGAAGCGGCCGACGCCGTCTTCCACGGGGGTGGAGGGGGCGTAGTCGAGGGCGGCCAGGGTGTCGGTGACGTCGGCTTCGGTATTGGCCACGTCGCCGTCCTGCATGGGCATGAGGTTCAGCTTCGCCTTGCGGCCCAGTTTGTCCTCCAGCACCTCGATGTAGCGCATCAGGGCGACCGGGCGGCCGGCGCCGAGGTTGAGGATGCGCCAGGGGGCGACGCCGCTGGTGGCCGGGTTAGGGGCGGTGGCGTCCCAGGTCGGGTCGATGGCGGCGGGGCGGTCGAGCGCCGCGATCACGCCGGTGACGATGTCGTCGACGTAGGTGAAGTCGCGGCTCATCCTGCCTTCGCCGTAGACGTCGATTGGTTCGTCCTTGAGGATGGCGCGGGTGAATTTGAACAGGGCCATGTCCGGGCGGCCCCACGGTCCATAGACGGTGAAGAAGCGCAGGCCGGTGGCCGGGAAGCCGAACAGGTGGGCGTAGGAATGGGCCATGGCCTCGTTGGCCAGCTTGGTCGCCGCATAGACGGTCAGCGGGTGGTCGGCCGGGTCGCGCACCGAAAACGGCAGGGCGGCGTTGGCGCCGAACACTGAGCTGGTCGAGGCGAAGACCAGGTTGGCGGCCTTGGTCGCGCGGCAGCCCTCGAGGATGCAGAGGAAGCCGACGACGTTGGAATCCACATAGGTCTCGGGCGCTTCGAGGCTGTAGCGAACCCCGGCCTGGGCGGCGAGATGGACGACGCGGCGCGGCTTGTGCTCGGCGAACAGGGCCGCGACGCCGGCGCGGTCGGCCAGATCCAGGGTGTGGTGGCGGTAGTTCGGATGTTCCTGCAGCAGGGCCAGACGGGCCTGCTTCAGCGTCGGGTCGTAATAGGCGTTGAGGTTGTCCAGACCGATGACCGTCTCGCCGCGCGCCAGCAGCCGACGCGCGGTGTGGAAGCCGATGAAGCCGGCGGAGCCGGTGACGAGGACGGGATCATGGGACATGGCGCAGCGATAGACGCTCAACCGGGTTTTCGCCAGCGGGGGACGGTCAGGGCAGGGCCTCGGCCACGGCGGGCGTCGGTTCGGCGAAGCGGGCGGCGAGGCTGAGACCGCAGGCGAGGATCAGGCAGGCAGCCGCCCCGATCAGCACCGGACGGGTCGCGCCGACGGGCGGGCTGAGCGGGCGCAGGAACAGCAGGGCCAGCAGACCGATCAAGGCCAGGGCGCCGGGCAGATCCATGCCGATGCCGAGGAAGACGAAATGGCCGATCGCCATCAGCCAGGCGCCGCCGAGGACGCCTGCCACGGCGGGCGGGAACAGGCTGGAGAGCCGGGTCAGGTCGGGGTCGATCAGGGCGGACAGGGCGGCCGCCGTCGCCGCCAGCAGAACGGGCCAGACGAACAGCAGGGCGGCTTCGGGGGCGGCGCCCTGAACCGCACAGGCCAGCAGGAAGACGAGGGCGATCAGGCCCAGCCAACCGCCCCAGACCGAGGTCGGGGCCTTGACCGGCCACAGCGACAGGGCGGCGGCGATCAGGCCGGCCCCCAGCATGACCGGGCTGAAGCCGCCGATCAGCAGGACCACCAGGGTTAAGGCGGCGATGGTCCCGGCGGCCGTGCGCGGACGCGAACGGCGCGCGCCGATCAGGAACAGCAGGGTCAGGGCCAGGATGGTCAGGACGGCGCCCGCCTCCATCCAGGGCAGGCGGCGCAGCAGGACGTAATAGGTCTCGGACGAGGCGGCGCGGCTCGACATCGGTCCGGCGAGCAGGCGCACGGCCTGGGCCAGCACCAGTCCGGCGGACGCGAACCACAGGCCGTCCAGCAGGCCGCGCCCCACCTGTCCGGCGGTCAGGCCGGTCGCGCGGCGGGCGCGCCAGGCGGCGAAACTGCCGAACAGGGCGGTCAGTCCCAGCAGGCCCCAGCCCATTGCGGCCGAATGGCTGAGCATCCAGCGGCCGAAGACGTCGGCATAGACGGTGTTGGGGCCCCTGGCGGGCAGGGCGGGCGCGCGCAGCAGGGCGTCGGCGGCCTCCAGGGCCTGCGATCCGAGGTGCTGCAAGGCGCCCTGGTCGAGGTTGGCGGGGGTGGCGTCGGCGGAATGGTACTGGGCCGGGCGGCCGATGAAGGCGAAGTTCAGCCCGGCGACGCCGCGATCCTTGGGGATGGTAAAGTCGGTGCCGTTGGGCATCTGTTCGTACATGAAGACGGCGAGCGAGGTGGCCGTGGTCCCGCCGTCGGCGCGGGCGGCGGCGCGGCGGAACAGGTCGACGGTCGGGCCGGCCTCGCGCCCGGTCTCGAACATGGCGGCGCGGCCGCCGCCGCCGCGCGCCTCCAGATTGACCACGGCGCCGATGCGGTCGCGCAGCGGATGCCCGCCGAAGAAGATGCGGGCGCCGTCCAGGTTCAACTCCTCGGCGTCGGTCAGCAGGACGACCAGGTCGCGCTCGACCGGGCCGCGGGCCTGGATGGCGCGCACGGCCTCCAGCACGGCCCCGACGCCGGTGGAATCATCCGCCGCGCCGGGCGAGCCGACCACGGTGTCATAGTGGGCCATCAGCATGACGGCGGGCTGGCTGCGGTCTTTTCCGGGAAGAACACCCAGCAGATTGATGGCCTGATTCTTGGCCGCGTCGGGATCGCCGCCCGCCTTTTTCAGGCGCTGGATCGAGCCCGGCGACAGCGGTCCTGTCTGCTCCTGCGGCGACAGGCCCAGCTGGGTCATGCGGGCGGTCAGATAGGCGCGGACGCGGGCGTGCTCGGGCGAGCCGACCGGATGCGGGGCGCGGGCGATCTGTTCGATGTCGGTCATGGCCCGCGCGGCCGAGAAGGCGGCAGCGGGCGCGGCGGCGGGGCGGGGTCTTGGAACCTGAGTGGTCCAGACGGCCAGCAAGAAGGCGAGCGTCAGCGATCCGAACAGCAGGGCCAGCCGCATATGAAAGATCCTCCCCGATCCGGGAGGCAGTAGGCGGTCAGAGCGCGCCGGATGGCAAGAGGGCGGCGACGGGTCTCCCCGCCGCCGCCCTCCGATGGCTTCAGCCGGACCGGCTTAGAAGCGCTTCGACAGCTCCACGCCGTACATGCGCGGCTCGTTGACGAAGGCCGTCAGGTTGTTGAAGTCGATGGCGCCGATGACGTTGGCTTCGTCCGTGATGTTGCGGACATAGGCGGCGGCTTCCAGGCCCCGGCCCAGGTCGCGCCAGCCCGCGCGCAGGCCGCCCTCGAAGGCCGTATCCTGCATGAACTCGACCGATTCATAGAGGAAGAGGTTGAAGCCCTTCTGCATCACCCAGTCGGTCGAAGCGAACAGCTCCTGAGCGTCGCCGATGGGGCGGACGTAGGACAGGGTCAGGTTGGCGGTGTATTCCGGCGCCTGCGGGAAGGGGTTACCGTCGACCCTGGCGCGGCGGGCCGTGCCGACCATGACGATCGGATCGGTGACGGTGCAGCCGGCGCTGCAGACGGCCACCAGCAGGTCGGCGTCCTTGATCTCGGTGTGGTTCCAGGCGGCCCCGGCGGCCAGGTTGAAGCCCGCGCCCAGATAGACGTCGCCGTCGATTTCCAGACCATGGCCCTCGCCCTTGTCGGCGTTGATCAGGCGGTTTGAGTTGTCGGCGCCGCCGATGGCGGTGAACTGCATGTCGCTGACTTCGTACAGATAGGCGGTCGCGTTCAGGCGGGCGCGGCCGTTCCACAGGCGCGACTTGAGGCCGGCCTCGTAGGACATGACGGTTTCGGAATCGGCCGTGGTCAGGACCGGCAGGTTGCGGCCCTGGATCGACGGGCCGCGATAGCCCTTGGCCACGCGAGCGAACAGATTCAGGCTGTCGTTGACCTCGTGGAGGGCGCTGACGTCCCAGCTGACCTGTTCGTCGCCGACCGAGATCGCGGCGTTGGCCGGGGCGCCGACGATGCGTTGGCCACGATAGTCGCGGCTGTCCTCGGTGTAGCGCACGCCCGCCGTTAGCTTGAAGGCGTCCGTCACCTGATAGCGGCCCTGGCCGAAGACCGACCAGGCGTCCGACTTCTGCACCACGTCGGTGGCGGCGACGGGGAAGAGGCCGCCCGTGCCGTTGAAGGTGCCGGACACCAGGTTGATGCGCTCGTTCCAGTAGAAGGCGCCGACCTGCCAGCCGAAACGCTCGTCGCCGTTCGAGGCGAGACGCAGTTCATAGGTGTTCTGCAGCAGGTCGCTGGACAGGGTGCCGGACTCGGAATTGAACGGCGTCTTGTAGGCGGCGCCGACGGGGGCCGAGGCCACGCCGCCGTCGATGTCGCCGTCGCCCTGGCTCCAGCCCTGATAGGAGCCGATCACGCCGGTCAGGGTGGCTGGGCCGAAGTCGTAAGCGACCTGCAGCGACTGCGAGGTGGTCTTCTGCTTCTGGAAGTTGTTGCGGCCGCCGTCGTACCAGACGGTGTCGCGGTCGAAGTTGTCGTTCAGTTCGTTCGAGCCCTTGGTCAGGACGTTGGCGCGGTTCATCGTGCCGGTGCCCTCATAGTCGCGGGCCTGCAGGGTCAGCAGGGTCGACAGGTGGTCGGTCGGGGTCCAGGCGACATGGACGCGGCCGGCGACGTCGTCGAAGTTGCCGAGGTCCTTGCCGTCCTTGCTGGCGAAGGGGGCGTCATACGCGTTGTTGATGTAGTCGTCCCGGTGGTTCCACAGGGCGGCGACGCGCACCGACAGGGTGTCCGAGGCGGGCAGGGTGACGCCGACTTCGGTGCGGGTCGAGCCGTAGTTGCCGTAGGTCAGCGAGCCGAAGCCAGCGAAGTCGTCGCCGGGCTTGGTGGTGTCGATCTTGACCACGCCGGCCGGGGTGTTACGGCCGAACAGGGTGCCTTGCGGGCCACGCAGCACTTCCAGCTGCTTGACGTCGAACAGGGGGAAGCCCTTCAGATAGACGCTCTCCAGCACGATGTCGTCCATCACCACCGAGACCGGCTGCGAAGCGGTGAAGTCGAAGTCCACGTTGCCGAGGCCGCGGATGTAGAAGCGCGGAGCGTAGCGGCCGTTCGAGCTTTCGACCTGCAGGCTGGGCACGCGGCCCGACAGGCTGAGGATGTCGGCGCCGCCGGCGGAGACGGCGCTCAGGGTTTCGGTGGTCATCGCCGTGACGGCGAAGGGCACGTCGCGGATGTTCTCGCTGCGGCGCTGGGCGGTGACGACGATTTCATCGACGCCGACGGCCGGTTCAGCGGCGTCAACGGTCTGGGCCATGGCCGGGGCGGCGATCAGAAGGGCGAGGCCGCTGGCGGAGGCGGCGAGGGCGATAAGACGACGGGACATGGGGGAGGATCCTCGTTGAGACTGGCCGAGGGCCTAGGTCCACGGCGCCGCTTTTTCCAGCGCCGAGAATGCGCGTTCGATGAAGCTTTCAAGACACGGACACGGCGCAGGAAAACTCGACGTTTCGCCCGACATCAAAGGACTTCAGGGGATTGTGCGCTGCAATGCGACGTGCGAATCGACAGGGCTGGGCCGCCTGTTTCGATGAGGAGTCTCTCGACGCGCCGGGCGCGGCCTGACAGGGACCAGGCATGACGATCACACCCCTCCATCGCCGCCGTCTCTTCCAGCTTCTGGCCGCCACAGCCGTCGCGCCGGGTCTGGGCGCCCTGGCGCCGCTGCGCCAGACGCGCGCTCTGGGCCGGGTCCTGGCCATGTCGGACCTCCACTCGGCCTACGAGCGGACGGGCCAGCTGTTGGCGGCGCTGGAGGCCGAGATCGTCGGGTCGGACGTCCCGCACCTGATCGCCGTCGACGGCGACAGTTTCGAGCACGGCAATGTCGTCTCGGTGCGCTCGGGCGGGGCGATCGACTGGGCCTTCCTGGGCGAGCTGCCGAAGCTAGCGCCGACGGTGGTCAACCTGGGCAACCACGACAACGACCTGACGCCGGATCTGCATGAGGTCGTGGCGCGGATGCGGGGGCTGGGGATCGGCGTCGTCAGCAACATCCTCGATGCGCGCACGGGCCAGCCCTACGCCGACGCCGCCGTCACCGTGCCGTTGGGCGAGCGGTCGCTGCGGGTCGTCGGAGCGGGGACGGATTCCTTGAACACCTACCCCCGGGCCAGCCGCGACTGGCTGTCGATCCCGGCGCCGGGCGACTGGGCGAAGGCGAACCTGGCGCGTCTGTTGGACGGGGCGGACCTGATGCTGGTGATGAGCCATGCGGGGGTGGCGGGGGATCGCGACATCCTGCCCCTGCTGCCGGACGGCGCCCTGATGATCGGGGGGCACAACCACCTCCTGTTCCAGCACGAGCAGGGACGCAGTGCTTACGTCCACACCGGATCGTGGAGCAACGCCTACACGACGGCGACCTTCTATGAGGATGGGCGGATCACGGTCGGCTCGACGGCGGTGGACCTGACCGCCGCGCCGTCGCCGCGCATCGCCGCCCTGATCGCGACGACTCTGGCGGCGCATCTGACGGACGAGGAGAAGGCTGTGCTGGGCGTCAGCCCGCGTGCGCTGACGTTGGGCGAGACCGGCCGCACGGTCGCCGTCGCCATGGCGCGGGCGGCGGGCGCGGACGCCGGCTTCATCGGCCACACCACCCTGGGGACGGGCCTGTCCGCCGGGCCGGTGACGCGCTACGCCTTCGACGCCGTGGTGCGGTTCGACGGCAAGCTGATGGTCGCTGAAGTGACGCCTGAGCGGCTGGCGGGCTTCATGTCGCGGGCTGATCAGGACCGGCCCATGCCCCTGGCCGAGCGTAGCGGCGATTTCCTCTACGGCGCGGCGGAAGGCGGCGCGGGCGAGGCGACCGTGCGTCTGGTCACGACCGACTGGTGCGCCATGAACCAGGCCGAGTATTTCGGCACGACCGATCTGGTCTTCACCGAGGTTCCGCAGGCGCGGGTCAAGGCCGTGGCGGCCGAGGGACTGCTGAGAGCCTAGGCCGCGCGGCTTAGGGCGGCGGGCGCCTTGACGTAGAGGCCGGGACGACCGGCCACGGGGCGGAAGGCGATGCTGTCGCCTTCGGGGCGTTCGTCCACGCCCAGGAACAGGCAGCCGTCGTCGACCAGCCGCCGCTCCAGCCCGTCCAGCACCCGCGCGCGCCGCGCCGGTTCGAGGTCGCTGAGAACATGGCGGCAGAAGATGACGTCGAAGCGGCCCTCATCGGCCGGCTCGTCCAGCAGATTGGCGCGTTCGAATTTCACGGTGCTTCGCAGCTCGGGCCGGGCGCGCCAGTGGTCGTCGGCCTGTTCGAACCAGCGCAGCATGGACCTGGCCGACAGGCCGCGCTGGATCTCGAACGAGGTGTAGAGGCCCGAGGCCCCCTTTTCGATCGCCAGGCGTGACAGGTCCGTGGCGACGATCTCGACGTCGGCGCTGTTCTCCAGCGCGGCGATGGCCAGGGAATAGGCTTCCTGGCCGGTCGAGGCGCCGGCGGACCACAGGCGCACGCGGCCGCCGGGGCGGGCGGCGGTCAGGGCGGGCATCAGCTCGCGGGCGAAGACGTCGAAGACGGCGCGATCGCGGCGGAACCAGGTCTCGCCGTTCAGCAGGGCCTCGATCACCGACCAGCCCAGCGAGGCGACAGGCTTGCTCCACAGGGTCGCCAGCATGGCCTCGACGTTGTGATAGCCCTCGCGGCGCGCCACCGGCCCCAGCCGATGCTCGGCCAGATGCATCCGGTCGCGCGTCAGCCGGAAGCCGGCGCGCGTCGCCAGCAAGGTCTGAAGGCGATCGAAATCCTCCGGCGTCATGACAGTCCCTGAACAGCTCCCACTTCAGCGAGTTTCGAATGAAGAATCTCGCCGTCGAATGGTTTCATAACATAATCGTCGGCCCCTGCGGCCAGGGCTTCGGCGATCCGGTCGGCGCGGGTCTCGATGGTGCAGAACAGGACCTTGGGGGCGCGACCGCCGGGCAGGTCGCGCAGGCGGCGCAGGAAGCTGAGGCCGTCCATAACCGGCATCTGCCAGTCCAGCAGCACCACATGGGGCATGACGTCCATGCAGTAGGTCAGGGCCTCGGCGCCGTCGGCAGCCTCGTCGACCTCGAAGCCCAGGTCCTCGACGATGCGGCGCGCGACCTTGCGGATGATCCGGCTGTCGTCGACGATCAAACAGGTCCTGGGGTTCAAGGGCTTCATCCCGTTGCGCGTGAAACGCCGGCGCGCCTCATGCCATGGTCGTTGATGTTGGTTAACGGACGATTGGAGGGGGGCGAAATCAGGCTGGCGTCGAGGCGATCAGGCCGACGCGGCCCTCGTCGCAAGCGACGTCCAAACGGCCGCCCGCCTCGCTCGCGGCCAGCCACAGCCAGTAGGGCTGGATCCATTGTCCGGCCAGACCCTCGGTCAGCCGTTGGCCCTTCAGCCCGGTCAGGGCCTCGGGCTTGAACCGGGCGCGGTTTCCTTCAGCCGAGCCGATCAACAGCAGGCGGTCGTCTTCACGCCCGGCGGTGATCGTCGCCACGCCGCCGGTCGGCAGGGTGCCCAGGGTCATCCAGGCCAGGTTGATCAGGATGCGGGCCTGGGGCTTGGAGAAGGTCGTCCCGTCGTTGATGCGCCAGTCCAGCGTGGCGCGGCCGCCCTCGGACAGGCCGGCCACCAGGCCGTGCAGTTCGGCCGAGGTGAATTGTTCGCTGGTGGTGGCGGCGCCGAAGGCGACGCGGGCGAAATGGACGTGAGCGACCATCTTCCTGGCGCTCTGACGGATCAGGCCCATGGCGTCGTCGCGCATATCCTGGGCGGTCGGGTCCTCCAGCAGGTCGAGACCCGACATGATGGCGCCGGCCGGGCTGATGAAGTCGTGGCACAGTTTTCCGGCGATGAAGGCGGCCAGTTCGGCGCCGCCTGCGGGCAGGTCGGCCGCAGCCAGGTCGGGGGCGTGATCGGAGGCGCGATCAGATGAAAGGTCTGCGGTGAGGTCGGAGAAGGTCATCGGCCGGACGGGTTGCAATCGGGAATGGTTAAGGCTGACCTGATTTGCCGGTTCGTGAAACCGGGCGCATGGGCTATCGAGGTGCGGACATGACGCACGCCCTTGAGACCGACCTCGCTTCCGGCGCCCTCGCCGAGACCATAGCCGACATCGCCGAGGAGGCCGCGCGCGTCATCCTGCCCTACTGGCGGGCCGGTGCGACGGTCGAGACCAAGGCCGACTCCAGCCCCGTGACCGAGGCCGATCGCGCCGCCGAGGCCCTGATCCTGAAGCGGCTGGCCGAGCGCTGGCCCGAGGTCGAGGCCGTGGCCGAAGAGGCCGCAGCCGCCGACGGCGTCCCCGCTTCGGTCGGGGACTGGTTCTGGCTGATCGACCCGCTGGACGGCACCAAAGGCTTTGTGCAGGGCCGCGAGAGCTTCACCGTCAACATCGCCCTGATGCGCGGCGACGCCCCGGTCGCGGGCGTGGTGACGGCGCCGGCGTCCAGCGTGACCTGGGCCTCGACGACGCCGGGCAAGGGCGCCGTGCGGCGCGTCTTCGGCGAGGCCTGGCGGCCGATCAAGGTGCGCGACCGTCCGGCCGAGGGCATCGCCCTGTTGAGCCACAGCATCACCGACGAAGAGGCCGCGCGCCTGGCTGCCCGTCACGGCTGCAGCCAGTGGCAGGGAACGGACTCCTCGTTGAAATTCTGCCTGATCGCCGAGGGGCGTTTCGACGCCTATCCACGCACCGGCCCGACCTGCGAATGGGACACGGCGGCGGGCCAGGCGGTGCTGGAAGCCGCCGGCGGCCGCGTCCTGGGCGCGGACGGACAACGGTTGGCCTATCGCAAGCCGGGCTTCCTCAACGGCCCCTTCGTGGCGATAGGCGGCTAGAGCATGATCGTTTTAGACGGAACCGCTGCGCGGTTACGGCTGAAGCGTGAATCATACTCTCGCTTATATCTGGAGCCTGATTCACCGTATCGGCGGAATCGCGAAGCGATTCCTCCTCAACGGATCAGGCTCTAGGTCTTCAGGACGCCGCCGCCGAACCGACGCGCGCCATCTCGATCTGGGCGGACAGGCCGGGCGGCAGATCGCGCTCCGGCACGGCGGCCAGGGCTTCCATCCGCTCCGGGTTGATCGCCTCGACCATGATGCTGGCGATGGCCGGGTCTGTCAGGGTGAAGGCCAGGCAGATCGCTTCGGCGTTCCAGTTCGGCGTCTGGTGCAGGAAGGCGAAGGAGCCGGCGTTGGCCATGCCCTGTTCGACGGGCTTGGCGCCGAAGCCGAACAGACCCTTCTTCTTCGGGGCCGCGCCGACGCCGGCGGCCTTGCGCTCGGTCGACAGGCTTTCCGGGAAATAGTCGTAGGTGAAGATGGCCATGTCGCGCTCGCGCGCGGCCCGCATCCGCGAACGGATGCGCCATTCCACATTGGCGTGGAAGGGCGTGTAGAGGACATCGAAGGCGCCGGTCGAGACGTAGACGTCCATCACCGGAGCGTCGCCCGACACCCCCAGAAGCCGGACATGGCCCGCCTTGCGCTGGGCCTTGAGCGCGATCAGCGAGGCCTGCGGCAGCTCATCGTCGGCGGGTTCGTCCAGCACGGCCACGTCGAACCAGCCCAGGCCGGAGGCGTGCAGCCCCCGGTCGATGGCGTCGTTCAGGGCCTCGGCCGAGAAGTCGCGGAAGCCCTTCTTGCGGCCGTCGCCGACGCCCAGGGTGACGCTGACGCAGACCAGCCGCCGCTCGACATGGCCCAGGGCCTCGCCGACGATCTCGGCCAGAACCGGGTCGGCGTTCTCGAGGTGGTAGCTGTTCACCCCGGCCTCGAGCGCGGTGAAGACCAGTTCGCTGAGGGCGGCGCGGCCGCGCCCCAGCGCCTCGGTTCCCAGGCTGAGGGTCAGGTTGGAGACCGCCGCGCCGGTGCCGCCGAACGGACGATAGCGCATCGGTCAGCCTGCCTCGGCGGGGGCCGAGGTCTCGAGCGCCAGGGCGTGCAGCTCTCCGCCCATCTGTCCCTTCAGCGCGCCGTAGACCAGCTGGTGCTGACGCACGCGCGGCAGACCCTTGAAGGCGGCGGAGACGATGCGGGCGCGATAGTGGTCGCCATCCCCGGCCAGATCCTCAATGGCGATGTCCGCATCGGGAAAGGCCTCGACCAGGTGGGCGCGCAGGACGTCGGCGGACATGGGCATCGGGGGGACTCTCGAAGAAACGCGCGGGACTGTGAATGGTAAATCTTAATGAGGGCCGCAGCCCCTGTCAGCCCGCGATGGTGCGGGGCCGCTCATACAGGACGACGGTCGAGCCCTTGTAGTCGGCCTCGGCGTAGGGGCGGTAGCCGACCCGTTCGGCCAGCTTCACCGAGGGGGCGTTGTCGGGCGAGATCATGCAGACGGTGCGCGGCTCCAGCCGATAGGCGTCGGTCCAGGCCAGGGCGGCCTCCAGGGCCTCCAGGGCCAGGCCCTGACCCTGGAAGGCGGGGGCGACGCCCCAGCCCAGTTCGGGGGCGTCGAAGGCCGGCGTCATCTCGCGGCGATAGTCCAGCACCCCTACGCTGCCGACATAGGCCCCCGTCTCCGTCTCGCGGATGGTCCAGTTGCCGTAGCCCTTGGCCTGCCAGTGGCCGAGATCGCGCAGCAGGCGGAACCAGACCTCCTCCTCCGACAGGCCGCGTCCCATGATGTGACGGGTGAAGTCGGCGTCGGCCCACAGGACGGTCAGGTCGGCCATGTCGCTGACGGCGACGGGGGTAAGGGTCAGGCGGTCGGTGGTCAGGATGGTCACATCAAACCCAGTTGCTTGAAGCTGGCCACGCCTTCGCGGCCGACGATGAGGTGGTCGTGAACCTGAAGGCTCAGCGAGCGGGCGGCCTCGATCACCTGGTTGGTCATGTCGATGTCGGCGCGGCTGGGGGTCGGGTCGCCCGAGGGGTGATTGTGGACAATGATCATGGCGCTGGCCGACAGCTCCAGCGCCCGGCGCACCACCTCGCGCGGATAGACCGGGGCGTGGTCGACCGTGCCCCGGTTCTGGATCTCGTCGAGGATCAGCTGGTTCTTCTTGTCGAGGTATAGGACGCGGAACTGCTCGCGCGGCTCATGCTGAAGGCTGAGGCGGACATAGGCCAGCAGGGCCGTCCAGGACGAGATGACAGTGCGCTTGTTGGCCTCCTCCTTGGCCACGCGGCGCGACACCTCGTGCAGGGCGGCCAGGTCCAGGGCGGTCTCGGCCCCGACGCCTTTCGAGCGGCCGCGCGAATCCTCGGAGCGGACGGTCATCAGGTCCTCGACCGAGGCGGCCAGGACGGCGGCCAGCGAGCCGAACCGGGTCAGCAGGGCCTTGGCGATCGGCTTGACGTCGCCCTGCGGCTGGCTGCGGAACAGGAAGAGCTCCAGCAGCTCATAGTCGGGCAGGTGATGGATCCCCGCGCCGCGCGCGCGTTCGCGCAGCCGCTCGCGATGACCGGCGTGGTGCGGCTTGGCCTTCGGCTTTTCCGGCGGTTGATCGAGCATCAGCCTCCCCCGGAGGGGAGACTAGCTCAGAATTTCGGGCGGAACAGGCCCTTCGGCGAGGCCGAGAAGATTTCGAGCCCGTCTTCCGTCACCCCGATGGTGTGCTCGCACTGGGCCGACAGCGACTTGTCGCGGGTCACGGCGGTCCAGCCGTCGGACAGCACCTTCACCGCCGGCTTGCCCAGGTTCACCATCGGCTCGACGGTGAAGAACATCCCCGGCTTCAGCACCGCGCCCTCGCCGCGACGGCCGTAGTGCAGGACGTTGGGGCTGTCGTGAAAGACCCGGCCGATGCCGTGGCCGCAGAAGTCGCGGACCACGCTCATGCGCTGGGCCTCGACGAATTTCTGGATGGCGTAGCCGATGTCGCCGAAGGTGGCGCCCGGCTTGACCTGGGCCAGGCCCAGCTCCAGGGCGTCATAGGTGACGTCGATCAGCTTCTTGGAGCGGGCGTTGATCTCGCCGACCGGATACATACGGCTCGAGTCGCCGTGCCAGCCGTCGACGATGACCGTGTGGTCGATGTTGACGATGTCGCCGTCCTTCAGAACCTTGTCGCCCGGAATGCCGTGGCAGACGACGTGGTTGATCGAGGTGCAGATCGTCTTGGTGTAGCCCTTGTAGCCCAGGCAGGCGGGGATGCCGCCGCGCGCCAGGGTGAACTCGCGCACCAGGTCGTCCAGTTCGCCGGTGGTGACGCCGGGCTTCACGTGC
The DNA here is from genome assembly GCF_050729455.1 of Brevundimonas sp. GTDB lineage: Bacteria > Pseudomonadota > Alphaproteobacteria > Caulobacterales > Caulobacteraceae > Brevundimonas. The sequence goes on from NZ_JBOHLI010000001.1 coordinate 59,586, forward strand.
TCGCCGATCATGTCCAACGCCTCGGCCACCAGACGGCCAGCCTTGCGCATACCCTCGAAGGCCTCCGCGTCGTGGATGCGGATTTCGTGGCTGCGGACGAAGGCGTCGTTATCCAGGTCAGGGGTCTCGTACATGGTCTGCTTTCGGGCAAGCCGCCGAATGTGGGGGAGCGGCTGTGTGCGGGCTTTGGCGTCAGATGGCGAACCTAGCACAAAAGCTCAACCCCGTCAGGCGGCGGCGGTGACGCGGGGGCCGGGCGGCGCTCTCTGTCCGTTCGGGTTCAAGGCCGCCGGAGCGGCCGGAGCCCCGGGGTCGTTCATGGCTGCGATATCGCTGAAGTTGACGCTAGGGAACACGATCATTCCCAAGAACTGCGTTATTTAGGCATTGAAATTGCCGTAACGTAAGCTCTCGAAGGATTGATCGACTACGGTTCCGGCGCCACGTTTTCGCCTTATTCGGAACCGAGAGGGGCCATGATGCAACGCTTTCGTGATGTGAACGCTAGAGCTTGCGTCACCCTCCCCGACAACGGTTCGCCGCACGGACGGCGGACCGACGCAATAGGTGAAACAGTATGACTCCCAGGATTATCGGCCGCCTCGGCGGCGTCGCCCTGACCTCGCTTCTGATGGCCGGCGTCGCCGCTCCGGCCTTTGCAGGCTCCTTCTATCTGCAGGAACAGTCGGTGCGCGGCGCGGGCCGCGCCTTCTCGGGCGAAGCCGCCGACCGCGGCACGGGCTCGATGTGGTGGAACCCCGCCGCCATCGCCCGCAGCGGCCGCGAGCTGTCGTTCGGCCTGCACGCCATCCGCATCGACTCGGAAGTGAAGAACAACGGCTCCTTCGTGACCTATCCGGGCGGCGCCAATGTGCCGGTGGTGAACCCGCGCAACACCGAGGTCGACCCGATCGAAAGCGGCCTGGTGCCGAACTTCGCCTTCGCCACCCCCATCGGCGAGCGCTTCGCCGTCGGCGTCTCGGTGGCCGCGCCCTACAACTTCACCACCAAGTACGAACAGGGCTCCTTCGCCCGCTACGACGCCCTGACGTCGGAACTGCGCTCGGGCGACGCCAGCGTGACCGTGGCCTATCAGGTCAACGACTGGCTGGATGTAGGCGCGGGCCTGAACGCCCAGTACGTCAAGGCCAAGCTGACCTCGGCCATGCCGACGGTCTCGCCCCTGCTGCCCGACGGCTCGTCCTCGCTGGAAGGCGACGCCTGGGACTTCGGCTGGAACGTCGGCGCCCAGGTGCACAAGGGCCCGTGGGACTTCGGCCTGTCGTACCGCTCCAAGATCGAGCATGAGCTGGACGGCGACGTGAACATCGTCCTGACCGGTCCGCTGGCGCCCAACAGCGTCTCGGCCGCCGGCACGGCCAGCTTCAACACCCCGTGGTTCGCCTCGGCCTCGGTGCGTTACGCGGTCAACGACAAGCTGACCCTGAACGCCCAGGTCAACCGCATCGGCTGGTCCGAGTTCGCAGCCATCGACGTGGCCTATCCGGGCGGCGGCGACTCGATCCACCAGGACTACAAGGACGTGACCACCGGCGCGATCGGCCTGGACTACGCCCTCAGCGACAAGACCACCCTGCGCGCCGGCGTCGGCTATGATCCGACCCCGACCCGCGACAGCCTGCGCACGGCCCGCATCCCGGACGCCGACCGCCTGCTGATCTCGGTCGGCGGCTCGACCGAGGTGACGACGGGCGTCACCTTCGACGCCGGTCTGACCTACATCGCCTTCAGCGACTCGGACATCCACGACGACCGCACCTTCTACGCCGGGACGCCGGCGGCTGTGACCTCGCACCTGCGCGGCACGGCCGAGGGTTCGGCCCTGGTCGCCTCGCTGGGCGCGCGCTGGGCCTTCTGATCCCGGCCATAGGCTGAAACGGAAAGGGCGGCTCCCTCGCAGGAGCCGCCCTTTTTCTTTGGCCTCAGATCAGGCGATCCTAGGCGCCGTAGCCCTTGCCGCCGTTCGACGGGCGACGGTTGCGCGGACGGCGCTTCAGTTCGCCGACCGGCTTGGGCTCGGCCGAGGGGTTGGCGCGCGGCGACGACTTGGGACGTTCGCCCGCCATCGGATCATAGGCCGCCGCCGGACGCTCGGCGTGGTGGGTGCGGTCGCGGTTGGCGCCGCCCTTGCGCTGGCGGTGCGGCTGACCGCCGCCCTCAGGACGGACGCCCTCGCGGCGCGGGTTGCGGGCGCGGCCTTCGCCGCCCTCGCTGCCGCCACGTCCGCCGCGTCCGCCCCGACCTTCACGCTCGGGCAGGGTGGCCTTCTGCTTGACGCCGGCGGCCATGATCGAGGCGTCCAGCTGGGCCAGGGCCTTGTCGTTGCGGCGGTCCACGGCCGGGATCTTCTGGCGCGTGACCTTCTCGATGTCCTTGAGCAGCTTCATTTCGTCGCCGGCGACGAAGCTGATGGCCGTGCCGTCAGCGCCCGCGCGGGCCGTACGGCCGATGCGGTGCACATAGGCTTCCGGCACATAGGGCAGCTCGAAGTTGACCACGTGGGTGACCTTGTCCACGTCGATCCCGCGGGCGGCGATGTCGGTGGCGACCAGGACGCGCAGCTTGCCCTGCTTGAAGGCTTCCAGGGCGCGTTCGCGTTGCGACTGGCTCTTGTTGCCGTGGATGGCGCCGGCTTCGACGCCGCCGGCCTCCAGATAGGCCGCGACCTTGTCGGCGCCGTGCTTGGTCTTGGTGAAGACCAGGCAGCGCGTATAGGCGGGGTCCGAGAACAGCTCGGTCAGCAGGGCGCGCTTGCGGCCCTGTTCGATGTGGATGACCGACTGCTTGATGCGCTCGACCGTGGTCGACTGCGGCGTGACCTGAACCTTGACCGGGTCCTTCAGCAGCTCGCCGGCCAGCTTGCCGATCTCCGACGGCATGGTGGCCGAGAAGAAGAGGTTCTGACGCTTGGCCGGGATGCGGCTGACGATTTGACGGATCGGCTTGATGAAGCCGAGGTCCAGCATCTGGTCGGCCTCGTCGAGGACGAAGATTTCCGTCGACGACAGGTCCAGCGTCTTCTGTTGCAGGTGGTCCAGCAGGCGGCCGGGGGCGGCGACCAGGACGTCGAGGCCCTGTTGCAGGGCGCGTTCCTGCGGGCCGTACTTCACGCCGCCGAAGATGACGGCGACGCGGAAGCCCAGGTGGGCGCCGTACTGCTTGAAGCTGTCGGCGATCTGGGTGGCCAGTTCGCGCGTCGGCGACAGGATCAGGGCGCGCGTGGTGCGCGGCTGGGGCGCGACGCGGTTCTCGGCCAGGCGATGCAGGATCGGCAGGGCGAAGGCCGCTGTCTTGCCGGTGCCGGTCTGGGCGATGCCCAGCAGGTCCTTGCCGAGCATGACGTCGGGGATGGCCTTGGCCTGGATCGGCGTCGGCTTGTCGTAGCCGGTCGAGGCCAGGGCCTGGAGGAGGGCCTTGTTCAGGCCCATGGATTCAAAAGTGATATTGCTCACGTAGCGTCTTTCGCTTGCGGCGAAACGCTCTCTTGATGCGTGCGGTCAGAAGGCTCCGCCTTCTCGACCCGACGCACGCTAGAAGAGACGCCTCGCCAATCCCGATAGAGCTTCGGAATGAAGCCGTCGGGGTGGATCGGGCGCCGCCCCGCGTGTCCGGACGACGTAATGACTCTGAGGTCTGACCGGCTGCGTCTGCAATCAGGTCTTCGGAGAGGAAGACCCACACGCGTTGCAGGAAACCGGATACCGCGATTGTGCGGTGCAGCGCAGATGGGCCCCAATAGCGGCCAAGTCAAGGCGAGCCGGCGGAAAGCCTAAAGCAGACTGACCGCCATATTGACCGCCAGGGCCAGGATCACCGTGTTGAACAGGAAGGCCACCAGGCTGTGCAGGGTGGCGATGCGGCGCAGCCTCCGGCTGCTGATCTGGATGTCGGCGGTCTGGCTGGCGACGCCGATGATCAGGGCGAAATGCAGGAAGTCCCAGTAGTCGGCCTCGTCCTCGCCGGGAAAGATCAGCCCCTGGCGGTCGCCCTTGCCCGTTTCGGCCGGGGCGTAGAACGCGTGGGCGTAGTGCAGGGCGAAGATGACGTGGACGAACAGCCAGGACAGGGCGATGACGCCGATGGAGAAGAGGGCGCCGGCGGCCGAGGGCTTGCCGCCGTCCGCCGCCTCCATGACGATGATGAAGACGCTGGCCGCCGCCGCCAGCAGGCTGAGCGGCAGGACCGCGCCGCCCGCCTGATCCAGTTCGGCGGCGCGCCGGCGGATGGCCTCGACCGAACGGGCGCGCACCAGTCGGGCGAAGGTCAGCGAGAGGAAGGCGGCGGCGCCCGCGCCCCATCCCGCTGCGATCCGCGTCGGCCAGTCCCAGTCGGTCGGCGTCAGGGCGACCGCCGCGATCAGAACCGCCAGCCCCAGCCACAGGGCGGCGTGCAGACGGAACAGGCGGACGATCCAGCTCATGCGGCGGATGATTACGCTGTTCTGCGCGCTGGGCCAGAGGGCTGAACGAATCCCCGGCCGACCCGTTGATCCTGGCTGGAGGACCGGATCATGGCCGCGCGACCGACCTGGCAAGGGCATCTGAAACTGTCGTTGGTGACCTGTCCGGTGGCCCTCTATACGGCGACCAGCAGCGCCGGCGACGTGCGCTTTCACCTGATCAATCCGGCCACCAACAACCGCATCCGCATGGTGACGACCGATCCGGACACGGGCCCGGTCGAGCGGTCGGATCTGGTCAAGGGTTATGAGGTGGCGGCGGGCGAATACGTCCTGTTCGACGAGGCTGACTTCGACAAGGTGAGGCTGGAAAGCACCCGCACCATCGCCATCGACCAGTTCGTCGACGAGGGCGACATCGACCGCCTCTACTGGGACGATCCCTTCTATGTCGTGCCGGAAAAGGGCGTCGGCGTCGAAGCCTTCGCCGTGATCCGCGAGGCGATGAAGACGGCGGGCAAGATCGCCCTCGGCCAGCTGGTGCTGCGCGGCAAGGAGCGGCAACTCGCCCTGGAAGTCCACGGCAAGGGTCTGGTCGCCTATACCCTGCGCGCCCACGACGAGGTGAAGAAGGCCGACGACTTCTTCGACGACATCCCCGAGGTGACGGCGGACGCCGACATGGTCGAGATCGCCGCCCGCATCATCGGCCAGAAGGAGGCGGAGTTCGACCCGACCCGCTTCCACGACCGCTACGACGAGGCCCTGCGCGAGATGATTGCGGCCAAGGCCAAGGGCGGAAAGGGCGTGGTGTCCGCGCCCGAGCCGGACGATACGAACGTCATCGACCTGATGGCTGCGCTGAAGGCCAGTCTGAAGGGGCCGCCCGCTCGAAAGCCTGCGCCGAAGAAGAAGGCGGGCTGATCAGCGCTTCTTGCCCAGTTCGGCGGCGATGTCCTTGGTCATGCGGCCGACCTTGCGGTGGGCGGCGGTGATCTGGTCCTTGGTCACGCCCCAGCGCTTCATCCAGTATTCGACGGCCTGACGCTCGGACAGGTCCAGCCGGTCCTTGTCGATGAAGCCGCGCTTGTCCTTGAGGCCCGCCATGATCTCTGTCTCCGTTTCCATCCTGCCATAGGCCGTTCCGACGCCCGGCGTTAGAGGCCCAGTCGTTTGGACGCCGGCTTCAGCGACGCGGCGGCCGAGCGGAAATCCCGCCACGGGTCGGGCTGCGCCAGCCAGTCGGCGGCGCTCAGCAGGGTGAAGGCGCTCGGGTCCAGCCCCGGCTTCACCTGATCCCACGACAGCGGGCGGGCGATCCCCGCGCCGGGGCGGGCGCGCGGCGACCAGGGGGCGACGGCGGTGGCGGCGCGGCCGTTGCGCAGATAGTCGAGGAAGATCTTTCCGCCGCGCGCCTTCTTCGCCATCGTCGTGGTGAAGCGGTCGGGGTGGTCGGCCTTCAGCGCCTCGCAGACGGCCCTGGCGAAGGTTCTGGCGTCGTCCCAGTCGATGCGGCTGCGGGCGTCGGCGCGGATCGGGACGATGACGTGCAGGCCCTTGCCGCCGGTGGTCTTGACGAAGGGGGTCAGGCCGAGGGCCTCGAGTCGGGGCTTGAGCAGATTGGCGGCGGCGATGACGGCGTCGAAGGCGAGGCCTTCGTCGGGGTCGAGGTCGAAGGTGATCTGATCCGGAGTCTCGGGATCGCCCGGCTTGCAGCCCCAGGGATGCAGCTCCAGCCCGCCCGACTGGCCGACCGCGATCAGGCCGCCGAGGTCGGTGACGGCGACATAGGGCTTGCCTTCCCCCGCCTCGATCAGGCGCAGGCCCGGGGCGCGGCTGACCATGGCGTGGCGCTGGAAGAAGCGCTCGCCCGCGATCCCGTCCGGGGCGCGGATGACGGAGACGGGGCGGTCGAGGATGTACGGCAGCAGGCGTTCGGCGGCGGCCTCATAGTAGCGGATCAGGTCGGCCTTGGTGACGGCGGGGTGGTCGCCCAGCGCCGGCCAAAGCACCTTGTCGGGATGGGTGATGGTCACGCCCGCGACGATCAACTTGCCCGGTCCGGCGGCGGGTGCGGGCGGTTGGGGCGGGCGAGTCACGTCGGCGGGAGCCTTGTCTTCGCGCAGACCCTTGAAGGCGGCCTGGCGCAGGATGCCAGCCTCGGAATAGCCGGCGTGCTCGATCTCGGCGACCAGGACGGGGGCGACCCAGTGCAACTGCTCGTCCAGGCCGGCGCCGGCTTCGGGCGCGGCGGCGCCGACGAAGGGCGAGCGGTCGGCGGCGGCGGCTTTCAGCGCGGGCAGAAGGGTCTTGGTTAAGGCCGCCGAATAGCCCGTGCCGACCCGGCCGAGGTAGCGCAGCCCGCCCCTGGTCTTGACCCCGACCAGCAGGGAGCGGAACCGGCCGCCGCCCTCGGACGACCAGCCGCCGATCACCACCTCGTCGCGGCCCCGACACTTGGACTTGACCCAGGCCGCCGAACGGCCCGCGCGATAGGGGGCGTCCAGTTTTTTGGAGATGACGCCTTCCAGTCCCATGCGACAGGCGCTTTCCAGCACGGCCTGACCCTTGGCGGCGAAATGGTCGGCGTAGCGCAGGCGGGCGGCGTGAGATTTCGCCACTCGGTCGCACCAGGCCTGCAGCCGCGCCTTGCGGTGCGACAGGGGCAGGGGGCGCAGGTCCTCGGCGCCCTCGAACAGCAGGTCGAAGGCGAAGTAGACCAGGGCGTCGGTCCGGCCGTCGGCGATGGCGGCCTGCAGCGCCGAGAAGTCCGGCAGGTGGTCGGCGTCCAGGGCGCACAGTTCGCCGTCGACCACGGCGTCGGGCCAACGGGCGGCGTCGACGACCAGTTCGGGAAAGCGGTCGGTCCAGTCCAGACCCTTGCGGGTGCGTAAGGTCGCCCGCCCGCCGCCAGTCGCCACCTGAATCCGGTAGCCGTCGAACTTGATCTCATGCACCCAGCCCGGCGCCGAGGGCGGTCGGTCGGCGATCTGGCACAACTGGATGGGGACGAAGGCGCGGGGCTTGGCGAGGGGTTTGGCCGTGGTCTTCGACGGCCGAGGCGCGGCCTTGCGGGCGGCGGGTTTGGAGGAAGTCCATTCGGCCGGGCCGTCGGCGATTTCGGCGAGAGTGCGCCCGCTGACCACCGAGGCGTCGATCTCGGCCAGGGCGTCGCCTTCGCCCTCGACGGCATAGGCGTCCTTCTCCTTGACCAGCAGCCAGTTGGGGCGTTTGGACGGTTTTCCGCGATCCGACTTGAGCCGGATCAGGGCCCAGCCGCCCTTCAGCCGCTCGCCGTCGAGAACCAGTTTCACGACCCCCTTCTGGAAGGCGGCGTCCAGATCAGCGTCTTGGGGCGTCCATTCGCCGACGTCCCACAGCTGCACCGTGCCCGCGCCGTAGTTTCCGGCGGGGATGGTCCCCTCGAAGCCGCCGTAGTCGAGGGGATGGTCCTCGACCTCGACCGCCAGCCGCTTGACGTGGGGATCGCGCGAGGGGGCCTTGGTGACGGCCCAGGACTTCAGCACCCCGTCGTGCTCGATGCGGAAGTCGTAGTGCAGATGCGACGCGGCGTGGCGCTGGATCAGATAGCGCAGGCCGGTCTGGCGGGATTTCGCCTTGCGGCCCTTCGGCTCCGGCGTGACGCCGAAGTTCCGCTTGGCCTGGTAGGTGTTCAATTCTCCGCGCGCCGTCATGGGGACGAAACGCGGCGGGGCGGCGAAGGCTTCACGCGGTCACTAACCGCCTTGGCCGCCCGGTTCGCTAGTGCATGGCCTCGCCATGCTGGCTGTAGTCGAGGCCCTCGATCTCGGCCTCCTTCTCGACGCGCAGGCCGACGGTGTATTTGCAGATCATCAGCACGAGGAAGGTGCCGACGGCGCTCCAGACCATGGCGCCGCCCAGGCCGATGGCCTGTTTCCACACGGTGGCCCCTTCGGCCAGGGGGTTGATGGCGGCGTTGGCGAAGACCCCGGTCAGCAGGGCCCCGGCGATGCCGGCGACACCGTGCACCCCGAAGGCGTCCAAACTGTCGTCGTACTTGAGCTTATGCTTGAGCCAGACGGCCCCGACATAGGCGACCGGACCCGAGATCAGGCCGATCAGGAAGGCGCCTTTCGGATCGACGAAGCCGGCGGCGGGGGTGATGGCGACCAGGCCCGCGACCACGCCGGTCAGCAGGCCCAGCAGGGTCGGCTTCTTCTTCAGCGTCCACTCGACCGCTATCCAGCCGACGGCGGCGGCGGCGGGGGCCAGCAGGGTGTTGAAGACGGCGACGGCGGCGATCTCGTTGGCGCCGGCCGCCGAGCCGCCGTTGAAGCCCATCCAGCCGACGAACAGCAGGCCCGTGCCGATGGCGGTGAAGGCTAGGTTGTGCGGGGCCATGTTGTCCCGACCCCAGCCGTGGCGCGGGCCGAGCACGATGGCGCAGACCAGGCCGGCCACGCCCGCGTTGACGTGGACCACGGCGCCGCCGGCGAAATCGAGCACGCCCAGCTCGCCCATCCAGCCGCCGCCCCAGACCTGATGGCAGATCGGCGCATAGACGATCAGGTGCCACAGGGTGAAGAAGAGGACGCTGGCCGAGAACTTGATCCGCTCGGCGAAGGCGCCCGCGATCAGGGCCGGGGTGATGATGGCGAAGGTCAGCTGATAGCTGATCCACAGGAACTCGGGCAGGCCGGGGGTCAGGGCGTGCGCCGTCTTCACCCCGACGCCGTTGAGGAACAGGGCCTGGAGGCTGCCGATGAAGCCGTTGGCCGGACCGTCAACGGTCCCGAAGGATAGGGTGTAGCCGGCGACGAACCACAGGACGGTGACAATGGCCATGGCCGCCGTGGAATGGGCGATGGTGGCGATCAGGTTCTTCTTGCGCACCATGCCGCCGTAGAAGAGCGCCAGACCCGGCAGGGTCATCATCAGCACCAGGGCCGTCGAGGTCAGGATCCAGGCCGTGCCAGGACCGTCCAGCGCCAGCGGGACTTGATGCGCCAGCAGATTCGGCGGCGTCGCGGCGAGGGCGGGCGCAGCAAGCGCCAAGGCGACAAGGCCGCAACAGAATGCCGCGGCCTTGAGGATCGTCGATGGGTGCATGAAGGTCTCGAGGAGAAGACGCGGCGGAAGGGAAGGCGACGTCAGGCCCGGGCGGCGGGCCTGACGTCGGTGTTGGCGGCGACCGGGAGGGCGGCCAGGGTGGTCAGCGGCGCGATGCGGGCGAACTGGGGCAGGGCCTTGCTCCAGTCGGCCAGCAGGCGTCGGGCCAGCGGCGAGCCGGTGCTGGACGCATGCGCCTGAACCAGATCGTGCAGACGCCGGGCGGCGGCCTCGTCCATCGGGGCGATGGCGGCCAGGTCGCCGTTCAGGGCGCGCGGGGCGACGTTGTCGGGGTCGAGCAGGAACAGTTCGCCGCCGCTCATCCCCGCCGCCAGGTTCCAGCCCACCGGGCCGAGCACCACGACGCGGCCGCCGGTCATGTATTCGCAGCCGTGCGCGCCCAGGCCCTCGACCACGGCCTCGGCGCCGGAGTTGCGGACCGCGAAGCGCTCGCCCGCCCCGCCGGCCACGAACAGCCGGCCGGAGGTGGCGCCGTAGAGGGTGGTGTTGCCGCACAGCAGCTGGTTTTCACGCCATTCGGGCGGGCGGACGATGATGTCGGCGCCGGACAGGCCCTTGCCGACATAGTCGTTGACCTCGCCGGTGACGTCGAGGATCAGGCCGCGCGCGCCGAAGGCGCCGAAGCTCTGACCGGCGATGCCTTCCAGCTTCAGCGTCAACCGGCCGGCCGGACCCTTGGGACCGAAGCGGCGGACGATGGCCGAGGAGACGCCGGCGCCGGCGGTGCGCTGGGTGTTGTTCAGCGGATAGGACAGCTCCAGCGTCTGGCCGCGCTCCAGGAAGGCCTGGGCGTCCTTCAGCACCTGGGCGTCCAGGCTCTCGGGGACGGGCTTGCGGACCTTGTCGGCCCAGCGGCCGGGCCGGTCGACGTCGACCTTCACCAGCAGGGGATTGAGGTCCAGATCGTCCAGGTGCGTGCCGCCGCGCCGCGTCTGGCGCATCAGGTCGGTGCGGCCGACGATCTCGTCGATGGTGCGGGCGCCCAGCGAGGCCAGGATCTCGCGCACCTCCTCGGCGATGAAGGTGAAGAGGTTGACCACCTTCTCGGGCGTGCCGGTGAACTTGGCGCGCAGCCGCTCGTCCTGCGAACAGATGCCGACCGGGCAGGTGTTGGAGTGGCACTGACGCACCAGCAGGCAGCCCATGGCGATCAGGCCGGCGGTGCCGATGCCGAACTCCTCGGCGCCCAGAAGGGCGGCGATGACCACGTCGCGGCCGGTGCGCAGACCGCCGTCGGCGCGCAGGCTGACCGAGGAGCGCAGATGGTTCAGGCTGAGGACCTGATGGGCCTCGGCCAGGCCGATCTCCCACGGCAGGCCGGCGTGCTTGATCGAGGTCTGCGGCGAGGCGCCGGTGCCGCCGTTGTGGCCGGCGATCAGGATGGCGTCGGCCTTGGCCTTGGCCACCCCGGACGCGATGGCCCCGATGCCCGAGGCCGAGACCAGCTTCACCGTGACCTTGGCGTCGGGATTGATCGCCTTCAGGTCGTAGATGAGCTGGGCCAGGTCCTCGATCGAATAGATGTCGTGGTGCGGCGGCGGGCTGATCAGGGTCGTGCCGGGCACGGCGTGGCGCATCCGGGCGATGAACTCGGTGACCTTGAAGCCGGGCAGCTGGCCGCCCTCGCCGGGCTTGGCGCCTTGCGCCACCTTGATCTCGATCTCGCGGCACTGGTTCAGGTATTCGGCGGTGACGCCGAACCGGCCCGAGGCGACCTGCTTGACCGCCGAGTTGGCGTTGTCGCCGTTGGCGCGGGGGATGTAGCGATCCGGGTCCTCGCCGCCCTCGCCGGAGACGGCGCGCGCGCCCATCCGGTTCATGGCGATGTTCAGGGTCTCATGCGCCTCAGGCGACAGGGCGCCCAGGGACATGGCTTGCGACAGGAAGCGGCGGCGGATGTCCGAGACGCTTTCGACCTCGTGCAACTGCACCGGGGTCAGGCCTTCGCGGAAGTCCAGCAGGTCGCGCAGGGCCAGATCCGGCTGTTCGCGAACGGCGGCCGAATACTGCTTGAAGCGCTTGTAGTCGCCGCGGTTCACCGCGTCCTGCAGCAGGTGGATGGTCCTGGCGTCGTGGGCGTGGGCCTCGCCGCCCGCGCGGATGCGGAAGAAGCCGCCCATCGAGGGCGAGGGCACGGCCTCGCTCCAGGCCGCGCCGTGACGACGCAGGGCCGCCTGCTCCAGACCGGCCAGACCGATGCCGGAGATGCGCGACGGGGCGCCGGGGAAGAATTCGGCGGTCAGGGCGCGGGACAGGCCGAGAACCTCGAACTCGCAGCCGCCGCGATAGGCGGAGATGACGCTGATCCCCTTGCGCGCCAGAACCTTGAGCAGGCCCGCCTCGATGCCCTTTTTATAGTTCAGGCAGGCGTCGCGCAGGCTCAGGCCCGGATAGGCGCCGCGCTCCAGCCGTTCCTGGAACAGCTCCTGCGCCAGCCAGGGATTGACGGCGGTGGCGCCGACCCCGACCAGGACGGCGAAGGCGTGGGGGTCCAGGGTCTCGGCCGAGCGCACGATCAGCGAACAGAAGGAGCGCAGGCCCTTGTCCAGCAGACGGCCGTGCACCCCGGCCGTGGCCAGGATCATGGGCGCGGCCAGCCGGTCGCCGGCGGCGTGTTCGTCGGTCAGGACGATCAGGGCGGCCCCGTCGCGGGCGGCGGCCTCGGCCTCGTCGCGGATGCGGTCCAGGGCGTCGCGCAGGCGGGCGCCCGGCTTGTCGTCCTTGCCTGGCAGGTCATAGGTGCAGTCGATGACCGCGGTCGAACCCGCGCCGACCACGTCCAGCAGCCGGCCGTACATGCCGGTGGTCAGGACGGGACTGTCCAGCACGAAGACGTCGGTCTGGGCCGCGTCCTGGGCCAGGATGTTGCCCAGGTTCTTGAAGCGGGTCTTCAGGCTCATGGCCCCGGCTTCACGCAGAGGGTCGATGGGCGGGTTGGTGACCTGGGAGAAGTTCTGGCGGAAGTAGTGGGCCAGCGGTCGCGGCAGGCTGGACAGGACGGCGGGCGGGGCGTCGTCGCCCATGGAGCCCAGGGCCTCCTTGCCGTCCTTGACCAGGGCGTCCAGCAGCAGGTCCAGATCCTCGCGGCTGAAACCGGCGGCGATCTGGCGGCGGATCAGGCCTTCGCCGACGGCGGCGCGCGGCTCGGGGCCGGGGCCGATGACCGGCTCCAGATCGACCATGTTGCCCAGCCATTCCTCATAGGGATGGGCGGCGGCCAGGGCGTCGATGGCGGCCTCCTCGTCGTAGAGGCGGCCGTGCTTCATATCGACGGCGATCAGCTTGCCGGGGCCGATGTGCAGGCGGCGCTTGATCCGGCCCTCGGGCAGGGGGACCAGGCCGGCCTCGGAGCCGGCCAGCAGCAGGCCGTCCACGGTCTCGACCGCGCGCAGGGGGCGCAGGCCGTTGCGGTCCTTGCCCGCCACGACCCAGCGGCCGTCGACGGCGCACAGGGCGGCGGGGCCGTCCCACGGCTCCATCACGGCGTTGCAGTAGGAGTAGAAGGCGCGGTGCTCGGCCTTCATCATCACGTCGTCGCTGGACCAGGCCTCGGGCACCAGCAGGGCCTTGGCCATGGGGGCGGGGCGACCGGCGTGGACCAGGACCTCGAAGACATTGTCCAGGGCGGCGGAGTCGGAGCCGCCCGGCTGGACCACCGGCTTGACCTCGCCGTCGCGGTCGCCGAAGGCGGTCGCGGCCATGCGGATCTCATGGCTGCGCATCCAGTTGAGGTTGCCCTTCAGCGTGTTGATCTCGCCGTTGTGGGCCAGCATCCGGAAGGGTTGGGCCAGCTTCCACTCGGGGAAGGTGTTGGTCGAATAGCGCTGGTGGAAGACGGCGTAGCCGGACTCGACGCGCGGATCGTTCAGATCGACGTAGAGCTGGCCCAGCAGTTCGGCCCGGACCATGCCCTTGTAGACGATGGAGCGCGCCGACAGGGAACAGAGGTAGAAGCCGTTCAGGCCCGAGGCCTGGACCGCCTTTTCGATGCGGCGGCGGCACAGGTAGAGTTCGCGCTCCAGCGCTTCCCCATCCATGTCTTCGGGCGCGGCCAGCATGATCTGTTCGATCTCGGGCCGGGTGGCGTCGGCGCGGGTCCCGACCACGGTCAGGTCCAGCGGGGTCTGGCGCCAGCCGTATATGTAGAAGCCCGAACGCAGGGCCTCGGTCTCGACGATGGCGCGGGCCTGGTCCTGGGCGCCCAGATCGGTGCGCGGCAGGAAGACCTGGCCGACGGCGATGGGGCCGGGGCGCAAGGTCTGGCCGACGCTGCGGACCTGTTCGGCGAAGAAGCCCTGGGGGATCTCGATCATGATCCCGGCGCCGTCGCCCGACAGGCCGTCGGCGTCGACCGCGCCGCGGTGGGCCACGGCCTTCAGCGACTTGATGGCCATCTCGACGATTTCGCGGCGAGGCTTGCCGTCGATGGCGCAGACCAGGCCCACGCCGCAGGCGTCGCGCTCGGACGACGGATCATAGGCGTGGCCGGCGGTCAGGCGGTCGCGGTTCTCTTCGTAGCGGGCCAGCCAGTTCTGTTGCGGTGCGTCGGTCATGCGGCGGCTTCCTCGGTACGCGCGCGCAGGTAACGGTCGATTTCGGCGGCGGCGTCCTGGCCGTCGCGCACGGCCCAGACGACGAGGGAGGCGCCGCGCACGGCGTCCCCGGCGGCGAACACGCCCGGCAAGCTGGCGGCGAAACCGCCGCGCGCCACCTGGATGGTGTTCCATTTGCTGAGGGCGAGCCCCGCGTCGATCTGTTCGGCGAAGGGCTCGGGCTCGAAGCCCAGGGCCTCGATCACCAGGTCGGCGGGAATGTCGAAATCCGAACCGGCGACCGGGGCGATGTCGCGGCGCTGGCCGGGGGCGGCCTCCGTCAGCGCCATGCGCTGGGCGCGGACGGCGACGACGGCGCCGTCGCGCGACAGCAGGGCCTTGGGCGCGGCCAGCCATTCGAAGCGGACGCCTTCCTCCTCGGCGTTCTGAACTTCACGGGCGGAGCCGGGCATATTCTCGCGGTCGCGGCGGTACAGGCAGACGACGCTCGTCGCGCCCTGGCGGACGGCGGTGCGGACGCAGTCCATGGCCGTGTCGCCGCCGCCGATCACGACGACCTTGCGGCCCCTGGCGTGGGGCGCGTCGGCCACGGGGGCGTCGCCGCAGTCGACGCGGTTCTGGGCGATCAGGAAGTCCAGGGCGGCGACCGTGTCGTTCGCGCCCCGGCCGGGCACTGTCAGGATGCGCGCCTGATAGACGCCCATGGCCAGCAACACGGCGTCGTGGCGGTCGCGCAGCTCGTCCAAGGTCACGTCGACGCCGACCGAACAGTTGAGCACGAACTCGACGCCGCCCTCGACCAGCCGGTCCACCCGGCGCTGAACGACGCGCTTCTCCAGCTTGAAGCCGGGGATGCCGTAGGTCAGCAGACCGCCGACGCGGTCGTGGCGGTCATAGACGACGACGCTGTAACCCGCGCTGCGCAGCCGGTCGGCCGCGGCCATGCCGGCGGGACCGGCGCCGACGATGCCGACGCTCTGGCCGCGCTCGGCCAAGGGGCGGATGGGCTCGACCCAGCCGTTGTCGAAGGCCGTGTCGGCGATCCAGGCCTCGACCGAGCCGATGGTGACGCCGTCCCAGCCGGATTGCTGCAGGGTGCAGGCGCCTTCGCACAAACGGTCCTGCGGGCAGATGCGGCCGCAGATCTCGGGCATGGTCGAGGTGGCGGCGGCGACGCGCCAGGCCTCGCGCAGGTCGCCGTCGGCCGACAGGGCCAGCCAGTCGGGGATGCTGTTCTGCAGCGGGCAGGCGTTCTGGCAGAAGGGCACGCCGCAGTCGGTGCAGCGCCCGGCCTGAGCCGCGCCGCCGTCAGCGGTCGGTTTGACCGTGATCTCGGTGAAGGCGCGCAGACGCGCGTCAGCGGGCTGTTT
Organism: Brevundimonas sp.; assembly: GCF_050729455.1. Taxonomy (GTDB): domain Bacteria; phylum Pseudomonadota; class Alphaproteobacteria; order Caulobacterales; family Caulobacteraceae; genus Brevundimonas. The sequence continues at coordinate 75,041 of NZ_JBOHLI010000001.1, forward strand.
CTCCAGCCGACGCTGTTCAATCAGGAAACCACCAGGGTTGGAACGACCACCTTTTTGCATTTGCTCATTAAGCGAAATCCCGCGTTGATGTGCAAATATAATCCTGCATACCGCCTAAAAATGATGATCAACAGCACGATATGTCTGGTTGTTGTTGTTTTAGGGCATATTGTATCCAGTTTTGCGTGTGCAGCGCAGCATTGTTTCGCACCTCGTAGAGGCGGCGCCGGGCGCGCGGGCGGATTAAATTTTAGAAAGGTTCGTTTCTGACGGGATAGCGACGTTACGGTCCTCCCCATCGCGACATCGCATGGGGGAATTCATGACCATCACCGCACGCCGCCTGGCCCTGCTGGGCGGGGCCGCCGTCAGCCTTCTGGCCGCCGCCGCCCAGGCCAATCCGCTGCCCGCCGCACCGGCGCCCGCCGCCCAGAACCGCACCGCCGCGGCCGCCCTGCCGGCCCTGCCCGACGTGGACATCCCCTTCACCAGGATGGTGCTGTCGAACGGCCTGACCCTGATCGTCCACGAGGACCACAAGGCGCCGATCGTGGCGGTGAACATCTGGTACCACGTGGGATCCAAGAACGAGCCGACCGGCCGTTCGGGCTTCGCCCACCTGTTCGAACACCTGATGTTCAACGGGTCCGAGAACTACAACAACGACTTCTTCAAGGGCACGGAGCTGCTGGGCGCGACCGACCAGAACGGCACCACCAACAACGACCGCACCAACTATTTCCAGAACGTGCCGACCTCGGCGCTGGACTCGATCCTGTGGCTGGAAAGCGACCGGATGGGCCATCTGCAGGGCGCCATCGACCAGGCGCGCCTGGATGAGCAGCGCGGCGTCGTCCAGAACGAGAAACGCCAGGGCGAGAACCAGCCCTATGGCCGGGCCTGGGACGCCATCACCAACGCCACCTATCCGGCCGACCATCCCTATGGCCACACCGTCATCGGCTCGATGGACGATCTGAACGCGGCCGACCTGGATACGGTCAAGGCTTGGTTCCGCGACTATTACGGCGCCGCCAACGCCGTCATCGTCCTGGCCGGCGACATCACGCCCGAGGAAGCCAGGGCCAAGGTCGAACGCTACTTCGGCGACATCCCCTCGGGCCCGCCGGTGACCCATCCCAACCAGATGATCGCCAAGATGACGGGCGCCCAGAGCGAGACCATGTATGACCGCGTCGGCCAGCCGCGCCTCTACAAGGTGTGGAACACGCCGCCGACGGGAACGGCCGAGGCCGACTATCTGGGGATGCTGGGTCAGGTTCTGAGCAGCGGCCGCAACTCGCGCCTCTACAAGCGCCTGGTGTTCGACGATCAGATCGCGACCTCGGTCGGCGCCTTCAACTCGGAAGCCGAGATCGGCAGCCAGTTCCTGGTCATGGTCACGGCCAAGCCCGGCCAGGACCTGAAGCGCATTGAAGCCATCGTCGACGAGGAAATGGCCCGGCTGCTGCGCGACGGCCCGACGGCCGACGAACTGGAGCGCGCCCGCACCAACGTCGGCGCGGCCTTCATCCGCGGCTCCGAGCGGATCGGCGGCTTTGGCGGCAAGTCCGACATCCTGGCCGAGAGCGAGGTCTATCTGGGCGATCCTGGCGCCTGGAAGGCCGGCTATGAGCGCATCCTGGCGGCCCGTCCCGCCGATCTGACGGCCGCGGGCCGCGCCTGGCTGACCGACGGCAGCTATGCCCTGTCGGTCCTGCCCTTCCCCGACTATTCGGTCGCGGCGACGGACGTCGATCGTTCCAAGGGCGTGCCGACGCCCGGCGCCGTGCCTGCGGCCGACTTCCCCGACATCGAACACGCCACCCTGTCGAACGGTCTGAAGGTCGTGCTGGCGTCGCGCGACGGCGTGCCGACGGTCAGCATGAACCTGATCGTCAACGCCGGTTCGGCGGCGGACGGCGCCGACAAGGCGGGCATCGCCCAGCTGGCTCCGGCGGTGATGACCAACGGCACCACCCATATGGACGCCCTGCAGATCAGCGACCGGACCCAGCTGCTGGGCGCCACGCTCGGCGCAGGCTCGGCGACCGACTACAGCTCGGTGTCGCTGACGGCGCTGACGCCGCGCCTGGCCCCGTCGCTGGACCTGTTCGCCGACGTGATCGAGAATCCGGCCTTCCGTCCGGCCGACTTCGCCCGCGCCCAGGCGCAGCAGGTCTCGGGCATCCAGCAGGCGAACCGCAACCCCGGCGCCATCGCCAACCGCATCCTGGCCGCCGACGTCTATGGGCCACAAAGCCCCTATGGTCGTCCGACCTCGGGTACGGAACAGTCGGTGGCGGCGCTGACGCCGGCGGACGCCAAGGCCTTCCACGACACCTGGTTCCGCCCCGACAACGCCACCCTGGTGGTCGTCGGCGACATCAGCATGGCCGAGCTGAAGACCCAGCTGGAGCGGGCCCTGGGCGGCTGGCGCGCGCCCTCGACGCCGCTGCCGGTCAAGGCGGCGCTGGTGACGGCGGCCGCGCCCGCGACGCCCCGGGTGCTGATCGTCGACCGTGCCGGTCCGCAGTCGATCATCACGGCGGGCCGCCTGGCCCCGGCCTTCGACGCCGCGGCCCAGCCCTCGCAGGTGGCCTTCAACACGGCCCTGGGCGGCGCCTTCACCAGCCGGATCAACATGAACCTGCGTGAGGACAAGCACTGGTCCTATGGCGCGGGCGCCGGCGTGCGCACGGCCAACGGCCCCCGCCTGTTCGCGGCGACGGCGGCGGTTCAGGCCGACAAGACCGCCGAAAGCGCGGCCGAAGTCCGTCGTGAGCTGAGCGAAGTGATCAGCTCGCGTCCGGTCACGGAAGGCGAGCTGAGCGCGGTCAAGGCCAACCTGATCCAGGGCATGGCCGGCGACTGGGAGACCAACGCCTCGGTCATGGGCGACCTGACCCAGATGGTCGTCTACGGCCTGCCCGAGAACTACTACGACGGCTATGCCGCCGGGGTGAATGCGACGACGCCGCAGTCGGCCTCGGTCGCGGCGCGCGCCATCGTCGGCGACGGGCCGACGACCTGGGTGGTGGTCGGCGACCGCGCCGCCATCGAACCCAAGATCCGCGCCCTGAACCTGGGCGAGGTGCAGGTGGTCGATACCGAGGGCCGCCCCGTCCAGTGACGGATCGGTTCGGAAAGACAGGAGAGGGCGGCGCTGCGGCGCCGCCCTTTTTCTTTGGGCCTACCGCGCGTGATTCTGGGGCCTATCGCCCTTCGGGCTACTTGAGGCCCGCGTCATCCCGGAAAAGGCGGAGCCGTTATCAGGGGCGGGTCTGGCCCTGGCCGCGCACGACGTATTTGTAGGTGGTCAACTGTTCGGCGCCGACGGGGCCGCGGGCGTGCAGTTTCGAGGTCGAGATGCCGATCTCGCCGCCGAAGCCGAACTCGCCGCCATCGGCGAACTGGGTCGAGGCGTTGATCAGGACGATGGCGCTATCGACGCCATTGGCGAAGCGCTCGGCGGCGTCGGCGTCGGCGGTGACGATGGCCTCGGTGTGGCCCGAGCCGTAGCGGCGGATGTGCTCGACCGCGCCGTCCACGCCGTCGACGACCCGCACCGACAGGACGGGCGCCAGGTATTCGGTGGTCCAGTCGGCCTCGACGGCTTCGGCGGCTTCGGGGATAAGGGCGCGGGTCTCGGCGTCGCCGCGCAGTTCGCAACCGGCGGCCATCAGGTCGGCGGCGACGGCGGGCAGCAGGCGCTCGGCGGCGGCGCGATCGACCAGCAGGGTCTCGGTGGCGCCGCAGACCGAGACGCGGCGCATCTTGGCGTTGACGGCGACGCGGCGGGCGACGTCGAGGTCGGCGGCGGCGTCCAGATAGGTGTGGCACAGGCCCTCGAGGTGGCCGAGCACGGGGGCCTTGGCCTCGGCCTGAACGCGGGCGACCAGGCTCTTGCCGCCGCGCGGAATGATCAGATCGATGGACCCCTCTAGCCCCGACAGGATGGCGCCGACGGCTTCGCGATCAGCGACGGGGACCAGTTGGACGGCGTCGGCGGGCAGGCCGGCCTCAGCCACGGCGCGGCTCACAACGGCGGCGATGGCGCGCGAGGATTCCAGGCAATCCGAACCGCAGCGCAGGATGGCGGCGTTGCCCGAGCGCAGGCACAGGGCGGCGGCGTCGGCGGTGACGTTCGGGCGGCTCTCGTAGATGACGCCCAGCACGCCGATGGGGGTGCGGACGCGGGCGATGTCCAGACCATTGGCGGGGGTCCAGCGGGCCATCTCGGCGCCGACCGGATCGGGCTGGGCGGCGATGGTCTCGACGGCGACGGCCATGCCCTCGACGCGGGCGGGCGTCAGGGCCAGGCGGTCGATCAGGGCTTCGGACAGGCCGGAGGCGCGGGCGTCAGCGATGTCGCGGGCGTTGGCGGCCAGGATCTCGGCCTCGGCGGCGCGCAGGCCGGCGGCGATGCGGGTCAGGGCTTCGGTGCGGGCGTCCGGCGTCGCAGCGCGCAAGGCGTCGGCGGCGGCGCGGGCGCGGCGGCCCATGTCGAGCATGAGAGCGTTGATGTCGGTCATCGGGTTTCCAGCACCAGGTCGTCGCGGTGGATCACGACCGAGGGGCCGCGATAGCCGATCAGGCCTTCGATCTCGTCGGAATGGCGGCCCCGGATCAGGGCGATCTCGTCGGCCGGATAGGCGGCCAGACCGACGCCGACGACGGCGCCGCTCGCGTCCAGCAGGCGCAGGCTCTCGCCCTTCTCGAAGTCGCCGCTGACGGCGACGACGCCCGAGGGCAGAAGGCTCTTGCCCGCCTTCAGGGCGCGCACGGCGCCGTCGTCCAGCGTCAGCGCGCCGCCCGGCGCCATGCTGCCGGCGATCCACTGTTTCCAGGCGGCGAGCGGCGTGGCCGGGGCGGTGATCAGGGTGGCGCGCGCGCCCTCGGTCACGGCCTTCAGCGGATGCGGGGTCAGGCCCGAGGCGATGACGGTGGCGCAGCCGGCCGAGCGGGCGATTTGGGCCGCCGCCAGCTTGGTGGCCATGCCGCCGGTGCCGACCCCGGCCTCGGCATTGGCGCCGCTGGCCATGCCGAGGATGTCGGGGCCGAGGCTCTCGACCAGCGGCAGGTGTCGGGCCTCGGGATCGCGGCGCGGGTCGGCGGTGTAGAGGCCGTCCACGTCGGACAGCAGGATCAGCAGGTCGGCGCGCGCCAGCTGGGCCGCGCGGGCGGCCAGTCGGTCGTTGTCGCCGTAGCGGATTTCCTCGGTGGCGACGGTGTCGTTTTCATTGACCACGGGGACGACGCCGTGGGCCAGCAGGGCCTCGACCGTGGCCCGCCCGTTCAGCCAGCGGCGGCGGCGTTCAGTGTCGTCGCGGGTCAAAAGGACCTGGGCGGTGATTAGGCCGTGAGGGGCCAGGGCCTCTTCCCAGGCGTGCATCAGCAGGGATTGGCCGACGGCGGCGGCGGCCTGCTTGTCCTGCAGCCGGCCCGGCGTGGTGTTCAGCCGTCCGCGCCCCAGGGCCACGGCCCCGGAGGAGACGACGATGACCTCGAGGCCTTGTTGACGCAGCGCGGCGATGTCCTGGGCCAGCGAGGCCAGCCAGTCGCGGGCGACGGCGCGGGTCGCGTGGTCGATGAGCAGGGAGGAGCCGATCTTGACCACGACGCGTCGGGCGTGAGCCAGCGCCGTCGCGGGCGAGGCCTCGGCGGTGATGTCGGCGGCGGGGGAGGGCGCGGCGGGAACGGTCACGCATTCTCCCTAGAGCATCAATCGGGCCGGGGTCACGTCTGCGGACGTGAAAATCGTGCGGCGCGCTCTAAAAGAAAACGCCCGGCGGGGTCGAACCTGCCGGGCGTTTCCATGTTCAGCGATGATCCGAGGATCAGGCTTCGGGATTAGGCTTCAGGATCTGGGGCCTGATCCCAGCCGCCGGCCAGGGCCTTGAACAGGGCGATCTGGTAGGTGGTGACCTGGGCCTCCGAAGCGGCGAGGGCCGCATCGGCGCCGGCCAGGGTCCGTTCCGAATCCAGCACCGTCAGGAAGCTGTCGGCGCCGGCGTCGAAACGCAGGCGCGACAGACGCGCCGCCGTCGCCGCCTGATCCCGCGCGGTGCGCAGGGCCGTGCGGCGGTCCAGTTCATTGGCGTAGGCGCTGAGGGCCGTCTCGGTTTCCTGCAGCGCCGTCAGCACGGTCTGGTCGAAGGTCGCCAGGGCCGCGTCGGTCTGGGCGTCGGCCTGCTTGATGCGGGCGCGGGCCACGGCGATGTTGGGGAAGTTCCAGCTGATCAGCGGGCCGACGCTGAAGCGGAAGCTGGAATCCTTGCCCAGATCATTGCTGTCCAGCGCCGTCGTGCCCAGGGATCCACCGAGGCTGATGGTCGGATAGAGGCTGGCGGTGGCCACGTTGACGCGGGCGGCGGCGGCGGCCAGACGGGCCTCGGCCTGACGCACGTCGGGACGACGAGCCAGTAGCGTCGCGCCGTCGCCGACCGGGATCGGCTGCGACAGCTGCGGCGGCGACTGGCAGCCGCGCGCCGCCTCGCTGGCCTCGGCCGGGGTGCGCCCGGTCAGGGTGGCGAGGCGATAGAGGGCGCCGTCGCGTTGGGCCCGCAGCGGCGGCAGGCTGGCGCGGGTGGATTCAAGCGCTGCGCGGGCGCGGGCCACGTCCAGACCGTTGCCGGAACCGCCGTCCAGCAGACGCTGGGTCAGGTCGACGGTCTTGGACTGCAGGTCGATGGTCCGTTCCGCCACCGCGATCTGGGCGTTGGCGGAACAGGTGTCGGCATAGGCTCGAGCCGTTTCGGCGACGACCGAGATGCGGATCACCTCCAGCGCCTCACGGGCGGCGTCGGCGTCGGCGCGGGCGGCGCGGATGGTCGAGCCCACGCGACCGAACAAATCGATCTCATAGGCCATGTCGAGGCCGCCGCTGTAGGTCTCGCTGTTCTCAAACGGCTGGCCGTTGTTGCCGTCGGCCGTGGTCGCGGCCGAGGCGCGGCCGTACTGGCCCGAGGTGTTGAGATTGGTGCTCGGCAGACGGCCGGCGCGGGCTTCGGACAGCGAGGCCCGGACGGCGCGCAGATTGGCCGCGGCCGCCTCCAGTTCGTTGTTCTCGGTCAGGGCCTGCTGGATCAGGCCGTCCAGTGCAGCGTCGTTATAGAGACGCCACCAGTCGGCGCGGGCCGCCTCGGTCGAAACCGAGGCGGATTGCGAGCCGATGAAGGCGCCCGAGGCCTGGGGGGGAAGGGCGGCGTCGGGCGCCTTCGGCCCGACCGCGCAGGCTGCGAGTAGAAGCGCGGCGCTGGAGGCGGTCAGGAAGGGAAGGGCTTTACGGTTCATCAGGCGTCTCCCAGGCGCGGGCTGGCCGTGGTCGGCGCGGCCGGCGCGGGGTCGTTGGGGTCGTACGGATCATGCGGCGGGGCGCCATAGGTGGTCGGCAGGTCGCGTTCCTTGACCGGCGGCTTGGGCAGTTTGGCCGCGAGCCAGCGCATCATGACGTAGAAGACCGGGGTGAAGATCAGGCCGAAGAAGGTCACGCCCAGCATGCCGGAGAAGACCGACGTGCCCAGCGACTGGCGCATTTCGGCGCCAGGGCCGGTCGCCAGCATCAGCGGCACGACGCCGAAGATGAAGGCGAAGGAGGTCATCAGGATCGGACGCAGACGCACCTTGGCGGCGTAAACAGCCGCTTCGAAGCGATCCATGCCCTCTTCCTCTTCCGCCTGCTTGGCGAACTCGACGATCAGGATGGCGTTCTTGGCCGCGAGCGCGATCAGGACGACCAGGCCGATCTGGACCAGGATGTTGTTGTCCAGACCGCGGATGTTCACCCCGATCATGGCCGCCAGCAGACACATGGGCACGATCAGCACCACCGCGAGCGGCAGGGTGAAGGCCTCATATTGCGCCGCCAGAACCAGGAAGACGAAGACCACGGCCATGACGAAGATGAGCGAGGCGCCGCCCGAGGCCTGTTTCTCCTGCAGGGCCAGTTCGGTCCACTCGTAGCTGAAGCCTTGCGGCAGGGCTTGAGCGGCCAGATTTTCCATCGCCGCGATGCCCTCACCGGACGAGACGCCCGGCGCGGACTGCCCCTGAAGCTCGGAAGCCGGGAACAGGTTGTAGCGGACGACGCGAGCCGGACCGGAGTCCTCGCGCAGGTTGGCGACGGCGCCGATCGGCACCATGGCGCCGGTGGCCGAGCGGGTCTTCAGATTGGCGATGTCGGCGATGTCGTCCCGCGACGAGGGTTCAGCCTGGGCGGTGACGCGGAAGGTGCGCCCCAGCAGGTTGAAGTCGTTGATGTAGGACGAACCCAGATAGACGCCGAGGGTGTCGAACACGGCCGAGGGCTGGACGCCCATCATCAGGGCCTTGTTGCGGTCGACGTCGGCGCCGATGCGCGGCGAGCCGGTGTTGTAGGTCGAGAAGACCTGCTGCACCTGATCGGGCCTCTGGGCGGCGCCGCCCATCATGGCGAAGGTGGCGCCTTCCAGCGCGCGGTAGCCCGCGCCCGAACGGTCCTGGATCATCATCTTGAAGCCGTTGCCGTTGCCCAGGCCCTGAACGGCCGGGGGGGCGATGACGAAGATGTTGGCGTCCTCGATGCCGCCGGTGGCGCCGGTGATGGCGCCGGCCAGGGCGACGGCGGCCTGTTCCCTGGTGCGGTCCTCGAAGGCGTCGAGGCGCACGAAGATGGTCGCGGCGTTGGACCCGAACGAGAAGCTGGAGCCGTCGAGACCGGCGAAGGCCACGGTGCCGTCGACACCCTCGGTCTTCTGGATGATCTCGTCGGCGCGCTTCATCACGGCCTCGGTGCGGTCCAGCGAGGCGCCGGCGGGCAGTTGGACGACGCCGATCAGGAAGCCCTGATCCTGCTCGGGGATGAAGCCCGAGGGCGTGTCCACCAGGCGCCAGCCGGTGAGGGCCAGCAGGCCCGCATAGACGATCATGACGAGCATCAGCGAGCGCACCAGGCGGGCGGTCAGGCGACCATACTTGTCCGACAGCCAGTCGAAGCCCTGGTTGAACTTGGCCCCGGCCCAGCGGATGTAGTAGGTGACCGCGCCCCACAGACCCGGCTTGCGGATGTTGTCGTGGTCGGTGTGCGGCTTGAGCAGCAGGGCGGCCAAGGCCGGGGACAGGGTCAGCGACACCACCAGCGAGATCAGCGTCGCCGAGGCGATGGTGACGGCGAACTGGCGATAGAAGATGCCGGGAATGCCGGGGACGAAGGCGGTCGGCACGAACACCGCCGTCAGCACCAGGCCGATGGCGATCAGGGCGCCGGAGACCTCCTGCATCGAACGATAGGCGGCCTCCTTGGGCGTCAGCCCCTGACGCAGATATCGCTCGACGTTCTCGACCACGATGATGGCGTCATCGACGACGATGCCGACGGCCAGGACGAGGGCGAACAGCGACAGGGAGTTGATCGAATACCCCAGGGCCAGCTGCACGGCGAAGGTGCCGACGAGGGCGACCGGGATGGCGATGATGGGGATGATGGCCGCGCGCCAGGTCTGCAGGAAGATCAGGACGACCAGGGCCACCAGGACGAGGGCTTCCAGCACAGTGTGCTGCACCGCCTCGACCGAGGCGGCGACGAATTCCGTCGGATTGTAGGGGATGGAGACGGCCATGCCCGCGGGCAGTTCGGCCTTGATCGCCTCGACCTCGGCCAGGACGCGGTCGGCGGTGCCCAGGGCGTTGGCGCCTGGTTGCTGGACGATGGCGATGCCGACGCCGCGCTGGCCGTCGAAGAAGCCGCGGATGCCGTAGTCCTGGGCGCCCAGTTCGACACGGGCGACGTCGCGGACGCGGGTCACGCGGCCTTCGGCGTCGGTCTTGATGACGACGTCAGCGAACTGGTCGGGATCGGACAGACGGCCCTGCACCTGCACCGGCAGCTGGAAGGCCGCGGCGTTGGTGGCGAAGGGCGGCTGGCCGATGGCGCCGGCCGCGGCCTGGACGTTCTGGGCGCGCAGGGCGGCGACGATGTCGGGACCCGTCAGACCGCGCTCGGCCGCCTTGGCCGGGTCGATCCAGACGCGCATCGAATAGTTGCCGCCGCCGAACACCTGGACCTGGCCCACGCCGTCGATCCGCAGCAGGCGGTCCCGCAGCGTCGAGTTGGCGTAGTTGCCGACGTAGTCGTTATCTAGGCTCCCGTCCGGCGAGGTCAGGCCGACGATCATCAGGAAGCCGCTTTCGGCCTTGTTGACCGTCACGCCGATCTGGCGGACCTGTTCGGGCAGCTTGGGCTCGGCCAGGGCGACGCGGTTCTGGACCAGCACCTGGGCGGAATCGAGATCCGTGCCGGGCTGGAAGGTCACCGTGATAGCCACCGCCCCGTCCGAGGTGGACGAGGAGGTCAGGTAAAGCATCTTCTCGACGCCGTTGACCTCTTGTTCGATGGGGGCGGCCACGGTCTCGGCCAGGGTCTCGGCCGAGGCGCCGGGGTAGGCCGCGTTGATGGTGATCGTCGGGGGCGCGATCTCCGGATACTGCGACAGGGGCAGCATCGGATAGGCGAACAGGCCGATCAGGGTGATGAACACCGATATCACGCCCGCGAAGATCGGGCGGTCGATGAAGAAGCGGGAGATATTCATCTAGGATCAGCCCGCGTTGGCGAAGGAGGCGCTGGAGGCCGGCGCCGCCTGGGTGACGGGGGCCGCGCCCGCTTGCGGCGCGACGGGGGCGATGGTCCCGTTCTTGGGCGTGACCTTCATGCCCGGCATCTGGATGCGCTGACCGCCGGCGATGATGACGCGGTCGGTCGACTTCAGGCCCGAACGGATGACGCGCAGGCCGTCGACCAGGGGGCCAGTCTGGACCGGGCGCGGCGCCGTCGTGCCGTCGGCGTTGACGACGATCACGACGCGGCGGGCGGCGTCGGTGGCGATGGCGGCGTCGGGCACCAGCAGGGCCTGATAGGAACCGCCGCCGGCCAGTTGCGCCTGGCCGAACATCCCGGGCTTCAGGAAGCCGTCGGCGTTGGGGACCACGGCGCGCAGGCGGATGGTGCCCGAGGCGGTGTCGATGGCGTTGTCGGTGAAGTCCAGAGCGCCGGTGCGGCTGTAGGCGGTCTCATCCTGCAGGCGGATGCGGATCGGCGCCGGGCCGCCCGTGCGGGCTTCGCGCTGATACTTCAGCGCCAAGGCTTCGGAGCCGTCGAAGACGAAATAGATGGGCGAGGCCGAGACCACGGTCGTCAGGATGTCGCCGGCCGAGGAGCCGCCGCCGATCAGGTTGCCCGGATCGACGCGACGGTCGGAGACGCGGCCCGCGATCGGGGCGACGACGCGGGTGAACTCGACGTCCAGCTGACGGGCGCGAATGGCGGCGTTGGCGGCCGAGACGGCGGCCTGGGCCTGAGCCACGGCGCCGCGCTTGGCGTCGACCTCGGCCTGGGACACGGCCTGCGAGGCCAGCAGGCCTTCGGCGCGGGCGAACTCGGTGCGGGCCAGGGTCAGCTGGGCCTGGGCCTGGGCCAGCTGGGCCTGGGCCGACGCCAGCGCGGCCTGGGCCGGGCGCGGGTCGAGGGTGAACAGCAGCTGGCCCTGACGGACGAAATCGCCGTCCTTGAAGTGGACCGACTGGATGTAGCCGCCGACGCGGGCGCGTACATCGATCGAGCGAGGCGCTTCAAAGCGGCCGGTGACTTCATCCCAGTCGACGACCTGACGCACCAGCGGCGTGGCGACCGTGACGGGGGGCGCTTGGGGTGCGGGGGCTTCGCCTCCCTTGGAACAGCCATAGAGGGCGGCTGACATCATGACGGACGCAACCGCGATCTTAACCGTGCGCATCGGCGCATTCTCCTGTCGGGAGGGATTTCAAACATAACAGACCGGCGCTCTCGGGGGGAGGAAGCGGCCAGTCAACGTCGGGTGACTTAATGATGAGCGCGGTTCCGCTTGTCAACGCCTGATGACAAAGCCATATAGGCGATAAGGTTTATTGGAGTGCGACCAATTGGTCCTGTGCGACGTCCCCCGGCCACGTAACGCGAACGCGACCCGCCAGGCGATTCTGGAAGCGGCGCGGGAGCGTTTTTGTTCCGACAGCTATGATGATGTCGGCATGCGCGACGTCGCGCGCGACGTCGGCGTGGATGCAGCTCTGATCAGCCGCTACTTCGGATCCAAGGAAGATCTGTTCGTAGCTGTTCTGGACAGCTGCAAGAACGGCCGCGACCTGATGGACGGCCCGCGCGAGGACTTCGGCGAGCGGCTGGCGCGGGAGATCGTCTATGGGGACCTGACGCCCTGCGAGGCGGACGGGGACGGGGCTCGGATGCGCGGCCTGCTGATCCTGCTGCGCTCGGTCGGTTCGGCCAAGGCGATGGACGTCATGCAGCGGACCTCCAACAATCGCTTCTTCGACCCGCTGGCCGCCTGGATCGGGGGCGCGGACGGCCCGGTCCGAGCGCGTCTGGCGGCGGGCCTGATCATGGGCATGGCCATCGGACGGGAGCTTTCGGACGGCTATTCCTCGCTCGACGAGACGCAGAAGGGGGAGTTGGCGCGGCGCATGGCGGCGGCGCTGCAGGGCCTGATCGACAACTGAATGCAAAAAGGGCGGACCGCGAGGCCCGCCCTTTCTCTTTATATCTATGCCCAGGCGCTGGAGGCTCAGGCCCAGTGCATCGGCACGTGGCGGGCGGCGGCCCAGTGGATGGCGCGGATGGCGTCGACGATGGCGCGGGTGGCCTCGACCGTGCCCAGGGCGCCGCCCAGATCGGCGGTGACGGCCCCCGAGGCCAGGACGGCGGCGACGGCGGCCTCGATGGAATCCGCCTCGTCCTCCAGGTCGAAGCTGTGACGCAGCATCATGGCCGCCGACAGCACCATGCCGACCGGGTTGGCCAGGTCCTGGCCGGCGATGTCCGGCGCCGAGCCGTGGATCGGCTCGAACAGGCCGGGACCGTCGGCGCCCAGCGAGGCCGAGGGCAGCAGGCCGATGGAGCCGCCCAGCACCGAGATCTCGTCCGACAGGATGTCGCCGAACATGTTCTCGGTCAGGATGACGTCGTACTCGCGAGGCTTGCGGATCAGGTGCATGGCCATGGAGTCGACTAGGGCGTGCTCCAGGGTGATCTGCGGGTACTCCTCGGCGTGGATGCGGGTCACCACCTCGCGCCATAGCCGGCTGGTCTCCATGACATTGGCCTTGTCGACCGAGGTGACCTTGCCGCGACGCTGGCCGGCGGCCTGGAAGGCGGCGCGGGCGACGCGTTCGATCTCCTCGACCGTATAGACGCACAGGTCCGAGGCGCTGGTTTCGGTGCGGGTCTTCTCGCCGAAATAGACGCCGCTGGTCAGTTCGCGGAAGACGATCAGGTCGACGCCCTCGACGATCTCCTTCTTCAGCGGCGAGCGGTGGGCCAGAACCGGCGAGACCTGCAGGGGGCGCAGGTTGGCGTACAGGCCCATCGCCTTGCGGATGGCCAGCAGGCCCTGTTCCGGGCGGACCGGCGCGCCGTCCCACTTGGGCCCGCCGACCGCGCCCAGCAGGACGGCGTCAGCGGTCAGACAGGCGGCTTTCGTTTCGTCGGGCAGGGCTTGGCCGGTGGCGTCGATGGCGGCGCCGCCGATCAGGTGCTCGGTGAACTCGAACTTATGACCATAGATGTCGCCGATGCAGGTCAGGACGCGCTCGGCCGCGGCGGTGACTTCAGGGCCGACGCCGTCGCCGGGCAGGACCACGATGTTGAAGGTGCGAGTGTTGGGCATCAGGCGGACTCCGGTTCACGGAAACGTTCGTAGGTCTGGATGTAGGGCAGCTTGGATTGCAGCCAGCCGAGGGTGTCGACGCCGTCCAGCAGGCACTGGCGGGCGAAGGCCTCGACCTTGAACGGGACGGGGGCGACATTGCCGCGACGGATCTCGCCGGCTTCCAGGTCGATGGTGACGGGCTGTTCCGGATGGGCGGCCAGGTCGTCCCAGGTCGCCTGATCGACGACGATGGGCAGGAAGCCGTTCTTCAGGGCGTTGGAGGTGAAGATGTCGGCGATCTCGGTCGAGATCACCGCCCGGAAGCCGTAGTCCAGCAGGGCCCAGGGGGCGTGTTCGCGCGACGAGCCGCAGGCGAAGTTCGGGCCGGCCAGCAGGATGCGGTGCTCGCGCGGGTCGATGCGGTTCAGCACTGATTCCGGCTTGGGCGCGCCGTCGGCCTCATAGCGCCAGTCGTAGAAGGCCTGGGCGCCCAGACCCTCGCGCGTGGTGGTGGTCAGGAAGCGGGCCGGGATGATCTGGTCGGTGTCGATATTGGCCTGGCTCAGGGTCAGGGTCTTCGACGTCAGAACCTTGAACGGATCAGACATGATGTTTCTCCCCTATCGCCGAGCGCGCGGCGCTCGGCTGCATGAGGGGAGTCTCCAGATAGGCGCGCGGGTCGGTCAGGACGCCGGCGACGGCGCTAGCCGCGGCGGTGGCGGGGCTGGCCAGGATGGTGCGGGCGCCCTTGCCCTGACGGCCTTCGAAATTGCGGTTGGAGGTGGAGACGGCCAGTTGGCCCTCACCGACCACGTCGCCGTTCATGGCGATGCACATGGAGCAGCCGGGGATGCGCCATTCGGCGCCCGCCTCGGTGAAGACCTTGTCCAGCCCCTCGGCCTCGGCGTCGCGGCGCACGGCCTCGGAGCCGGGGACGACCAGCATCCGCACGCCCGGCTGGACCTTGCGGCCCCGCAGGACGTCGGCGGCGGCGCGCAGGTCGGGCAGGCGGCCGTTGGTGCAACTGCCGATGAAGACGACGTCGACCTTGTGGCCCGTCGTCGCCTCGCCCGCCGTGAAGCCCATGTAGGCGATGGCCTTGCGGTCCGAATCCGAGCGGGGCTGCGGCACCGGGGCGCCGACGGGGGCGCCGGCGTCGGGGGTAGTGCCCCAGGTGGCCATGGGGCGGATGGCGGCGCCGTCCAGCGTCACCTCCTTGTCGAAAGTCGCGCCGGGGTCGGAGGCCAGGCTCAGCCAGTCGGCGGCGGCGGCCTCGTAGTCGGCGGGGACGTGTTTGCGGCCGCGCAGCCAGTCGATGGTGGTCTGGTCCGGGGCGATCATGCCCGCGCGCGCGCCCGCCTCGATGGACATGTTGCACAGGGTCATGCGCCCTTCCATGTCCAGCGAGCGCACGGCCTCGCCCGCATATTCGATGACGTAGCCGGTGCCGCCGCCGAAGCCGATGGCGGCGATGACGGCCAGGGCGACATCTTTACCGGAGACGCCGGGGCGCAGGCGCCCGTCGACGGTGACGCGCATGGACCTGGCGCGGCGCTGCAGCAGGCACTGGGTGGCCAGGACATGGCCGACCTCGGAGGTGCCGATGCCGAAGGCCAGGGCGCCGAACGCTCCATGCGTGGCCGTGTGGCTGTCGCCGCAGACGACCGTCATGCCCGGCTGGGTCAGGCCCAGCTCCGGCCCCATGACGTGGACGACGCCGCGTTGGTCCGAGCCCCATCCGGCCAGCTCGACGCCGTGGCGGGCGCAGTTGGCCTCCAGGGTCTCGACCTGCTTGCGCGCCTGGTCGGTGACGTAGGGCCGCTCGCCGTCCGGCCCGGCGGGCAGGGTGGGGGTCGAGTGATCCAGGGTGGCGAAGGTGCGGTCGGGGCGGCGGACCTTCAGTCCGCGCGCCTCGATTTCGGAGAAGGCCTGGGGCGAGGTGACCTCGTGGACCAGGTGCAGGTCCACATACATCACCCCCGGCGTCTCGGCCGTTTCCGGCACGACGACGTGCCGGTCCCAGACCTTTTCATACAGGGTTCTAGGCGGGCTCATGCACGCGCTCCTTGGGAGAGGCGGCGGCCTCTCCAATAGGCTCCAGCCAGCCGAAGCGGTCGGGGGTGGTGCCGTCGAACAGGCCGCGGAAGGCCGTGTTGACCGCCTTGGTGATGGGGCCGGGCCCAGCGGCGCGGGTGGGGATGCCGTCGATGGAGCGGACCGGGGTGATCTCGGCGGCGGTGCCGGTCATGAAGACCTCGTCGGCGACGTAGAGGGCCTCGCGCGGCAGGATCTGCTCGCGAGCCTCATAGCCCAGGCCGCGGGCCAGCTTCATGACCGTGTCGCGGGTGATGCCCTGCAGGATGGAGGCGGCGGCGGGCGGGGTCATCAGCACCCCGTCCTTGACCACGAACAGGTTCTCGCCGGCGCCTTCCGACAGGCGGCCGTCGACGCCCAGGGCGATGCCTTCGCCGAAACCGCCGACGCGGGCCTCACGCCCGATCAGATAGCCCGACAGATAGTTGCCGCCCGCCTTGGCGCCCGCCGGGATGGTGTTGGGCGCGACGCGGTTCCAGCTGGAGACGCAGGCGTCGACGCCCTTCTCCAGGGCCTCCTCGCCCAGATAGGCCCCCCAGGGGAAGGCCGAGATCATAACGTCGGTGCGGATGTTCTGCGGCGACGGCGTCACGCCCATGCCGCACTCGCCCAGGAAGGCCAGAGGGCGCAAGTAAGCCGAACGCAGGCCCTCGGAGCGGACCACGTCCTTGCAGGCCTGGATCAGCTCGTCCTCGGTGAAGGGCAGGGGGAAGTGATAGATGCGCGCGCTGTCGAACAGGCGGCGGATATGGTCGGTCAGGCGGAAGCCGCACGGGCCGTTGGGGGTGTCATAGACGCGGATGCCCTCGAACACCGAGGTGCCGTAGTGCAGGGCGTGGCTCATGACGTGGATCTTGGCGTCGGCCCAGGGCGTCAGTTCGCCGTTGATCCAGATATTCTTAGCCAGCGGTTGCATAGGTCTTGTCCATTTGTGCGGAGCCCGCTCCGGCTGTCACAGCCGCGATGATGGCGGTCAGCTCCGCGTCATTGATTTCGCCGATCTGGTCGGCGCGTTGCTTGAAGCCGGCGAAGACGTCGGCCAGGCGCTGGCCTTCCAACACGTGACCCAGGGCTTCGGCCCGCTTGCCGACCGCGTGGCGGCCGGAATGCTTGCCCAGCACGAAGTAGCTGCCCTCGAAACCAACGTCCTCGGGACGCATGATCTCGTAGGTGCGGCTGTCGGCCATCATGCCGTGCTGGTGGATCCCGGCCTCGTGGGCGAAGGCGTTCAGGCCGACGATGGCCTTGTTGCGGGCGATGACGCTCTCGGTCACCTCGCGCAGGGTTTCTGAGGCCCGCACCAGGTGGCGGCTCTCGGCGGATACGCTGACGCCATAGCGGTCCGCGCGGGTGCGCAGGGCCATGATGATCTCCTCGATGGAGGCGTTGCCGGCGCGTTCGCCGATGCCGTTGATGGCGCCCTCGATCTGACGCGCCCCGCCCTCGACCGCGGCCAGGGAGTTGGCCACGGCCAGACCCAGGTCGTTGTGGGCGTGCGACGAGAAGATGATGTCGGCGTGGCGCGGGCGGATGATCCCGTCCAGATAGGCGAAGCGCTGACGCGCCTCTTCTGGCGTGGCGTAGCCGACGGTGTCGGGCACGTTCAGCGTCTGGGCCCCCGCGTCGGCGGCCGCCGTCAGGGCCTCGGCCAGGAACTCCGGCTCGGTGCGGAAGGCGTCCTCGGCCGAGAACTCCACGTCGTCGAACATGGAGGCGGCGTATTCTACCGAGCGGGAAATCGTGGCCAGCACCTCGTTGGTGCTCATGCGCAGCTTGGCCGAGCGGTGGATCGGGCTGGTGGCCAGGAAGACATGGCAACGACGGTGCGATTTCGGTGCGGGCGACAGGGCCCGGAACGAGGCGTCGATGTCCTTCTCGTTGGCGCGCGACAACGAGGCGAAGACCGGTCCCTCGATCTCGCCCGCCACGCGGCGGATGCATTCCTCGTCGCCCGGCGAGGCGGCGGCGAAGCCGGCCTCGATCACGTCCACGCCCAGGTCGCGCAGGACATGGGCCATCTTCAGCTTGGCCTCGGCCGACATGGAGAAGCCGGGCGCCTGCTCGCCGTCGCGCAGGGTGGTGTCGAAGATGATGACGCGGTTGGGATCCGACGCCGTAATCTCGGCGGTTCTGGATACTCGTTCTACTCGGGACATTAGGCGGCCTCGGACTGGTAGGTGGGGGCGCTGATGCGAGCGACGCCGAACAGGCGGTCGATCTGGCAGCCCAGATTGTCGATGGAGCGCGCGGCGTCGCGGCCGCGCACGGTCAGGGCGATGCGGCGCGAGGCGCCCTCATCCGCCATGCTCATGCCGTCGATGTGGAAGCCGCGGCGCTCCACCAGGCCGATGAGACGCTGAAGCGAGCCGTCGGCCCGGTCGATCTGGATGTGAATGGTGTCGCTCATGCTCATGCGCCTTCCATCATTTCAGCGTTGCTCTTGCCCGGCGGAACCAGAGGCCAGACGTTCTCTTTGGGGTTGATGACGACGTGGGCCAGGCAGGGGCCGTCGGCGGCCAGCAGGCGGGCGATGCCGTCCTCGACCTGATCGCGACGGTCGATGCGGAAGGCCTCGACGCCGAAGGCCTCGGCCACCTTCACGAAGTCCGGGTTGTCGGACAGATCGACCTCGGAATAGTTCTCCTCGAAGAACAGCTCCTGCCACTGGCGCACCAGGCCCAGCGACGAGTTGTCCAGCAGGACGATCTTCAGGGCGACGCCGTAGCGGCGCAGGGTCGCCAGCTCCTGAATGTTCATCATGAAGCCGCCGTCGCCGGCGATGGTGACGACCGTGGCCGACGGGTCGGCCAGCTTGGCGCCCAGACCGGCGGGCAGGCCGAAGCCCATGGCCCCCAGGCCGCCCGAGGTGATGTGGGCTTCCGGCTTGGAGAAGCGGCAGTGCTGGGCCGCCCACATCTGATGCTGGCCGACGTCGCAGGCGGCGACGAAGCGGTCGCCGGCCGCTTCGGACAATTGCTTCAGCAGGGCGGGGGCATAGACGCCTTCGCCCGGCGCGTCGTAGCGGGCGGCGTGATGCGCGGCCGCCGTGGCGCAGCGGATGACCCAGGGATCGATGGCCAAAGGCGCGGAGGCCATGCGCGCCGTCAGGGCCTCGACGCCGGGCTTCAGCTCGCCGGCGACCGCGACATGGGTCTCACGCAGCTTGCCGATCTCGGAGGCGTCGATGTCGAAATGGACGACGCGGGCGTGGGGCGCGAACTCGGCCAGCTTGCCGGTGGCGCGGTCGTCGAAGCGGGCGCCCAGGACGATCAGCAGGTCGGACGCCTGAACCGCCTCGTTGGCGGCGCGCGTGCCGTGCATCCCCAGCATGCCCAGATAGCCTGGGGCGTCGGTCGGAACCGTGCCCAGGGCGTTCAGGGTCGAGACGGCGGGGATGCCGGTGGCCTCGGCGAAGGCGCGGACGGCCTCGACAGCGCGGCCGATCTTCACCCCGCCGCCGATGTAGATCAGCGGGCGCTCGGCGGCGCGGATGAAGCGCTCGGCCTCGGCGATGGCGTCGTGGTCGACCTCGGCGGTCTCATTGGGGATGTTGAAGCCGAACGGGGCGACGGCGGTGGCGAACTGGACGTCCTTGGGCAGGTCGACCAGCACCGGTCCGGGACGGCCCGAGGCGGCGATGTGGAAGGCCTGTTCGACGGCGGCCGGGATCTCCGACGCGTCGCGCACCAGGATGGAGTGTTTCACGATCGGCAGGGTGACGCCCAGGATGTCGATCTCCTGGAAGGCGTCGGTGCCCATGACGCCCTGGGGGACGTTGCCGGTGATGCAGACCATGGGCACCGAATCCATCATGGCGTTGGCGATGCCGGTGATCAGATTGGTGGCGCCGGGGCCGGAGGTGGCCATGCAGACGCCGACCTTGCCCGAGGCGCGGGCGTAGGCGTCGGCGGCGAAGGCCGCGCCCTGTTCGTGACGGACCAGGATATGCTTCAGGCCCGTGCCGGTCAGGGCGTCATAGATGGGCATGATGGCGCCGCCGGGGTAGCCGAAGACCACCTCCACGCCCATCCGCTCCAGGCTGGAGACGAGCAGGCGCGCGCCAGTGGCCGTGTCGTTCACGGTCGCCGGGGCGGGGGCGGTTTTCGGGGCGGCGACGCTCATCACACTCACTCTATGGTTTTCGGATCAGGCGGCTTCAGACTTGGCGGTCTGCAGCCAGGCCATGCGTTCGCGCAGACGGGCGCCCGTCTGCTCGATCTGGGATTCGCTGTCGGCCTTCAGCCAGGCGGCGTACTGCGGCTTGCCGGTCTCGTTCTCGGCGATCCAGTTCCTGGCGAAGGTGCCGTCCTGGATCTCGGTCAGGACCGTCTTCATGCGGGCGCGGGTTTCGTCATTGATGACGCGCGGGCCCGAGGCGACGGCGCCCCACTTGGCGGTTTCCGAGATGAAGTGGTGCATCTTGGAGATGCCGCCCTCGTAGAACAGGTCCACGATCAGCTTCAGCTCGTGCAGGCATTCGAAGTAGGCGATCTCGGGCTGGTAGCCGGCCTCGACCAGGGTGTTGAAGCCCGACATGACCAGTTCCTTGGCGCCGCCGCACAGGACGGCCTGTTCGCCGAACAGATCGGTTTCGGTCTCTTCGCGGAAAGACGTCTCCAGCAGGCCGCCGGTCGCGCCGCCGATGCCCTTGGCGTAGCCCATGGCGCGGTCGCGCGCCTTGCCGGTCGCGTCCTTCTCGATGGCGAACAGCGAGGGGACGCCGCGGCCGCGCGCGAACTCGCGACGGACCAGATCGCCCGGACCCTTGGGGGCGACCAGGATGACGTCCATGTCGTCGCGCGGGGTGATGCGGTCGTAGATGATCGAGAAGCCGTGGGCGAACAGCAGGGCGGCGCCCGGCTTGGCGTTGGGCTCGATGATGTCGCGATAGACCTCGTTCTGGATCATGTCCGGGGTCAGGATGGCGATGATGTCGGCGCCGCGGACGGCCTCGGCCGGCTCGGCGGTGGGGACGCCGTCGGCGGTGGCGTGCTTCCAGCCTGTGCCGCCCTGGCGAACGCCGACGACCACGTCATGGCCCGAGTCCTTCAGGTTCTGGGCGTGGGCGCGGCCCTGCGAGCCATAGCCGATGACGGCGATGCGCTGGCCGGCGATGGCGCCCGGCTTGATGTCGTCGTTGGTGTAGATCGTGATGGCCATGGTTCAGGCGTCCTCAGAGATGGGGGCGTTGGAATAGGTCGCTGCCGTTTGAGCGGGCGGCGGATTGGGAATGGTCACGGCCCCTTGCGAGGCGGAGGCGACGGCGGCGCGGTATTTCGCGAAAACGCCTTGCGCCGGACGGACCCGGTTGGGGGCGAAGTCCGCCCGGCGCGCCTCCAGATCGACGAGCACGTCGATCCTTCGGTTGGTGACGTCGATGACGATCGGATCGCCATCGCGAATGAGAGCAATCGGGCCGCCGACCGCCGCTTCGGGCGAGACGTGGCCGGCGACGAAGCCATAGCTGGCGCCCGAGAAGCGGCCGTCGGTCAGCAGGGCGACGTTTTCGACCTTGCGGCCCTTCAGGGCGGCGGTGACCTGCAGCATCTCGCGCATGCCGGGACCGCCCTTGGGGCCTTCGTAGCGGATGATGATGACGTCGCCTTCGCCGACCGAGCCGTCCTGAACCGCGCGGAAGGCGTCTTCCTCGCAGTCGAACACGGCGGCGGGGCCTTCGAAGCGGTCGACCTTGTGGCCGGTCAGCTTGATGACGGCGCCCTCGGGAGCCACGTCGCCATAGATGACGGCGTAGGAGCCGCGCGCCATGACGGGGGCGTCCATGCTGGCCACGACCTGCTGGCCAAGCGTTTCCTCAGCCTCGGCGGCCTCGGTGAACAGGCTGCGGCCGGTGACGGTCGGCGTGTTGACGATCTTGCCCGCCTCGGCCAGCCGCTGGGCGACCAGGCGCGTGCCGCCCGCCGCGAACAGGTGCGAGGCCAGGAAGCGGCCGCCGGGCTTCAGGTCGCAGATGACCGGAGCCTCGACGCAGGCCTGGTGGCAGTCCTCGATGCCGAAGTCGACGCCGGCCTCGGCCGCGATGGCGGTCAGGTGCATGACGGCATTGGTCGAGCCGCCCGAGGCCGAGACGGCGATGGCCGCGTTCTTCAGGCTGGCCTTGGTGATGTATTTGCGGGCTGTGTCGCCGGCGAAGACGCGCTCGACGATCAGGCGGCCGCAGCGCTCGCCCTCGGCGCCCTTGCCGGGATCGACGGCGGGGACATCGTTGGCGCCCATGGGCGAGATGCCCATGATCGACAGGGCCATGGCCATGGTGTTGGCGGTGAACTGGCCGCCGCAGGCGCCGGCGCCGGGGCAGACCGCGCTCTCGACCGCCTTCAGGCCTTCGTCGGACAGGGCGCCGGCGCCGTGGGCGCCGATGGCCTCGAACACTTCCTGGACCGAGACCTCCTTCTCGCCGATCCGGCCAGGCAGGATGGTGCCGCCGTAATAGACCAGGCCGGGGATATCCATGCGGGCCAGAGCCATGGCCGCCGCCGGAATGGTCTTGTCGCAGCCGACGATGCAGACGACGCCGTCCAACTGATGGCCTTCGACGGCCAGCTCGATGGAGTCGGCGACGACCTCGCGGCTGATCAGCGAGGCCTTCATGCCCGCCGTGCCCATGGAGATGCCGTCGGTGACCACGATGGTGTTGAAGTCGACGGGATAGCCGCCCGCCGCGACGATGCCGGCGCGCACGTCCCTGGCCAGACGGTCCAGGTGCATGTTGCAGGGCGTGACCGTCGACCAGGTGTTGACGATGGCGATCATCGGCTTGTCGAAGTCGGCGTCCTGCATCCCCGCCGCCCGCAGATAGGAACGGGCCGCAGCCCGGCTCGGGCCCTGGGTGACGGCGGAACTGCGCGCGTTGGGTTGTTTTTTGCTGTCGGGCGTCTTGGTCATCGGATTTTTGGAAGGTTCTGTCTGTCGGTTCTGTGCTGGGCACATGAAAAACCCCGCTGCCGGATGGGAGCGGGGTGAAGCGGGCGATTCTGGCTGGGGTCAGGTCAGGTCGCAGGCATCCACACCGCTCGGCTAAGCGGAATGAGAATTACCGAAAGAAGGAGTACGCCCAGCGACAGCACGCGCAGATCCGCCGCCGCTTTCGCGGGGCTCAGGATCGCAGCAATGGCGGCGCGGTGGGACAAGAGAGAACCTTTCAACTGGGCGCTCTTATGCCGTCGCCCATGCTGCGATGCAACCCGCCGGGCCCAATTTGTGGAAGAAAAGTGCATTAGCCTGCTCATTGGGGCTGTTGCACCGGTAATGTTCCGTCGAACTCCTGTGTCGACGCAAAATTCTACCAGTCCTTGATGGGTTGTGTGGGGTGTGGGGGTCTCGGGGCGTCGCCGCACGATGGGCGGCTTGCGTCGGGCCTTGAGGGTGCGGGGATGATGTCCATGCGAGCCGCGAGGACGTTCGATCACATTATATATGCACGGGGAACTTTTTAGCCGGCATCGCTCTCTGCGACTCTCGTTCGTTGAGAATGTTCGTCTTTTTCTCATTTAGGGGTTGTGGCGTCGGGGGGTGGTTTGTATATCGCCACCTCGCTCGGCGACGGGCTGGCCCACGGGGCTTCGGGGACTGGATTTCCGGGGTTTTGGCGGGGGAGGGAGTTGAAAAACTTCTTGCTTCTGCCGGGTGGTTCGACTAGTCTCCGCGCTTCGATCGAATCGTTGGTTCAGCACTGAGGGAAGCCTCTATCGCTTCCCCCGACGATTTTCTGCGGCCTCGAAAGCTTCGGTTTTCGAAACTGCAGAAAGGCTGAAAAGCCCGGTTGACACGGAGATCGGCTTTCACTAGATAGCCGCCTCCGCCGCTCCTTCCCGGAGCGGTTCGGTGAAAAGAAAGTTCTTTAAAAAGAACTGCTTGACACCAAAAACTAAGGGCGGTAAACACCGCCTCCGCCGCTCACCAGGCGCTAAACGGTGGGGCCGGAGTTTCCGGTCTTGGTCTTTGAAATCGTTGATCTGGAAAGAGAAACGCAGGCGGCGGTGTCCTAGCGAAGTTCTTCGGAACTTTAGTCGACACTGACAATCTGCGGTCTTTTTGAAAAGACATACCATGTAACCGATCTTCGGATTGGTGACGTGGGATCTCGTCAATAATACGTAGAACTAATGCCAAGCGATCTTAGGGTCGCGATGCTTAGGTCAGATAAGTCAACTCAACCTGAGAGTTTGATCCTGGCTCAGAGCGAACGCTGGCGGCAGGCCTAACACATGCAAGTCGAACGGACCCTTCGGGGTTAGTGGCGGACGGGTGAGTAACACGTGGGAACGTGCCTTTAGGTTCGGAATAGCTCCTGGAAACGGGTGGTAATGCCGAATGTGCCCTTCGGGGGAAAGATTTATCGCCTTTAGAGCGGCCCGCGTCTGATTAGCTAGTTGGTGAGGTAATGGCTCACCAAGGCGACGATCAGTAGCTGGTCTGAGAGGATGACCAGCCACATTGGGACTGAGACACGGCCCAAACTCCTACGGGAGGCAGCAGTGGGGAATCTTGCGCAATGGGCGAAAGCCTGACGCAGCCATGCCGCGTGAATGATGAAGGTCTTAGGATTGTAAAATTCTTTCACCGGGGACGATAATGACGGTACCCGGAGAAGAAGCCCCGGCTAACTTCGTGCCAGCAGCCGCGGTAATACGAAGGGGGCTAGCGTTGCTCGGAATTACTGGGCGTAAAGGGCGCGTAGGCGGATCGTTAAGTCAGAGGTGAAATCCCGGAGCTCAACTTCGGAACTGCCTTTGATACTGGCGATCTTGAGTGTGAGAGAGGTATGTGGAACTCCGAGTGTAGAGGTGAAATTCGTAGATATTCGGAAGAACACCAGTGGCGAAGGCGACATACTGGCTCATTACTGACGCTGAGGCGCGAAAGCGTGGGGAGCAAACAGGATTAGATACCCTGGTAGTCCACGCCGTAAACGATGATTGCTAGTTGTCGGGCTGCATGCAGTTCGGTGACGCAGCTAACGCATTAAGCAATCCGCCTGGGGAGTACGGTCGCAAGATTAAAACTCAAAGGAATTGACGGGGGCCCGCACAAGCGGTGGAGCATGTGGTTTAATTCGAAGCAACGCGCAGAACCTTACCACCTTTTGACATGCCTGGACCGCCAGAGAGATCTGGCTTTCCCTTCGGGGACTAGGACACAGGTGCTGCATGGCTGTCGTCAGCTCGTGTCGTGAGATGTTGGGTTAAGTCCCGCAACGAGCGCAACCCTCGCCATTAGTTGCCATCATTTAGTTGGGAACTCTAATGGGACTGCCGGTGCTAAGCCGGAGGAAGGTGGGGATGACGTCAAGTCCTCATGGCCCTTACAGGGTGGGCTACACACGTGCTACAATGGCGACTACAGAGGGTTAATCCTTAAAAGTCGTCTCAGTTCGGATTGTCCTCTGCAACTCGAGGGCATGAAGTTGGAATCGCTAGTAATCGCGGATCAGCATGCCGCGGTGAATACGTTCCCGGGCCTTGTACACACCGCCCGTCACACCATGGGAGTTGGTTCTACCCGAAGGCGATGCGCTAACCGTAAGGAGGCAGTCGACCACGGTAGGGTCAGCGACTGGGGTGAAGTCGTAACAAGGTAGCCGTAGGGGAACCTGCGGCTGGATCACCTCCTTTCTAAGGATGCTTCTCCAGTGTCTCTCACGAGACATTATTGAGGCTCCGATTTAGTCGTGTGCTTAGGCACACTGACATTATGCGGGACGCCGCCGTCTCCGTTTCTCTTTCCTCATTCCGTCATCGACGCCAGAACCATTCGGGTTTTGTAGTTGGTGACGCGATCGCGAGCCTGGGCTCTTCAGCCTGGCTGTCGTGCCGCCATAGGCCCGTAGCTCAGGTGGTTAGAGCGTACGCCTGATAAGCGTAAGGTCGGCAGTTCGAGTCTGCCCGGGCCTACCAGCCTCCGAGCTGGTCCGTGGCATCGTCGACGGTTCTCCCGGCTTGTTCCCTAATGGGGCCATAGCTCAGTTGGTAGAGCGCCTGCTTTGCAAGCAGGATGTCGTCGGTTCGACTCCGTCTGGCTCCACCATCACTCCTTGAGAGCGCTGATTTGAGCGCACCGGGTGATAGGCACACCGCGATCTGACAGGTTTGCATCCAACCGCATGGTTGGCTGCATTGACATTGTGAAGGAAGAATTTGTCCGGCCCCTCATAGGCTTTCAGGACAGGTTCGAGAAGACATCGTCTGGCAAGTAAAACCAGGTGTAGGTCCGGCGGATACCTCTTTCCATCCCCCGGGTAGCCTATGCATGGGTTTTGCTGAGAAACGATCAAGCGTTGAAGGGCTTCTGACGGATGCCTTGGCGTAGAGAGGCGATGAAGGACGTGGCAAGCTGCGATAAGAGCCGGGGAGGCGCTAGCACCCTTTGATCCGGCTATTTCCGAATGGGGAAACCCACCTTTACAGTCTTCCAACTCTGCTTTTCGGAGCAGCGATTGGTAGGTTGTTTAAAGGTATAATGAGCTGAATACATAGGCTTCATTAAGCGAACCCGGTGAACTGAAACATCTCAGTAACCGGAGGAAAGGACATCAACCGAGACTCCCGTAGTAGTGGCGAGCGAACCGGGACCAGGCCAGTGCTCTTGTGAAATAAAGGCGAACAAGCTGGAAAGCTTGGCCATAGCGGGTGACAGCCCCGTAGCCGTCAAACAGCAAGAGACTCGAGTAGGGCGGGACACGTGAAATCCTGTCTGAACATGGGGGGACCACCCTCCAAGCCTAAGTACTCCTCTACGACCGATAGTGAACAAGTACCGTGAGGGAAAGGTGAAAAGCACCCCGACAAGGGGAGTGAAACAGATCCTGAAATCGGAAGCCTACAAGCAGTCGGAGCCCCCAAGCGGGGTGACGGCGTACCTTTTGTATAATGGGTCAGCGACTTCATGTGTCGAGCAAGCTTAAGCCGTTAGGTGTAGGCGCAGCGAAAGCGAGTCTGAATAGGGCGCTAAGTTCGACGTATGACGACCCGAAACTAGGTGATCTATCCATGAGCAGGTTGAAGGTTAGGTAACACTAACTGGAGGACCGAACCCGTGAATGTTGAAAAATTCTGGGATGACTTGTGGATAGGGGTGAAAGGCCAATCAAACCTAGACATAGCTGGTTCTCCGCGAAATCTATTTAGGTAGAGCGTCCGACGAATTCCTTGGGGGGTAGAGCACTGGATGGTTGCGGGCTGCGCGAGCGGTACCAATACTAACCAAACTCCGAATACCCAAGAGAACTATCGGGCAGACACACGGCGGGTGCTAACGTCCGTCGTGAAAAGGGAAACAACCCTAACCATCATCTAAGGCCCCCAAGTCATGGCTAAGTGGGAAACGATGTGGGATTGCTTTGACAATCAGGAGGTTGGCTTAGAAGCAGCCATCCTTTAAAGAAAGCGTAACAGCTCACTGATCAAGCGATCCTGCGCGGAAAATGTAACGGGGCTAAAGCCATGCGCCGAAGATATGGGTTTGCAGTTTACTGCAAGCGGTAGCGGAGCGTTCCGTAAGCCTGTGAAGGTCAACCGTGAGGTTGGCTGGAGGTATCGGAAGTGAGAATGCTGACATGAGTAACGATAAACAGTGTGAGAAACACTGTCGCCGAAAGACCAAGGGTTCCTGCGTAAAGCTAATCTGCGCAGGGTTAGTCGGCCCCTAAGGCGAGGCTGAAAAGCGTAGTCGATGGGAAGCAGGTAAATATTCCTGCACCAGCTGGAAGTGACGGATGGCATAACTTGTAAGGGCTTATTGGATTGTCCTTGCAGGGGCGTTGTCCCTGGAAATAACTCCAGCAGAGACCGTACCCGAAACCGACACAGGTGGTCAGGTAGAGCATACCAAGGCGCTTGAGAGAACTGTGCTGAAGGAACTCGGCAAATTGCACGCGTAACTTCGGAATAAGCGTGACTCACCCTGCGCAAGCAGGAATGAGTGGCACAAGCCAGGGGGTAGCGACTGTTTAGCAAAAACACAGGGCTCTGCGAAGCAGCAATGCGACGTATAGGGTCTGACGCCTGCCCGGTGCCTGAAGGTTAAAGGGAGGAGTGAAAGCTCCGAACTGAAGCCCAGGTAAACGGCGGCCGTAACTATAACGGTCCTAAGGTAGCGAAATTCCTTGTCGGGTAAGTTCCGACCTGCACGAATGGCGTAACGACTTCCCCACTGTCTCCAGCACAGGCTCAGTGAAATTGAATTCCCCGTGAAGATGCGGGGTTCCCGCGGTCAGACGGAAAGACCCTATGAACCTTTACTATAGCTTCGCCTTGGCGTTAGCGACCGTATGTGTAGGATAGGTGGGAGGCTATGAAACCGGGGCGCCAGCTCTGGTGGAGCCATCCTTGAAATACCACCCTTACTGTCGTTGACGTCTAACCGAGATCCGTTATCCGGATCCGGGACATGGCGTGGTGGGTAGTTTGACTGGGGCGGTCGCCTCCCAAAGTGTAACGGAGGCGCGCGATGGTGGGCTCAGACCGGTCGGAAATCGGTCGTCGAGTGCAATGGCATAAGCCCGCCTGACTGCGAGACTGACAAGTCGAGCAGAGACGAAAGTCGGCCATAGTGATCCGGTGGTCCCGAGTGGAAGGGCCATCGCTCAACGGATAAAAGGTACTCTAGGGATAACAGGCTGATTTTGCCCAAGAGTCCATATCGACGGCAAAGTTTGGCACCTCGATGTCGGCTCATCACATCCTGGGGCTGGAGCAGGTCCCAAGGGTATGGCTGTTCGCCATTTAAAGTGGTACGTGAGCTGGGTTCAGAACGTCGTGAGACAGTTTGGTCCCTATCTGCCGTGGGTGTTCGAAGCTTGAGAGGATCTGTCCCTAGTACGAGAGGACCGGGATGGACATACCTCTGGTGGACCTGTCGTGGCGCCAGCCGCGCAGCAGGGTAGCTAAGTATGGAATAGATAACCGCTGAAAGCATCTAAGCGGGAAACTAACCTCAAAACAAGGCTTCGCTGAGGATCGTGGAAGACTACCACGTTGATAGGCCAGGTGTGGAAGTGCGGCGACGCATGAAGCTTACTGGTACTAATAATCCGATCGGCTTGATCGTTTCTCAGCAAAACTCATTCGGTTTTACTTGCCGATATAAAAAACGCGACGATGTCTTCTCTGCTTTATGTGTTCGGTTGACCCCGTGGCTATGTCGGAGGTTCCACACCCGATCCCATTTCGAACTCGGTCGTTAAGCCCTCCAGAGCCAATGGTACTTCGTCTCAAGGCGCGGGAGAGTAGGTCGCCGCGGGGTCTACCGAACACATAAAACAGTCTTCTCACTTGTCCTATCGCCCTTCGGGCTACTTGAGGACAGGTCTCGAACCACATTCTTCCTTCACACACCGCCTTGCCGCGGGATGGAGCAGCCCGGTAGCTCGTCAGGCTCATAACCTGAAGGTCGCAGGTTCAAATCCTGCTCCCGCACCCACTACAGTAGTACAATCGCCGTCCTGGCCTACCAGGGCGGCGATTTGTCCTTTGACGGTCAGCCCGTATTGGCCCCGCTCCGGCAGCGGCGTGACCACGACCGTCTCGATCAGCCGGCGTACCAGGTCGCGAGCTTCGGCCGCCGCCTCGCTGTCGCTGCGATGCAGCGCCTGGGCGAGATCGCCCACCACACGGCGATAATGTTCGGCGATCCCAGGGTGCAGCGATAGGGGCGAGTTGGTCTGAAACGGATTGAAGGGGCGGCGGTCAGCCCTGCAGATCCGGGGCGTCGCTGTCGGTGTTCGGTTTGTTGACGCCCAGGTTCAGGGCGGTGATGCGCTCAAGGTTCAGGATCAGATCGACGGCCAGGGCGGCGACGCTCTTGCGCGAGACGATGGTGCCCTTGAACGGCCCGTCGCGGGTCGTGGTCTCAAAGGCGACCTCGTCGGCGTCGGTCAGCCAGGCGGGGCGCAGGACGGCGTAATCCAGACCGGATGCCTCGACGATGTCGGCGGCCCGGCGATAGGGCGGCAGATAGGCGCCGATCTCGCGCCGGTTCCACTCGCCGAACCGGCCCGGAACCTCGTCATAGACGCCGAGCGAGGTGACGAAGATCAGCTTCTTCACGCCCGTTTCCTTCATCGCCACGACGATGGCTTCGGCCTGGGCGTCCATGTCGCCGGAAAGGCCTGCGAACACGACATCCTGGCCCGTCATGGCGGCTTTCAGGGTCTCGGCGTCCATCACGTCGCCCTGGACGACGCGGGCGTTGGCGGGCGGGGTGCGGTCCAGCTTGGCCGGGGTGCGCAGATAGAGGGTCTGGGCCACGTCGTCGCGGTCGCCCAGCATGACGGCCCAGCGGGCGATCTGGCCGCCGGCGCCCAGGATGAGCGCCTTTGTGGTCTCGGTGGTCATGGTTCGTGTGTCCGGTCTGGATGGGGGAGCCGGGACGTAGCCACGCCCCGGCGTCTCGATCACAGGTGGGTCTTGAAGAAGGGAACCAGCTCGGCCATCGCCAGGGCGACGGGCTCGGGCTTGTCGTAAAGGTCGTAGTGCGACCAGTCGGCTAGGGAGACCAGGCGGCGGTCCTTGGAGGCGACGGCGCGGCCGTAGACTTCCATGCCGTCGCGATAGGCGCCGAAGGCTCCGACCTTCTGTCCGATGACCACCATGACCGGCTGGGTCAGCAGGGTCTCGGCGAAGGCGAAGGCGTCCCAGGCCAGGGTCTTCTGGGCGTGCGAGAACAGCATCCGGGTGGCGCCGCCTTCCTGCTGGCCGCGCGGGGTCTTGTAGTAGTCAGTGGCCTCGAACACGTCGCGCTCGGTCAGGCCTGCTGCCGTGGCGGCCTCCGGGCTGGCGGGCAGCAGTTCATTGACCTGAAGGTCGCCGCCGCGCGCCTCGGCCGTGCGCTGCGCCGCCATGGCGTTCAGGGCGCCGAGCGGGTCGTAGCTGCTGAAGCCCTCGCGGAACAGGCGGCCGACGTTGACGCCGGTGATGCTGACCACGGCCTTGATGCGCTTCTCGGTCAGGGTAGCGTTGATGGCGTAGGCGCCGCCGCCGCAGACGCCGATCACACCGATCCGGTCGGCGTCGACGTAGGGCAGGGTGACGGCGTAGTCGATGACCCGGCTGATGTCCTCGACCCGTTGGGTCGGGTCTTCGATCCAGCGGGGCGAACCGCCCGACGCGCCCTGGAAGCTGGCGTCATAGGCGATGACCACGAAGCCCTGTTCGGCCAGGCCCTGGCCGTAGACATTGCCCGACGTCTGTTCCTTGCAGCTTCCGAACGGGTGGACGCTGACGATGGTCGGATGGGTCTTGGTTTCGTCGAAGCCCGGCGGGAAGCGGATGTCGGCCGCGATAGACCAGGCCATGTCGGGGTTCTGGATGGTGACGCTCTGCATGGGGATGCTCCTGCGCTCGGCCCGTCGAGGCGGCGGGCGTTTCGATGAAGCGAACCTAGTCCTGCCCCCTGGGCGGAAAAATCGGGCTCCTCTTCAATCAGCTTGAAGTTTGCCTTCATAATGGGCGCATGGACCGCACCCTGCTTCCGGCGCTCGCCGCCTTCGCCGAGGTCGCCCGCGAGGGCGGCTTCACCGCCGCCGCCCGGCGGTTGAACGTCTCGCCCTCGGCCCTGTCCCAGACCCTGCGGACGCTGGAGGAGCGGTTGGAGGTGCGCCTGCTGAACCGCTCGACCCGATCGGTGTCGGTGACGGAGGAGGGGCGCCTGCTGTTGTCGCGGATCGAACCGGCCCTGGCCGTCATCTCCCAGGCGGTGATCGGCCTCGACGACGACCGGGAGCAGCCGGCCGGCGAAATCCGCATCTCCACCTCGCGCCTCGCCGCGCGACAGTTCATCGAGCCGCATCTGGGGGAGTTCCACAGGCGCTATCCCAAGGTTCGTCTGGAACTGGTGATCGACGACGGTCTGGGCGACATCATCCGCGAGGGCTGCGACGCGGGCGTCCGCCTGCGCGAGGCGGTGGCGGACAGCATGATCGCCGTGCCGATCAGCCCGCCCATGCGCCTGGTGGTGGTGGGTTCGCCCGCCTATCTGGCCGGACGCGCGGCGCCGCAGACGCCGTATGATCTGAGCGCCCACGACTGCGTCGCCTTCCGACCCGGCGTCCAGGGGCCGATCATGAAGTGGGAATTCAGCGACCCCGCCACGGGGCAGGATTTCACCATCGAGCCGCACGGTCCCTTCGTCACCAACGCGGACGAGACCATGCTCAGCGCCGGGCTCCAGGGCCTGGGTCTGGTCCAGCACATGGACTGCGTCGTGCGCGAACATGTCGCCGCCGGCGCCCTGATCCGCGTTCTGGACGACTGGTGTCCGCCCTTCGACGGCTTCGATCTCTATCTGCCCTCTCGCGAGCAGATGGCGCCCAAGATGAGAGCTCTGGTGGACTTCCTGGTCGAAAAACGACGCGCGCTCGAATAGGCATCAAGGCGGCGCTAATTTGTGCGTACTGACTGTCGTGTTCGAGGAATGAGGCCAATGTCTGCAACTGGCGCAGAGCTGGCCTTGAGGGAGGAGGGCGGATCAGCGCGTCGCCGTTTCCTCTACGCCGAGCAGGCTGGTTGCGGTGAATGTCGGGGCCAGAATGGCGATATCATAGCCGAGCGCCAGTTCACGCCATTCCGGCGGTGCGGACGCCAGGCCCTCGGCCCTGAGAGCCCTGAGATCCACCAGCATCCACGATCCCGGCGCGGCGTCAGCCGGCTGCGCGAGGGCGACATCCTTGCGCCAATCCGGTGCCTCGTCGTCTGCGATGTTGAAGGCGCGCGCGGTGGCGGGCCGCCCGACGCCGCTATAACCGGCCTCCGAGCCCTTGGCTCCCAGCACGATGATATGCAGGGCCGTGACGCCTTCACCGTCGGCGCGCTCGGCCACATAGGCGCCGAGGTCGCGCTGATTGAGCGGATTGAGCGACTTGTAGAAATGCCAGGCGCCGAACTTCATCAGGACACGCGCACCGGGATTTTCGGCGAGGTGGCCGGCGAAGGTGCGCTTCATCAGCCGCGCGCGGCGTCCGTTGGGGTCGCCCTGGCGAGCCTGCGACGCCTGGTAGATGGCGCGAGTTTCCGTCAGCAGACCAAAGAGATACTGAACGCGCTCCCCGCCATCCTGCGCGACCGCGGCGGCCGCTTGATCGAGATCCTTCTGCGTGCCCGAGAGCAGGAAGAGGTCGCCGGGCGAGCCTGATGCGAGCGCAGCGGTGGTCGCGTTCTGATCCTGCGTAGCCAGATCGGTCAGGGCGGCACGGGCGAGGGGCCCTGGCCCGGAGGCCAGCATTTCCTGAAGCAGGTGGCCGCTGGATCCGAGGAACTCCTGGTCCAGTCCCCAGAGCTGGAAATCCGATCCGGCGGCGGCGGCGCAATCGCCCGCCATCCGAACTTCATCGCGTCCGTTGAAGAAGGCGATGCCGTCTGGATGCGCGCGCAGGAAATCGGCGATCCGGGTTTCTCGGTCGTCTGATCGCATGACTGCATCGACAACGCGGGCCGCTTCCGGGCCGGCTTCGATGGCCATGGCGGTCAGGCCAGAGGGCGCCATCAGGCGGCAGATCTGGGTTGTGAACGCCGGGATCTCGCGGGTCATGTGGCTTTCGCCGATCAGGACGTAGCGGCTGGCGGCGACGGCCTGGGACAGGATGAGCGCACCTGCGCCTGACAGGTCGTCCGGATTGACGTCCATAGGCGCGATCACCTGGGCGAGGCGGGAAGGGAAGGGCGAGGGCGTCGCCTCCTCGGCGACTGAGATGGTCGCAAAAGCGCCGAGGCTGGCCAGAAGGACGGCTGACAGGCCTTGATGAATTCTTCGCACGCGTTTCCCCCGAAAACGACCCGATTGATTCTCGTCTAGCAAGGCCCGGAACGGACAGCCAATGAACTCCAATCCATGACAGGGTCTGCATTAGCCCGTGGCGCTTCCACCAAGCCAACCCGCTCCTTGGGAAGGTGGTCGATAACTTCTCATTCTCGGCTGGCGGTGAATGTCTCGTATTGGCGTGAACCTGACAGGCTCAATCGCCTTGCCAGCTTTGCAATCTGTCGCAGCGGCTCAAGATAGGACAGAAGCAGCTCACGTCAGCAATGTCGGCAGCCGCCGCATGGTCGACGGGTCTTCCGGGTCAGACTCTCAGATCGGCTAGGGTCGCCAACTCCTCGTAGATCGCATCACCTGTACGGCTCTCGGCATTTCGCCAGCTGGTTGCGGTCGTCGGGTTCACCAGAACTCCGTCACTCGTAAGCACCAGTACATTCGGCAGACCAGGCAACTCCGGAACGCCGAAACGACGCGCGATGCCCAGATTGTGTCCGTCACCGCTTTTGGGCATCCCAATGTTCACGAAAACCAGTTCGTATTTGCGTTCGATGAGTTCGGCGAAGCGATCAGTAACCAGCCAACCGGCGAGGGCGCGGCTGTCGCTGCACCAGTTAGCTCCCATCACCAACAGAACCCGCTTGCCCGACTGTCTGGCGCGCGCCAAAGCAGCGTCCACATCGGCCGACGCGTTGTCGCTCACGTGATAGGAGCGGGCCTCTGGCCTAGGAGCCGCCGCAGGCATAGGCACAGGCGACGGTGCGGACGCGCATGCCGTCAGGGCCAGCGCCGCCGAAACGATCAGCGGAATTTGTTTCACTGGGCAATCTCCCATGGACGGCGCGGCCAGCGGCAAGCAGTCACGTGATGCACCCGTGCCGTGGACCCGCTTCGCCACGAATTCGATGATCGGTCAAGCTACGTCGCGTTCCAGATCGCCGGTCCGATATTGATCGGCAGGTCGATCTGTCGTGGAGCCACCCCGTCCCATTTTTCACGGGCGGCGCTCCAGCTCGGGCCCGCTATCATGTGGCCCAGACGGCTGAGGCCGGCACCTTAAGCTTCGTTGATGTGGGCCCGGCGGGCCTATCGGCGCGCCAGTTGAATGGCCCGCAGGTCCGCCTCGTCGCGAACCACCCTGGCCGCAACGATGTCCTGGGTGGGGGAGACGGCCAGGCTGTGCTTCTGGCCGAATCTTCCCAGCGACTGCACGTCGCGGCTCGCGCCGGACCATGTTGTCAGGCGCAGGACGGTCTCGCCGCTGGGGCTTCCCGCCAAGTGATAGGCGCCGTCTCTTGTCGGCGCCCAGGCCTCCTCTTGGCTGACGCGGATCAGAGGGGCGGTGAGAACAGCGCCGGCTGGTCCAAGGCGCCAGAGCCGATCGTCATCCTGTTTCACTGCATAGAGGCCCTTGCCGCCCGCGCTCTTGATGGTCCAAACCCCGGCGCTGTTCGGAACCACGGTGACGCGCCCGCGCGGATCGACTCGCTCGACCCGCCAGCCGGTGTCCCTCAAGGTGGGAACAACGAGGTCGCCATTGCTGTCCCAGGCCAGTTCGTCGCGCGCCGCCCCGTCCGAGGTGACCTTGCGAAGACCGGATCCGTCGGCGTTGATCAGATAGACGTCGGTGCGGCGGTCGCGCGCCGCGATGAAGGCGATGCTGCGACCGTCCGGCGACCAGCGGGGCGAGAAGACGGTGTTGGCCTTCAGATCGGTCAGTCGCGTCGGCGCGCCTTCGCCGCGTTGGACCCAGATATCCGATCCTCCATTCTGATTGGAGATGAAGGTCAGTTGGCCTGTCGTGGAAAGGTCCGGATCCCAGTCGTTGGTGTTACCGTTCGTCAGGGCGACGGGGGCGGCGCCAGCGCGCCAGGCGAACAGGTTTGATCCATAGTCGCTGGCCTCGGCCACAAGCAGGCCATGCTGATCGGAGGACAGGCGACCGAACGCGAGCAGGCCCAGGCTCAGGCGAACAGGCTTGGCCGGACGCTCCACGTCCACCGACCACAGGCCGGAATCGCCGTTGCGATTGCTGGAGAAGACCAGGCTCCGATCATCGGCGGTAAAGGCGTAGCCCAGGGCCTTCCAGCCGTTGCGGGTGAGGGCCCGTTGTCCTGCGCCAGAAACCTCGGCTGTGTAGAGGTCGCCGACGCCGTAGGAGAAGAAGCGCCGAAAAGCCAGGCGATCGCCGCGATGGGTGACGATCGGGTCGCTGTCACCCAGGCTATTGGGGGGCGGCGAACTGACTTCTCGCATCCGGCCGGTGCCAGGGTTCAAGGCGCGGATGCGGCGCACAGAGTTGCGCGTCGGCCGATCGGACAGCAGCAGTTCGCCCTCGCGGGTCCAGGCCAGGCGCGTGGTGGAATCGACGGAGCAACGCCCGACCACGCGCGCCTCGCCCTGGGGGATCGGCGCGACCAGAATCTCACAAGGGGCGTTCGCGATGCTGCGGACGAATGCGATGTTCTGACCATCCGGCGACCAGGCGGGCGCCATCTCGTCCTCAGGCGTGTTGGTGAGACGGATTGGCGTGCCGCCAGCGACGCCGCGCAGAAAGATGTCTTTCTGTGCGCCGTATCCGGCGCCGCCGGCGTAGGCGATCAGGCGCCCATCCGACGAAAGAGCAGGGTGGGTCTCGACGCCGAGCTCGGAGGTCAGGGGCTGCACAGTCTCGGCGGCAAGCGCGCCGGGTGGCCGCATTACGACGAGGGCGACGGCGCCCAGCGCGATGATCGTGAAGACTGCGCCGCCCGCCAGAAGCAATCGCGGCGATCGCCAGGCTGATCGAGAGAGGGAGGCAATCGATGACGCCTCGCCTGTCTTGGCCGCTTCTGGCGTGACGGTGAGAAGGCGCAGGCGGTAGCCGACCTTGGGAATGCTGATGATCTCGACGGCTGGATCCCGCTGGAAGGCCTTCCTCAGCTTGACGATGCAACGCACCAGGGCGTCGGTCCCGACGACGCGACCGTCCCAGCAGAGTTGAGACAACTCCTCGCGGCTGATGGGCTCGCCGCGCCGCCGATTGAGCGCGATCAGAACCTGCATGACCCGGGGCTCGAGTTTGCAGCGCGCGTCGGACCAGACCACCTCGACGGTGGCGGGATGGACCATGGCTGTCCCCAGCGGGAAGGGCGGTTCGGACACCAGTTCGATCGGCCTGCGAAGCAGAGCTGACAGGTCGTTCATCGGCAAATCATCGACTGAAAATCGGGGCTCTGCCCTCGCTCATGGAACGCCAGTCTCTTCTATCGCGGCGCTTATTACCAGCCATCTCGATGGGACCCGCCGATGCGTATCTTCGACCCCCGCCTACTCGTTCTGACGCCTCTCTCCTTGACGCTCGCCGCGCCGGCCCTGGCGCAGAGCGTGCCGCCGCCGCCTTCTCCTCCGCAAGCTGAAACCAGTCAGCAGGGGGTGTTGGTTTTCGCTCCAGACTTCTTCGCCGCTCAGCAGCCGGTCACGGCCCTGGACATGGTCAGCCGCATTCCGGGCTTCAGCGTCATCGACGGCGACGGCAGCCGCGGCTTTCAGGGCTCGGTCGGAAACGTCCTGATCAACGGCTCGAGGCCCGCCTCGAAGAACGACACCGGCTCCAGCGTGCTGTCGCGCATCCTGGTCGCCCAGGTTGAGCGGATTGAACTGGTCCGCGGCGGGGCTCCCGGCATTGACATGCAGGGCTTCTCGGTCGTCGCGAACGTCATCATTCGCGAGCAGTCCAGCCGCCAGACCATCTTCACCGGTGATGCGCTGCTGTATGAGGGCGGACAGGATTCCTATGGCGGCTCCCTGCAGTTCACGGCCAATGACGGCGACCGCACCTGGGGCTTCACCATCACGGACGGCTTTATTGACAACGACTCCAGCGGCATCGGCCCGGTCCTGCGGCTGGACGCTCATGGAAACGTCCTGCGCGACGAGGTCCATTTCAGAGATCAGAAAGGGGGGGGGCGACCTCGCTGCGGCTGAACTACGCCGACGCCTTCCTGGGGGGGCGGATCGATCTGACCGCCCGCTACGGGGTCAACGACTTCGAGAACGTGAACCTGCAGACCGCGCCCATCGTGCGACGCGAGACCGCGTACGAGGAGGAGGGCGCGTTCGGTGAGTTCGGTGCGCTATTCACCCGCCCGGTGAACGACAGCCTGACGTCCGAAACGCGCTTCATCCATGAGTTCGACGCCGAGGATTCCCTCTCCATCGGGCGGTCGCGAGTGGACGGCGTGGTCAGCCCCGAACAACGCTTCGTCAACGAAACCGAGACTTCGGAGACCATTCTGCGCAGCCTTCTGCGCTACGAACATTCGCCCAGCCTGAGCTTCGAGACCGGCGGCGAGGTCGCCTACAACATGCTGGAGACCAAACAGGCGCTCAGTCGCGGCGGCGTCCCCGTTGTCCTGCCCTCCGCCTCGGTCACGGTTGAGGAGACCCGCGGGGAGATGTTCGGCAAGGGCGTCTGGCGCCTGCGGGACAACCTCTCGATCGAAGGCGGGGTGCGCGTCGAGCGTTCCACCATCAGCCAGTCGGGCGACGCGACCATGGAAAAGACCTTCTCCTTCATCAAACCCCGCCTGCTGGCGAGTTGGACCCCCCGGGCCGATAACCAGTTCCGCCTGCGTTTCGAACGGGAGGTGGGGCAGCTGAACTTCTACGACTTCGCCGCCTCCGCCCAACTGCAGAACGACACCGTCAGCGGCGGCAATACGAATCTGTCGCCCGAGCAGCGCTGGGTCAGTGAACTGATCTACGAGCGGCGTTTCTGGGGCGATGGCGTTGTCGGCGTCACCTTGCGCCATGATGAAATCAGCGACGCCATCGACATCATACCGCTGCCGGGCGGCCTGACGGCGGTTGGCAACATCGGCGATGGCACGCTGGATCGACTGGCGGTGAACTTCCAGGCGCCGCTGGACCGGTTCGGCTTCAGCGGCGGTCGAATCAGCGCGGTGAACACCTGGAACAGCTCCAGGGTCACCGACCCGGCCACGGGCAAGACCCGTCCGATCTCCGAACTGCGCAGAAGCAATGCGACCATCAGCCTGGCGCAGGACATCAAGTCCTGGAACCTGCAATGGAACTTCGCCTGGAGCCCCCTGATCGGCGAAACCAACTACGATCCGAACATACATTTCTCGTGGCGTGGCCACGACTATATCGAGGCCTGGATCGAGTACAAACCGTCGCCGACCCTGTCGCTACGCGCCCACATCAATCTCTGGGACGACTTCTACCAGACGCGTATTGCCTATGCTGACCGTACGACCCAGTCGATCAACTATATCGAGACCCGAAACATCGATCCGCGGACCTATTACTCGCTGCGTCTGCGCAAGACGTTCTGAGCGGGAACATCCCTCTTGATCGCGGGGCGGCACCTTCGCTGTCCCGCGCATCACCGAAGTTTCAAAACGCATACAGGGGATGAACCCATGCTGTTTAAAGCCACCGTTTTCGCCGCCGTCCTGATGGCCGGTCCCGTTGTCGCCCAGGAACACTGGGTCGCGCACAAGCCGGAGGTCGCCGCTCTCGATGCGGCTGTGCGCGTCCCATTGGAGGCCTATCTGCGAGGTCAGGCCACGGGCGATCCAGTTCAATTCCGTCAGGCCTTCCACGAGGACGCCCAGTTGTGGGGGCTGCGCGGCGGGACCCTGATCCGCATGACCGATGATGACTATATGGCGCGCGCCGGCACTGGTCGGCCCGCCGATGACGAAGCCATGCGGCGGCGCTGGATCGAGACGGTCGACATCACGGGCGATGTGGGGATTGCAAAGATCGTTCTGGATTATCCGACGGCGATGGTCGCCGACTATCTGCAACTCATGCGGGTCGATGGGCGCTGGCAGATCGTCAACAAGATGTACCTGGTCGAGCCCAAGGCGCCGAACTGACGGCAACGCCCATGCGCTGGCCCTTCCCGAGATCGGGAAGGGTCGGCCGGGCCGTGAACGCACCATGACCGCGAATTCACTTGAGATGGTCGCCTACGGCTCGCCATCAGACATCGTGAAATCATCAAGAGGCAGACCATGCGAATGTTGTTGGCCGCCGTTTCGGTGCTGCTCGCCAGTCCGGCGGTCGCGCAAGAGGCGGTGACTGCGGCCCAGTTCGACAGCCATGTCGCTCGCGACGCGGCCTTCGGCGATGTCGCGTGGCACGTCGACAATGTGAATGCAGGGACGAAGGGGCCTTTGATCGTCTGGTTACCGGGTTCCGGCGCCTATCCTCATTTCCAGAATTTCAGCGATGGCGGCCGGGGAACGAGCTTTCCCCGCGAACTGCTGACCTTCCGTGATCGCGCCCATTTCATGCTGATCGACAAGCCGGGCCTTCCCTTCGTCGCAGACATGCAGTTCGACGAATCCAACGGACGCCCGATCCCACTGGACAATCCCGCCTACCGGGCCGGAATGTCGCGCGACAATCTGATTTCCCGCACCGCGATCGCCATTGCTGCGGCGCGCGAAGCCTTGGGCGACAAGGTGGATCGTGTGGTCGTGATCGGCGGATCGGAAGGGGCGCAATACGTCTTCGCCGTGGCGGGCCTCGCCCATGCGGACAAGGCCGTGGCCTGGGGCGGGCTCGCACTGCCGCAGTACTATGATTTCGTCATCGAGCAGCGTCTCAGGGCCGAAAGAGGCGAGATGACTCGCGCCGAGGCGCAGGCGTCCGTCGAAGAGGTGTTCGCCTCAATCAAGGCGATCCAGGCCGACCCGCTCAGCCTGGAGGGAGATTTCATCGGTGAACCCAATCGGCGATGGTCGGGCTTTGGGCCCCATGCGGTGGTCGACGACATGCTGGCTCTGGACGTCCCCCTGTTGCTCGTCCAGGGAGGCAATGACCCCAAGGCGCCCATCATCAATACCGATTTCGCCATGGTCGCCTTCCTTTCTCGCGGGCGCACCAACCTCGAATACTGGGTCTATCCGGAAGTCGATCACGGATTCCGAGCACCCGATCCGAACGATCCGGGGAAGACGATCTCCATCGCCGGAGAAATCTGGGGGCGTGTCTGGGGGTGGGTCGTGGCCGAACCCTAAAAGCGGCCTACGTCATGAAGCTGCGGGTGTGAGGTATCGCCCAAATCCCGCTCCCGCACCCAAACACTCGAAAAGCCCCGCAGCCCAAAGCCGCGGGGCTTTAGCGTTATGGGCTAGGCCCGCGACGCTCGGGATGGGAAGGGCCTCTGCAAGTCGAAGGCGCGACGGATGGCGTAAAAGTCGGGGGGCTCGACAGCTTCGCAAGACCCATTATGCGCAATGAGCGGTCATTGCCATAAGGGTCTTGCAAGGGCTGTTTCTGGCTAGCGTAAAGCGGTCCCTCCCGCTTGGGGGCCAGGCGTCGCGGCTTCGAACAGGGCGAAGTCTCGCGCGCGCTCGCAGGTGATCTGGCCTGCGCTCACCTGGCACAGGTCGCCCGAATAGGCGTCCCGCACAGCGCTTCCGTCGACGAATACGCCGCCGGCCGGGGTCCGGCTAAAGGGCGCATCCGGCGCATGGGCGACGACGACTGCATCGGATCCGGCGTCCGTATCCAGGCTGCGGGTGAAGACGTAGGGGCTGCGCGAGAGCTCGACGTGACGCCCGACGCCGATCGCCGGATGCGCCGCGCGGAAGCGGCTGAGGCGACGCCAGTGTTCCAGGATCGCCTGTCCCTGCGCGGTGTCGAGGGTCTCCCAGTTCATCAGCGTGCGCAGCCGCGCGTCGCCGGTCGCGCCGGCCGCCACCAGGCGGCGGTCCAGTTCGTCTCCGTAGTAGATCTGGGCGGCGCCGGGCGCGAGCATCAGTTTGACGGCGTTCTCGAACGCGTTCTCGCGGGTCGGATCGAGAGGAGACGGATCGTCGTGGGAGTCGATGTAGTTCAACATCTGACGCCCCTTGAAGGGCCCATCGAATTCATTGGCGTAGAGCGCGAACAGATCGGGCATCGGCTGGCGAGCATGGCTGACGAAGCCCATGTTGACCATGGCGTCGAAGCCGTAGTCGAAGAAGTCGATCCGACGGTCGCCGTAGTTGTAGTCGCGGTTGATCGCCCGCTCGAAGTCGTCGAGGCCGAAGTTGAACACCTCGCCCACCATGTAGAAGTCCTGGTTTTCGGCCAATGCCTCAGGATGGCGCGCGCGCCACTCGGCATGGGCGCGCCGGGCCTCGACGCTCAGCGCCGCCCAGACTTCGGGGTCCGTATGTTTGGCGGTGTCCACACGGAAACCGTCAACGCCGTATTCCCGAACCCAGTCGGTCAGCCATTTGATGATGTAGTATTTCGGGGCTCGCGGATAACCGGTCCGGGCGAAGAAGGCGTCCAGCTCTGCGACCTCCTGGTCAAGGCGGTTTTCCGCGCGCCACTTCTCCACCAGGAAGGGCGGAAGCGGCGCATCGGCGTCGCTTTCCGTTCGGATGTCCTGCAGGCCGGCGGCGATCAAGCAGGCGGTCGTACCGGCATAGGAGGCGTAGTCGCAGGGCGGCCCGGTGCGCACCCAGTCGTCGGGCCAGGCCGGGTCGTCGCCGCCGGTCGGCGGCCCCGCGTGGTTGATGATCACATCCACGATGACGCGAATATTCTGGGCATGGGCCTGACGCACCATTTCGGCGAAGTCCGCCTCGGTTCCGAAGGCCTGATCGACGGTCGTCCAGTCTTTGGGCCAATAGCCGTGGAAGGCGTAGGAGCGGCCGAATTCCTGCTGTGGCTGCCGCACCTGCTCGATCAGCGGCGTGGTCCAGATCGCCGTGACGCCGAGGTCGCGAAAATAGCCGTCCTCGAGCTTGGTGATGACGCCCCGGATGTCGCCGCCCTCGAATGAGCGCAGCGTGTCGCCGTCCTTTTCCCGTCCGTAGGCGGCGTCATTGGAAGGATCGCCGTTCACGAAGCGATCCGTCATCAGGAAATAGATGGTCGCATTGCCCCAGAAGGGGTCTGCCTCCGCCGCCCGGCTCGCGGGGGCTGCGGCCAGAACCAGGCTGGCAATGATCGTGCTCAGGCAAAACCGTTGGCGCATCTTTGGCGTCCTCCCTTTGATGGAACGCTATTCTTTTTAGAAAATTGTCGCAATAATCTTGATCGCCGAGGTCGTGTAAGGTCGGAATCTTCAGATCGCGCGCCGAGAATTAAAGAAACTGAGGGGGTGGGGCGAATGCAAGAAAATGCAAACGAAAGGGTCGGCGCTGCAGATCTGCCGGCCCTGACGGCGTTGAGGGGCGTTGCCGCCTTGGGTGTCGCCCTGTTC
Organism: Brevundimonas sp.; assembly: GCF_050729455.1. GTDB lineage: Bacteria > Pseudomonadota > Alphaproteobacteria > Caulobacterales > Caulobacteraceae > Brevundimonas. The sequence continues at coordinate 117,800 of NZ_JBOHLI010000001.1, forward strand.
CATATCAACGTCTGCCTCTACTACCGCGAGATGGGGACGCTCCTGCCGAAGACCGCCAGCGGCGTGATCGCCAACGGCTATCTCTGGGTCGACCTGTTCTTCATCCTGAGCGGCTACGTCATCCATCACGCCTATCGCGAGCGCCTGTCGTCGGGGCGGCTCGGGGCCAGGGCGGCGGCCTTCTATCGCGCGCGCTTCGTCCGCATCTATCCGCTTCATCTGGTGCTGACCGCCCTGCTGGTGGTCGCAGCGACGGTCGCGGGCGCGCTCTGGCCGATGCTGAAGGACGGCAGTTGGGAGACCTTTTTCGCCTGGTCGGCTTTGCCAAGCAATCTGCTGCTAACCCACGCCATGAACCAGCACAGCTACCTGTCGTGGAACATCGTGTCCTGGTCGATCGCCGCCGAGTGGTGGTGCTACGCTGCAGCCCTGCTGGCGGTCCCCTTGATGGTCCGCTTCGGCCGTTGGTCAGGCGCGGCCTGCATCGCGGCGGGTGTCGCCATCCTTGTCGGGCTCTACTTCAGCCTGGGGCGGGGCACGCTGGACATCACCTACGACTTCGGGATCGTGCGGTGCCTCGGCGGCTTCCTCATCGGTCTCGGCCTCTATCAGATCTGTCGCGTCGATGCGTCGCTTCCGGCTCGCGTGGCGGACGGCCTGGCGGCGGCTTCCATCGCCGGAGTTGTCGCGGTGATGCATGTCGGCGGGCTGGACCTTCTGGCGATCCCGCTCTTCGCCGTTCTGGTGGCCGCGCTGGGCGCTTCGGGCGGGTGGACGCACCGGTGGTTCTCCTCGTCGATCCTGCAGTACCTCGGCCGGATTTCCTACTCGATCTACCTGGTCCACGGTCTGGTCTTCCTGGGCTTCTGGTATGCGGCGCCCGCCCTGGGATGGCAGTTGGATACGCCGGCCAAGGCTTGGCTCTTCGCGGCTGCCTTCCTTGCGCTGACGATCGCGGGAGCGTGCCTGACCTATCACTTGATCGAGGCTCCCAGCCTGAAGTGGGCCCGAAGCAGGCGTGCGTCCGCGCCGCAAGATCGTCGGGCGCAAGCTCCCGTCAGCGAGGCCGAGGCGCTCCAGACCGAGTGAGCCCCGCCCGCTGCGGCCCGAGCGCGAAGGCGCTTGACCGCCTTCGGAGAACGTGGTCCGGGCGAGGCTGGACAGAGTTGGTATATTGTATACGGTATATCGCATTCGAAATACGTTCTGGGGGAGGGATGGTTTTCATGAGTGCGATGAAGGAACAGCCGGCGGTGATCGGGCGGTGGAGAAAGCGAGCTTTGATTGCGGGCGTCAGTCTGGGCGCCTTGGCCGCGCCGATGGCGGCCCAGGCTCAGAACGCGCCCGCGACGGAGGGTGTTGAAGAGGCGTCTCAGGTCGACGAGGTCGTGGTCACCGGGTCGCGCCTGCAACGCAGCGGTCTGAACGCGCCGACGCCCACGATGGCGCTGAGTGCGGAGATCATCGAAGCCAAGGGCATCACCAATATCGCGGACATCCTGAATGAGATGCCGCAGGTGGCGACGGGGCTGTCCAACGCCAACACCAGCTACAGCTTCGGCAATATCGGCCTGAATCAGGCCAACCTGCGCAACCTGGGCGTCCGCCGGACCCTGACCCTGGTGAACGGCCGGCGTCGCGCGGGCACGCCGGATGATTCCAACTTCCTGGCTTTCGACCTCGGCAATATTCCGGCGGCCCTGGTTCAGCGCGTGGAGGTCCAGACGGGCGGCACCTCGGCGGTCTATGGCGCCGACGCGGTGGCCGGGGTCGTCAACCTGATCCTCAAGGACGACTTCGACGGCGTTGAAGCCAACGTCCAGTACGGCTCGGACGAGGGCGGCGACTACGACACCCTGACCTACGGCCTGACCGCTGGGGTCAACCATGATCATGGCAACGCCGTCCTGCATGTCAGCCGCACCGAAAGCGGCGGACTGACGCGCGGCGATCGGAACCTGGGCACCCGCTACGCCTTCGTGTCCAACCCCGCCAACACCGGCCCGAACGACGGCATTCCGGCGCGCATTCCGATGCGCGACCTGCGCTTCGCCTATTTCGCCCTGGGCACGCCGACGGGTTATCTGCCGTTCGGCCCCGGCGGCGCCGAGGCGGATGTGATCTTCGATTCGGCCACCCAGACCTTCCGCCCGATCAAGGCGGGCGCTGGTTCGAGGCCCTGGGCGCCATCCGCGATCCTTTGTCGGGGAACATCGTCTGCCGCAGCGTCGAGGCGCGGGCCCGTGGTTGCGTGCCGGTCAATATCTTCGGCCAGGGCACGATCTCGCCCGAAGCCGTCGACTACATCCGCGCGGACCACACCTCGACCACGGAGACCAGCCAGACCCTGCTCCAGGGGCTGATCGCGGGCGATCTGTTCCAGCTTCCGGCCGGCACCCTGAAGGTTTCGGCGGGGGCTGAATACCGCAAGGACGAGATCGACTTCCGTCCCTCCTACGTCTGGGAGAAGGCGCAGGGCTTCTTCGCCAGCCAGTTCTCGCCCATCCAGGAGAGCAACTCGGTTCGCGAGGCCTTCGCCGAGGTCCTGGTCCCCGTGATCAAGGACCAGCCCTTTGTCCATTCACTGGAATTCGAAGGCGCCTATCGCGTATCCGACTATGAGCGCGCGGGCACGGTCGAATCCTGGAAGCTGGCCGGTTCCTGGGCGCCGATCCCGGACATCCGCTTCCGTCTGACCAAGGCGACGGCGGTGCGCGCCCCGTCGCTGGGCGAGATGTTCAACCCCGGCAGCCGCGGCGCCGAGGGCCTGAGCGACCCGTGCGACCCGACCCTGCTGGACAGCGGCACGACGAACCGCCGCGCCAACTGTCTGGCCCTGGGCTTCGATCCGGTGACCTGGGACCCGAACACGCGCCGCATGACCACCCTGGTCTTCAGCACCGGCAACCCCGACCTGGGCGTCGAGGAAGCCGACGCCCTGACGGTCGGGGCGGTGGTGCGGCCGCGCTTCCTGCCGGGCTTCGCCTTCTCGGCCGACTACTACAGCATCAAGCTGGACGGCGGCATCGACCGCATCGGCGCCCAGCAGACGGTCAACAATTGCGTCGACCTGCCGACGCTGAACAACCAGTTCTGCGACATGCTGACCCGCAGGCCGGACGGCAATCTGTACGAGGTGCGCGACAGCTATATCAACGTCGCCTCCTTCGAGGTGGAGGGCGTCGATTTCGAGGCCACCTATCGTGCCGAGATCGCTGACCTGCTGGGTGAGCGGAAAGGGGGGGCGGCCGGTCGGCCGCCCCCCCTTTTGTTTCGGGCGCAGGATGCGGACATGAAAAAAGGGCGGACCCTGTGGTCCGCCCTTTTCATTTGTGCCTGACGGCCCGGTCAGTCGAACGGCTTCATCGGATAGGCCGCAGGCGGGGTCTCATGCAGCAACTCCTGCACGAAGAAGTCCCAGCGACGGCGCTGGTAGTAGGGCACCGAGTCCAGGAAGTGGTCGGCGTTCGGCACCATCAGGAAGTCGAAATTCTTGTTGGCCTTGCTCAGGGCGTCGACCAGCCGCAGCGAGGCCAGGGGCGGCACGTTCTCGTCCAGTTCGCCGTGGGCCACGAACAGGCGTCCCTCCAGCTTGGGAGCCCAGGTGATGTTGGAATTCTCGTCGTAGAGCGGGCCCAGCTCGCTGCCCATCCACTGTTCGTTCCAGGTCGCCTTGTCCAGGCGGTTGTCGTGGTTGCCCGAGGCGGTGACGCCGACCTTGTAGAACTCGGGATGGCGCGTCATGGCGCGCACCACGTCATAGCCGCCGGCCGAGAAACCGTAGATCCCGACCCGCTCGGGGTCCATCCAGGGGTTGCGGGCCGCGACGGCGCGGATGCCGGCGATGTGGTCCTCCAGCCCCACGGCGTGCAGGTTCTTGTAGGCCGGCTGCTGGAAGGCGCGCGAGCGGCCCCAGGTGCCGCGTCCGTCGATGGTCACGGCGATGACCCCCAACTGGGCGACGGAGTTGGCGTTGCGCCCGATCATCGCGGCCTCGAAGGACTTGGGCGTCATCACATAGTGCGGCCCGGTGTAGATGTCCTCGATGATCGGATAGCGCTGGGCGGGGTCGAAATCGGCGGGCTTGAAGACGGCGCCGTAGAGAGGCGTCACGCCGTCGGCGGCGACGGTCTGGAACGGCTCGGGCAGGCGGTAGCCGGCGGCCAGATAGGCGCCGACGTCGGCGCGGCCCAGCTCCATGACGATGCGGCCGTCGCTGGAGCGACGCAGGACCGAGCGGGTCGGCTGGTCGATGGTCGACATGTTGTCCACGAAGTAGCGCCCGTCGGGCGAGACCGAGACGTCGTGGTCCAGCGCCTCGGGCGTCAGCAGGCGCGGCTGTCCGCCCGCCGACGGCGCCGAATAGAGGTGGCGCAGATAGGGGTCGCGTCCCGTCTCGCGGCCCGAGCCGACGATCAGAACGCGCTTCGCTTGATGGTCGACGCCGGCCACCGACCGTGCGCGCCAGTCGCCCGAGGTCAGCTGACGCCGTGCGCCCGTCGTCGCATCGACGGCGTAGACATGGGCGTAGCCGTCGGGATCGGCGGTCCAGAAGTGGGTGTTGGACTTGTCGTCGTAAGTCCAGAAGTGGCCGTAGAAGTCGACATAGGTGTCGGAGCGATCCTCGGTCAGCAGCCGCGCCTCGCCGGTCGCCGCCTCGATGCGGTTCAGCTGCAGGGCGCCGTAACCGCGCGCCGGAGCGCGTTCGAATACGGCGCGGCTGTCGGCGCTCCATTCGTACCAGGGGCCGCCGTAGTAGAGGACGGGCCTGGCCGGGGTCGCCATGGGGATGCGCCGCCCGCTCTCGACCTCGAAGAAGACGCCCTCGGCGGTCGGCGTCTCGGTGTCGCCCGTCAGGGGGTAGAGGTAGTCCAGAACGCGCGGAGGGCCGCCGTCCTTGGGCGAGGATTGAACCAGGGACAGTCGCCGCGCATGGTCGCGGTCGATGCGATAGGTGGCGATGAAGCGGGAATCCGGCGACCAGCGGATCGCCGGGCGCGCGGCGGGTTGGGACGTGCCCTGGGCCGCCATGTCCTTCAGGTTGATCAGGGGCGTGGCGTAGGGCGAGGCGGCGCCGTCCTGGGTCAGCCGTCGCTCGGCGCCGTCCGCCGTCGAGACGATGATCAGGTCGCCGTCGCGCACTTCGGCGCGCCAGCGGCCGTCGGGCGAGGCCACGCCCTTGTCCGCCTCGGCCGCCGCCTCGACCGCGCCGGACGCGGGATCGAAACGTCAGTTGCGGCCGTCATGGCTGAACTCCAGCCGTCGGGTCTCGGGGTCGAGCTTCAGCCCCTTGAGCTGCAGGTCCTTGCGCGCCAGCGGCTTGCCCGAGGCGGCGGCCAGGCGCGCGGTCAGGGCGTCGTGGTCGAACAGGGGGCGGGTCCGACCCGAGGTCGGGTCGACCAGCACGTAATCGCGCCCCTCGGCCGTGCGGCGTTCGAACCAGAACTCGGCGGCGTCGCCGATCCATTGCGGTCGCACGCTCAGGCCGAAGATCAGTTCGTCGACGTGCTGGGGCAGCACCGCCTCGGCGCGGGCGTAGACTGCGGCGGATATGGGAGCAGGCATGGGAGAAGGCATGCAGGCGGGCGCTGCGGCCTCGGTTCCAGCGACGGCGGGCGGCGCGAAGACGGGTGCGACGGCCAGCGGCGCGGCGCTGCTCATCAGCAGCACGGCCAGGGCGGATAGACGCTTCATGAAGTTTCCCCCTTAAAATCAGATACAGTATTCGATAATGGGGTGGTGAAGCCGATCGCCTCCGGCGTCAAGCGCGCGTTCTTGCACGCGCCTTGATGTTCCAGCGCTGCTCGGCAGTATCGTATACGATTGTATTGGCGGCCGAGGGGCGTTCCGTGAGCGTGTTTGAGAATGAAGAGACGGTCGACCTCTCGATCCAGGAGGTTTTCGATCTGTCGCGGCGGGTGCTGATCGCCGCCGGCCTGTCCGTGCCGCACGCCGAGGCCGTGGCCCGCGCCCTCACGGCGGGCGAGCGCGACGAATGCGCCTCGCACGGCCTCTATCGTCTGCCCGGCTGCGTCATGACCATGCGATCGGGCAAGATGTCGCTGGACGCCGAACCGGTGATCGAGGACGTCTCGCCGGCCCTGGTGCGCGCCGATGCGGGCTACGCCTATTCCCTGCTGGCCTTCGAGCGCGCCGCGCCCCTGCTGGTGGAAAAGGCCAAGGCGGTCGGGGTGGCGGCCCTGGTCATCAACAACTGCTTCCACTTCTCGGCCCTGTGGCCCGAGATCGAGCATCTGACGGGGATGGGTGTGGCGGCCCTGGCCATGACGCCCAGCCATTCCTGGGTGGCGCCGGCGGGCGGCAAGCGGGGCTTGCTGGGCACCAATCCCATCGCCTTCGGCTGGCCGCGTCCGGGGGCGCACCCCTATGTCTTCGACTTCGCCACCAGCGCCGTCGCGCGCGGGGACATGTCGCTGCACGACATCGCCGGCAAGCCGATCCCCGAGGGCTGGGGCGTCGACGCCGAGGGGCGGCCCACGACCAGCGCCCGCGCCGCCCTGGACGGGGCCATGCTGACCTTCGGCGGGCACAAGGGTTCGGCCCTGTCGACCATGATCGAGCTGATGGCCGGGCCGCTGATCGGCGACCTGACCAGCCGCGAATCCATGGCCTTCGACGACGGCGCCAAGGCGGCGCCCATGCACGGCGAACTGATCCTGGCCTTTGATCCGGCCATCATGGGCGGCGGCGATCCCGAGGCCAACGCCGCCCGCGCCGAGGCCCTGTTCGCCGCCTTCGCCGACCAGGGCGCCCGCCTGCCGTCGCAGCGCCGCTACGAGGCCCGCGCCCGCAGCCTGGAGCGCGGGGTGCGCACGCCCAAGGTTCTCTACGACCAGATCATGGCCCTGGGCTTCTGACGTCCTGCCGTTCCGCCTTACCTGCCTTCACGAAAGAAACCCCATGACCGCCCCCATCGAACTGAGCCACTGGATCAACGGCGAGCGCCGCGGGGGCGGAAAGGTCGAGAGCCTGAACCCCTCGGACACGCGCGAGGTGGTGGCCCTGGCGCCGAACGGCGGCGCGGCCGAGGTGGACGAGGCGGTGGCGGCGGCTTCGGCTGCGTTTGACGGCTGGGCCAACGCCTCGCCCGAGGTGCGCTCGGACGTTCTGGACCGGGCCGGGGCCTTGCTGATGGAGCGCCGCGAAGCCGTCGGCGAACTGCTGTCGCGCGAAGAGGGCAAGACCCTGGCCGAGGGGATCGGCGAGACGGCCCGCGCCGCCCGCATCCTCAAGTATTTCGCCGGCGAGGCCCTGCGCCTGCACGGCCAGAACCTGGCCTCGACCCGGCCCGGCGTCGAGGTCCAGACCTATCGCCAGCCGGTCGGGGTGTTCGGCCTGATCACGCCGTGGAACTTCCCCATCGCCATCCCGGCGTGGAAGGCGGCGCCCGCCCTGGCCTTCGGCAATACGGTGGTGATGAAGTCGGCCAGCCACACCCCGGCCACGGCCGAGGCCCTGGTCGCCATCCTGCATGAGGCGGGCCTGCCCAGGGGCGTGCTGAACCTGGTCATCGGCGGCGGGCGCGTGGGCCAGGCCATCGTCGACCACAAGGATGTGGCGGGGGTCAGCTTCACCGGCTCGCAGGGCGTCGGGGCAGGGGTCGCCGCCGGGGCCGTCGCCCGTCAGGCGCGGGTGCAGCTGGAGATGGGCGGCAAGAACCCGCTGATCGTGCTGGACGACGCCGATCTGGAGCGGGCGGTGGCCATCGCCCTGGACGGCAGCTTCTTCGCCACCGGCCAGCGCTGCACGGCGTCGAGCCGTCTGATCGTGCAGGACGGCATCCACGACCGCTTCGTCGCCGCCCTGGCCGAGAAGGTCGCCGCCTTGCGCGTGGGTCACGCCCTGGACCCGAACACCCAGGTCGGCCCGGCGGTCAGCGAGGATCAGCGCGAGACCTCCTATCGCTATATGGAGCTCGCCGCCTTCGAGGGAGGGCAGGTGGTCGCGGGTGGCGAGCGCCTGACCCGGGACACGCCGGGCTGGTACGTCCAGCCGACCCTGATCGCCGACACCGATCCGGCCATGCGGATCAACAAGGAAGAGGTCTTCGGCCCCGTCGCCTCGACCGTGCGGGTGAAGACCTACGAAGAGGCCCTGGAGGTCGCCAACGGGACCGCGTTCGGCCTGTCGGCGGGCATCGTCACCCAGTCGCTGAAGCACGCCCGCGACTTCCAGCGCCGGGCCAGGGCGGGCATGACCATGGTCAATCTGGCCACCGCCGGGGTCGATTATCACGTGCCCTTCGGCGGCACGAAGGCCTCCTCCTACGGACCGCGCGAGCAGGGCTTCGCCGCCGCCGACTTCTTCACCCAGACAAAGACCAGCTACAGCGCGGGATGACGGCTATTCGCTTGACTTCGACGTTATTTGAATATCGTATACGAAAACAGAATCTGCTTTAGGAGGAATGGCTTATGGCCAAGGCGAAGCTGGACTGGACCGGGGTCATCCCGGCGGCGACCACCCAATTCGACGAGGGGCTGGCGGTCGATCTGGACGCCACCCAGAAGGTGCTGGACGGCCTGATCAAGGACGGCGTCGACGGTATCATCGTCATGGGCACGGTCGGCGAGAACAACTCGCTGGAGCCCGAGGAAAAGCGCGCCGTGCTGAAGGCGGCGGTCGAGGTGGCCGACGGTCGCGTGCCGATCATCACCGGGGTCAGCGAACTGACCACGCCCCGCGCCGAGGCCTACGCCAGGGACGCCGAGGCCATCGGCGTGGACGCCCTGATGGTGCTGCCGGCCATGGTCTACATGCCGTCGGCCGAGGAACTGGAGGCCCACTTCCGCGCCGTGGCGGCGGCCAGCGGCCTGCCCAACATGCTCTACAACAATCCGACCATGTATCGGATCGCGCTGACCAACGCCGACCTGAAGCGCCTGTCGGACGTGCCGAACATCGTGGCCCTGAAGGAAAGCGCCCCGGATTCGCGGCGCATCACCGACATCCTCAATGAACTGGGCGACCGCTATTCCGTCATGGTCGGTCTGGACGACGTGGCGCTGGAAGGCCTGGTGCTGGGCGCCAAGGGCTGGGTCTCGGGCCTGACCAACGCCTTCCCCGAAGAGTCCGTGGCCCTGGTCAAGGCGGTGAAGGACGGCGACCTGGCCCGCGCGGTCGAGATCTATCGCTGGTTCATGCCGCTGCTGCACCTCGACGCCGTGTCGGACCTGGTGCAGTCGATCAAGCTGTCCGAGGCCATCATGGGCCGCGGGACCGAGCGGGTTCGCATGCCGCGCATGCCCTTGACGGGCGCGCGCCGGGCTGAAGTCATCGCCATGGTCGAGAAGGCGGCGGCGACGCGGCCCGTCGGCACGGGCAAGGCCCTCAAGATCGTCTGATCCGGAGTTCTGATGCGCGACGTCTTCTTCTGCATTGACGGTCATACCGCCGGCAACCCGGTTCGCCTGGTCGCCGGCGGCGCGCCCCTGCTGTCAGGGGCCAGCATGGCCGAGCGGCGGCTCGACTTCCTCGACCGCTACGACTGGATACGGACGTCGCTGTGCTTCGAGCCGCGCGGCCACGACATGATGAGCGGCGGGTTCCTCTACCCGCCGACCCTGCCCGACGCTGATGCGGGCATCCTGTTCATCGAGACCAGCGGCTGCCTGCCCATGTGCGGTCACGGGACCATCGGCATGATCACCTTCGGGCTCGAGCATGGCTTGATCCGGCCGCGGGCCCCAGGGCGGTTGAAGGTCGAGGTTCCGGCCGGGGTGCTGGACATCGCCTATGAGGCCGAGGGCGACCGCGTGACCTCGGTGCGCATTCGCAACATCCCCAGCTATCTGGCGGCGGAAGGCATCGAGATCGAGGTGCCGGGCTTCGGCCCCTTGCGCGTCGATGTCGCCTACGGCGGCAACTACTACGCCATCGTCGAGCCGCAAGGCGCTTACACTGGCCTGGACGACCTGGGCGCCAGCCGCATCATCGAACTGAGCGGCCTGGTGCGCGAGCGCGTGCGCGCGGCCTTCCATCCGGTCCACCCGGACGAGCCGTCGATCAACGGCGTCAGCCATGTCCTGTGGGCCGACGCGCCGAAAGGCGAGGGGGCCGACGGCCGCAACGCCGTCTTCTACGGCGACAAGGCCATCGACCGCAGCCCCTGCGGCACCGGCACCTCGGCGCGGCTGGCCCACCTGCACGCCAAGGGACGGCTGAAGGTCGGCGACGCCTTCGTCCATCAAAGCTACATCTGCAGCCGCTTCATCGGCCGGGTCGAGGCCGAGACGACGGTGGGCGAATACAAGGCCATCGTGCCATCCATCGAGGGCTCGGCGGTCGCCACGGGGTTCAACACCATCTGGGTGGATCGTCGCGATCCCTTCTGGGCGGGCTTCCAGGTCGTCTGACGTATTCCACGTCGTAATTGCGGTGGTTGCGCGCTATGGTTGAGCTGGGCGTCCGGCCCTGCCTTTCGACTCGATGAACCGCATGGCCGCATCCTCGTTTGAAGTCCGCACCCTGTCCGATCGCCTGATGGAGGTGGTGCGGGACATGATCCTGTCCGGCGTCATCGAACCGGACGTACCGATCCGTCAGGACGCCCTGGCGGCGGACCTCAACGTCTCCAAGATTCCGCTGCGCGAGGCCCTGGTCCGTCTGGAGCAGGACGGGCTGGTGGTGTCGCACGCCAACCGGGGCTTCTTCGTGCGCGGCATGAGCGCGAGCGAAGCCGAGGAAATCTACGAACTGCGTCTGAAGCTGGAGCCCGACGCTGCGGCCCAGGCCTGCCTCGCGGCCGATGACGATCAGCGCGCCGCCGCCCAGCGCATTCTGGCCGAGCTGGACGCCGCCGCCGCCGCCCACCTGCCGAGCGTGGGGCCGCTGAACCGCGCCTTTCACATGGCTCTGATACAGCCCGGCGGGCGCGTGCTGACGACCGAGATCACCGCGCGCCTGCACGTCATGGCCGACCGCTACGTCCGCAAGCATCTCGAGCACAATGATCGCCACCTGACGGCAGCGACCGAGCACCAGGAGATCCTGGCGGCTTGGATGAGCCGCGACGCCAAGGTCGTGCGCCGCATGGTGGCGGCGCACCTGGAGCACACCCTGGGCGACCTGCGCGAGGAGTTCGGGCTGAGCGTCGTCGCCTCGGACGGGAAAACGACGCCCCGAAGCCGCAAACGCGCCTAGGCACGCCTTTATGGGCTGGCGTCGCCACGCCGAACTAAACTGACGGCGCCGCTCACGTCCGGGGGCCTGTGTTCAAGCTCGCCACGAGGTGGACGAAGCCTGCCGGTTTCCGTTCGGCAAGGTCTGGCCGCCCTTGCCCGGCGATGCGAGGCGTGAGAAGTATGTCGATAAATCAGATACAATATACGTTGATGTCATGACCTTTTTCGCACCCTCGGCCTCTCCCATCACTGCCGATGAGCGGCGCGCCCGCATTGAGGCCCTGGCCGCGCGGCTGCGGGCGGAGGGGCTGTCCGCCCTGCTGCTCGGCCCGACGAACTCGCTGCGCTATTTCACCGGCCTGGACTGGCATCCGTCGGAGCGTCTGACCGGCGCCCTGATCCATGCCGACGGGCGGCTGGATTACATCTGTCCCCGGTTCGAACTCGACAAGATCGGCGGACTGACCTCGGCGCCGAACGCGGTCGCCGGCGACATCCTGACCTGGGAGGAGGAAGAAAGCCCCTACGCCCTGGCGGCGAGCCGTCTGCCGTCGGGCGGCCTGCTGGCGGTCGACGATCAGGCGGCGGCCTTCATCTGGCTGGGCCTCAGCCGGGCCATGGGCGCGGATCGTGTGGTCGACGGCGGCCCGCTGATCACGGCGTTGCGCAGCCTCAAGTCCCCGGCCGAGATCGCGCTTCTGATCCGCGCCAAGGCCATCACCCTGGAGGTCCAGCGCCGCACGCGTCACTGGCTGAAGGCGGGCGTCCTGACCTCCGAGGTCAAGCGCTTCGTCGACGCCGAGCACCGCGCCCTGGGCGGGGAGGGCGGCTCCTGGTTCTGTCTGGTCTCCTTCGGCGACGACACCTGTCTGCCGCACGGCGGTGAGGGCGACCGGGCGTTGCAGGTGGACGACGTGGTGCTGATCGACACCGGCACCCTGATCGACGGCTATCACTCCGACATCACCCGCACCTATGTCTTCGGCGCGCCGACCGACGACTTCCGCCGCGTCTGGGCGCACGAGAAACAGGCCCAGGCCCAGGCCTTCGAGGCGGCGCGCATCGGCGCGCCGTGCGAGAGCGTCGACGCCGGCGCGCGCGACTATCTGACCGGCCTCGGCTATGGCCCCGACTATCGCCTGCCCGGTCTGCCGCACCGCACCGGTCACGGCATCGGTCTGGACATCCACGAGGCGCCCAACCTGGTGCGCGGCAATGCGACGCCGCTTCAGCCCGGCATGTGCTTCTCCAACGAACCCATGCTGGTCATTCCGGGTCAGTTCGGCGTCCGTCTGGAGGACCACTTCTACATGACCGAGGCCGGGCCGGTCTGGTTCACGGAGCCGTCGCACAGCCTGGATGATCCCTTCGGCGAGGGCGCCTCCGCGTGACGAGGCCTCAGCACTGGGCGGTGGTCGGCGGCGGTCTGGTCGGCGCGGCGATCGCCCTGCGGCTGCAGGCGGCGGGGTTCGAGGTGGTGCTGATCGACCGGGGCGATGCCCGGCGCGGGGCCTCCTTCGGCAACATCGGCCACATCGCCGCCGAACAGGGCGAACCCATGCCGTCGCCCGCCACGCTGAAAAGCGCCCTGGGCCGGTTGTTCGCCTTCGGCGGGCCGCTGGATTTCCGGGCGCGCGACGTCGCCCTGTGGGGGCCCTGGGCGCTGCGCTTTCTGGCCGCCTCGCGCCCCGCCGCCGTGGCCCGCAACGCCGAGACCCTGAACCGCCTGCTGGACGACCCGCTGGCGGCCTGGGGGCGGCTGGCCGTCCTGGCGGATGCGCCGGATGATCTGATCCGACCGACCGGCCACGCCGTCGTCTGGTCCGCGCCCGAGGCGGCGCGACGCGGGCTCGAAGCCTGGCGCGGCGCGCGCACCGGAACCGCGACGTTCCGGCCGATGGAGGCCGATGACCTGGCCGCCTACGACGGCGTGCTGGCCAAGCGGCCGGCCGGGGGAATCCGCTTCACCGGCACCGGCCAGGTCAGCGAGCCGCAAAGGGTGCGCGACGCCCTGCTGGACGCCTTCGTCCGACGCGGCGGCCATGTGGTTCGGGATGACGTGACCGCCGTCAGGCCGGTCGCCGAGGCGGCCGAGGTCGTGCTGGCCAAGGAAGGCGTCATCGGCGTCGATCGCGTGGTGGTCGCCGCCGGGGCCTGGTCAGCGGGTCTGATGGCGCCCTTGGGCGTGCGCGTCCCGCTGATCGGAGAGCGCGGCTATTCGGTGCAGTCGGCCGAGCACGCCTGGGCCGACGACCTGCCGCTGACCGTGTTCGAGGACCGCGCCCTGGTCGTGGCGCGCTTCAGCGGGGGCTTGCGCGCCTCCAGCCACGTCGAATTCGGCGATCCGTCCGCTCGGCCCGACCCGCGCAAATGGCGTCACATCGAGGCGCAGCTGAAGGCGCTCGGCGTCGCCTTCTCCGACGCGCCGGACCGCTGGTGCGGGCCGCGCCCGACGCTGGCCGATTATCTGCCGGCCGTCGGGCGGCTGCAGGCGCATCCGGCGATCCACTACGCCTTCGGGCATCAGCATCTGGGCCTGACGCTCGCGGCCAAGACGGCGGAGCTGATGGAGCAGATGGCGCTGGGCCGCCCCGCGCCGGGCTGGCTGGACGCTCTGCGGATCGAGCGATTCCGCTGAACCTTGACGCCCTCACGTCCCGCGTCGGACGTGAGGGCAGGGGCCCTGGCGTCAGCCGACCAGAGGCTCCGTATTGGCTATGAGCCAGTCCACGTCGGACGGGTTGGCGATCAGGTCGCGCAGTTCGGCCCGCACGCGGGCGTGATAGGCGTCGACCCAGGCGCGTTCCTCGGCGGTCAGCAGATCCAGGTCGATCAGGCGCCGATCCAGCGGAACCAGCGTCATGTCGCGCAGCCGGATGAAGCCCGCGCCGTCCTCGACCACTTCGCACAGGTTTTCGATGCGGATGCCGTAGCGCCCGGCTTCGTAGTAGCCCGGCTCATTGGTCAGGGTCATGCCCGCCGTGATCGGCGCCATGACCGGATCCTTGCCGATCCGCTGCGGGTGTTCGTGCACCGACAGGAAGTGGCCGACGCCGTGGCCCGTGCCGTGGTCATAGTCGAGGCCGTGCGCCCACAGGGCCTCGCGGGCGAAGGCGTCGATCTGATAGCCGCGCGTGCCGTCCGGGAAGCGCAGGCTCGCCAGGCGGATATGGCCCTTCAGGACGAGGGTGTAGTGTTTCTTCCAGATGGCGGGCGGCGGGCCGAAACAGACGGTGCGCGTCGTGTCGGTGGTGCCGTCCAGATACTGTCCGCCGGAATCGATCAGGAACAGGCTGTCGGGCCGGATCAGCGCGCCGCCCTCGGCGGGGGCGTTGTAGTGGCACATGGCGCCGTTGGCGTCGGCGCCGGCGATGGTGCGGAAGCTGGGGCTGACGAAATGCTCCAGCTCCTGACGATAGGCGAGGATCTGCTCCTCGGTCTGCATTTCCGACACCGGGCGGACGGCGACCTCCGCCTCCAGCCAGGCGAGGAAGCGGACCCAGGCCAGGCTGTCGCGCCGTGACGCCGCGCGCAGGCCGGCCAGTTCGACCGGGTTCTTGACCGCCTTGAGCGCGGTCAGCGGATCGGGCTCGATGAGGACGGTCGCCCCCGCCTCGCGCGCCGCCGTCGCCGCGCCGACCGGCGAGAACCTGGGATCCATCGACACCCGTTCGCCGCCCTTGAGGCGTTGACCCAGGCGCTCGAGGAAGGCCGAAGGCGCATGCAGGCTCACGCCTTCCAGCTCGAAGTCCGCGACCGCGTCGCCCAGCTTGCGTGGGTCGACGAACAGATCGACGCCGCCGGTCGCGTCGACCAGCATGAAGGCCTGGACGATGGGATTGTCGGGCACGTCGTCGCCGCGCCAGTTGAGCAGCCAGGCGATGTTGTCGGTCTGGGTTTCGACCAGCAGGTCGGTGCGCGCCGCGCGCAGCCGTTCGGTCAGGCGCAGACGCTTGGCCAGCGAGCTCTCGCCCGCGCGCGCGATCGGGAAGGGGAAGGCCGGCTTGATCGGGGTGTCGGGGCGATCGCTCCAGGCCTGGTCGATCGGGTTCGGGCAAACGGCGCGCAGCGACGCGCCCTGCTCGGTGATCGTCGGTTCGATCTGCGCATGGACGGTGGGATTGAGGATCAGCGGGTCATAGCCGTAGACCTCGCCCTTGGCGGCGGTCCGGGCCAGCCAGCGCTCGACCGGCTCGTCATAGAGATGCTGCTGTTCGAAATGGGCGGTCGAGACCTCGGCGGCGGCCTGCACCGTATAGCGGCCGTCGACGAAGACGGCGGCGCGGTCCCGGGTGACGATGGCCAGACCCCAGGTGCCGGAGAAGCCGGTGGCCCAGGCCAGACGCTCGTCGGCGATCACGACATACTCGGACTGGTGAGCGTCCCAGCGGGGGATGATGAAGCCGTCGAGCCCGCTGCGGGCCATTTCGGCGCGGAGGCTGTCGAGCCGCGCAGGCGTCCAGCCGGCGGCGATCTGCAGTCTGTCCATCAGGAAACCTTGAAGTTCGAGCGGGCGATCACGCCAGGTAGTCGCCGAAGCGGGCGGGCAGGGCGAAGCCGTGGGCGAAGGGGTCCTGGGCCTCCAGGATCAGTTCCGAGCGGGCCATGTAGTAGGCGCGGCCCGAGACGGCGGCGATGATCCCGCGCTCGGTCGGCCGGGCGACGGCGCCGTCGAAGGCCTGTCCCGACGCCCCGGCGAAGGGCAGGGCGGCGCCCGGCGCGATCTCGCCCTTGGCATGGGCGACGGCCAGGCGGGCCGAGACGCCGCTGCCGGTGGGGCTGCGGTCGATCTGGGCTTCGCCGAACCAGCAGAGGTTATGCGTCAGCTGGCCCGGCGTCAGGCGGTCGCCGTCGGTCAGGATGGCGCCGTAGAGGAAGGACAGATCCGGCTCCGCGGGGTGGCGGACGCTTCGCGTCGCGCGCAGCTCGGCCACCAGTTTTCCGGCGGCGTCGACCAACTGGTCGAGGGGCGTCTGATGGAAGTCGAGGCCGAGCCGGGCGCTCGGCAGGATGGCGTAGAAGGCGCCGCCATAACCGACATCGAACTGGACCCGGCCGAAGCCCGACAGTTCGATGCTGTCATCCAGCGCCAGCGCAAAGGACTCGACGCTCTCGAACCGCACCATGGGCGCGGCGGCGGGATCGCTGTCCGGGGAGACCTCGATGGCGACCGGGCCGCAGGGGCACTCCAGGGTGAAGCGGGTCTGCGTCCGGCCCTGCTGGCGGGCCTGATCATACAGGAAGCGGCCCAGGGCGACGGTGGCGTGGCCGCACATCGTCGAATAGCCCGAGTTGTGGGTGAACAGGACGGCCGCGTCATAGGCCGGGTCGTTCGGCGGCACCAGGATCGCCCCGTACATGTCGGCGTGGCCGCGCGGCTCCAGCATCATGGCGCGGCGCAGATGATCGAACCGGTCGCCCATGTTGCGGCGCTTCTGCAGGATCGTCTCTCCCGCGACGTTCAGCGGCGTCGCGTCGAAGATGCGCACCGGCTCGCCCGCCGTATGCATGTCGATGACGGCGAGACGGTCCGCCTTCAGTCCCAAGTCGTTAACGCTGACCACTCGCGGCCCCCTCCGATGGCGTTTACCAGATCAGATATCGTATACTATGTGATCGTGCAAAGCCTCAAGGCTTGTCGCGCGGCCCCGATGGGACGGAGCCGCTGCGTTCGATCAGTCTGAGTTATTCTGGAGGGGATAATGAAGCATCCGTCAGTCCTGACAGGGATGGCCCGGTCGGGAAAATCGCCCGGCGTCGGGGGGCGGTCATGACCGAGAGCGTGGACATGAGCGCGACGACCGGCGACCCGGCGCTGCAGGCAAGCGCGACGGCGACCGTCGGCGCGTCGGGACGGCGGCGGTTCGGCCATCCGGCGGGCCTCTGGTATCTGGCCTTCGCCGAGGCCTGGGAGCGTTTCTCCTACTACGGCATGCAGACCCTGCTGGTCCTCTACATGGTCGGCCAGTTGCTTCAGCCGGGGCATATCGAGAACGTCGCCGGCTTCGCGAGCTTCCGCGCCGGGCTTGAAGCCGTCTACGGGCCGCTGTCGATCCAGGCGCTCGCCTCGGCAGTCTTCGGCATCTACACGGGACTGGTCTATCTGACGCCGGTGCTGGGCGGGCTGGTCGCCGACCGCTGGCTGGGGCGGACCCGGACCATCCTGCTGGGCGGGACGCTGATGACCATCGGCCATTTCCTGATGGCCTTCGACGTCTCCTTCCTGGGGGCGCTGCTGTGCCTGGCGATCGGCACCGCAATATCGCCGTCCAGGTCGGCGCCCTTTACGCGCCCGAGGACAACGCCGCGCCGACGCCTTCCAGATCTTCTACCTGGGCATCAGCGCGGGGGTGATCGCTTCGCCGCTGGTCTGCGGCACGCTGGGCGAGGTCTACGGCTGGCACTACGGGTTCGCGGCGGCGGGCATCGGCATGGCGGTCGGCCTCGCCATCTACATGGCCGGCGCGCGCCACCTTCCGGCCGAGCCGAAGATCGCTGTCAGGAAGCCGGCGGAGCGTCAGCGTCTGTCGGCGGCCGACTGGCGGGTTCTGGGGCTGTTGCTGGCGATGCTGCCGGTGCTGGCCCTGGCCCTGCTCGGCAACCAGCAGATCTTCAACGCCTATATGATCTGGGCGCAGGCCAGCTACGACTTCACCCTGTTCGGCCGCACCATGCCGACCAGTTGGCTCATCACCTTTGACGCCGCCGCCTCGGTCGCCATGCTGGCCCTGTCGGTCCTGTTCTGGCGGGTCTGGTCGCGCCGGTTCGCCGAGCCGGTCGAGATCACCAAGCTGGCCATCGGCGCCGTGGTGACGGTGGTCGCCTTCCTGCTGCTGGCGGCGGCGGCCCAGTCGGCGGGCGGGGGCAAGATCAGCCTGTGGTGGGCGGTCGCCTTCCACGTCCTCAACAGCATCGGTTTCGCCCACCTCGTCCCGGTCGCCCTGGTGCTCTATGTCCGCATGGCGCCGCAAGCTGTCGGGGCGACGATCGTCGGGATCTTCTATCTGCACCTCTTCGTGGCGAACAATCTGGTGGGCTGGGCCGGCACGCGGCTCGAGACGATGACGGCGGACCGCTTCTGGCTGGCGCACGCCGTCGTCGTGGGTATCAGCGCCGTGATCCTGTTCGCCCTGCGCGGGCCGGTAAAGCGGGTCTTGGCGGACGCCGCCAGGGAGGCTTCGCGCAGCCGTTCCTGAGCGAGTTGAACGGAGTCGCAGCGCGCCGGTCTATCCAACGGCAGCAGCCATTCAGCCCGTCACGCGCCCGATCATGTTCACGCATTCATCGCGCCCCAAGACTCGCCGCCATCGGTTGTCAGTGGACCGGGTCAGGGCTGTTTCCTCTCCCGAGCGGTGGCGGTGCGATTGAGCAATGAATCGGATTGTGGGTGTGCGGCCAGCCACGATTGGCCCGCGCTTCCTGCTGGGCGTCAAGGCCAGCTTCTGACCGGGAAGGCGGGAGGTGCCGTGCCTCCCGCCTTTAGCGGTTCATCAGTCGGGCCGAATGCCTCTTTCGTTTCGTCGATAGGGCGCCGCCGAGGCGGCGAAAAAGGCCGTCGACGTCATCCTGGCCGCCCAGGTGTGCAATGCCGGGCGCGGGCCGGGAAAATCTTTCATTTCGTCGTCGCGTATCCTTTGCAGAACCTCCCTACGCGCCAGATCGGCGCGAGTGCGCTTGAACGCGGAGGGGGCCATGACGAACAGACTTGCGGGATATGTTCTGGGCGCAAGCGCCGTGGTTCTGGCGATGGGAGGCGGCGCCGCGGCGGCTCAGGACGTCCCCACGCCGGTTGTGGCCGCGGCGATTGATACGACCTCGTCCGGCGATGCCGGCAGCGGCGTGATCGTGCTGGATCTTGACGCCAGCCATCATCGTCTGGTGTCGGCGGCGGGGCTGGACGGGCTGGAAGTCTTTGACCTGGCCGGCGCGCGACTGGGCGCTGTTCCGGCGGGCGAGGCCGGGGGTCTGGACGTGCGCTACGGCTTCCCGATCAGAGGCCGGCTTGAGACCCTGCTGGTCTCGACCGACAAGACGGACAATAGCCTGCGCTTCTTCGCCATGCGCGCGGGCGCGCCGGTCGAGGTCGGGGCGCGTTCCGTGCCGCTGGGCTTTGCGGTCGAGGACGTCTGTCTGTTGCGCAACGCCAGTGACGGCGGCCTTTACGCCGTGGTCGTGGGCGACGGCGGTGAGATCGAACAACTGCTGCTCTACGCCAATGCCGAGGGTCAGGTGGACGCCCGCTCGGCGCGCCGCATCAACCTGCCGTCCAAGATCAAATACTGCGTCGCCGACGACGCGACGGGCCAGCTCTACGCCTCGCAGCAGGCGGTCGGCGTCTGGCGCTTCAACGGCGATCCCGAAGCCGACGCGGCTCCGGCCCTGGTTGACGCGGCGGGTCTGGGCCGGATCAGCGAGGAAAGCGGTTCGCTGGTCCTCTATGACGGAGGGCAGGGCGCGCGCTACCTGATAGCGACCGACGCCTCCAGCGGGCGGCTGTTCGTCTATGACCACGGCGCGGGCGACGCCTGGCTCGGCGCGGTCAGCCTGACCGGACGCGGCGGCGCGCCGATCAAGGAGCCGGGCGCGCTTCAGGCTGTCGGCACGCCGCTCGCCGGACTGCCGTCGGGCGCTCTGCTGGTCGCCGACGAGGATGCGCCCGGCGGCGCCGACTACAAGCTGGTGTCGATCGCGGCCCTGACGGGCGCGCTGAACCTGTCGGCCGGTGCGCCGCAGGACCCGCGGGCGGTCTCCGCGCCGCGCTTCCCTGCCGTCGTCGCCGTGGCGGAAACCGTCCCCGTGGGCAGTCCCGGCGACGCCGCTGACGATCCTGTCATCTGGGCCGATCCCGCGAACCCGTCTGACAGCCTGATCATCGGCACGGACAAGAAGGCGGGCCTGAACCTCTACGACATGCAGGGGCGCGTCCTGCAGCATCTGCCCGACGGCAAGATGAACAACGTCGACCTGCGTGAAGGTTTCATGCTGGGCGGTCAGCCGGTGGTTCTGGTCACGGCCAGCGATCGCACCAACAAGGCCGTCGCCATCTATCGCCTCGACACCGAGGCGCGCCGGCTGGTCAATGTGGCCGACGGCGTCCAGCCGACAGGTCAGGGCGATCCCTACGGCCAGTGCATGTATCGCTCGACCCGCAGCGGCAAGACCTATGTCTTCATCAATGATTCCAACGGCGAAAAGCGCCAGTGGGAACTGGTGGACGCCGGAAACGGCAAGGTGCGCGCGGTTCGCGTGCGCGACTTCGCCTTCGCCAGCCAGGTCGAGGGCTGCGTCGCCGACGACGCGACGGGTCAGCTCTATGTGGCCGAGGAAGACGTCGGCCTGTGGCGTCTGTCGGCCGAACCGGACGGCGGCTCGGCCATGACCCTGATCGCCCGCATCGCCGAAAACCCGGCCCTGAAGGACGATATGGAAGGCGTCGGCCTCTATGATCTGGGCGGCGGGCGCGGCTATCTGGTCGCCTCCAGCCAGGGCAACGACAGCTACGCCGTGTTCCGGCGCGAGGGCGATCAGGCCTATCTGGGCTCCTTCATTGTCGTCGCCGACGGTGCGCGCGGCATCGACGGCGTGTCCGAGACCGACGGCCTGGACGTCAGCAGCCGCAACCTCGGCCCCGGCTTCGAGCACGGCGCCCTGATCGCCCAGGACGGCCGCAACGTCCTGCCTGGCGAGAACCAGAACTTCAAATACGTGCCGTGGAAGTCGATCGCCGAGGCCCTGGGGCTGGAGGTGCGCCGCTGACCCAGCCGCCTTCGGGACGGCCGGCGGTCTTCAGGGGGCTTGATGTCGCCGCGTCAGCTGGAACCATGCAACCGCGCCCATCAGCAAGGCGAGAAGGCTCAGGGTCAGAAGTTCGGGCGCGACCTCGGTCACGCCGGCGCCGGCGGCGTTCAGCTTGACGAAGGCTTGGATGGCCGAGGTTGAAGGCGACAGGCGGGCCAGCCAGGCGAGCGGTTCAGGCATCAGGAACAGGGGCCAGGCGGCGCCGCCGAGAAAGAAGAGCGGCACCGAAGTGCCGACCAGGATCTGCATGGCGCGCTCATGCCGGTCGAACAGGCTGCCGATGGCCAGGCCGAGGGCGGAGACGCTGGCGGCGAAGACCGGCACGGCCAGGAGGACGCCGAACAGGTCGCCCATGCGCGGATAGTCCTGAAACCAGAAGACGAAGCCGAAGTAGAAGAGGCTGGCGACGCTACCGATCAGGGTCAGGGCGGACCACAGGCCGAGGAAACTGCGGGTCGATAGGGCGCGCGCGCCGGTCTCGCGCCGCAGACCGGCGAAGAGGGCGGCGCCCAGCAGCAGGGTCTGTTGCAGGATGATGGCGCTGACCGCCGGGACGGCATAGCTGCCGTAGCCGTCGGTGGTGTTGTAGAGCGGGCGCTGCACCACGCTTGGGGCGCGGTCCAGCAGGCGGGCAGCCTCGACCACCGGGGTCAGGACCTGTTCGGCGGCGGCCGCCGCCGCGCCGCCCAGCGCCTTGCCCATGGCCGTGGCGCGGACCAGATAGGCGCCGTTCAGATAGAGGCCGATCCCCTTGGCGTCGCCGTGGATCAGCGAGGATTCAAACCGTTCGGGGATGTGCATGACGGCGTCGACCTCGCCGTTGCGCAGCATCCGTTCGGCCTCGGCGGGCGAGGCGGCGACGACGGCGGCGTCCAGCGCGCGGGTGGCGTTCATCTCCTGCACCAGTCGGCGGCTGAGCGCGGAGTGGTCCTGATCGACGACGGCGACCGGCAGCTTGACGGGCGTCTGACCGACATAGGCCATGGGGTAGTAGAAGGCGTAGGCGACCACGGCCAACAGGATGGTGCTGGACAGGGGCCGGTGCTTGAAGATGCCCGCGAAGGTCCCGATGAAGGCTCCGCCGAAGCTGCGGGCGGGCAGGTGCAGACTGAGGTCTTCCGCCTTTGGCATACGGCGGGCGCGGCGATGGGCCAGCGGGACCGACAGGGCGAAGGTCCCGACCGCGACGCCCAGCAGGACCAGCAGCGGGCCCAGCGAGGCGGAGACGTCCGAGCCCAGCACCATCTGCTGGTTCTGCAGCCTCAGATAATGGGTGAAGGGCAGGACGGCGCTCCACACTTGCGCGAAGGCCGGGCCGTGCAGCAGGGGCAGGGTGCCGTTGGAAAAGGCGATGGCCGACCCGGCATAGACCGCCGTGGCCGAGAAGCTGGTGTCCATGTCGCCGGTCAGGGTGATCAGCAGGGCCGAGATGCCCGCCGTGGCCGCCATCAGGGCGAACAGGCCGCCCAGCAGCATCAACAGGCTGCCCTCAACGCCCCAGCCGCGCCAGCCGCACAGCCAGGCGATCCAGACCGCGCCCCAGAGGGTGAAGGTCAGGACATAGGGGGTCAGCTTGCCCGCCAGCGCCGCCGCCAGCCGCCCGTCCATCCGCGCCGACCAGTCCCTCAGCGACCCGCCGCGCAGTTCACGTCCCACCCCCATGACGGCGGCGCAGGCCATCAGCAGGTGCAGGACGCCGGGCATGATCAGGCCGCCAAGGAAGAGCTCGAAGCTGAGCTGCGGATTGCCGAGGATGGTCACCTGCACGGCGGGGGTCTTCAGCCGCGCGGCGGGAACACCCTGCGCCCAGGCCCGGTCGGCGATCAGCGGGGCGGCGGCCTTGGTCAGGGCCGTGGTCTGGGCCGAGGCGGCCAGGGATCCGACGGTCTGGAAGGCGCCGTTGTAATAGACGATCACCGCGTCCGGCTGGCGAAAGGCGTTCTTCTCTGCGCCGCGCGGGATGTAGGCGAGGCTGTAGATCTTGCCTGACCGCATCAGGGGCCAGGCAGCCTCGAGATCGGTTGGCTGGGCCACGACGCGCACGCCGGGGCTGGCCTCCATGTTGCGGATGGCGGCGCGGCTGAAGGCGGAATGGTCCTGATCGACCACGGCCACCGGCACGTCGCGCACCACGCCCTGAAACAGCATGGCCCCGACCACGACCATCAGCACGACCGGCATGACGATCAGCAGGATCAGGTCCCAGCGGCTGCGGGCCAGATGCGCGATCTCGGCGCGCAGGGCGCGGCCGAAGACGCCGCCGCCGGTCGGCCTTGTCACCGGGCGGGCCAGTCGAACAGGACGCTCATGCCCGGACGCAGACCCTCGACCGGGGCGACCGGCTTGGCGTGGATCTCGAAGCTGCGCACGTCATAGCCGCGTGACTGGCGCGTGGCGCGCCAGGTGGCGAAGTCGCCCTGGGGGCTGATGAAGCTGACGCGGAATGCCACGTCCTTGCGGTTCAGGGCGGGGATGTCGCCCCGGATGGTGTGGCCGATCTTCAGGCCGTTGAACTGGTCCTCGCGCAGGTTGAAGGCGACCCAGGCGTGATTGAGATCCACCACGGTGAAGACCGGCACGCCGATCAGCACCAGTTCGCCGGGGTTGGAGAAGCGCTCGGCGATCTCGCCTGCGGCGGGGGCGATCAGGCGGGTTTCGGCCTGAAGCGCCGCCATCTGGCCGACGCCGGCGCGGGCGGCGGCGACCTGGGCGTCGGCGATGGTCTTCTCTTCGCTGCGGGTTCCCGCGACGGCCTTGAGGTATTGCTGGCGAGCGGCCTCGGACTGGGCGGCGGTGGCGGCGCGGGCGGCGACGGCCTCGTCGCGGCGCTGGGCCGAGATGACGCCCTCGGCGAACAGGTTTTCGGCCCGCCGCGCGGTCTGGGCCGCCAGCTGGGCGGCGGCCTGAGTGCTGCGCCACACGGATTCCAGCGAGCGGATGTCCTCGGGCCGAACGCCGACCCGGCTGAGTTCCTGCACCGCCTGGGCGCCTTGCAGGGCGGCGGCGGCCTGTTGGTCTCCCGCCGTGATCTCGGGGCTGGAGAGGATGGCCAGGACCTGACCCGAAACCACGCGGTCGCCCGCCGAGGCCAGCATCTTCTCGACGCGGGCGGGGGCCTTGGTGGCGACGGTGAAGGTCTCGGCCTCGACCATGCCCTGCACCTGCGGCGGGGCGGGGCGGGCGGCCAGAAACAGGCCGACAATGACGAAGAGCAGCACGGCCAGCGCCGTGAGCGCGATCAGCAGCGTCCTGATCGACGGACGGCTGGGCCGATGCGGGGAAGGCGGCGGCGCTGGATCAGGGGCGGTGGCGGTCTCGGTCATGGCGCGATCACCCGGTCGGCGCGTTGCAGATAGCTGACGAACTCGTCGCTGCGGTCGCTGGCGGCCAGCAGGGCGGCGAGCGCCAGTTCATACTCATAGGCCGCCGCCGCGCGCTGCAAGCGGGCCGCGCCCAGCAGGTTGCGGGCGTCGATGACGGCCGAGGCGGGGGCTTCGCCCTCGCGGAAGGACAGGTCCTGAACCCGCAGGTTCTCGGTGGCCGCCTCAAGACTGGAGTCCAGCGACAGGAACTGACGGCGCGACAGCTCGACCAGATTGTAGGTGCGGATGATCAGGATGCGGACCTCGTCGTGGGCCTGACGCTCCAGCTGCTCGGCGGCCTGGGACCGGGCGCGGGCGGCGCTGATCATCCGCCCCCGATCCAGCGACGACATCAGGGTGTAGCGGGCGCCGACGCCGACGGCCCAGTCCGGCTCGGTCGGCAGGGCGTCCTCGCGGTTCAGGTTGTAGGCGCCGAAGGCATAGACCGACGGACGCAGCCGCGACCGGGCCAGATCCACGCCCGCCTCGGCCAGATCGCGGCCCGCGCCGGCCAGGGCGATGCGGGGATTGTCGGTGGTCCCGGCTTCGATGAAGTCGCTGACAGGGGCGGGCGGCGTCGAGTTGACGAACAGGGGGCTGGTCGGGGCCACCGTGGGGGTCACGTCCAGCAGGCGGGACAGGCTCTGGACGGCCGTGTCGTGCTCCAGTTCGGCGCGGTCCAGCTGCCGCTGGGCGGCGTCGCGGGCCACCTGAACCTGCAGCCGGTGAGCGGCGCTGAGGAAGCCTTCGCGCTCCATGGCCTGGGCGTTGCGCAGGTGCAGATCGAAGCCGTCGCGGGTGTCGCGGGCGATGGTCAGGGCCTCGTGCGTCAGGGTCTGGCCGAAATAGACCCGCACCAGATTGACGCTTTCCAGATTGCCCGCCTCGGCACGGCGGGCGCGGGCCATGTCGACATTGGCGCCCGCCGCGTCGCGCAGGGCGGGGATGGCCCCGCCGGTGTAGATCGGCATGACGGCGGTGGCGACGGGACGGAAGCTGGTGTCGGCGGTCTTCAGCCGCACGCTGCCGGGCAGGCTGGCGAAGAACTCGGGCAGGGCGGTTTCCAGCCGGTCGTTGATGGCCTGAAGAATGTCGCCGGGCACGCCGGGCAGGTCGCCGATGATGCCGGGCAGCAGCTGGTTGGCGACGGACTCGGCTTGGCCGAGGGCGTCGGACAGGGAGATGTCGAAGGTCTTCTGATAGCGCAGCAATTGAGCGTCGATGGCCACGGTTGGCCGATTCAGCGTGGCCACCGCGCCCGCCTGTTCCTGGGCCGCGATCAGGTCGGCGTCGGCGGCGCGTCGCACGCTGGAGGTGGCGTCCAGCCGGGCCGTGGCGGCCTCGAACGAGAAGGGGACGGGGTCCTGGGCTTGCGCGGTCGAGGCCAGCAGGACCGGCCCGGCGACGAGCAGAGCCAGCAGGCCGGCACGGCGTCGCCATAGGCCTCGATATTTCGGCTCTGATCCAACCATCAAAGGCGACGTTCCCCCAGAAAGAACGGGCGATCCCGCCCCGCCGCGCCCGCACAGCTTGGCGAGCTTGACCTTAAATCGTGCCAGACGGCTTCCGGTTGCAACGGTCCGGTGAAAGCTTGGCGTAATCGTGGTTAATTCGTGGAACATGGGTTTGTTATCGGCGTTCGCTAATCCGTGGTGTTCGGACGGGGCGGGGTATGATGACGTATCCACGGGTTGTCGCATGGCTAGCCGCGAGCGCGGCGGCGGGGGCGACCCCTGTGTTGGCCCAGAGCCCGCCGGACGCCGAGGCTCTGGCCCTGGAAGTCATTGAACTGCGTCAGGCCGTCGCTGCGCTGCAGGCCCGACTCGACGCCGTAGAGCGGGCGAGCCAGACGGCGGCGACGCCGGTCTCGGTCACTGTCGCCGCGTCGCCGACCTCAGCTCCGGCGGCGACGCGAGCGGCGACGGCCGTATCGCCTCTGCCGACCAGGAGCACGTTCGGCGACGGACTGACCGGCGTGGCGCGGGCGGATACGGCGGCGCCCCCCAATGATCCGCAACTGCGCGGTTTCATTCCTGTGCCTGGCACCCAGACGATGGTGCGGCTGGGCGGGTTCGCCAAGATCGACGCCATCTATGATTTTGCGCCGGCCGGAAACCCTGACAAGCTGATCACGTCGACCATTCCCATTGGAGGAGGCGACGGCCGCAACGCCAATCTGGACGCCAACGCCACCCGGTTCAGTTTCGAAGTACGCCGCCCCAGCGCCCTGGGACCGCTGCGCTTCTATCTGGAGAACGACTTTTATGGCGGAGCAGGCGTCACGGCCTTCCGCCTGCGGCAGGCGCACGGTCAGGTCGGCAACACCTATGCGGGCTACGGTTACAGCGCCTTCGCCGACGCCGACGCCTTTCCCGACACCCTCGACGACGAGGGACCGGGGGGCGGGACCCTGGTGCGCGTGGCGGCGATCCGACAGATATGGAAACTGGGCGGCGGGGCGACTGCAACCCTGTCGGTCGAGGACCCCTCGTCGGACCTGACTCTGGCGACCGGCCGGGTGGCGGCGCAGCCGGCCCCGGACGTTGTCGGCGCGCTGCGGCTTGAGCGTCCATGGGGCCACGCCCAGGCGGCGGCGGTGACGCGACTGGTCGGTTACAGGGAGGGGGACCGTGATGAGAGCGCCTTCGGTTATGGTCTCAGCCTGTCCGGCCTGTTCAAGCTGGGTGATGACTTCGCCATGGCCGGTTTCACCTATGGCGACGGCGTGGGGCGCTATTTCAATGACCTGAGCGGGACGGGATACGACGGGCTGATCCAGCCGGACGGCGACGTGCGGACCCTGTCGGCCTATGGCGGCTACCTCGCCTATACGCGCCACTGGAGCCCGCGCTGGCGGTCGAGTCTGGTCGGCGGGATGGTGGTGCTGGAGCGGGACGACCTGCTGGCGCCGACCGCCTTCCGATCCAGCGGCTATGGGGCGTTGAACCTGATCTGGGCGGTCAGCCCCAGCTTCTCGGTCGGGGTCGAGGCCCTGTATGGGCGCCATGAGCTGCAGAACGGTCAGGACGCCGACGTCACCCGGCTGCAGGCCAGCCTCAAATACGATTTCGTCCGGTGAGCGCCCTGCTGGTCCAGCACCCGGAGATGGCGCTGTTCCTGGCGCTGGCCTTCGGTCATCTGATCGGCATGATCCGGGTCGGGCCGATCCAGTTGGGCGGGGTCTGCGGCACCCTGATCGTGGCGCTGATCCTGGGTCAGACGGGGGTGCGGCTGGACCCGGATCTGAAGGCGGTGGCCTTCGCCCTGTTCATCTTCGCCCTGGGCTATACCGGCGGGCCGCAGTTCTTCGCCAATGTCGGCAAGGGCTGGCGTTACGGCCTGCTGTCGCTGGTCGAGGTCGTGGCGGTGCTGGCCGTGGTCATGACGGCGACGGTGCTGCTGTCGCTCAACGCCGGGGCGGCGGCCGGGCTGCTGGCGGGGGCGGCGACGGAATCCGCAGTCATCGGCACGGCGTCCGAAGCGGTGTCCCGGCTGGCGCTCGCGCCCGACCAGATCGAGGCGTTGCAGGGCCAGATCGCCACGGCCTACAGCATCACCTACCTGTTTGGCCTGATCACCATCGTCCTGTTCACCAGCCAGCTGGCGCCGATCCTGTTGCGGGTCGATCTGAAGGCGGCCGCCGCCGATCTGGCCGGGCGGCTAGGCGAGACCGAGGGGGGCGGCCAGGCGGCCCTGCCGGAACTGGTGGGCCGCGCCTTCGCCGCGGGCGAGGCGGCGGGCGCGTCCGTCGCCGACTTCGAGGCGCGGCACGACCACGCGGTGACGGTCGCGCGCCTCCGTCGAGGTGAGGCGACGATCGAACCGGGCCCGAGCGAGCAAATCCAGTCGGGCGACATCCTGCTTTTGGTGGGGCGTCGCGCGGCGGTGGTCGAAGCGGCCTCGACCCTGGGGCCGGAGGTCGTCCGCATCGGCCTGGATATGCCGCTGGTCCGGCGATCCTACGTGCTGAAGCAGGCGCAGGCAGCGGGACGCACCGTCGCTGACCTGCGTCGGCTGGCGCCGTTGGAGACCCGTCGGGGCGTCTTCATTCTCGGCATTCAGCGTCTCGGCCACGCCGTGCCGGTCTTGCCCGACGCGACCCTTCAGAGCGGCGACGTGCTGGAGCTGTACGGGGCCGAGCGCGCTGTCGCGCGCGCCGGTCAGGCGCTGGGGCAGGCCACGCCGCCGGCCGACAAGACCGACTTCATCATGCTGGGGCTCGGCGTTCTGGCGGGCATCCTGATCGGCGCCCTGGGGGCCAACCTGGGCGGGATTCACGTCACGCTGGGCGCTGGCGGCGGCTGTCTGCTGTCGGGACTGGTGTTCGGCTGGTACGCCTCGCGCCATGCGGGGTTCGGCGTGTTTCCGGCGGCGTCGGCGCAGATTCTCAAGGACTTCGGCCTGGCGGCCTTCATCGCCGCCGTCGGCTTCTCGGCGGGCCCCGACGCCTTCCGCCTGATCCGGGAATACGGCGTCTGGCTGCCGCTGGCGGGCGTGCTGGCCGCCCTGATCCCGGCGTCGCTGTCGCTGTTCATCGGTCACAGGCTGCTGAAGCTCGAGACGCCCTTCCTTCTGGGCGCCATCGCGGGACAGCAGTGCAGCACCCCGGCGATCAGTGCCCTGGTCAGCGCCTCGGGCAATTCGACGCCGGTCGTCGGCTACACCGTCACCTACGCCATCTCCAACGTCCTGCTGCCCCTGCTGGGGCCTGTGGTCGTCGGCCTGGCGTTTCATCTGACATAGCGAGGAGGAGGGGCCATGTCCTGGCTGCATGAGGTATTCACCCGATCGCCGGAGGCCGCGCTCTTTCTGACGCTGGCCCTGGGCTACGCCATCGGCAAGATCAAGTTCGGCCGCTTCCAGTTGGGCGGCGTGGGCGGCTCGCTGCTGATGGCGGTGATCGTCAGCCAGATCGGCGTCGAGATCGACGACGGGGTGAAGGCGGTGATGTTCGCCCTGTTCATCTACGCCGTCGGCTACAACAGCGGGCCGCAGTTCTTCAGCTCACTGAACAAGTCCAGCCTCAAGGAGATCATCCTCGCGGTCTTTGTGGCGGTGGTGTCCCTGATCACCGTCGTCGTCCTGGCCAAGGCCTTCGATCTCGACAAGGGGCTGGCCGCCGGTCTGGCGGGCGGGGCGCTGACGCAGTCGGCCATCATCGGCACGGCCGGCGACGCCCTGACGCGGCTGCCGCTGTCGCCCGAAGCGATCAAGACGCTGCAGGCCAACGTCGCCATCGGCTACGCCGTGACCTACGTCTTCGGGTCTCTGGGGGCCATCATCGTCTGCGCCAACATCCTGCCGCGCTTCATGAAGCAGGACCTGAAGGCGGCGGCGCAGGAAGAAGAAGCCAAGCTGCGCGGGAACGCCCCGCCCACAGGCCTGGGGGTCAGCCCCGCCATGCCCGCCCTGGTCGGCCGCGCCTTCCGCGTGACCACGGGCGCGGGCCGCACGCCCGCCGAACTGGAACATGAAGCCGAGGACTCCATGACCATCGAGCGGGTCATCAGGGGCGGCAAGGCGCTCGATCTGGCCTCCGGTCCCGTCTTGCAGGCAGACGACGTGGTGGTGGTCATCGGCCGGCGCGAGCAGGTGGTCGCCGAGGCTCCGCGCATTGGCCCGGAGGTGGTCGATCCCGACGGTCCGCCCATGATCATGCAGTCGCGCCAGGCGGTCTTCACCCGCAAGGGCATGGACCGCATGACCATCGCCCAGGTGAAGGCGACGATCGACCCGGATATGCGGCACGGCGTCTATATCGAGGCCATCACCCGCATGGGGCGGCCCCTGCCGGTCCTGTCCGAAACCGTCGTCATGCACGGCGATGTCGTGACCTTCTACGGCGCGGATTCCGATACGGCGCGCGCGGTCAAGGCGGCGGGCTATCCGCTGGCGACCGACAACAAGACCGACTTCGTCTACATGGGGCTCGGCATCGTCGTGGGTCTGCTGATCGGCCTGCTGGTGGCCAATGTCGGCGGCATTCCCCTGACGCTCGGCGCCGGAGGTGGGGCCCTGCTGTCCGGTCTGGTGTTCGGCTGGTTGCGGGCCAAGCGGCCCATGTTCGGCGCCCTGCCGCCCGCCGCCGGGCAGCTGTTGCAGGAGTTCGGCCTGGCCGCCTTCGTCACCGTGGTCGGCCTCAACTCCGGCAAGCAGGCGCTGACCACCATTCAGGAACACGGCGTCACCATCTTCGGCCTCGGCGTGGTGGTGACTCTCTTGCCTCTGCTGCTGGCCATGCTCTTCGGCCGCTATGTGCTGCGCTACAGCAACGCCGCCGTTTTCGCCGGCGCCCTGTCGGGCTCGCGCAGCGCCAATCCCGCCTTCGGCGCGGTGCTCGACAAGTCCGAGAGCGCCGTTCCCACCGTGCCCTTCGCCATCACCTACGCCCTGGCCAACGTCCTGCTGACCCTGCTGGGGCCGCTGGTCGTCGGTCTCGTCTAGTCACAACCGGAGACGTTCGATGCATACTCAAATGGATAAGCTGTCCCAACTGAGCCCGTTCGAGCTGAAGGACGAACTGATCAAGCTGGCCTCCAGCGTCGAGAGCCGGCTGATGCTCAACGCCGGGCGCGGCAATCCCAACTTCCTGGCCACCACGCCGCGATACGGCTTCTGGCGGCTGGGCCTGTTCGCCATGCGCGAGGCGGAACGCTCCTTCGCCTATATGCCCGAGGGACTGGGCGGTTTCCCCCGCCTGGCCGGGATCGAGGACCGGTTCGAAATCTATGCGCGCGAACACGCCGGGGCCGAGGGGATGGATTTCCTGGCCGGCGCCGTCTCCTACGTCCGCGACCAACTGGGGCTCGACGCCGCGGCCTTCCTCTATGAGATGTGCGAGGGGATTCTGGGCTGCAACTATCCGGTGCCGGACCGGATGCTGAAGCTGTCGGAGCCTATCGTCGGCCACTATCTGCGCCAGGAAATGGTCGGGAGCCACCCGTTCGTCGGCGAGTTCGACATCTTCGCCACCGAGGGCGGGACGGCGGCGATGACCTATATCTTCAACACCATGCGCGAGAACCGGATTCTGTCGCCGGGCGACAGCATCGCCATCGGCATGCCGATCTTCACCCCCTACATCGAAATCCCCGAGCTGAACGACTATCGGCTGAAACAGGTGCATATCGAGGCCGATCCCGACCTGGGCTGGCAATATCCGGCCTCCGAGATCGACAAGCTGAAGGACCCGTCGGTCAAGGCCTTCTTCCTGGTCAATCCCAGCAACCCGCCGTCGGTGCGGATCAACGACGAGACGCTGGAGCGGATCGCCGCCATCGTGAAGGAGCGGCCCGATCTGATCCTGCTGACCGACGACGTCTACGGCACCTTCGCCGACAACTTCGTCTCCCTGTTCGCCGTGGCGCCGCAGAACACGATCCTGGTCTATTCCTTCTCGAAATACTTCGGGGCCACCGGCTGGCGGCTGGGGACCATCGCCACGCACAAGGACAATGTGCTGGACCGGCTGATCGCCGCCCTGCCCGAGGCGACGAAGAAGGAACTGGACGAGCGCTACGCCTCGATCACCACGGCGCCGCGCGAGCTGAAATTCATCGACCGTCTGGTGGCCGACAGCCGCACCGTCGCCCTGAACCACACCGCCGGCCTGTCGACGCCGCAGCAGGTCCAGATGGTCCTGTTCTCGCTGTTCTCGCTGATGGACACGCCGCAGGCCTACAAGGCCGCGATGAAGCGGCTGATCCGCGCCCGCGAGCACGCCCTCTATCGCGAGATCGGCGTGGCGCCTGATCCGAACCCGGACGACGTCGGCTACTACACGCTGCTCGACCTGGCCGACCTCAGCGAAAAGGCGTTCGGCAAGCCCTTCGTCGACTGGCTGCTCAAGACCGTCGAGCCGCGTTCGCTGCTGTTTGAACTGGCCAAGGAATCCGGCGTGGTCCTGCTGCCTGGCGGCGGCTTCGGCGCCCAGACCCCGGCGGGCCGCGTGTCCCTCGCCAACCTGAACGAGGCCGACTACGCCAAGATCGGCAAGGCCGCCCGCGCCCTGATCGAGAAATACCACGCGCGTTTCAAGGCGGGTTGAGGCGACGACTGCCGGTCCTCTGGTCGGTTCGATCACCGAGCAGAGGACCGCCCGGCCCATTTGGGCATCAAGCCGGGCCGGGCGCCGAAACCGATGAAATCGAGAAGGCCGTCAGGCTGGCAGCGTGACGGTTCTGCGGCGGGCTGCAATCCATGGTGGTTAACATGATGAAATTCGCGGAACTGGCGACGGGCGGTCGCGTTGGTCGGAAACAGTGCGGTAAAGGGGTGGCGTCCATGTTGATGGCGGGCGGAACGGAAGCATCGGTCAATCTTGTCGGCAGGTCGTTCGGGCAGCGGTCTCTGCTGCTGGGCGCGGTGGCCCTGGGGGCCCTGGCCTTCGCCAGCGATCCGGCGAGCGCCCAATGCGCGCCCGACAATCCCGGTCCGAACGGCCGCGTCATTTGCACGGGCTTTGATCCGGACGGATTCACCGGCGTTCCCGGGGACCAGGTCTCGGTCCTGGTGAACACCGGAGCGACGGTGCAGGGCGCCGCCGCCGGGGTGGAGCTGTCTGGCCCGGGCGTCAGCATCCTGGACAACCAAGGCGCTATTCAGGGCAACAGCGGCGTGGCCGTGCGTTTCAACGGCACGCCGGATTCCTACATGGTGCTGCGTAACGGGGGGACGCTGAACGGCGGGTTCGTCGGGTCGGGCGACGGCTGGATCGTCGTCGAGCAGAATGGAATGATGAACGGGGGCGTGACGATCACGGGCGACGGCCGCAACGACCTGACCATTTTCCGCGGCAAGAGCATCAGCGGTCTGGTCGATATCACCGGCGCCGAGAACAGGATCGACAACGCCGGCGTCTTCAACAACGGCCTGGTCCTGACCGGCCGCCGGTCCAACGTCGTCGTCAATCGCGCCGGCGCCCAGGTCAGCGGCGTTTTCACCATCACCGGCGACGGTCAGAACACTGTCCTGAACGGCGGCACGCTGAACAACGGCCTGGTCCTGACCGGCAACGGATCCAGCTTCATCGTCAATCAGATCGGGGGCGTGATCAGCGGCGATCTGGTCAGCAACGGATCGGCCAAGGACTTTCTCGACAACTACGGCGTGATCAACAACGCGGTGCGCCTCGGCGCCGGCGATGACGTGGTTCTGAATCGTGCGGACGGTTCAGGGGGCACGATCCAGGGCACGATCGATCTCGGCGACGGGAAGGATCAGCTCTACGTCTTTGGCGGCGTCATCAACGGACAGGTTCTGCTGGGCGCCGGCGACGACCTGGGCGTGGTTGAAGGCGGGCTGGTCAGCTCCACCATTCAGACACAGGCCGGACGCGACCTGTTCGTCTGGCGCGGGGGATCGATCGGCGGCCTGGACATGGGGACGGAGAACGACATCGCCCTGTTCGAAGGCCTGGACGCGACCGAGCTGAAGACCGGGCTGCGCATTGACGGCGGCCTGGGCGACGACGTCCTGTGGTGGACCGGAACCCGCGGCGACGATGTCGCCCGCTATGTGAACTGGGAGCTGATCGGACTGGCGTCAGGGTCCGAAATGACCTTCTCAAACTTCAGCACCCTGACGCTGGGGGATTCGGGTTCAGGAACCGGGGCCCTGTACATCGCGCCTGGCAGCACCGTCTTCGCCGGCGGCGGCACGCACACTGTGTCGCCGTTCGCCGCAGGGCGACTGGTCACTGTCTCCAACGGCGGTCTGATCGACCTGACCAACGCTGCCGTCGCGGCGACGGATCGGTTTGTCGTGAATGGAAGCTATCATGGTTTCAATGGTTTCCTGGGGCTCCATACAGTTCTGGAATCGGACAATGCGCCGTCTGATCGACTGGAGATTCGCGGGACGGGAGCGGTCGGCGACGGCCGGACCTGGATACGCGTCACCAATCTGAACGGCTTGGGCGATCTCACCGTGGCCGACGGCATTCCAGTGGTCCTGGCCCAGGGAGGGGCGATCACGTCGACGGACGCCTTCGCGCTCGACGGCATCGTCGCCGCCGGTATGTTTGAATACCTGCTCTATCGAGGCGGCGTGTCGGCCGGTTCAGAGAACAACTGGTATCTGCGTTCGCAACTGCTGTCGCCGCCGCCTCCGCCTCCGCCTCCGCCGCCTCCTCCGCCGCCTCCGCCGCCGCCGCCGCCCCCGCCGCCGCCCCCGCC
>NZ_JBOHLI010000002.1:0-144972 GCF_050729455.1 Brevundimonas sp.
GCCCCGCGCCCGCGGCGAACGCCTCGCTCTCGCCCGGCCCGCCGCCGGGCTGCCCCGGTCTGATCGAGGGCGAGCGCCCCTTCATGGAGACCGACGGTCGCCTGACCAGCCGCCGCGCCAATCTGGGCGAGAGCCCCGTCGCCTGGCTGGCCCGACGCAAGGACGCCTCGGGCCGTCCCTGGCTGACCCCGGCCGAGGTGGCGGCGGGCGAACGCCTGCGCGCCGAGGCGGAAATCGCCCTCAGCGGCCCGTCGCTGACCATGCGCTGGGACGCCCTACCCCGCGCCGGCGGGGGCAGTTCAGCCCGCGTCGAGCCGAGCGACCGCGCCCTGTCGGCGTCCGCCCGCGTCGAGGCGGCGCTGAGCGCCTGCGGCCCGCGCCTGCGCGCCATGGTCGAACGCGTCTGCATCCACGGCACGTCGCTCAAGTTGGCCGAGGAGGCGCTGTTCCTGCGCCGCCGTCAGGGCAAGACGGTGCTGAAACAGGGACTGCAGGCCCTGGCCGAAGACTATGGATTCGGATGACAAAAATCGCGCGGCGCAGACGGGATAGCAGCCTTGCTTTAACGTCCGCCACGCTCGATTCCGCTGGCTTCATGTCGGCCGAGCGACGCGGACATTAATTCCCTTCGCGCTCCCATACGGTGCAGCGAGCGATCCAATGCTCTAACGCCGCGATCAAGGCCGCGTAGGACCGCGTCTCAAATTCGTGGACCTTCTGCGCCTCGGCGTCCAACGCGAACGGCACGTCGTTTCGCCGGCGTCCTCGGTCGGAACGAGGCCACGGCTGATAGGTCACAGTCAGGTAGAAAGCGCCTTCAGGATCGAATTCGGGGCTAAACTCAACGTCGATGTAAAAACGGCGCCCCTCGTTCGTGGCGCTGAACACCGATGAGCCGCCAATGCCTCCACGGTCGGCGGCCATCCCCACATCAAGCGTGTTCCAGCCGATCCGCCATCCAGCCGGGATGCGCAGCGGTTGCAGCTCAAGATATGCTCTGGAGTGAGGATAAAGCTCGTGGAAGTGAGGAGGCTGCATCCATCAATGTTACGTCTGAAACGACGATCCGCAACCGGCCAAGGCGCCGAAGAAGCGGGTTCGTGGAATCCGGTTCCAGGCAACCTGGAATGCTCGTTCCGGGGTCGGAAGCGGCCTTTCGCTTCACTTTTCTGAAGGTAGCGCCGGCGTGGTTGGCGACTAGCCGAACCGCCAACCGCCCCTAGATCGCCCCCATCGCCAGGAAGGCGCGGCCGGCGGCGAAGTCGCCGGCCTCGAAGCGGGCCGAGGCGACGCTGTCGTCGCGGAACAGGAACTCGATGACGAAGGTCTCGCGCGGGTCCAGTTGCGCCAGGGCGTTGGCGGCCTCGGCCGGAAAGATCCAGGCCTCGCCCTGGCGGGCGCCCTCGGTCAGCAGGCCCGGCGCAGCGGCGTGGGCCCAACCGGCGAAGAAGACCCGGCGCACCGATTCAGGCGGCAGACCGCCGCCGGTCAGCCACACCCGCGGCGCCATCTCACGGTCACGCATCACCAGCCGCGCCGCATAGGGCCGGGGCCCTCCGACAAAGGAGACCACGGCCGTCGGCACCGTGATCTTCGGTCCCGTTCCGACCAGTCCGAAGCGCACGGGCGAGCCGCCGGTCGCGCTGTCCTGGACCAGCCTCCAGCCGGTCGCTTCGCCTTCATAGCGGTCGCCGCGCCAGGCGGAACGGTCGCCGGGGAAGCTCATCCGGGCGGCGCGCGACCAGCCGACGAAGCCCGCCTGCACCCGCGCCCGCACCCGGCTCAGATCACCGTCGTCGCAGGCGGTGCGCGAGGCCTTGGACCGGGCTCGGGCCGCCGCCGCCGACAGGTCCGCCGCCGGGGTTCCCGCGCGCAATGCCGCGCCCCGCGCCTGAAGCGCCGCCGCGTCCAGGGCCGCGATCAGCTTCGGCTCGAACAGGTCGCACTTCTGATGGGCGGCCAGCATGAAGACGCGGTCGTAAAAGGCGTCGGTCACGGCCGCGCGCGCCGCGCCGACCGGCGCCGCCAGCGTCAGCGCGGCGAGCGTCGCGGCCAGCATTCTGCTGGCGGTTCGGGGGGAAAGGCCTATCCTCATGACCTCGACCTTAGGGCCGCAAGGTTCCGGTCCCGTGTCCAAGCAGGGTTAGCGAATTGCTTCTATCCACAGACGTCTGGGCCGGCGCCCTGATCCGCCGTGCCGAACTGGAGGGCGCCTACGCCACGGTGGTCAAGAAGGGCGACGCGCGCGGCGGGGCCGTGATCGTCAAGGCCTACAACACCGCCGACCGCACGGCGCGGCTCTATACCGAGGCGACCGGCCAGGACGGCCAGCCCCTGTGGATCCAGCCCGTCGTCAGCGAGATGGAGAGCGAGCTGGACGCCTATATCGAACGCCAGCGCCGCTACGACCCCGACCTCTGGGTGGTGGAGATCGAGGACCGCCAGGGCCGGCACTTCCTGACGGAGAAGGTGCAGGAGGGGTAGGCAGAGCGCACGTCTTTCCTCCCCATTCCATGGGGAGGTGGCGCGGCGCTGAAGGCGCCGTGACGGAGGGGGCGGCGCCGCCCTTTTCGAGTTCGCGCTCAAATGGCTGGCGGCGCCGTCGCCCCCTCCACCGCTACGCGGTCCCCCTCCCCACAAGTGGGGAGGAAAGAAGCGGCACCCCAAACGGGCCTCAAGCAGGCCGAAGGCCGGTAGGCCCCATAATAATGGTAACCGTCCTGTTCACCGCGTTCGTGAACGGGACCGCAAGCGAGACGGTCGTAAACCGGTCTCATCGGGCCAGAAGGGCCTGGGTAGCGGTGGACGGCCCATGCTGTTTCTCTTGAACGACGTCGTGTTCGATCTGGACGAGGCCTGCCCGGCCCCGAGCCATGACGTGCGGCGCTTCGAGAAGCTGGACTTCGACTATGTGCTGGAGATGGGCTGCGACCTGTTCGCCGAGGACCCGATGCTGCACCGGAACGACCCGGCCCGCGCGCGGCGTCTGGCCTGGCTGATCGCGCACAAGACCGAGGGCGTCAACGCCGCCCTGTTCGCCGCCCCCGACGCAGGATGCGCCCCCGAACTGGTCGAGCCGCGCTTCTGCGCCCTGCCCGAAATGATCATGCGCCAGCTTCAGTCCCGCGCCGCCCACGGCCGCCTGAGCGCCGTCGCCGCCGACAAGGCTGTCTGGGGACGCATGGCGGCCTGACGCCGCAACCCCTTTCGCGAAACAACAACGTTCGCTATCCCTGCCTCAAATCGCTTGGGGGAGCGCCGCCGTGAACATTTTCAATCGCTTGCTGAAACGCCTGAGCGCCGGCGCCGGTCTGGCCGTCGCCGCGGCCCTGGCCGCCGGGACGCTGGGCGTCGCCCCGGCCGAGGCGCGCTGGCTGAAGGCCGAAAGCGAACGCTTCATCGTCTATAGCGACGGCGGCGAGAGCAAGCTGCGCGAGTTCGTGCAGGAGCTGGAATCCTTCGACCGCTTCCTGCGCTATCGCATGGGGCTGGAGGTCGACGCCGCTCCGCCGCGCAAGCTGCCCATCTATCTGGTGGCCTCGCGCACCAGCCTGGCCAAGGTGCGTCCCGGTCTGTCCGAAAGCGTCGCCGGCTTCTACATGGCGACCGACGAAGACATCTTCGGCATCGCCATCCGCGACCAGGACGTGGACACGCTGAAGCATGAATACGCCCACCACTTCATGATGCAGAACTTCTCCTATCCCTATCCGGGATGGTTCGTGGAGGGGTTCGCCGAATACTACGCCACGGTCGAGATCGAGAAATCCCGCGTCCTGGTCGGCAAGTTCAATGAGAACCGCGCCTACTGGCTGCAGGCCGCGTCGTGGATGCCCATGGCGGAGCTGCTGTCCAAGCGGCCGCTGCAATCCAGCCGCAACAAGGAGACCTATTATCCGCTGGCCTGGCTGATGACCCACTGGTTCCTGGGCGACCCGGCGCGGCAACGGACGCTGGACGGCTATCTGCGCGACGTCGGCGCGGGCGGCGATCCGGTCGAGGCGATGGAGCGGGCGACGGGCCTCGACCCTATCGAGCTGCGCCGCACCCTGCGCCGCTACATGAACGGACGGATTCCCTATCAGGGCGTGACCGTGACCTATCCGGCCGTCCCGGTGACGGTGACGGAGCTGCCGCGCTCGGCCGACGACCTGCTGCTGCTCAACCAGAGACTCAAGATCGGCGTCGACGACGATCAGCGCGCCGCCACCGCCGAGGAAGTCCGCCGCGCCGCCGCCCGTCACCCCGACGATCCCCTGGCCCTGCTGGCCCTCGGCCACGCCGAGCTGCACTTCGGCGATCCGGCCGCCGCCGAGGCGCCGCTGAAGCGGCTGCTGGAGCTGGTGCCGAACAACGTCGAGGCCCTGCAATACCTGGCGCGCGCGCGGCTGAAGGCCGCCGACGACGCCGACGACCTGGAGGTTTCCGATCGCCTGCAGGCCGAGGCGCGCGGCTTCCTCGCCCGCGCCTACCGCGCCGACGACGCCAACTACGTCACCCTGCTGTTGATCGCCGAGAATCGGAACGGCGGCGAAGGCTATCCCAACGACAACGACGTGGCCGTGCTGGAGCAGGCCTTCGCCCTGGCCCCGCAACTGGGCGAGGCGCGCATCAACCTGGCCCAGGTGCTGATGATCAGGGACCGCAACGCCGAGGCCGTGACCCTGCTGGAGCCGCTGGTCAACGATCCGCACCGCCCGTCGTCGGGCGCCCGGGCCCTGCTGCTGCGGGCCAGGGGCGTCAGCGAGGCCGAAGCCGACGCCGAGGAGGCCGAAACCCTGAAGAAGGGCGAGGCGGAAGGCGAGGACGCCCCCACCGGAAACTGACCCAGGAACGACCTAGACGGTTTTTCTTCCCGCCGTCGTCGGCTGCGGCCATTCTGCTTCGTCGTCACGATGAAAGAGGGAGATCGCCGTGCTCTACGCCGTGCTTTGTTATGACCGCGAGGACGTGGTCGGGGCCTGGTCGAAGGAAGAGGACGAGGCCGTCATGGCCCGCCTCGGCGCCGTGCAGCAGCGTCTGGCCGATCAGGGCCGGATGGGGCCCGTGGCGCGCCTGTTGCCGACCACCGCCGCCACCACCATCCGCAAGGGCAAGGAGGCCATGGTGCTGGACGGCCCCTTCGCCGAGACCAAGGAGCAGTTGCTCGGCTTCTATCTGATCGAGTGCGAGGATCTGGATGCGGCGGTCGCCGCCGCCCAGGAGCTGGCCCAGGCCTCGGGCTCGCCCGGGGCCTTTGAGCTGCGGCCCGTCGGCTTCTTCCACGACTGGAAGGCCCAGCCGACCCTGGAAGCCGTCCCCGCGTGACCGACCTGGGCTGGATCGACGCGGCCCTGGTCGCCGCCCGGCCGCGGGCGGTGGGCGCCCTGCTGCGCTACTTCCGCGACCTCGATCTGGCCGAGGAGGCCTATCAGGACGCCTGCCTGAAGGCGCTGAAGACCTGGCCGGAGAAAGGCCCGCCGCGCGATCCGGCCGCCTGGCTGATCTTCGTGGGCCGAAACCTCGGCGTCGACGGGGTGCGGCGGCGAGCGAAACAGACCGCCCTGCCCGACGAGAATCATCTGTCCGACCTCGACGACGCCGAGACGCCGCTGGCCGAACAGATCGACGCCGCAGACTATCGCGACGACGTGCTGCGGCTCCTGTTCACCTGCTGCCACCCGGACCTGCCGGCGACGCAGCAGATCGCCCTGGCGTTGAGGATCGTCTCGGGCCTGTCGGTGCGCCAGATCGCGCGGGCCTTTCTGGTCGGCGAGGCGGCGATGGAGCAGCGCATCACCCGCGCCAAGAGCCGCATCGCCGCCGCCGGCGTCCCGTTCGAAACCCCCGGCCCCATCGAGCGGTCCGAGCGCCTCGGCGTGGTCGCCGCCATGGTCTATCTGGTGTTCAACGAGGGCTATACCGACCCGAATGTCGAGGGCGACCGCGCGGGCCTGACCGAGGAGGCCATCCGCCTGGGCCGGCTGCTGCTGCGCCTGTTCCCGGCCGAGCCCGAGATCATGGGCCTGAACGCCCTGATGCTGTTGCAGCACGCCCGGACGGGCGCCCGTTTCGACGGCGACGGCGCGGCCATCCTGCTGGACGATCAGGACCGATCGAAATGGGACCCGAAGCTGGTGCAGGAGGGTCTGGCCCTGATGGACAAGGCCCTGCGCCATCGCCGCCCCGGGCCGTATCAGGTCCAGGGCGCGGTCGCCGCCCTACACGCCCGCGCCGCTGCCGCCGCCGAGACCGACTGGACCTCGATCGAGCGCCTGTATGCGACGCTCGAGATCATGCAGCCCTCGCCGGTCGTCACCCTGAACCGGGCGGTGGCGGTGATGAAGGCGCGCGGCCCGGAGGCGGCGCTGGAAATGGTCGAGCCCTTAAGCGACCGGCTGGACGCCTACTTCTACTTCCACGGCCTGCGCGGCGCTCTGCTGAAGCAGTTGGACCGCCCGAAGGAGGCCCGCCACGCCTTCGACCGCGCCGTATCCCTGGCCAACACCCCCGCCGAGGCGGCGCATATTCGGAAAGAGATCGAGGGGCTGGGGGCGTGAGGGGCTTCAGCCGTCATCCCGGCCGGAGCCTCGCGGCGCGAGGCGCAGAGCCGGGACCGCCCAGAACGCGGCGTTTCCTGCGGTCCCGGATAGCGGCTGCGCCGCTTCCGGGATGACGGCGAAAAAACTAGCCGCCCGAATGTCGGCCCGCCGCGATCCCGTTCGTCCTATGGCCGTTCAACCAACACAGACGAGAGACCACGATGACCGAGACCCTGACCCAAACCCCGTCCCAGGCCCCCAAGGTCGAGACCAAGGGCGGACTGAACCCCTACCTCCAGCTCAGCAACGCCACCGAGGCCGCCGCCTTCTATGAAAAGGCCTTCGGCGCCAAGACCGTCTTCGCCTATCCGCAGGACGAGAAGGGCCGGACCATGCACGTCCACCTGCACGTCAACGGCTCGTCGCTGATGCTGTCCGACGCCTTCCCCGAGCACGGCCATCCGCATCAGGACCCGCAGGGCTACAACCTGACGCTGCAGGTCGACGACGCCGACGCCTGGGCGAAGCGGGCGCTGGCCGCCGGCTGCACCGAGGTCCTGCCGGTGCAGGATATGTTCTGGGGCGACCGCTACGGCCAGCTGCGCGACCCCTACGGCGTGCTGTGGGCCGTCAACCAGCCCCTGGCCTGACGCGAGGAGCCCCGACCATGCAGCTCAAGGGCATAGACCACGTCGTCATCCGCACCCTCGATCTGGAGGCGATGATCGACTTCTACTGCAATGTCCTGGGCTGCACGGTCGAGCGGCGGCAGGAGGAGATCGGCCTGATCCAGCTGCGCGCGGGATCGGCGCTGATCGACCTGGTTCCGGTCGAGGGCAAGCTGGGGCGGATGGGCGGCCGTCCGCCCGGCCCCGAGGGCCGCAACATGGACCATCTGTGCCTGGCCGTGCGCGACTTCGACATCGACGCCGTGCGCGCCGAGCTGCAAGGCCACGGCGTCGCCCTGGGGGCCGAGGGCCTGCGTTACGGGGCGTCGGGCGAGGCGGTGTCGCTCTATCTCAACGACCCCGACGGCAATGCGATCGAGCTGCGCGGCTAGAGGAAGCCGAACAGGACGTGCACCGCCGTCGCCGCCAGGGCGATGAGGCCGAAGCCGCAGACCAGACCGATTGCGGGGTGGAGTTCCCGTTCACTGCGCGCGGGCGGGACCTTGCCCGGATCCACCAGAGCCATGTCGTTTCCTTTCCCTTGCGGCGTCGATCTCATGGACCGGCGTCTCACGGAAACGAGGATGCCTACAAAAGCCCCGCTTCGCGAAGGGTCTTTCACGGCATCGTGACAATCGACGGCGAAGCCGCCCTTCGCGCGTCGAGCCCCTTTCTT
Organism: Brevundimonas sp.; assembly: GCF_050729455.1. Taxonomy (GTDB): domain Bacteria; phylum Pseudomonadota; class Alphaproteobacteria; order Caulobacterales; family Caulobacteraceae; genus Brevundimonas. The sequence goes on from NZ_JBOHLI010000002.1 coordinate 7,866, forward strand.
CACACACCGCCGTTCGCTAATATCTCAAGCATAGCGGGGGAGATGATTCATGGGCGTTTTCAAGCAAGAGACGCGGCGTCTCCGCTGTTGGCTGGCGGGGATCGCGGCGGCGACGGCGGCCGGTCTGCTGGGCGCGCCCGCGGCCCAGGCGGAATGGCTCAGGGCCGAGACCGACCACTTCATCGTCTATGGCGACGCTTCGGAGGCGAGCCTGCGTCGCTACGCCCAGAAGGTCGAACGGTTCGACGCCTTGCTGCGCACCTATTATCCGATCGAGACGGACCACGTGATCCCCAAGCTCGAGATCTTCCTGGCCGACGGCCGGCGTGACATGAACCGCGTCTCGCCCGGCATCAGCGAGGGCGTGGCCGGCTACTATTCCCCCAACAGCGGCCGCATCTACACCGTGGTGGATACGCGCAGCCGCATGGGCGACGTCGTCATGTATCACGAGTACGCCCACCACTTCATGTTCCAGATGCGCGCCAACGCCTATCCGTCCTGGTTCGTGGAAGGCTTCGCCGAATACTACTCGACCGCTGACGTCGTCGGCGAACACGTGCAATTCGGCCGCCACAATCCGGGGCGCATGAACTCGCTCACCGGCGGGGCGAACACCTGGGCCGTCATGCCGGACGTGCTGAAGTGGCGGCTGACGGCGTCGGGCCGCTATCCGGCCCACCTCTATTACGCCCAGGCCTGGGCGATGACCCACTATTTCATGAGCACGCCCGAGCGCACCCAGGCGCTGGGCCGCTATCTGTCCGGGGTCGTCAGGGGCGAAGACTCCGTCGCCGCAATGCAGGCCGCCACGGAGCGGACGCCGGACAAACTGCAGAAAGACGTGTGGCGCTATGTCTCCGGCCCCATCAACATCCTGTCGCCCCAGATCGAACTGCCCGATCCCGAGGTGGCGATCACGCCGCTGAGCCGCGCCGAAGCCGATGCGATCTGGCTGGACATTCGTCTGGACAATACGGATGTGATCGAGACGCCCGCCGACGACGACGGCCGCACCCGAAAGTCCGAGGCCCAGAAGGCGCGCGAGGCGCGGGAAGAAGCCGAACATCGGGCCGAACTGATCCGCTCGGCCCTGGCCATGGCGGAAACCCATGGCGGCGACCATACGGGCCTGCTGCTCGCCGCGCGGGCGCACCGCCTCGCGCTCCGGCCGGACATGGCGCTGGCGACGCTGGAGCCCGCCCTCGACGACAACCTGACCGACGCCGACATCCTGCGGGTGGCGGCCATGGCCCTGCTGGATCAGGCCGGCGCCGAAACCGATCCGGAAGCCGCCCAGGCCAAGCGTCGCCGGGCCAGCGGATACCTGGCGCGCGCGATGGACGCCGCCCCCACGGATTTCCGCATCTACCTGGGCCTGAACGACACGCGTCGTGGACAGGCGCGCTATCCCACCGACAACGACATCTCGACGCTCGAGGTCGCCTACGCCCTGGCGCCTCAGTCGTTCGACGCGCGGCTGCGGCTCGGCGACGCCTATATGGCGCGCGGCCTGAACGCCGAGGCCATTCAGGTGCTGACGCCGGTGTCCAACAGCCCGCACCGCAGCACCTACACCCGTCGCGCCCGCGAAATGATCACCCGGGCGCGCGCCGCCTTGGGACAGGCGGCCGAGGAGTATGCGGAGGCGCCGCAAGACGCCGACGAGCCTGAAACGCCCGCCGCGCCGGAAACGGCGCCCGGGTCCGAATAGCGGCCCTGCCTGACGCGACAGAGTGACTTTCGCCGCCGCCCGCGCTAGGTCCGCGCCATGTCGAAACTGACCCTGCCTGAAGAGGCCGGCCGCCGCCGGACCTTCGCCATCATCGCTCACCCTGACGCCGGCAAGACGACGCTGACGGAGCATATCCTGCTGGCCGGCGGGGCCATTCGCGCGGCGGGCGCCGTGCGGGCGCGCGGCGAGAACCGGCGGACGCAGTCCGACTGGATGAAGATCGAGAAGGAACGGGGCATCTCGGTCTCGGCCTCGGTCATGACGTTCGAGCACACCACCGCCGATGGCGTGGCCAAGATGTTCAACCTGCTGGACACGCCAGGCCACGAAGACTTCTCGGAAGACACCTATCGCACCCTGACCGCCGCCGACTGCGCCATCATGGTGCTGGACGCCGCCAAGGGCATTGAGCCGCAGACGTTGAAGCTGTTCGAGGTCTGCCGTCTGCGCGACATTCCGATCATCACCTTCATCAACAAGCTGGACCGCGAGGCCCAGGACCCGATGGCCCTGCTGGACGAGATCGCCAGCCGCCTGCAACTGGACCCGGCCCCGATCTGGTGGCCCGCCGAGAGCGGAAATCGCCTCAGGGGCATGGTCGAGATGGGCACCGGCACGTTCCAGCCCTACACCAAAAAGCCCGCCGGCGCGGCCGAAGACCCCGGCCACCCCGAGGCCCTGCCCCTGGCCGACGCCGCCCGCTACTTCGAGGCCGGCGAGCATGAGGCCCTGATGGAGGCCCAGGAACTGGTCGAGGCCGGCTATCCGGCCTTCAACCGCCAGTCCTTCCTGGAAGGCCACATGACGCCGGTGCTGTGGGGCTCGGCCCTGCGCCACTTCGGCATCGACGAACTGCTGGCCGCCATCGGCGAATGGGCGCCGCCGCCCAAGGTCATGCCCGCCAGCAAGGAAGCCCCGCCCGAGACCCGCAACGCTCCCGCCCCGGTCGAGATCGCGATCGAGCCCGGCCAGACCGAAGTCACCGGCTTCGTCTTCAAGGTCCAGGCCAACATGGACCCCAACCACCGCGACCGCATCGCCATGTTCCGCATGGCCTCGGGCAGCTTCAAGCGCGGCATGAAGCTGAAGGTGCAGAACACCGGCAAGCAGCTCAGCGTCAACGCCCCCATCATGTTCTTCGCCTCGGACCGTGAACTGGCCGAGGACGCCTATGCCGGCGACGTCATCGGCATTCCCAACCACGGGGTGCTGCGCGTCGGCGACAGCCTGTCGGAAAGCGGCATGATCCGCTTTGCAGGCCTGCCCAACTTCGCCCCGGAAATCCTGCAGCGCGTCCGCGTCAAGGACCCGCTGAAGGCCAAGCACCTGAAGAAGGCGCTGGAAGGTCTGGCCGAGGAAGGCGTGACCCAGCTGTTCCGCCCCGAACTGGGCTCGGACTTCATCGTCGGCGCCGTCGGCCAGCTGCAGTTCGAGGTCATGGCCGACCGCCTGGGCGAGGAATACAACCTCGACGTCGTCTTCGAGCCCTCGCCCTACGCCGAGGCCCGCTGGGTCGCCCCGACCGGCGACGGGACCAAGGCCGACCTGGAAGACTTCGCCGGCAAATATCGCCCGCAGATGGCCGTCGACATCGACCAGGCCCCGGTCTTCCTGGCCAAGTCCAGCTGGGAAACGGGCTACGTCTCCGAACGCTTCCCCAAGATCGCCTTCACCAAGACCAAGGAACGCGGCTGACCCTCACGACGACCATCGGAGCTTAACCTCAGGCTGGACCGCGCCCCCTAAACGAGGCTTAGTGACGGCTCTCGGGGGAGGTTCGTCTTGTCATCAGCTGTCCATCGTCTTCTGCTTGCTCTGGTGTTGATCACCTTGACGCCAGCGTCCGCATTCGCGGAGTGGAAGCGCGCCCAAAGCGAGCATTTCGTCGTCTACAGCGACGGCTCGGAGCGTTCGTTGCGCGACTATACGGCCAAGCTCGAACGCTTTGACGCACTCCTGACGTCCCGTTTCGGCGGTGCCCGCGCGGAGGCGCGCCGACTGCCGGTCTATCTCGTGTCCGATGCGAAGGCGTTGCGCGTGGCCATACCGGGCCTTCCCTCCGGCATCGCCGGCTACTACTCCTCGAGCAATACCGACGTTTTCGCCGTCCTTGTGCGGGGCGAGAGCGACGACATCCTGCTCCACGAATACAGCCATCACGTCATGGCCCGGGCCGGCGACACGCGGTATCCGGGCTGGTTCAATGAGGGCTTCGCCGAATATTTCGCCACGGCGACGGTGACCGAGGCGGGATCGGCGTCGTTCGGACTGCCCGATCCGGGGCGTCTGCGCGCCCTGCAAACCGAGCGCTGGTTGCCCATGGACGTCGTGCTGCGCGCGGACGGCTCCCTGGCAATTGACAGCGAGACGGGACGGGGGATGTACTACGCTCAGTCTTGGGCCCTGACCCACTGGCTGCTGGCCGATGCGGCCCGGATCCGAAACCTCTCAGCCTATGTCAGGGCGGTCAACGGCGGTCATGACCCCGTCGCGGCCTGGCAGGCGATCTTCGCCATAACGCCCGATCAGCTGACGGCCCAGCTTCGCACCCACGTCCGGGGCTCTCTCTCCTACGCCAAGCTCGACATGCCGCCGATCAGGCCGGTCATCACGGTGACGACCCTGTCGCCCGCCGCCGATGCGGTCATGCTGCCGGCGATCAACGCCCGGTCGTGGAATCCTGCGGAAACCGACGGCCCCAAGCTTCTGGCGACGCTGCGGACGGCCGCCGCCCGTTTCCCCGACGATCCCCTGGCCCTGGTCGCGCTGGGTCGCGCCGAAAAACGCTGGGGAGACCCGGTCGCCGCCGAGAGGGCGCTGACCAGCGCGCTCGAACGCCAGGGCGACAATGTCGAGGGCCTCATCCTGATGGCGGACCTGGCGACGGAGCGCGGGTTGGCTGCGTCAGACGAGGCCGAACAGACACGGCAACTGGATCTGGCGCAGGACTTCCTTCACCGCGCCCTGGAGGCTGACCCCACCGATGGCCGGGTCTACAGCGCGCAGGCCAGATTCCGCCGGGGCGGGTTCCGCTAAGCCATGGTCGCGGCGCCCGCCGTCACAAAGACGAAGGAACAGTGCTGACCCTCCTCAGGTCTTGCTGATCGACACCCCGCCGTCGACCAGCATGGCCGTTCCGGTCATGAAGCTGGAGGCGTCGGAGGCCAGGAACAGGGCGACGCGGGCGATCTCGTCCGGCGTCGCCATCCGCTTCAGGGCGTGCATCCCCTCGACGAAGGCGATGATCTCGGGCGTGTGGGCGAACTCGCGCCCGGCCTCAGTGTCGGTGCCGCCGGGCAGCAGGCAGTTGCTGCGCACGCCCCGCGCCCCGAACTCGGCGGCGATGACCCGCGACAGGCCGACCAGCCCCGCCTTGGCCCCCGCAAGGCCGCCATGCCCGGCATGCCGATGGCGTGGCCGACGAAGGTCGAGGTGAAGATCAGCGAGCCGCCGCCCCGCTCCAACATCGCCGGGATCTGATGCTTGGCCCCGAGGAAAGCCGCCGTCAGGTTGATGTCCAGCGTGTCCCGCCAGCGCTCCAGCGCGATCTCCGGGGTCGGCTCATTGGCGCCGATCGCGCCTGCATTGTTCAGGGCCACATCCAGACCGCCGAACCGCTCGACCGCCGTCCGCACCAGCCGCTCGGCCAGAGCCTCGTCACGAATGTCGCCCGGCACGGCGACGGCGCGGCCGCCCTCGGCCTCGATGTCCGCAACCAGAGCCGCAAGCTCGGCCTCGCGCCGGGCGGTGACCACCACCGCCGCGCCTTCGCGCGCGAGCAGGCGAGCGGCGGCGGCCCCGATGCCGGAACTGGCTCCGGTGATGACGGCGACCTTGTCAGTGAGAGCAGGCATGACGACCTCGTGCATGGTTGAGGCCGCCTTCCTTTCATGCCGCAAGAGTGCGGTCTGGCGGTCTTCGGACGCCGCGTTCAGGTCGAGGGCGCGGGACTGACCTCGGCCTTCGGGGCGATCTCGAAGCGGGCCATGAACCACTGGACCAGAGGGCCGTTGGCCAGGGCGTAGAGGACGGTGCCGACCCCGGCCACGCCGCCCAGCAGCCAGCCGATGGCCAGGACCCCGACCTCGATCGCCGTGCGCGCCCAGCCGATGCGCCAGCCGGTGATGCGCACCAGCCCCGTGGTCAGGCCGTCGCGCGGACCGGGGCCTAGGCCGGCGCCGATATAGGCCGCCGTCGCCGCGCCGTTCAGCACGATAGCCGCGACCAGAAAGGCGATCCGCAGCGCCAGACCCTCGATGGGCGGCAGGGCCCACAGGGCGACATCCGCCGCCGTGCCGATGAGCAGGACGTTGCAGATCGTGCCGACGCCCGGCTTCTGGCGCAGGGGGATCCAGATCAGCAGCACCAGCGCCCCGACCAGATTGACGATCATCCCGAGGCTGATACCCGTCCGTTCCGACAGGCCCTGATGCAGGACGCTCCACGGATTGAGGCCGAGGTCCGCCCGGACCATCAGGGCCAGGGACGCCCCGTAGAGCAGCAGGCCGATTTGAAGCTGGATGAAGCGACGCATGAACATGGGGCCATACAGGCGATAATTGGCCTTGTTTTATAGAGCCGCTTTGGCGAGGGTGGCCTTATGCGCGACCTCCTCGTCAACGCCGCCTCCCTGTCGCGTCAGCTGAACGGCTGGCGCGGGCCCGACGGCGAGCCCGCCTATCGCCGCCTGTCCGAAGCGTTGAAACTGCTGATCCTCGACGGGCGACTGTCGCTGAACGCGCGCCTGCCGGGCGAGCGGCGCCTGGCCGAGACCCTGGGCGTCAGCCGCATCACCGTCAGCGCGGCGCTGGACCGGCTGCGGGCCGAGGGCTTTGTCGTCAGCCGGACCGGATCGGGCAGCGTCACCGCCCTGCCCGCCAGCGCCGCCTCGCGGCCCGTGCGGCTGGACGGGCCGATGCAGGGCCACGACACGCCCGGCGTCATCGACATGGCCACCGCCTCCATGCCCGCCGACGAACAGGTCCACGCCGCCTACGCCCGCGCGCTGGAGGCCCTGCCCGCCCATCTGCCGGGTCGCGGCTATGAGCCGGTGGGGATCGAGGCCCTGCGCCGCGTCGTCGCCGACCGCTACGCCGCCGAGGGTCTGGCGACGTCGCCCGATCAGATCGTGGTCACGGCGGGGGCGCTGGGGGCGCTGGCCATCCTGCTGCGAGCCACGACCCGGCCCAGCGACCGGGCGGTGGTCGAGCACCCCGGCTATCCTCACGCGCTGGACGCCCTGGTGCAGGCCGGGCTGGACCTGACGCCGGTGGCCATGACGCCGCTGGGCTGGGACATGGACGGGATGCTGGCCGCCATCGCCCGCGTCAGGCCTCGGCTGGTCTATCTGATCGGTGCGCACCAGAACCCGACCGGCCACGTCCTGTCGACGGACGACGAGGCGGCGCTGGCCGCCGCCGCCGCCCGCGTCGGCGCCCTGCTGGTGCTGGACGACACCCTGCGCGAGCTGTGGTTCGACCGCCCGCCGCCCCCGCCTGTCGATCACGGCCCGCACGTCGTGCGGCTGGGCTCGACCAGCAAGCCCTACTGGGGCGGTCTGAGGGTCGGCTGGCTGCGCGCCCATGCGGCCGTGGTCGATAGGGTGCTGCGCAGCCGCCCGTCGCTGGACCTTGGCGTTCCGGTCATGGAGCAGCTGGCCGCCGCCGTCCTGCTGAGCGGCGATCCCGCCCCGCTGGAGGCGCGGCGCCGGACCATCGCGCGCCAGGAAACCCATCTGCGCGCCCGGCTGGCCGAGGCTCTGCCGGACTGGAAGACGCGCCGTCCCGAGGGCGGCCTGTCGCTCTGGGTCGAACTGCCCCGGCCCGACAGCACCCGACTGGCCCTGGCCGCGCCGGATCATGGGGTGCGCATCGCGCCGGGCGTGCGTTTCGGGATCAACGGCGCCTATGAGCGCTTCCTGCGCCTGCCGTTCAGCCGCCACGAGGCCGATCTGGACCGCGCGGTCGAAGGCTTGACCTCAGCCTGGCGGATGCTGGACCGCGGCCCATCGCACAAGGCGGTGAAACGAGCGGCGCCCCCCAGTACCGCGGAAGCGGTGTTTTGACGCTGCAACCAAGACTTTATAGAAACGTGTCTTTCATCTGTTACGATACCATTGTTCTCTAGAAGGAGTGCGACGCTGTTCTTCCCCGGGGCGTCGCGGAGTCTCTGATGTTCATCGCCGTCGTCACCGCCGCGCTCGCGATTCTGGGTCCGTCCCAGACGACCCGGCTCGTCTCCTATGACGAGGCGGTGCGGTGCGCCGGGCTGACCCAGGCGGCGTCGGAGCTGGAGGGCGGCGAAAGCCGCTACGGCCGCGCCCTCTATGACGCGGCCCTCTACTGGTCGCTGGCGGCGATGCAGGCCGCGACCGCGGCCGGACGCGACCCGACCCTAGCCGAAAACGACCAGACCCGCGCCCGCCTCGATTCGGTCCGTCGCCTGTCGACGGGCGAGGCCGACGCCCGCGCCGTGCTGGTGCGCTGCCGCCAGAAGACGCCGCGCCTGGGCTAGCGGACGACGACCGCCCTTTCCTCCCCATTCCATGGGGAGGTGGCGCGGCGCACAGCCCCGTGACGGAGGGGGCGGCGCAGCGATCTCAGGGTCAGGCTCAGTAACTGGAGGACGGCGTCACCCCCTCCACCGCTACGCGGTCCCCCTCCCCATGGAATGGGGAGGAAAGCCAACCGTCGAATTTCGCACATATGCTCAAGTCGAACCCATCCGGCGGCGCTGCGTTTGCTTGTGCGTCTGCAGGATCGCGCTCGCGATCCCGAAGCGGGACGACGAAGGTCTGGAATGTTCGAATTCGGCAGAGATCTGCGACGGTTGTTCGAGAAGGCGCGCGACAGCGATGATCTCGGCTGGCTGGAGCTGGTCGGTCTGGGTCTGGTCGAGGTCGAGGCCCGGCAGCAGACGGTCGACGCCGGCCGCGTCTCCTGCCCCCGCCCGCATGACGCGGCCCTGCGCGCCTCGGCCCTGTGGCGCGAGCACGCCCGCCGCTGCGGCGCCGCCACCAGTCTGGAGAAGGCCGAGGCCGCCGCGCGCGACGCCGCCCGCCACGCCCGCAACGACGACGAGACCATCCGCGCGACGCTGGAACTGGCCCAAACCGGGATGCTGGCCTTCGACCTGTGCGGCGAGCCCGCGCGGATCGAGGCGGTCCTGAAGCTGCTGGCCGCCCTGCCCGTCGCCCGGCGCGGCGACACCGCCGCCGCCGCCGCGGCCCTGCACGCCCGGCTGCGGGCGCGTCAGGCGTCGATCTCGGGCGACCCGGCCGCCCTGCACGAGGCCGCGCGCCTGCTGGACGCCGCCCTGCACGGGCTGAAGGGCGCCCAGCGTCCTCTGGAGGACGACCTGCGGATGGACCGCGCCGCCCTGGCGCTGGAGACCGGTCTGGCCGCGCGCGACCCGCGCCTGCTGGACCAGGCGGGACAGGACCTGCGCGCCCTGGTCGAGGCCGCTGCGCCCGAACAGCGCCCCCTCAGCCGCGCCCGCGCCCTGGCCCTGTGCGCGGCCGGGATGGCGGCTCTGGCCGCCATCGCCGGCGACGTCACGGCCCGCGATCAGGCCCACGCCCTGTTCGACGCCGCCGCCGACCAGTTCACCCCCGACCACAGCCCGCTGGACTGGGCCGCCATCCAGGTGCTGCGCGCCGAGCGCGAGACCCTGCCCCTGCTGGTGCTGGTCCAGGCCGAGGCCCTGACCGAAGGCGGCGGACTGGTTTTGGGCGCCCTGGCCCACGAACGCCGGGTGGCGCAGGAAACCTCGCTGGCCAGCTCAGTCGGCGACCTGTCGGCCCTGCTGGAGATCGAGACAGGGCTGAGGCGGCGCCTGACCCGGCCCTCGGTGGTCTCGACCCCGCTGGACTGGGCCTCGGACCAGATCGGCATGGCCCGGATCGCCCTGGCCCGCGCCCGCTGGACCGGCCAGACGCCGCGCGAACTGGGTCTGATGCTGGTCGAGGCCGCCGCCACCGCCCGCGAACACGGCGCCCCGGCCCTGGCCCAGCGCGCCGAACGCCTGGCGCGGGCGCCCGAAGCCGTCTGAGCTCTTACGCCGCAGCGGCCTTGACCCGGCCCCATTGGGCGCCTAGCTGACGGGCTTCTCTGAAAGGCCCCTTACCGTGACCGATCAAATGACCGCAGAAGCCGCCGCCGACCCCGTCCACGCCTTCATCGCCGCCACCGTGGCCGAGCATGACGTGGTCCTGTTCATGAAGGGCACGCCGGATTCGCCGCGCTGTGGCTTCTCCTCGCTGGCGGTGCAGATTCTCGACCACGTGGGCGCGGCCTTCGTCGGCGTCGACGTGCTTCAGGACGAAGCCCTGCGCGACGGCATCAAGAGCTTCACCGACTGGCCGACCATTCCGCAGCTCTACGTCAAGGGCGAGTTCGTCGGCGGTTCGGACATCGTGCGCGAGATGTTCCAGGCCGGCGAGCTTCAGGCCCTGATGGTCGAAAAGGGCGTCGCCCTCGGCGAGGCTTAAAGCCTAATGGCCCGGCCGCAGCTGACCCCGCGCGAGGACCGCGAGGTCTTCGTCGTCTCGCTGGACGTGCGGCCGGAGCACATCGACGAGAACAACCACGTCAACAACGTCGTCTATGTCGGCTGGCTGCAGGACGTCGGCACAGCCCACTGGAACGCGCGCTTCGACGAGGAGACGCGGGCGAAATGGTCCTGGGTCGCCCTGAGGCACGAGATCGACTACCTGCGCGCCATCGCGCCGGGCGCAACCGGCGTCGTCGCCCGCACCTGGGTCGGCGCCCCGCAAGGCCCGCGCTTCAACCGCTATGTCCGTATCGAAGACGGCGAAGGCCGCCTGTGCGCGCAAGGCGTCTCGGAATGGTGCCTGGTCGACGCCGCCACCCTGCGGCCCGCCCGCATCCCCGCGGAGATGCTGGGAGCGTTTGCGGCTTAGGTCACCGCATCAGGCGAGACAGCAGTTGCAGATAGCTCTGTTGCGGCTTGCTTTCGCACTGCTCGATTGTGGCGTCGTAGGCCGAACGTATCTTGGCTCCCTGTCCCACGGCCGCTTCCAGACCGGCTCGAACACCTTCGGCTCTAGATCTCGCCAACACGACAAAGCCGACCGTTGCGGTGTAGATCGGCGCATCCTCACGGGTCCGCTCCGGCCATGCAGCCTCGTACCAGCGCAGCTGACGAACAAATTCGTCGCATTTGGTTTCGAGAATACCCGTCGGATTAAACTGTACCGTCAACAGGAACCGCCGAACCTCTGAGCCAGCTGGAATTTTCGCCTCTCCGACCGCAGCCAGCGCTTCGGCGTCTAGAAGATCGGAGCGCGACGATTCGACGATTTTGACCGACTCCGCCGCACCATCTGGCTGAAAGCTCACCTCAATCAAAGCACTGCCGGTATGACCCGCAGCCTTACCCGCTTCGCTAAACCCGGGCATGGGTCTTGGATATCGTCTTGGCGGCGGTTCAGCCGGAGCGATCACAGCGGGCGGCGGCGCCGCTACCTCTGGCGCAATCGAAGCCTGCGCTTCCTGAACCGCCAAGAGCATTATGAGACTGAACATAGTCGTGACCTTCCCCCAAGCGGGACACGCTTGGCCAAGATCGACGATACTTCAACTCAAATTCGAAAAGATTGTCCGTACCTTACCCCCTCATCACGCAGCGGAGAGGGGGTAAGCCTCAGCCTTACAAACTGATCGGGTTCAGCACGCGGACGACGGCGCCGGTTTCCAGGCCCAGTTCGGCGTAGGTCCAGCTGACGGTCTTGCCTTCCGGAACCAGGGCCTTGCACAGGTCCGGCGCACGGCGAGTCAGGGTCAATTCGGCCGGGTCGCCGTCCTTGATCTTGACCTCGAAGCTGGACACCTCGGTGCAGCCGTTCGAACCGACCACGACGTTCAGACGCTGGCCGTCGAAGTCGACCTTGCGGACGGCTTCCAGGGCTTCGGTCTGGGCGGACACGCGGTCCGAGGCGGCGACCGTGATCTTCTCCCCGCCCTCGTTCGAATAGATGACGCAGCCGCCCAGCAGCGGCAGCAGGGCGACGGCGGCGAGCGCGGGCAGAAGACGCATTTTAGTTGGCCTCGGCCGGCGACGAGTGGATGACGCGGGTGGTCGGCTTTTCGCTGGCGATGATGATGCAGCCCGACAGCATGGGCGCGGCGACGGCGGCGACGGCGAGAGCGATGATGAGACGGCGCATAGGTGTTCCCCTTGTTGGCTGACGGCAACCTGCCAGCGTCGCCGTTCGGGATCACGTGAATAATCGGAAAGGCGGGGCTTGAACGGAACAGCCACAGTCATAGCTACTGTGACCCGCCTCCCCATCCCGCCTCCTGGGGTCAGCCAAGAGATCAAAGCATGAGCCTGCTGTTCACCCCGCGCGCCGTCGGGCCGCTGACGCTGAAGAACCGCATCGTCGTCGCCCCCATGTGTATGTATTCGGCCGTGGACGGCCTGCCCCAGCCCTGGCACGCCCAGCATATCGGTCGGCTGGCCCTGTCGGGCGCCGGCCTGGTGGTGATCGAGGCCACGGGCGTCGAGGCGGCCGGCCGCATCTCCTGGGCCGACACCGGCCTGTGGAACGACGAGCAGGAAGCCACCTTCGCCAAGATCATTCGCGACATCCGCACCTATTCGGCTGCGCCCATCGGCATTCAGCTGGCCCACGCGGGTCGCAAGGCCTCGACCAATCCGCCGTGGATCGACCGCGGCGGCCCCGCCTCCGCCGACAAGGCGTGGGAGACCTTTTCGGCCTCGGCCCAGCCCTTCAGAGATGACTGGCACACGCCGACGGCCTTGGATCAGGCCGGCATGGACCGGGTGGTCGCCGCCTTCGTGGACTCGGCCAAACGCGCCGACCGGGCCGGGTTCGATCTGGTCGAGCTGCACGCCGCGCACGGCTATCTGCTGACCCAGTTCCTGTCGCCGCTGTCGAACGAACGGACCGATGAGTTCGGCGGCTCGCTGGAGAACCGGATGCGCTTCCCGCTGCGGGTGGCCCAGGCCCTGCGCGACGCCTGGCCCCGGACCAAGGCTCTGGGCGTCCGCTTCAACGGTTCAGACTGGACCGAGGGCGGCATCACGGTCGAGGAGGCGCAGGCCTTCGGCGCCGCCCTGCACGCCATGGGCTACGACTACCTGCACCTGACCAGCGGCGGCAATGTCGCCACGGCCCGCATCCCCGGCGACCAGCCGAACTATCAGGTCGCCTTCGCCGAGGCGGTCAAGGCGGCGGTCCCCGAGGCCAATGTCATGACGGTGGGCATGATCGTGACGCCGCAGCAGGCCGAAGACCTGCTGATCCAGGGCAAGGCGGACCTGATCGCCGTGGCCCGCGCCGTGCTGGACGATCCCAACTGGGGCCACCACGCCGCCGCGGCCCTGGGCCAGCCGGAAGGCCTGCCCGTCCAGTACGAACGGGCGGGCGCGGCCCACTGGCCCGGTTACGCGACGGCGCGGGCTCTGGCCGACGACTCCATCGCGGCCTGATCCCCATTGGACGGCGTCGCCACCACGGCGGCGCCGTTCGACAGGGCGTCGGCCTCGGGCTGGGGCCGGCCCAGCAGATAGCCCTGCACCTCGTTGCAGCCCTGGGCGCGCAGGAAGGCCAGTTGCTCGGCCGTTTCGACGCCCTCGGCCAGGACCGGGATCGACAGGCTCTCGCCGATGGTCAGGACGGCGCGGATGATGGCCCGCGACTGGGGCGCGGCGCCGTCCAGCTCGGTCATGAAGGAGCGGTCCAGCTTGATCTTGTCGAAGGGGAAGGCCCGCAGCATCGACAGCGAGGAATAGCCGGTGCCGAAGTCGTCCATGGCGATGGTGACGCCCAGAGCCTTCAGCTGGCGCAGGACATGGGTGGTGCGCTCCATGTCGCTGATCATGGCCGTCTCGGTGATCTCCAGCTCCAGACGCGAGGCGTCCAGCCCGGTCTCCAGCAGGACCTGATGCACCAGACGCGGCAGGTCCACGTGGCCCAGCTGCACCGGCGACAGGTTGACGGCGATGCGGTGCGGCTCGGTCCAGGCGGCGGCCTGCTTGCAGGCCTGACGCAGCACCCATTCGCCGATCGGCAGGATCAGGCCGGTTTCCTCGGCCACGGGGATGAAGTCCGAGGGCGGGATGTTGCGGCCGTCCTCGTCCTTCCAGCGCAGCAGGACTTCGTAGCCCGTCGCCTTGCCAGTCTCGACCGAGGCCTGAACCTGATAGTGCAGCTCGAACTGTTCGTTATCCAGGGCTTCGCGCAGGGCCTGGGTGACGCGGCGACGGGCGCGGACGGCCTGATCCATGTCCGCCTCATAGAAGCAGATGTCGACCGTCAGCGAGCCCCTTGGCGCGATACATGGCCAGGTCGGCGTTGTTGATCAGGGTCGACAGGTCGTCGGCGTCCTCGGGCCACAGGGAGACGCCGATGCTGGCCCCGCAGGACAGGTCGGCGTGCTCGATGGTCACCGGCCGGATGACGGCGGCGCGCAGCCGCTCGGCCACGGCCAGAGCCTCGGCGCGCGAAGCGACCGGGGCCATCGCCACGAACTCGTCCCCGCCCTGACGGGCGACGAACTCGCCGTCCTTCAACGCCTCGCGCAGATGATCCGAAATCCGGCACAGCAGCTGGTCGCCGACCGCGTGGCCGTAGAGGTCGTTGACCTCCTTGAAGCGGTTCAGGTCGAGGGCGAACAGGGCCAGGGTCTCGCCCGGCTGGATCGTCGCCGTCTGGCGGTTCAGCCGCTCCAGGAAGGAGGCGCGGTTGGGCAGGCCGGTCAGGCTGTCGTTGCGGGCCAGATGGGCGATGCGGCGCTCCTGCGCCTGACGCGCGCGCAGGTCGCGCACGGCGTAGATCATGACCACGCCCTCGCTGGCGTGATCGCGCTTGGCCGCCAGCTCGACCGGCAGGACCTCGCCCGAGGCGGTGGTCAGCGACGACTGGACCATGTCGCCGTCGACCAGGCGCGCGACGTCCTCGGCCCAGCGCGACAGAGGCTGGCCGATCAGGGTCTCGCGCTCGACGCCGACCAGTTTCAGCAGGGCGCTGTTCGCGCCGATGACGACGCCGTCGCGTTCGATCGCCACGCCGTCCACGCCGCCTTCGATCAGGTGCTGCAGCCGCGTCTCGGCCTGGCCGCGCGACTGGCTGTCCAGCGCATAGCTGGCGGCGCCGGCGCCCAGGACCAGCAGGCCCACGCCCGCCACGCCGACGGCGAGGGCCTGATGCGCGTCATCGCTGGTCAGGACCCCGTCCAGCGGAGCGAAGGGCAGGATGGTCATGGCCGACATGGCGGTGAAGTGCAGGATCACGATGCCCAGCACCATGCAGAGAATCGCCAGCCAGCGCCCGCGCGTGTCCGTCGCCCCTTCCGCCAGATGGAAGGCCAGGGCCCCGAACAGCAGCGAGCCGATCATGGAAGCCGCCACATAGGCGCCGGACCAGTGGATCACGGCGTCCACAGCGAAGGCGGCCATGCCGATGAAGTGCATCCCCGCGACCGTCAGGCCGAACAACAGCCCGCCCAGGACGGCGGCGACGCGCAGCCTTTGCGCGGCCGTCAGCAGGGCCGCGCCCGAACCGGCGATGGCCACCAGCAAGGACACGCCCGTCAGGCCTGGCTCATAGGCGACCTGAACTCCGGGCTCATAGGCGATCATGGCGACGAAATGGGTGCACCAGACCGTCGCCCCGCCCGCCACCGCGCCCAGGAAGACCCAGGCGGCGCGCGTTCCGGCCCGCGTGCTGCGGACCCGCTTCAGCAGGCTGACGGTGATCCAGCTGCCCAGCACGCAGACAAGCGCGGCCAGGGCGACCAGCGCCAGGTTGTGGGCGTTGGTCAAACAATCGACGATACGCATGAAATCCTGGGGGGAAGGATACTGAAACGACCCTTTCCCTAGAATCCCAATCCTTAATCCGCCGTCGTCCTAAATGGCTAACGAAGCCTTGCCGCGATATCGCCGATCAGGCGCAGGGCGCAAAAACGAAAGAGGCCCCGGCTTGACGCCGGGGCCTCCTCGATCTTCCAGGGACCGTCCCGAGGGACGATCAGCAAACCGGCGTGTCGATTACGACGAGTAGTATTCGACGACCAGGTTCGGTTCCATCTTGACCGGGTACGGCACGTCCGACAGTTCCGGCACGCGGACGTAACGGATCGAGAAGCCGCGGTCGCCCTGCTCCAGGTAGTCGGGGATGTCGCGTTCCGACGACTGCTGGGCTTCGAGCACCAGAGCCATGTTGCGCGACTTTTCCTTGACCTCGATGACCTGGCCCGGCTTGACGCGGTACGAACCGATGTCGACCTTCTTGCCGTCGACGGTCACGTGGCCGTGGCTGACGAACTGGCGAGCGGCCCAGACGGTCGGGACGAACTTGGCGCGGTAGACGATGGCGTCCAGGCGCGATTCCAGCAGACCGATCAGGTTTTCCGAGGTGTTGCCCTTGCGGCGACCGGCTTCGGCGTAGATGGCCGAGAATTGCTTCTCGGTGATGTTGCCGTAGTAGCCCTTGAGCTTCTGCTTGGCCTTCAGCTGCAGGCCGAAGTCCGAAACCTTCGACTTACGACGCTGGCCGTGCTGGCCCGGGCCGTACGAACGCTTGTTGACCGGCGACTTGGCGCGGCCCCACAGGTTTTCACCCATGGCGCGGTCGATTTTGTACTTGGCGCTATGGCGCTTGGACATAAGTCACTCTTCATGCTGATGCGGCCCGGCCCCTCCCCGATTGGAGCGGCGATCTCAACGGCGGTCCACGCATCGTCCGTAGTCAGTTCGCGCCTCGGGCCGAAACCCGATGCGAGAAGGGCGGGCTTATGAAGGCCCGCCCCTCCGGAGTCAAGCCGCGCGGGGGTTTCAGCCCTTGGCGGCGGCGTACAGTTCGTTGACCTTGTTCCAGTTCACGATGGACCAGAAGGCGGCCAGGAACTCGGCGCGGCGGTTCTGGTACTTCAGGTAGTAGGCGTGCTCCCAGACGTCGGCGACGAGCAGGGGCGCGCCCTTCTCCTCGGCGAAGTCCATCAGGGAGTTGTCCTGGTTCGGCGTCGAGATGATCTTCAGCTTGCCGTTCTGCACGATCAGCCAGGCCCAGCCCGAACCGAAGCGACCCAGACCGGCCGCGTTGAAGGCCTCCTTGAAGGCGTCCATGCCGCCGAGGTCCGCGTCGATGGCGGCGGCCAGTTCAGCCGAGGGCGCGCCGCCCGTGCCGACGGGGGCCAGCCCCTCCCAGAAGAAGGTGTGGTTCCACACGCCGCCGGCGTTGTTGCGCACGGCGACCGGCAGGGTCGACATCTTGGCGAACAGCTCGTCGAACGACTGGCCTTCGACGCCGGCGGCGGCGACAGCCTTGTTCAGGTTGTCGACATAGGTCTGATGGTGCTTGTCGTAGTGGAAGCCCATCGTCTCCTTGTCGATGGCGGGCTCCAGGCCGTCGTGGGCATAGGGCAGCGGGGGCAGGGTGAAGGCCATGGGGAGCTTCCTCTTGGGCGTTGGGAATCGTCTGGCCCCTATCTAGGGCGGCGCACGAAAGACCCAAGCCTTTACCGCCGCGTTTGTTCAGATTTTCGCCAGGAACGTCGTTCTGGAACAAGCGACAGGAACAGCCGTTTTTGTCCGACGCCCCCCAAAAGCGAAGGAGGACCGTCGTGACCGCCCGTTCTTCCCGCCGCCTCGCGCGCCTGACCGACGCCGAAGCCGAGGCCCTGCGGCTGCACCTGCTGGAGGTCATCCCCCGCCTGCAGCGCCACCACCTGCTCGACCTGGCCGACACCCTGCACGACGCCGCCCGCGAACGCCGCTGGGGCGAGCCGCGCCCGTTTGATGTGAGGGTCTGAGGGCTATGCTGTTTTAGAGAGTTGAGAGTCGAAAGCGGCTGCGTCGAATGTCCGCCAAGGGTGGTTAGCGGGCATCCGCGTAAGCGTGGAGGTAGTCCTGAATCGCTCGATCGAGCATGAGCTGAAACTTGCCCTGCCCAATCATTTGGCGGAATTGATCTACGCTGAAGGTCTCTACCTCCAGAGGCTCAGGCTCGGCGGTTCTGGGAAGCTCAAACCGAAGGACTTTCGCTCCATCGAGGAGGACCGTGTACAGGTCGGTGACCTGTTCGGGGGTTTCGACGAGAACGTGACATGTCAGGAAGCCAGGGTAGAAGCGATCGAGCACATCGCACAGGCGTGCGTTCACCTGGCGGTCTAGTCGCAGTGCTCTAACAGTGTCACTTTGGCTCATCTGCCGCCTCTAAGTTGTAGCTTGAGAGACCTTGTCCCGACCGCCAAGGGTCCACAACGGGTCGTTTTGCGAAGTTAGCACCCGATCCGACAGCAGACTCGCGCGGCCGCGCATTGACTGAGCGTCCGCTCGCAGCGGGGGCTTAACCCCTGCCGTCATCCCGGCCGAAGCGCAGCGAAGAGCCGGGACCGCGCCCGTGATCCGCCGCCTGGGTCCCGGGTTCTGCTGCGCAGCCCCGGGATGACGGCGGTGAAGGCTCAGCCCGCGTGCAGTTCCTGCTTCACGCGCTCGGCCAGGGTCTTGATGTCCAGCGGCTTGGGCAGGAAGGAGACGCCGGTCTCGTCCTGCAGCAGGTCCGAGAAGTCGCTCTCGGCATAGCCCGAGATGAACATGACCGGGGCGTCGCCGAGGAAGGGCCGCGCCTTGCGCAGCAGGGACGGACCGTCCAGCCCCGGCATGATGACATCGGAGATCATCATGTCGATCTGACCCGCCCATTCCTCTGCCAGGATCAGGGCTTCCTCGCCGTCGGCGGCCTCGATCACCTCATAGCCGCGCTGACGCAGCAGGCGGGCGGCGATGCCGCGCACGGCGGCCTCGTCCTCGACGAACAGGATGCGGCCCGCGCCCGACAAGTCGCGCGGCGCGGCCTTGACGACCTTCTCGACCACAGGCGCGGCGACCAGTTCCTCGGCCGAGGCGGCGGGCAGGAAGATGCGGAAGGCGGCGCCGGCCCCCTCAATATTCGAGACGCTGATATGGCCGCCCGCCTGCTGGACGATGCCATAGACGGTGGCCAGGCCCATGCCGGTGCCTTCGTTGACCGCCTTGGTGGTGAAGAAGGGCTCGAAGATCTTGTCCAGCAGTTCGGGCGGCACGCCGGGGCCGGTGTCCGACACCTCGATCAGGGCGATCTCGCCCGCGGCCTCGCGCCAGCCCATGTCGCGGGCTTGCCCCTCGGTCAGGCGGCGGGTCTTGATGGTGACGACGCCCGCGCCCGGCTCGACCACGCCGCGCATGGCGTCGCGGGCGTTGACCGCCAGGTTCATGACGGCGGTCTCCAGCTGGCTCTTGTCGGCCAGAACCAGCGGCATGTCGCGGCCGTAGTCGGTCTCCAGCCGGACGTCCTCGCGCAGCAGACGGCGCAGCAGGACGGCGAACTCGCCGACCAGTTCGCCCAGGTCCAGCCGCTCGCGCCGCACCGTCGACTTGCGCGAGAAGGCCAGCAGCTTGCGCACCAGATCGGCGGCGCGGATGCCCGTCTGACGGATCTGGTTCAGCCCGTCATAGGAGGGATCGCCGACCGGGTGGCGTTCCAGCAGCTCGGACAGCTGCATCTGGATGGCGGTCAGCAGGTTGTTGAAATCGTGCGCCACGCCGCCGGCCAGCTGGCCCACGGCCTGCATCTTCTGGGCCTGCGACAGCTGCAGCTCCATCGACTTCTGCGTCGTCACGTCGAACAGCCAGACGCGGCGCTTGTCGCCTTCGGGCGCGACATAGAGGTGCAGATGACGGTCGGGATAGGCGCGGGCCACCAGCTCGATCGGACCGGAAGACCCCGCCGCCAACTTGGTCTTGGCCTCGATCACCCCCGCCGGGTCGAACAGATGGCCGAAGGCGGCGTCGCCCGAAGCGGCGGGGCCGGTCAGGACGGCGAGCGCGGCGTTGGAATCCTCGGCCTTGCCCGCGAACAGGTCGTCGCCGGCGATGACGGTCGAGCCGAAGGGCGCCCCGGCGGCCATGGCGCGGGCCTCGCCGCTGACCTTGGCGGGGGCGGCGACGGGCGCGGTCTGCGGCACCGGCAGAACAGCGTCGGGGGCGGCGCGGACCAGAAAACGCCCCTGCCCCGCCTGACCGATCAGCACCTCGATCTCGCGCGCGCCGATCTGGACGATGGCGCGGCCCTGATGGCCTTCGCGGGCCTGGGCGAAGGCCATGTAGAGGGCTTGCGCCGACTTGCCGCGCGGAAGCGCCGTGACCGCGCCGTTCTCCTCGGCCCAGGCGGCGTTGTAGGCCAGCACCTGACCGGACGGCCAGACCAGGGCGGCGGGCTCGGCCATGGCGTCCAGCATCTCGACGGCCGTGTCGCCGCTGGCGCGGCGCACTTCGGCGCGGCCGAAGGCGAACAGCCAGATCAGGGCCGTGGCCCCCGCCGCGAAGATCAGGATCAGACCCGGCGCCGTCATCGCGTCGGCGCGGAACGCCGGATAGACCATGGCGGCGACCGCCAGGGCGAAGCCCAGCGCCATCAGCACCAGCAGCGGATCAAAGGTCGGACGGCGCGTCGTCGCCGCCTTCGGCCGGGAAATCGTCATGGCGTCCTGCCCGCGCGAATCATTAACCATCAGCATACCGAAGCTCGTTCCAGCGCCCTAACCGCCCTCCCCCTTTCCCCCCTCACCGCCGTTTCCGTCCCTGCATGACGAAGCCGATGACCTTGGCCGCCGCCTCGAAATGTTCACGCGGAATGGCGTCGTCCACCTCGACCGCCGCATAGAGGGCGCGGGCCAGGGGCACGTTCTCGACGATCGGCACGTCGTGTTCCTTGGCCACCTCACGGATGCGCAGGGCCAGGGCGTCGACGCCCTTGGCCACGCAGATCGGCGCCGCGTCGCCCTGATCCGGCTCGTAGCGCAGGGCGACCGAATAGTGGGTCGGGTTGGTGACGATGACGGTGGCGGTCGGCACGGCCTGCATCATGCGCTGGCGGCTGCGCTGCATCCGGATCTGGCGCAGCTTGGCCTTCACGTGCGGATCGCCTTCGGACTGCTTGAAGTCCTCCTTCATCTCCTCCTTGGTCATCCGCATCCGCTTGGCGAAGCGGAACTTCTGCCAGATGAAGTCCGCGCCGGCGGTGAAGGCCAGGAAGATCAGGGCCGAGATCATCAGCGCCCCCGCCAGATCCCGCGCGAAGGGCAGGATCATCGCCGGGCTCATGGCGGCCAGGTTCTCCAGCTCGCGGGCGTGCGGCTTCAGCACCCACCAGCAGACGGCGCCGATGGCCACCAGCTTCAGGAAGGTCTTGATGAACTGAACCACGCCGTCAGGGCCGAAGATGCGCTTGAACCCCTGCAGCGGGCTGACCGCCGACCACTTGGGCTTGAGCTTCTCTGCCGTGAACAGGAAGCCCGACTGGGCCAGATTGCCCCCCACCCCGCCGACGATGACGGCCAGCATCAGCGCCGCCAGAAAGGGCGTCACGGCCCACAGGGCGCGCACCCCGATCTCGACCCCGGCCCCCGCCTCCAGTCCGCCGATCATGGCGTGGGGCTCGGCCAGGAAGGGCAGCAGGTCCTCGGCCATCTGCTGCGAGAAATAGCCGCCGCCCAGCAGCAGGACCGCCGCCGCCCCCGCCAGGGACATGGCCGCCGCCACGTCAGACGACTTGGCGACGTCGCCCTTCTTGCGAGCCTCCTCAAGCTTTCGCGGGGAGGCCTCTTCGGTTTTGGACTCGGGATCGGCGCCTTCAGCCAAGGCCGCCCCCCGTGAAGACCCGCGCCAGGGCGCGATAGCGGTCGATGAAGATGGTCCCCATCACGCCAAGGCTCAGCGCGAAGACCGACAGACCCAGAAGCACGCTCAGCGGCGCGGCGGCGAAATAGACCTGGAACGACGGCATGACCCGCGCCACCAGCCCCGAGGCCAGGTTGAAGATCAGGGCGAAGACCAGCACCGGCGCCGACAGCTGAACCCCCAGCATGAAGCTCTCGCCCAGGGTCTTGACCGCCATGGCGGCGAAGTCGGCGGCGATCAGCGGCTTGGTCGGGGCGATGGCCTCATACGACCCCAGAATGCCGGCGATGAACATATGATGGGTGTTGGTGGCGAAGATCAGCGTCACCCCCAGCAGCATCAGGAAGGCCGAAATGGTCGATCCGGGCGAGGCCTGCAACGGGTTGGCCGTCTGGGCGAAGCCCAGGGTCGTCTGCTGCGAGACGATTTCGCCCGCCGTGACCAGAGCCGTCATGAAGCCGCGCAGGATCAGGCCTATGGCCAGGCCGGTCAGGACCTCGCGGATGATCCAGCCCACCATGCCCCCCAGGGTCGGCGGCAGGGCCGGCAGGGTCCCGGCGACCAGCGGCCACAGCACCAACGACAGCAGCAGGGCCAGCGACAGGCGCACGCGCGGCGGCACATAGCTCTCGCCGATGCCGGGGATCATCATCAGGATCGCGCCGACCCGGGCGAAGATCAGCCCGCCGGCCCAGACCTGATCGGCGGTGGCGTAAGGCTCCATGCGGCGACTACATCCCGGCGATGCGGGCGGCGATCTCGCGCATGAAGCCGCCCAGCAGCGCCCCCATCAACGGCAGGAACAGCAGCAGCGAGACGAAGATGGCGATGATCTTGGGGGCATAGACCAGGGTCTGTTCCTGAATCTGCGTCAGGGCCTGGAACAGACCGATGACCACGCCGACCACCAGGCCGACGGCGAGCACGGGGGCGCACAGCTGAATCGTCAGCCAGATGGCGTCACGGCCCACATCCAGAACTTCGGCGCCGTTCATCGACCACTCCCGGGAACTCGGCAGAAAATGCCGACAGGATGGTTAACAGGGCGTTTAGAAACGCACGATCTCCCTTCTCCCCTTGAGGGAGAAGGTGGCAGGCGAAGCCTGACGGATGAGGGGTGCGAGCGCCCCCATCAGATCAATGCCCGCCGCGCCCGACCGACAACCTTCAAGGCGTCGCGCCGACACCCCTCATCCGGCCCTGACGGGCCACCTTCTCCCTCAAGGGGAGAAGGAAGATCGCGCTCTGTCCGCCGCGGCGCACGGTCCGTTTCGCTTCATCGCCCATCTGACGGCTGGATTGATCGGCCGGTCCGGCTATATGGACAAGCCATGACCGACCACGCGCACAAACCCTCCGTCTCGCAGGCCGAAGCCGAAGCCGCCGTTCGCACCCTGATCCAGTGGGCGGGCGACAATCCCGACCGCGAGGGTCTGCTGGAAACACCCAAGCGCGTGGCCAAGTCCTATCGCGAACTGTTCCAGGGCTATGAGGTCGAGCCGCGCGAATATCTGGAGAAGACCTTCGAGGAGGTCGGCGGCTACGACGAGCTGGTCGTGCTGAAGAACATCCGCTTCGTCAGCTTCTGCGAACACCATATGCTGCCGGTCGTCGGCGTGGCCCACGTCGGCTATCTGCCGACCGACCGCGTCGTCGGCATCTCCAAGCTGGCCCGCGTGGTGCGCGGCTTCGCCCGGCGCCTGCAGATCCAGGAGAAGATGACCTCGGACATCGCCAACGCCATCCAGGACGTGCTGCGTCCCCACGGCGTCGGCGTGGTCATCGAGGCCGAGCACAGCTGCATGACCATGCGCGGCGTCGACGTCCCCGGCGCCAGCCTGTCGACCAGTTGCCTGCTGGGCACCGTCCGCGAAGATCCCCGCACGCGCGAGGAATTCCTGCGGCTGGTGCGGGGCTAGGTCCTTGAGGGAGAAGGTGGTTTTCCAACCTATGCAGTGATCGCTTCCTCGACGGTCGCTTCGCCCGGGATCACGACCGTCTGCATCCTCCCCTCGAAACGCCAGCCCAGAACTTCGTACAGCGCCCGCCCCTCCGGCGTGGCGAGCAGCACGCCCCGAACGGCGCCCTGCGCCCGAGCGCGTTCTCCCAGAACACCCATCACGATCCGGCCAAGACCACGCCGCTGGTGCGCCGGGTCGGTGATAATCTTGTCGAACACCGCAAATCCTCCCGTCAGTGCCGCGCGTCCCGAAGCGGCCAATCCGCCAAGTGCGTGATGGATTTCGACCACCAGCACCGCCCCCTCGGTCCGGAGGTCCTGAACATAGCCTGCGGCCGACGCGACGGGAGGCTGAACGGCGTCCAGATCAACGGCCATAAGATCGCCGGAAGGCTGTAGGCTCCAGCGCTCATCAACCGCCCCCAGAAGCGCTTCGGGCGCACAGAAGGCCTTAAGGAAAATCCCAGGCGCGGTGATCCTCGCCGCCATGTTCGACAGGGTCGCCGTGTCCAGGCTCGGGAAAACAAAGCGCTCAGCGTGTCCGGGTTGCCCAACCAGAACCCGGTGGCCGCCCGCCACCCGGATCGGCGCGCCGACGCTTCGCGATAGCGCCCAGCCCGTCACCCACGCCTCAACCAGTCCCGGCTCGACCGATCCACTCATGAGCTCCCCCCTCCAGCGCGCACCGCAGGACCGTCATGTCGATCCGCGAGCAGGCCAAGTCAACGACCTCGGCGTCGCTCAGCTCGACGATCCCGCCTTCGCGCAATATCCTTTCCTGACGGAGCGAAGAAAGAATGTCGGCGCCGCCCTTGCAGGGTCACGCGGCAAGGAGGCCGTCGTCATGAGCTGGAGCGTGTTTTCGTCTCACAATGAGCCGCCGCCGATCATGCGCGGCGGGTGGCTGGACGCGCTGCGTTTCATCGTGGCCGCGCTGATCATCCTGCACCACTTCCAGGCCTCGGCGCCCGTGCCTCTGGCCGAGAGCGTGCATCCGGTGTTCGAGCGGGGCGGCTTCCTGCTGACCAACTTCTTCCTGATCGACAGCGGCTATGTGCTGATGCGGGTCTACGCCGCCTCAGTCGCCAGCGGGCGGATGTCGAAGACGGACTTCTTCCTCAAGCGGTCGCTGCGGGTGTTTCCGGCCCATCTGATCATGGGCGGGCTGCTGGTGGCCATGGTGCTGCTCGGCACGGCCATCGGCCTGCCGCCCAGCCATCCGGAGTGGTTCGCCTGGGACCAGTTGCCGGCGCAGTTGGCCCTGGTCCAGGCGTTCGGCGTCCATGGCGGTCTGGGCTGGAACGCACCCAGCTGGTCGATCTCGGCCCTGCTGGGCTGCTATCTGGCCTTCCCCTGGGTGCTGCGCGGCCTGACGCGGGTCGGGCCGTGGCTGGCGCTGGGGCTGGTGGTGGTCGGCTATCTGGCGGCCAACGAGCTGTGCTGGGCCATCCTGAACTATCCCGTCTATCAGATGCCCATGGGCTTCGGCATCTGGCGCGCCCTGCCCCTGTTCATCCTCGGCATGGGTCTGGCCTGGTTCGCGCAAGGGGTCTGGATCGAGCCGCGCGCCGCCGGCTGGGCCCTGCTGCTGGCCACGATCGGTCTGGCGGTGGCGCAGTACTTCGACAAGAACGCCCTGATCTCGCTGGCCTTCATCTCCATCATCATCCTGGCCGCGGGCGCCGTGCCGGTGACCAAGCCGTCGAAATGGGTCGAGCAGGCGGCGGTGGTCTCCTTCTCCATGTTCATCTCCAACGAGGTGGTCCGGATCGGCTGGTTCGGTCTGGCCGAGGCCACGGCGAACAAGCTGAACCTGGGCGAGATCTGGCGCTGGGGCCTGTGGGTCATGGGCGTCGGCGCGGCCTTCGTCTTCGCCTTCCTGTTCCACTACGGCGTCGACAACCCGATCCAGAAACGCATCCGCGCCTGGCTGAAGAAGCGCGGCCACGCCCGCGCGGAGATCAAGGAGCCGGTGGTCTCGCTGGAGGGCTAGGTCGTCGCGCCGACCAGATGCAGGATGTTGCCGTCGGGGTCCTTGAACCAGGCCAGCCGCAGCGTCCCGCAGTGGTGGACGTCTCCCTGGCGATCCATGCCGTCATAGTGTTCGAAGGCCACGCCCCTGGCCTTGAGCCAGGCGATGATGTCCTCCAGCTCGACGCCGACGTCCCAGGTCACGGCGTTGGCCTGATTGGTGCCGGCGAAGTCGGACTTGTAGACCGTCAGCCAGGTGTTGCCGGTGCGATAGCCCAGCATATCCTCCATCGAGGTGTCGGCCAGATTCAGGCCCAGCACGTCGGAGTAGAAGGCCTTGGCGCGGTCCAGATCCTTCACCGCCACGATGGCCGAGGAGTTCTTGTTCTTGAGCATGACGTCTCTCCCTGATCAGGAGAGAACCGTCGAGGGCGGCGAATGATCCGCCGCCTTTCTCCGTCATCCTCCGGCGAGGCGTAGCCGAGACCGGGGGACCCAGCGGCGCCGAAGGCGATCTTTTCAGGTAGGCGTCGCGCTTGGTTCTTGGCTGCTACGCGCCGCCCTTCGGGTCGCCCTAACGGGCGCCGCTGGGTTCCCCGGTCAGCGCCGGCCGGAGAATGACGAAAAAGGAGGGCAGAAGAGACGCAGACGCCCAGATCACGGATGGCGCGGTGGACCTCGCCTCTGGTGCGCAATACAGAAATGCACATGAAACGATCCGAGAGCCTGGCCGCGATCCTCGTCATCGTCGCAATCTTTTCATGCGCGACAGGTTCGTCCGGGGCTGCAACTGCAGAGACACAAGATACCGAGTGGACCCGCATCTGGATCGCGGAGGTCATCGGATCAGAAATATCCCTGCCAGTCGAATACACCCCCCATGTCGGCTATGTGCAAAGACAGACCGTTCAGGTCCGTCCGCTCCGAACCGTGAAAGGCCCACCAAAAGACGCTGTGCACTCAATCGAACACCACGTCTTCCTGTCCGAGCCCTTAAAGGACAAGCCGCTCGCAACGGGCGATCACGTGACCGTCTATGAGCAGGCGGCATCTCCCTCCGAGCCCGCCTTCACCCTGATAAAACGTCTGCGTGAGGTTGATGAGGGCCCTACCTCTGACCCTGACAGACCCTAACCCGACGACAATCGCCGTCAGATCGGCATCCGCATGATTTCCTGATAGGCCGAGATGACCTGGTCGCGCACCGCCATGACGGTTTCCAGCGAAGCCTCGGCCGAGGAGACGGCGGTGACGACGTCGATCAGGCTGCCCTGGCCCTGGACCATCTGGGCCATCTGGGTTTCGGCGCCGCGCGTCTGCTGCGTCGTCGAGTTCATCACGCCTTGCAGCAGTTCGGAGAAGCCGGGGCCCTGCGTCGCCGCGGCCGCGCTCGGGGCGGTGGGCATGGCCCCGCCCTGAACGGCTGCATAGGCCTTTGCCGCCATCATGGGATTCATGGGCTAGCCCCTACTTCTTGATGATGTCGAGGGTGCGGGACTCCATGTTCCGCGCCGTCTCGATGACGTTCAGGTTGGCCTCATAGGCGCGCTGCGCCTCGCGCATATCCATGGCCTCGATCAGGGTGTCGACGTTGGGGCGCTGGACATAGCCCTCGGCGTTGGCCGCCGGGTGCGAGGGGTCGTACTCCATGCGGAAGTCGCTCTGGTCGGGGCGGACCTCGGCCAGAACCACGCCGGTCGCGCCGTTGACGTTGCGGGCCTGGAACACCGGCGTCTGGCGGCGATAGGGCTGGCCGCCGGCGACATTGGCGGTGGATTCCGCGTTGGCGATGTTCTCGGCGATGACCCGCATCCGCGACTGCTGGGCCTTCAGCGCGCTGGAGGCGACGGCCATGGCGCTGTTGCGCGGGGTGACGGGTCGGCCGTTGACGGGGTCAGGCATGGCTCAGTCTCCCTCAGACGCCGGGCTTCTTGGCGGCCATGCGGATCATCTGCATGGACTTCTGGTAGAAGCCGATGGCGGCGTCATAGGCCATGCGGCTCTCGGCCATCTTGAGCATCTGCTCCTCGACCACGACCGAATTGCCGTCCAGCGTGGTCTCGGAATCGGGCGTGTTGACCGAGTCGAAGCGCGCGGCCTGACCCGGCGGCGTGATGTGGTGGGCGTTGGTGGCGGCCATCTTCAGCCCCCCGCCGGTGCGCATGGCCTCGGCGAAGTCGGTCGGCGTCTTCAGGTCGCGCGCCACGTAGCCGGGGGTGTCGGAGTTGGCGACGTTCTGGGCGATCACGCGCTGACGATCATCGAGCCATCCGAGACGGCCCTTGATCTGGTTCAGCAGCGGAATGTCGGTGACGGACACGAAAGCCCCTCGAACGGTTGATCGGCAGAATTTGCCGCCTGCATGGTTAATATTCCGTGTTCCTAAACGCGCCGTTAACCACGAGGCGCGAAACGTGCGGGCGACGCGGCGCGCATACAGGCGCTGTTGGGGCCTCGAATCCGCATGAATTTCCTCGACCTGTTCCGGGCGGTGTTCGGCCTGGCGATCACGCTGGGCCTGATCGGTCTGGCCGCCTGGGCGGCGCGTCGCTATGCGCCCCAGGTGCTGGCCAAGTTCCAGGCCGAGCGCGGCGCGCGTCGGTTGCAGGTGATCGAGACCCTGGTGCTGGATCCTGCAAGACGTCTGGTCCTGGTGCGGGTGGACGCCGAGGAGCGGCTGATCCTGCTGGGCGAAGGCCGCGAACTGGTCGAGCCGCGCGGCCCTGCGATCCAATCGGGAGACGTGAAATGAGCCGCCCCGCCCTCTTCGCCGTCCCCACGCGCGCCGAGCTGAAGCGCGCCGCCCTGCTGTCGCTGATCACCACCGCCCTGTGCCTGGTCTGGCCGCTGGGCGCCCTGGCGCAAGAGGCGGCGCAGGCGGCGGCGAGCGGGTCGGCCATCAACATCGACCTAGGCACCGGCGCCGGCCTGACCCAGAGGGTGGTGCAGCTGGTCGGGCTGATGACCGTGCTGTCGCTGGCGCCCTCCATCGTCATCATGACCACCAGCTTCGTGCGAATCATCGTGGTGCTGAGCCTGCTGCGCACCGCCCTGGGGATGCAGCAGTCGCCGCCGAACGCGGTGCTGGTGTCCCTGGCCCTGTTCCTGAGCGCCATCGTCATGGCCCCGACCTGGCAGGACGCCTATGATTCGGGGGTCCGTCCCCTGCTGGATCAGCAGATGGAGCTGCCCCAGGCCTTCGATGCGGCGTCCGAACCGGTGAAAACCTTCATGCTGGCCCAGGTGGACCGCGACGACCTGGCCCTGTTCACCCGACTGTCGAAAATCGAGCCTCCGCGCGACGTGCAGGAACTGCCCCTGCGGGTGGTCACCCCGGCCTTCATGATCAGTGAGTTGAAGAAGGCCTTCGAGATCGGATTTCTTCTTTTCGTTCCGTTCCTTGTGATCGATCTGGTGGTCGCCAGCGTGCTGATGTCCATGGGCATGATGATGCTGCCGCCGGTGGTGGTCTCCCTGCCCTTCAAGCTGATCTTCTTCGTGCTAGTGGACGGGTGGCGGCTGGTGGCCGGAAGCCTGGTCGAAAGCTTCCAGAGGGCGTCCGGCGGGGGATAAGTCCCCAGCCTCAGGGGCTTTCAAGCTAGGCCGGGCTTGCCAAGCCGAGGCAAACACGTGTTGATCCTACGGTCTTCGTCCGGGAATCGGGCGACCACCTTTGGGAAAACCCTCATGACCACTCAAGCCGAACTGATCGCCGCCGTCGCCAAGGACGCGGGTGTTTCGCAGGCCGACGCCGGCCGCGTCCTCGACGCGATCGTCAAGAACATCCACAAGAGCCTGGTTTCGGGTTCGGACGTCCGCATCTCGAACCTGGGCGTGTTCGACACCGCCGAGCGCGCCGAGCGCGAAGGCCGCAACCCGGCCACGGGCGCGACCATCAAGATCGCCGCTTCGAAGGCTGTGCGCTTCCGCGTGTCCAAGCCCCTGAAGGACGCCGTCAACGGCTAAGCCTTCGGACCCGGACGGGTCCACGGCGCTCCGCCTGACTCGCGCACCGCGCGACGAACATCGGAGCGCCGGCCCCTCAAGCAGCCGAGCACCGCGTGCGAGGCGTTAGGGGTCTCTCTTGAAAAAGAGAATGATCAGGCGGCTCCGGCCGCCTGGGTTCGGGCGGGGGTCGCAGCGCGATCTCCGCCCGTTTTCTGTCTGAACTCGGCCTTGGTGGCCGCGATCCAGCCCGCGTAGGTGTCGGCCCCGGCGCTGAGCGTAGCGAAGTCCTGCGGGCGGCCCGAGCCGTCGGCCCCGTCCAGCCCGGCCAGGGCGATGCGAATGGCCCCCGGCGAGCGGGCCTTGTCGGCGAAGCCCGCATAGTTGCGCGACAGGCGGTTCAAGCCCCCCGCGTCGCGCGCCAGCGAATAGCCGACCCCGGCGCGGATCAGCCGGTTCTCCTCGTCCGCCGTCAGGGGGATCAGGGCGTCGCGGTGACGGGCGCCGAGCTGCTGCTCGTAGATGGCGGCGGCCGCCCCCCACTGCTGCTGCTTCCACAGGATCTCGGCGCGCACGTCGCGGGCGGCGGGCGAGGCGTCCTTGCCCAGAATCTCGAGCGCGTGATCATAGCGGCCCAGCTCCATCAGGGCCCGCGCCTCCAGCGCGCGACGCTCGATGTTCATGGCGGTGGGCAACAGGGTGGTGCGCGAGGTCCAGATGGCCTGCAGCGCCTGTTCCGGCTGGCGGTTCATCAGATGGACGGCGGCCAGATTGGTCGAGACCTGGGCCTTGGCCACCCCGTCCAGACGGTTGTCGGCCTGATACTTCAGCAACTCCGCGGCCTGATCCAGCAGGTCGACGTCGATCAGGCGCCGGGCCAGACGCCGCACCATCTCGTCGCCGTCAGCGCCCACCGGGGTCAGTTCGCGGAAGTCAAAGAAGAGAGCCAGAGCCTGAACCGGCTGCAGGCCGTCGGCGGCGCCTTCCAGGAACAGGGCGCGGAAGGCGTTGGACAGGTCGGTCTGAAGCTCGCCCGCACCGGGCAGGTTGGCGATCTTCTGACCCGCGCCCTTCAGCGCGGTCAGGGCCTCGCGGTAACGCCCCTGCGACAGGTAGAGGCCGCCCAGGGTGCGGATCACGGCCAGTTCGGTCGCGTCGCCGCGCCAGCGCCATTTCAGCGTCTCCAGCTGGGCCGCCGCCGCATCGGGCTTCAGCGCCCCCTTGGCCAGTTCCAGCCGGACAACGCCCAGTTTGGCCGGGGTCGAGATTCCGTCCAGCGGGGCGCGGCCCACGGCCTTGTAAACCGCCAGCGCCCGATCGGCCTGGCCTTCCAGTTCGAACAGCTTGGCCTGCACCAGACGCGCGGTCAGCAGGTCGGGAGCCGAGACGCCGGGCTGGCTGAAGACATAGTCCAGCAGTTGGCGGGCGGCGGCGCCGTCGCCGGTCTCGACCGCCGCCAGGGCGTGGGCCGTGCCGAAGCGGGCGCGCCATTCGGGGGGGAAGCCGTCGACCACGCCCGCGCCGGCCGCGAAGGCCTGACGCGCGGCGGTCCAGTCGCCCCGTTCGGCGGCGATATAGCCCTGCCAGACGCGGGTGGACGGGTCGCCCGCCAGAGACCCGGCGGAAAAATCAGCCTCGGCCTCGGCCAGACGGCCGATGGAGGCACGGGCGGCGCCGCGCAGGCCGCGCACCTCGGGCTCGCCCAGCATGGCCGGGGTCTTGGCGACCAGGGCGTTCAGGGCGCCGATGGCCTCGTAGCCCAGGCCCGATCCCACCAGGAACCGCGTCAGGGCCAGACGCGCCTCGACCGGGGCGCGGGGATCGACGGCGGCGCGGGCGTTCTCCTCGTCGGCGGCCTGTTGCAGCTGGCGGTGGCGCGCGGCGAAACCGGCGGCGCCGACGTCGGCCCAGTCGGCCTGGATCAGCGCGGGCCGCGAGGCCTTGCGCGGCGCGCCCTGCTCGGCGGCGGCTTCCAGCCCCACGGTCGGCGGCGACAGGCTGAGGCCGCGCGGGCGTGACAGGGTGACGAGGTCGCCCTCGGCCTTGACGGTCAGGTCGTCGGTCGGCGTCTCGACCGCCAGCCCCTGGGCCGTCGGCAGCAGGGCCAGATCGACCGTGCGGCGGCCCTTGGCCAGACCCTTGCCGGGGGCCAGGGCCGTGACGGCGGCGAAGCGGTCGCCGATCATGGGATCGGTCAGCCAGACGGTCCTGGTGGCCCCGGCCATGCGGGCGGTCAGGGCCGTGTGCGCCGTGTCGTCGCGCCCGATCTCGACCCCGGTCACGGCGGGCGCATTGCCGCCTAACGTGACGATCCAGGCGGCGCCCTCGGCGCGGGCCGAGACCCCCTGCCCTTCGCCGGCGGGAATGCGGATGGCGGTGAAGTCGGGACCGGCCGCCCAGCGCGCCTTGCCGATCTCGCCAGCCGCCTTGGCGCCCGTCATGTCCATGCGGGCGGCGGTGTCGAACACCACCCAGACGGCGTCGCCGCGACGGAAGACGGCGGCCCCCACGGGCGCGGCCCAGCGGAAAGTCAGGCTGGTCGCTTGATCCTTGACCTCGGCGACGACGGGAACGGCGCCCCCGGCGGGCACGGCCGAGGGCTTGGCGCCTTCGGGACCGGCGCCGGGGGCATAGAGGTTCAGCCAGACCGCGCCGTCGGCGGCGCCCGAGCGGGCATCCGCGCCCTCGGCCAGGGTCAGGACCAGCTCGGTGCCGCCGCGTGCGGCGCGCGTCTCGACCTTGGCCACACCCTTGGGCGGATCGACCTTCAGCCGGCTGACGTCGGGGGCGGCGGTCGTGCCGATGCGGACCACCACGGCCTGGCCCTCGCGCCGCACCTGGGCGCGCGCGCCGACGACGCCGGCGAATTCGATCTTGGTGAAGTGGGCGTTGGCGCCGACGCGGATCTCGACCGGGCCGCTGCTGAGGTTGGCGCCCTCGGCGTGCGGGGCCAGGGGCGCGAACACGACGACGCCCGCCGCGGCGGCCGCCACGGTCGTCTTCAGAACGCGCTTGCTGGCGGTTGCCCCGGACATACGCGCGCACCCTCGCGCGAAGGGCTTTAATCGCGGTTAACGCCGGTTAAAGACGACGAGCTTCGCAACCTTCCGCCCAACCTTCCCATGGGGGGATGAGACAAAACACCCGCTTGCGGCGCGCGCGCGAAAGGCCGACATCGGCGGCATCGACGTATCGCACGCCGTTTGCCAGGTGTTTTCCGTGTCAGACCCCGCTTATCCGTCCATCAGCCCCCTGAAATCCGGCGTCCGTTGCCGCTGCCCGCGCTGCGGCGAAGGTCCGCTGTTCCAGGGCTATCTGACCATCCGCAAGGAATGTCCGAACTGCGGTCTGGACTACAGCTTCGCCGACCCGGCGGACGGCCCGGCCTTCTTCGTCATGTCGGCGGTGGGGATCGTCGGCATGATCGGCTTCATGATCTTCGAGTTCAACGTCCACCCGCCGGTCTGGGTGCATTTCGTCGTCACCCTGCCGATCCTGGCCCTGATGTGCCTGGGCGTGCTGCGGCCCTTCAAGGGCTGGATGGTGGCCGAGCAGTATTTCCACAAGGCCGAGGAAGCCACCTTCGTCAGCGTCGGCAAGCACGGCGCAGGCTACGGCTGGCGCGGCCAGGCCGAGCGCGCGGCGAAGGACGAGGCGCGCCGCAAGGAGTGACCCCTGCCCTTCTCCCCTTGAGGGAGAAGGTGGGCGCCGCAGGCGCTCGGATGAGGGGTGTCGGCGCTGAGCTTTAACGAGAGGCGGGGTGCGGATTTCCTCGCACCCCTCATCCGTCAGGCTTCGCCTGCCACCTTCTCCCTCAAGGGGAGAAGGACGAAAATCAGCGCACCACCCGCAGCGTCACGCCCACCGTGCGCGGCGCGCCGAGGAAGGCGCCCAGCGTGCCCGCCTGGAAGGGGGCGCCGAAGGCGACCTGGCGGTAGTCCTGATCGAACAGGTTCTTGCCCCACAGCTCGACGCTCCAGGCTTCGTCCTTCGCCAGGGCGACGCGACCGTCCACCAGCCAGTGCCCCGGCTGGCTCTTGATCGGGTCCAGGTCCGAGCCGGTGTTGTATTCCGACGAATACTTGGCCGCGAGGGTGACACGCCCGGTCAGGCCCGCGCCCACCGGACGCTCATAGGTTCCGGCCAGCGAGCCGCTCCACAGGGGGGCGAAGTTCAGACGGCGGCCGGCCAGCAGCGGCAGGCCGGCGACCGGAGCGTCGCCGTATTCCGTCTGGGCGTAGGTGACGCCGCCTTGCAGGGACAGGCCTTCGACCGGCAGGAACATGAAGTCCGCCTCGACGCCCTTGGCCCGGACCTCGGGGATCGAGCGCACCAGGAAGGTGGTGCCGAGGAAGGTGTTGAGCTGGAAGTCCTCATAGGTCTGGCGGAAGGCGGCGGCGCCGACCAGCAGGCGACGGTCCAGCAGGATGCTCTTGACCCCCGCCTCCCAGGCCTCGGCGCTCTCGGCCGGGAAGGCGGTCGAGGCGTCGGGGACGCGGTTGGTCTGGGCCCGATCCAGGTTGAAGCCGCCGTTCTTGCGGCCGCGTGACCAGGAGGCGTAGAGGCGCGTCCCCTCGGTCGCCTTGAACTCGGCGCGGGCCAGGCCGGTCCAGGCCTCGTCCGTGACGCTCTCGGCGCGGGTCAGGTTGTTGAAGGCCGGGTTGGACCAGGGCAGGCACAGGGTGCCGCTGACCACGCCGTTGGCCAGGGCGGCGGCGCAGGCGCGGCCGCCGTCGGTGTTTTCGTAGGCCGCGCTCATGTCCTTGGTTTCATGGGTGCGGCGCAGACCCCCGGTCAGGGACAGGCGGTCGGTCACGGCGTAGGAGGCTTGCGCGAACAGGGCCGCGCTCTGCGTCGTCTGCCAGTAGCGGTCCCGCTGGCCCTGGCCCTCGACGAAGCTCTGCCCCACCGGCAGACCGGTCAGGGTCGAGACGTGAGCCGGGTTGCCCAGCGGATTGGCGGCCGAGCGCGACAGCAGGCGGCTGACATAGCCCTCATAGTCCGCCCCGTAGAAGAGGCTGTCGCGGCGCGTCAGCTTCTCGTCGGCCAGGAACAGCCCTGCCGACCAGTCCAGACGCTCGCGCTCGCCCGACAGGCGGACCTCCTGCGTCAGGGTGCGGAAGCGGTTGGACCAGCTGCCGTCGTCGGGGCGATAGGCCAGGTCGGCCGAGGTGAAGTCCCAGTCCTGGCTGATGACGCCGCGCCAGTCGCGCACCGCCGTCGTCGAGTCCAGTTGAGCCCAGCCCAGGTCGGCGCTCAGATGCAGGGCCAGGCCCCGGTCGCGGATGCGGGTGTTGGTGTCGCGGTTGGAATAGGCCACCCGCGCCCAGGGATTGGGCGTCGCCGCCACCCCGCCGTCGGGGGCGAAGGTCGCCAGCAAGGGCGCGGTGCCGCCGGTCACCAGCTGCACGCCGACGCAGCAGCGCTCGTCCCGCTCGGTCCAGTCGGCGGTCAGGCGGGCGGTCAGGTCGGGCGTCGCGCGCCACAGCAGCTGGCCGCGCAGGGTGTCGTAATGCTCGTTCTGATCGTCGGTTTCGGTGCGCGGGCCGTCACCGGTTCTGACGTCATAGAGACCGTCGCGGCGACGCGCGGCGACGTACAGACGCCCGGCCAGAACCTCGTCGACCAGCGGGCCGGTCAGGGAGACGGAGCCGCCCTTCACGCCGTAGTCGCCGAAGGTCGCCTCGCCCGCCACGCGCGGCGTGAACGACGGGCCGGCGGTGACGACGTTGATGACGCCCGCCGAGGTGTTCTTGCCGAACAGGGTGGCCTGCGGGCCCTTCAGCACCTCGACGCGCTCGACCTCGCCGAGATCGCCCAGGGCCACGCCGTTGCGCGGGCGATAGACGCCGTCGATCATGACGCCGACCGAGCTTTCCAGCCCCGGATTGTCGCCCACCGTGCCGACACCGCGGATGCGGGCGGTGGTGAAGGTCTGGTTCGAGGTCGAGGCCACGACCAGGCCGGGCGTCAGGATCTGCAGATCCTTGATGTCGCGCACGCCCGCCTCGGTCAGCAGCGGCTGGCCCACGACCGTCAGCGACAGGGGGGTCGCCGCCAGAGGGGCCTCGCGCCGCTGGGCCGTCACCACGATCTCGGACACCTGGATCGGCCCTTCGGTGGCGGCGTCCTCGGCGAAGCCCCCCTCAGCGAAAGCCGGCGCGGCGAAAACGAGCAGGGGCAAGGCGACGGACGCGAGATACGCGGCGCGGAGAGTAGACGACATGGGGGGAATAAACCGCTTTGCGGAGCGACGGCGCACGGCCTTTGTCGCGGACAGAAGCGGCGCTCTAGCAGTCCGTTTCGGCCGACGAAAGCCTTACCTTGCGTCAGCAATTGGTGACTTTACGTCAGCAAATGATGACTTTCAGGCCCGCCCGGCCAGGGGCCCCGAGGCTTGCGGCGCGAAGCTGACTTCGACCCGGCTGCCGTCGCGGCCGATGTCGTTGCGCACCGCGCCGGTCACCCGGCACAGGCCGCCGAGGTCGCCGGCGGCCCCCGCCTCATGCGCCGCGATCAGGTCCAGCAGCCGTTCGGCCTCGGCCAGGGAGGCCGGCTGCTGATCCAGCAGCCAGGTCTCCAGACCGTCCAGATCGACCGACAGCCCGCCGACGCGGACCGCCGCTTCGACCTTGCGTCTATTCCACTGACGCAGCAGCGCGCGCGCCGCCTCCATGGTCCATTCTTGCGCCATCACGCCCCTCCTGGGCGAAGCGTCGGGCGGCCGAGGCTTCCCAGATCCCGACGAAGGCCGTCAGGCTGACGAAAGACCAGGCGACCCATTGCAATGTGACCGCCGCCCACCCCAGCCGCTCCTGTGCGAGAAAGGGCGCCAGATGGCTGACGACGATGATCAGTTGAAACCCGGCGCAGGCGACCAGCCACCAGCGACGGCCATATTCAGCCAGCGCCCACAGCGAGCCGAACAGGGCCACATCCACCAGCATCACCCCGATCCGGAAACCGTCGATGTCCCACGGCAACAGGATCACCGACAGGACCTGGGCCGCCGTCAGGGCGGCCACCGCCAGCCGTTCGACCGTCCCACCCCGCCACAGCAACAACGAGAAGGCGATCAGATTGGCGAGGATGAGGATGGTCTGGACCGGATGCATGGTTTAGCCCGCGCGCCGTCCACGCCCGCCGATGGCGGAAGCGGAGACCCGATCCGGGCGTCCTCTCATTGACCTGTCATCATCGATATTCCCCGCGGTTTCGAAGTTCACCGCAGGCTTTCGATCAGTTCAAGAACGGGGTTGGCGAGGCTGGCGCCGACCGCGGCGATGATCAGCCAGGCCAGAGACCAGCCGAGGATCAGCCACAGCAGGGAGCCCCCCAGCTTCCTGGGTCGGCGCCAGCCGTCCAACGCGACATACCGCTCATAGAGCGAAGGCCGCGTCCCGCTCCTGAACGCCGGCGAAGGCGCTGCGGAGACAGGCGCTACTGAAGCAACCGTGGCCGTGTCGGATAGGGGCTCCGGTTCCCCTGAGTAGAGATCACTCAGGCGTCGCGCGGCCTGCAGACGATCGGAAACCCCCAGCTTTTCATAGGCGCGATGCAGGTGGTTCTGGACGGTGCGCGGCGACAGATCCAGCTGCTGGGCGATCTCCTTGTCGCCTAGGCGCAGGCCCGCCAGCCGGACAATTTCCAGCTCGCGCGGCGTCAGCTTAGGAATCTCGGTTTCCCGTGTCACTTCCTAGCGTTAACGAGTGAATCCGGGCGGCGTCCAGCGAAACATACGACCTGCGGCCGTTTTTTCGCGGCGAGGTTGCATTGTCGGCTCAGACCGGCATGGCCCGCTCCAGCATGGCGCGAACGTCGATCCCGGCGTCGAAGGCGCCGTAGAGGCCGCCGCGCGGCTGCAGCCGCAGCCGACAGAAGGCCTCGGCCAGAGGGCTTTCCGCCTCCAGCAGCACGGCCGCCTGCAGCGCCAGGGCCAGGCGTTCGACGGTCCAGCGCGCGTTCGCCTCAGACGCCCCGGGAAGGTCCAGATCGGCGATCCAGGCGTCATAGGCGGGATCAATCCCGCGCCGCGCGTCGAGGAAGGCGCGCAGGGCCTCGACCGCCTCCGGCTCGCGCCCGAAGGCGCGCAGGACGTCGAGGGCGATGACATTGCCCGACCCCTCCCAGATGGCGTTCAGCGGCGACTGGCGGAACAGGCGCGGCATGGGGCCGGTCTCGACATAGCCGGCGCCGCCCTGGCTCTCCATCGCCTCATAGACCAGACCCGGCGCCCGCTTGCAGACCCAGTATTTGGCGATCGGCGTGGCCAGACGGGCCAGCGGATCGTCCTGATCAAAGGTCTGGGCCAGACGCATGGACAGAGCCGTGGCCGCCTCGCTCTCGACCGCCAGATCGGCCAGGACCGCCGCCATCATCGGCTGGTCGATCAGCCGTTTCTGGAAGGCGGTGCGGTGGGCGGCGTGCCAGATCGCCTGGGCCAGCGCCCCGCGCATCTGCTGGGCCGAGCCGATCACGCAATCCAGCCGCGTGTGCTGGACCATGCGGATGATGGCGGCGACGCCCCGCCCCTCGTCGCCGATCCTCTGGGCCAGGGCGCCGTGATACTCGACCTCGGACGAGGCGTTGGAGCGGTCGCCCATCTTGTCCTTCAGCCGCATGACGCGAAAGCCCGCGTGGCGCGTCCCATCCGGCAGCCAACGCGGCAAGAGGAAGCAGGTCAGGCCGCCAGGCGCCTGGGCCAGGGTCAGAAAAGCGTCCGACATGGGGGCCGAACAGAACCACTTGTGCCCCGTCAGTCGATACCAGCTGTCCTCGCCCGTCGGTTCGGCGCGGGTGGCGTTGGCGCGCACGTCGGACCCGCCCTGCTTTTCGGTCATGGCCATGCCCAGCGTCACGCCCGCCTTGTCGGACGCCGGACGGACGGCGGGGTCGTAGCGCCCGCCTTTGATCTTCTCGATCCAGGGCGCGCCGACGCCGGGTTCGACCGCCAGGGCCGGAACCGAGGCGTAGGTCATGGTCATGGGACAGCTGGTCCCCGAATCCGCCTGCCCGGTCAGGAACAGGATGGCGGCGTGCAGGACGTGGCCGTTGGCCGTCCCGTCCCAG
The DNA here is from genome assembly GCF_050729455.1 of Brevundimonas sp. GTDB lineage: Bacteria > Pseudomonadota > Alphaproteobacteria > Caulobacterales > Caulobacteraceae > Brevundimonas. The sequence continues at coordinate 46,253 of NZ_JBOHLI010000002.1, forward strand.
GCGGCCGACGCCAGTCCCGCCTCCAGCCCCAGGGCCATCAACTGATGATAGGCGGGATGGAAGGTCACCTCGTCGATGCGCCGACCGTAGCGGTCGTGGGTGTCCAGCACCGGCGGCACGCGGTTGGCCTGCACGCCCCAGTCGATGACCTCGGCCGAGCCGCAAGTTTGGCCCAGGGCCGTCAGTCGGGCTTCATGCTGTTCTCCGCCCGCACGGCGTACGGCGTCGGCCAGCGCCCGGTCGCCGGTGAACAGGTTGACGTCCTCCAGCGGCGGCGGCTGGTTGGTCACCTCATGGGTGTCGAGGTCAGCGACGGGACGGAATGACGACATGGCGCGGGCTCCGGTCTCGGACGACGCCAGCTAATCATGCTCCACGGGGCGCGAACAGCCCGGCGTCAGACGCCCAGTAGTTGCAGGGTCCGCTCGCCGGTGCGGACGAAGCCGCGCGGCAGCAGGGCGGACAAGGCGGCCGTATCGACATCCGCATCCCCGGCCAGCCGCACGCAGAGCCGACCGGCCTTGCGGCTGACGTCCTCGACGTTGTCCGCGCCGCCCAGGGCCGCCATGAGGCCGGCGGGCAAGTTGCCGTCCGCGCCAGCCGAAGGCGGCGCGGACGGGGACGTCTTCGCCGCGCCGTCCGCGCCGACATGAGCCCGAATCTCGTCGGCCACGGCGTCGGCGATGGGACCCAGAACGACCTGAAGCTGGTTCGGTCCCGGGGCGATGACGCCGCGCGCGCCCAGCCGTTTCAGCGCCGCCTCGTCGACCGCCTCGCGCGAGCGGATCTCGAGCCGCAGACGGGTGGTGCAGGCGGCGACCGAGATCAGATTGCCCGCCCCGCCGAGCGCCGCGACGAAACCCTCGGCCCGGTCGCCCGCGACATCCGACGTCTGGCTCGTCGCGGCGGGTTCATCCTCGCGGCCCGGCGTCTTCAGATTGAAGACCGAGATGGCGACGCGGAACAGGCCGTAATAGAGGCCCGCATAGACCAGACCCACGGGCAGCAGCACCCAGGGCCGGCTCGAGCGGCCGTAGTTCAGCACATAGTCGAACAGGCCCGCCGAGAAGGTGAAGCCGAGGCGCGATCCCAGCAGGTCCATCACCACCATGGATACGCCGGTCAGCACCGCGTGGATGGCGTAGAGCACGGGCGCCAGGAACATGAAGGTGAACTCGATCGGCTCGGTCACCCCGGTCAGGAAGGCGGTCAGGGCCAGGGAAGCCAGCAGGCCGCCCACCTCCTTGCGCCGGTCCTTGCGGGCGGCGTGATACATGGCCAGGCAGGCGGCGGGCAGGCCGAACATCATGACGGGGAAGAAGCCGCTCATGAAGACGCCCGCGCTGGGGTCGCCGGCGAAGAAGCGGTTCAGGTCGCCGGTCGCGCCGTTGTAGTCGCCGACGATGAACCAGGCGACGTTGTTCAGGATGTGGTGCAGGCCGGTGACGATCAGCAGCCGGTTCAGCAGGCCATAGATGAACAGGCCGATCTCGCCCGAGCCGACGACGGCGCGGCTGAAGACATCGATGGCGTGGTCGATGCCGGCAAACGTCAGGCCGACGGCGGCCGCCACCACCAGACCGGCCACCCCCGCCACGATGGGCACGAAGCGACGCCCGGCGAAAAAGGCCAGGTAGTCGGGTAGCTTGAAGGTCGAGAAGCGATTGTAGCAGGCCCCGGTGATCAGGCCGGCGACGATGCCGATCGGCACGCCCAACCGCGACAGGGCCTGATCCTTGAAGACTTTCGAGGCCGCGTCGACGGCGTCGCCGGTCAGCCCCGCAATGACTTCAGGCGGGACGGCCAGCAGGACCTTGGACGCCTCCACCGAGATCAGGAAGCAGACCGCGCCCGCCAGCCCTGCGGCGCCGTTGTTGTCCCTGGCCAGCCCCACGGCGACACCGACCGCGAACAGCAGGCCCAGGTTGGCGAACACCGCCTGCCCCGCCGCCGAGATGAAGGCGATGTCCAGCAGGTCCGGCTGGCCCAGGCGCAGCAAGAGGCCCGCGACCGGCAGGACGGCGATGGGCAGCATCAGGGCCCGGCCGAGCGGCTGCAGGCTGGACAGTCCGATCTTCATGCGACCGCTCCGACGACACGGGATTTCAGCAGGGCGGCCAGACGTTCGTCGGCCAGGGCGCGCACGGCCTCGGCGCTGTCCAGCGTCAGGGCCTCGGCCGCCAGATCGCGACAGTCGGCCAGGGTCATGACCCGCACCGCGGCCTTGATCTCGGCGACCATGGACGGCGTCGCCGACAGCTCGGTGACGCCGAGGCCGATCAGGATGGGCGCGGCCAGAAGGTCCGAGGCCAGACCGCCGCAGACGCCGATCCAGCGCGTGTCGGCGGCCCCCTTCGCCGTCTGCGCGATCAGGCGCAGGACCGCCGGATGCAGGCTGTCGAGCTGGGCCGCCAGATGAGCGTTCTGGCGATCCATGGCCAGGGCGTACTGGGTCAGATCATTGGTCCCGACCGAGACAAAGTCGATATGGGGCGCCAGCAGGTCGGCGGTCATGGCCGCCGCGGGGGTCTCGATCATCACCCCCAGCAGGGGCGCCTGCCCGCCGGTCTCGGCCGCCGCGATGTCCAGCAGGGCGCGGACCTGACGCACCTCGGCGACCGAGGCGATCATCGGCAGCATGACCGCGACCGTTCCGCTTGAGCGCACCCGGCAGACGGCGCGCAGCTGGGTCAGCAGCAGGTCGGGACGGTGCAGGCCGGTGCGGACGCCGCGCAGGCCCAGGGCCGGATTGTCCTCGTGCGGCATGGGCAGATAGGGCAAGGGCTTGTCGCCCCCGGCGTCGAGGGTGCGGATGACCAGAGGCCGTCCGTCCAGGGCGTCGGCGATGGCCTGATACTGGGCCAGTTGCTCGTCCTCGGTCGGAGCGCTCTGGCGTTCGAGGAAGAGGAACTCGGTGCGCAGCAGACCGCAGCCCTCGGCGCCTCCGGCCACCGCGGGCGCGGCCTCGGCCACGTCGCCCAGATTGGCGAAGACCTCGATGCGGACGCCGTCGGCGGTGCGGCAGTCCTCGGCGGCCAACGCCCGCGCCTCGGCGCGGCGACGGTCGCGGGCGGCGGCAGCGCTCTGGGCGCGGGCCTGACGCGAGGCGGACGGCGAGGCGACCAGACGCCGCCCGTCGGCGTCCAGCACCACCAGCGCGCCATCCTCGACCCGCTCCAGTCCCGGCCCGACGGCGACGAGAGCCGGCACCCCCATGGCGGCGGCCAGGATGGCGACGTGCGAGGTCGGCCCGCCGCGCGCGGTGCACAGGCCCGCCACCTTGACCGCGTCGAGCGCGATCAGCTGCGACGGCAAAAGGTCGTCGGCCAGGATGACCGATCCGGCCCCCAGCACCATCGGCGCCGGCGCGGCCTCGCCCGACAGTTCGACCAGAAGCTGACGCTCCAGATCCAGCAGGTCGTCGGCGCGCTCGGCCGTGCGGGCGTCGCCCAGCGAGCGGAACAGGGCCACGCCGCCTTGGGTCGCCGTGCGCCAGGCGAAGCCGGCGCTGCGGCCCGCCTCGATGGCCTCCTGCGCCGTGGCGAGCAGGCCGGGATCGTCGAGGAAGGCCAGATGGGCGGCCAGAATGGCGCGGCGATGGGCGCCGCCCTCGGCCACCGAGGCCTCGATACGGCTACGCACGACGGTCAGGGCCTGCTGCAAGGCGGCCTGCTCCAGCATGACGCCGCGACCGTGTTCGGGCGTCTCGATCTCGGCCTGACGCAGGCGGACGGCGCGGCCGATCACCAGACCCGGCGCCGCGGTGACGCCCGAGAAGATCAGTTCGCCGTCTTCGCCCGCCGCGGGACCGGCGGGCACCGCCGGGGCTTCGGCAACGGGTGCGGCATGGGCGCCCTCGCCGCCTTCGCCGAGGCCGGACGCGATCAGGGCGTGTATCGCCTCCAGCGCCGCCTCGGCCTGAGGGCCGCTGGCGCTCAGGATCAGTTCGTCGCCGTCCTTGAGGCCCAGGGTCATCATGGCGGTCAGGCTGGCGGCGTCGGCGCTGCGCTCGCCGAGGATCAGCCGGACGCGGGCGTCGAAGCTCTTGGCGCCGGCGGCGATGCGCGAGGCCGGGCGGGCGTGCAGCCCGTGCGGCAGGGGCGCGCGCACGGTGCGGGTCAGGGCCGCTGCGCCTTCGTCCAGAGTTGGCCCGGACGCCGCAGCCAGACGCACGGCCATGATCGGCTCGCCCGCCGCGACCTGCCGGTTCAGCGGCAGCAGCCGGACCTCGCCCTCGTTGGCCAGAAGGATCGGCGAGATCAGGCTTTTCGCGCCCGCCGCCACGACCTCCAGGTCCAGCGTCAGCAGCAGGTCCCCGGCGCGCACCCGCGTCCCCGCCGCGACGTGGGCGGTGAAGCCTGCGCCGTCGAGGGCGACCGTCTCCAGTCCGACATGGATCAGGATTTCAGCGCCGTCGTCCGAGCGGACGCTGACCGCGTGGCCGGTGCGGGCCAGGCTGGACACCACCCCGTCGAAGGGGGCGCGGACCGTCATCCCGGTGGGATCGATGGCCAGACCTTCGCCGACCATGCGCCCGGCGAAGGCGTCGTCGGGGACCTCGTCCAGCGAACAGACCCAGCCGTCGATCGGGGCGTGGACGATCAGTTCGGACGTCACTTGGCGTCTCCAGCCTTCATCGGATCGGACAGGCGCACCCAGTCGACGCCCCACATCGGATCAAGCTCTTTCTGGGTGAAGCGCAGGCACAGGTCGTGCTGGCCGGCGCGGGCGGGCAGGCGCCCCGAGATCGTGGTGACGCCGTCGTTCCCGGCCGCCTCGGCCAGGGGAAGGATCAGGGCCGGTTCGCCCTCGCAGCCGTCGATGCGGACCTCCAGTTCGCCTTCCGGCGTGCGCGGCGTCCCGAGGCGGATCTTGTCGCGGTCGGCGCCGATCTGGAAGTTGAAGGGCACCTGGCCCACGGCGGCCTCGAAACGCGCGCCCTGGCTGAGGTCGGCCGACTGATAGATCCAGCAGGGGTTGAGGATGTCCATCAGCAGGGCCGGACGTTCGCCCTCCAGCGGGGCGTCGTCGATCAGCGACAGCGGCAGGGCGCTGCTGCACAGCTTCATCTGATGGTCGTAACGCTTCTGGCCGTCGGCCGGCGGCGCGACGGGAACCTCGGTCAGGCCGCTGGTCGCATAGTCGATGCCGAGGGTGCGATAGCGGGCCAGTTGCGGGTCCAGACGGACGCGGAAATCGGCGAAGTCCATCCGCTCGTGCGGGGTCCAGGCCATTTCGGCCAGGGCCGAGAGGCGCGGGAAGGCCATGTACTCGATCCGGTCCTCGTCGCGCATATGTTCGGAGAAGAGGTTGACCTGCACCCCCAGGACGCGGCGCGCCTGTTCCGGGGTCAGTTCGTCCGGCGTCGGGTCGAAGGCGTAGACGTCGCGCAGGGTCGAGGTGAAGCCGCGTCCGGGCGCCCCGTCGTCGGCGCTCTGACGGTTGTCGAGATAGAGGGTCGGCGCCGGCGACATCACCGTGTCGTGGCCCAGGCGCGCCGCCTCGATGGCCCCCTCGACGCCGCGCCAGGACATGACGCTGGCGTTGGGATTGATGCCGCCTTCCAGGATTTCATCCCAGCCGATCATGCGGCGGCCGTGGTCGTTCAGCCGCTTTTCCAGACGGGCGACGAACCAGGATTGCAGCTTCTCCTCGTCGGCGAGGCCCAGTTCGCGCATCCGTTGCTGGACGCGGGCCGAGGCCTTCCACTGGTCCTTGACCGCCTCGTCGCCGCCGATGTGGACGTATTCGCCGGGGAAGAGATCGACGACCTCGTCCATGACGTTCTCGAGGAAGTCCAGGGTCGGCTCCTCGACGTTGAACAGGGTCGGATAGACGCCCCAGTCGGCGGGCACGGCCGGGACTGCGGCGCCGGGCACGTCGGTCACGCCCAGTTCCGGATAGGCGGCGACCGCCGCGCTGGCGTGGCCGGGCACGTCGATCTCGGGCACCACGACGATGTTGCGGGCGGCCGCATAGGCGACGATGTCGCGCACCTGATCCTGGGTATAGACGCCGCCATAGAGGCGCGGGCGGCCGGTGGCCGGATCGATGTCCTTCTGCGCCGAAGCGCCGGCATGGACGCGCCAGCCGCCGACCTCGGTCAGCCGGGGATAGCGCTTGATCTCCAGCCGCCAGGCCTGATCGTCGGTCAGGTGCCAGTGGAAGACGTTGAGCTTGTGCAACGCCATCCAGTCGATGAAGCCCTTGATGAACTCCGGCGACTGATAGTGGCGAGCGGAGTCCAGCATGACGCCGCGCCAGCCAAAGCGGGGCGTGTCGGAAATGGCGACGGCGGGGATGGCCGCCGGTCCCTGTCCGGCCTCGGCGGTCGCCAGCTGCCACAGACTGATCGAACCATAGAGAAGCCCGCCGAAATCGCCGGCGGTGATGACCGCGCCGCGCGGGGTCACGTCCAGGCGATAGGCGTCGGCGGTCGATCCGGCGCCGCGCCGGAAGACGACGGCGCCGGGCGCGGCCTCCCCCTCGCGCACCGTCAGGGCCAGTCCCCGCGTGCGCTGCATCAGGTCGGCGAAATGCGCCGCCGCCCGCGCCGCCTCGGCGTCGCCGCGCGGCACGATCAGGGTCGTGGCGTCGTTCAGGGCGAAGACGCCCTGGGCCGGGGTCAGGGACGCAGGCCGCGGAATCACCGACCCGACCGGAGGCTGAACCTGGGTCTGGGCCACGACGGAGGCCGACGCCAGCGCCGCAAGCAGGGCCAGCACGGACGCCAACATCGGGGCGAACGCCGTCGCCGATCGAACGACCTGGGTCATACGCGGTCTCGCATCTGGAACAAAAAAGAGCGCGGGACGATAACGCCCCGCGCCAGTCTGGCCTCAGGAGAAGGCCTTGGCGATAGGCGGAACAGGGGACGGCGAACGCCGCCCCCTGAACGCGGCGTCCTAGAACTCGACGCTCAGCGTCGCCATCAGCTTGCGGCCGGTGCGATAGACGCCGCGCGGCAGGGAGACCGTGTTGGCGTAGGCGTAGTATTCGCTGTCCAACAGGTTCTGGCCCGCCACCGTCAGGCTGACCCGATCGTTGAAGGCGTAGCTGGCCGTGGCGTCCAGGCCGGTGAAGGCGCGGACGTACATATTTTCGCCGCGATCCACCCCGGTGAAGTACTTCGACCGCCAGGTGTAGGTGGCCCGGACCGAGAAGGGACCGGATTCGAAGAAGGGGCTGATGTTGACCTGATGCTTCGAGTTGAACGGCAGGTCGGCGCCGTTGTCGGCGCTGCCGTCGACCAGGGTGTAGTTGGCCAGCAGGCCCAGGCCGTAGGCGTAGGTCTGCTGATAGGCCACGGACAGGCCCTTCAGTTCGGCCGAACCGGCGTTGGTCGGACGGCTGATCTGATAGGTGGTCGGCCTGTTCTGCGCCTGGTTGAAGTGGGTCTCCGGCGCGGTGGCTTGCAGGATGTAGTTGTCGATCTTCTTGTAGAAGACCTCGCCCGACAGGATTGCGTCCTCGGCGAAATACCATTCCGCCGCCGCATTCAGATTGGTCGACTTGTAGGGGTCCAGGTCCGGGTTGCCGCCGCCGCCGGTCAGGATCTGATCCGACAGCCAGAAGTAGTTGGACATATCCGCATAGTTGGGACGGGCGATGACCCTGGCCGCCGCCAGACGGACGATGACGTCTTCCGCGGCGTTGATGGCCACGTTCACGCTGGGCAGGAAGTCGTCGTATTCCTTGGTCTTGACGCTCCAGGCCCAGTCAGCCGCCGTGGTGCCGCAGCCGGACGGCGTCTGACGGACGCAGACATAGCCGCCGCTTTCCGACTCGGTGCGGACATAGCGCAGGCCGATGTTGCCGCGGACCGTCTCGTTCTCGAAGTCGGCCTGGCCATAGACGGCGTTGATCGTCTCCTGGACGTTCCAGTTCTGAGCGGTGAACTCGGCGTTGCCGAAGACGGTCGGCACCGGCTTGGGCTGCCAGGGCCGCAGATACTCGCCCTTCTCGATATAGTCGGCCAGAGCCTCGCCATCGATGCGGAAGCGCCCCTTCATCTGGTCGTTGGCGCCGTCGAAGCCGTCCAGATAGTTGCCCGGCACGCGGCTGGGGCTGAACATGGCGGCGCTGTCAGGCGCGCCATAGATCTGGACCGTCACGCCCGACATCTTCTGGTCGGTCTCGTGCTGGCGGTATTTGTAGCCGACCTGGAAGCGCTTGAAGAAGCCGTCGCGGTCAAAGCCGAGATCGGCCTGGGCGTAGGTTTCCTCGTCCATCGTCGGCTTGGAGACGATGTTGCCGCCCCAGCCGGGGTTGTAGCCGGTCGGCCCGACCGACGGGTCGCCCGCGCCCCAGCCGCCGTCGAAGGAGAACTTGGACGCGTCGTTCAGGACATTGCCGTTGGCGTAGGTGAGAACGCCCGGCGAACCCGGAGCGCCGGTGAAGTCCACCGTATAGTCGGCCCAGTTCAGGAACTCGCCGAACAGCTGACGCTGGGTGCCGCCGTCGGCCTTGGTGTAGCCGAGGTCGCCCGACAGGTCCCAGCCGTTCCCGTTGTACTTGCCGTCGAGGTGGTAGCTGTCCGAGGTCATCGCCGCCTCGCGATACTGGATGTCCAGCACGCTGAGGGCATTCTTGAACGAGGCCTTGGTGATGACGTTGTTGTCGATCTGGATGCCGGTCAGGGCGCCCAGGCTGTTCCAGGTATTGCCCTGGAAGGCGAACAGGGCCTGGTTGATGTTGTCGTAAGTGGCGTCAATGCGCAGCCAGTCGAAGTTCAGGTCCAGGCTGTCGTTCGGACGCCATTGGACGGCGGCGGTATAGCTGTTGCGCTCGCGCTGCTGCTCGAAGAAGTGGGTGCCGAAGGCGTTCAGCCCCTTGGCGGTCGGGTTGGCCAGCAGGGTCGTGGCGCAGGCCCCGACGCAGTTGCCGTTGGCGATGGAATTGCCGCCCGGGTTCTCGGGGTTGCCGCCGGCGTAGAAGCTGGCCGGGATGGTGCCGTAGGCTTCCAGACCATCGCGGCGCAGTTCGTCGCTGGCGCGCTGGGCCGAGACCAGGACGCCGAAGGTGCGATCCTCGTTGCGCCAGCCGCCGAGGAGCGACAGCTGCGCGTCGCCGCTCTCGGAGCGGTCGTTGTAGAGGTAGGTCACGGCGCCCGACAGGGTGTGACGGCCCAGGTCCAGCGGACGGCGGGTCGAGACGTCGACGGTGCCGCCGATCGAGCCTTCGTCGATGCGGGCCTCGGGCGACTTATAGACCTCGACCTTGCCGACGATCTGCGGAGCCAGCAGGGCGTAGTTGAAGGTCCGGCCCGGCTGATCGAGGATGAACCAGTCGGCCGAGGCGACCGTCTGGCCGTTCAGCAGGGTGCGGTTCAGCGCCGGGTCGGTGCCCAGGATCGAGACCTTCTCGCCCTGGCCGAAGGCGCGATCGACGGTGACGCCGGGAATGATGGTGATGGCTTCAGCCACGTTCGAGCTGGGGAACTTGCCCACGTCCTCGGCGGTGACGACATCGATGATGGCGTTGGCGTTGCGCTTGGTCGTGATCGACTGCTGAAGCGAAGCCCGGATGCCGGTGACGACGACCTCGTCGACGGTCGTGGCCGGACCGTTTGCGTCCTGTGCGGCGGCCGCGCCGGCCGCCAGCGCCAGGGCGCTGACAGAGCCGACAAGCAAGGCGTGACGGATATTCATAGCGCTGGACTCCCCTCCAGAGACCTGCCCCCGCAGGTCAGATATACCCAATTAAAGACCAATATGGCCCGCCCCTCTTCCGCTTGGATCGAGAGAACATGGGAATTGGAGGCAGACTTTCACCAAAGCGTCGCATCTCGCAAGACCAAATTTCACATTGGGCCTAAACTTTTCTCATATTGGTTCTTGATTGGTCGCATAACATCAGTTCAGATGACGTCAGTCGGGGATGACCAGAACTCGGGGGGAGGACGTCATGCCGTTTCTTGAAGCCATAGGATCGCTGGACGCCCAACGTCCCGCGCCGCTGTACCAGCAGCTGCAGCAGGCGGTGCGCCAGGCCATCGAGCGCCGCACGCTGAAGCCGGACGACGCCCTGCCGCCCGAGCGCGACCTGGCCAACGAACTGTCGGTGTCGCGCATCACGATTCGAAAGGCCTTCGACGGCCTGGTGGCCGAAGGGCTGCTGACCCGCCGTCAGGGCGCCGGCACCTTCGTCGCCGCCCGGGTGGAGAAGAGCTTCTCCAAGCTGACCTCCTTCACGGAAGACATGGCGGCGCGCGGCCGCAAGGCCACCAGTTCCTGGCTGAGCCGCAGCGAAGGCTCGGTCACGCCCGAGGAATCCCTGACCCTGGGCCTCAGCCCCGGCGCGCCGGTCTATCGCTTCCACCGTATCCGCTACGCCGACGGGGCGCCCATGGCGCTGGAGTATTCGACGGTCCCGGCGTCTTGCCTGTCGGGCGTGGAGGCGGTCACCACCTCGCTCTATCAGGCCCTGGCGGTCAGCGGCCACCGGCCCAACCGCGCCCTGCAACGCCTGCGCGCCGTCCTGTTCACCGACGAACAGGCCCAGCTTCTGGGCGTGGCCCGCGGGGCCCCCGGCCTGCTGATCGAACGCCGCGCCTTCCACAACGGCGAGGCGGTCGAAGTGACCCAGTCCTATTATCGCGGCGACGCCTACGACTTCGTCGCCGAACTGAACGACGGACCCGCCTGATGCGTGCTGAAGACACCCTGATGTTCGCCGAGGCGGCCGATTCGGGCCGTATCGTCGCCGACCAGCTGGCCGCCAACGCCGGCGTCGTGGCCCAGGCCGCCAAGCGCCTGCGGATGCAGCCGCCGACCGCCGCCCTGATCTGCGGCCGGGGCAGTTCCGACAACGCCGGGGTCTTCGCCCGCTATCTGATCGAGACCGAGACCGGCGTCCTGACCAGCCCCATGCCCCTGGCCGTCAGCTCGGTCTATGGCCGGACGCCGAACATTCCGGGCGGCCTGTGCCTGGCCGTGTCCCAGTCGGGCAAGAGCCCCGATCTGGTCGCCGCCGCCGCCGCCGCCAAGGCGGGCGGGGCCTTCGTCGTCGCCCTGGTCAACGTCGAGGGCTCGCCCCTGAGCCAGGTCGCGGATCTGACGCTTCCGCTGCGGGCCGGGCCGGAACTGTCGGTCGCGGCGACCAAGAGCTTCATCGCCAGCCTCAGCGCCATCGCCCACCTGGTCGCGGAATGGAGCGGCGACGCCGACCTGTCCGCCGCCCTGAACCGCCTGCCGCAACAGCTGGACGCCGCCTGGGCCCAGGACTGGTCCGCCGCCCTGCCCGCCCTGATCCCGGCGACCAGCCTCTATGTCGTGGGCCGCGGCCTCGGCTTCGGCGTGGCCCGCGAGGCGGCGCTGAAGCTGAAGGAGACCTGCGGCCTGCACGCCGAGGCCTTCTCGACCGCCGAGGTGCGCCACGGCCCCATGGCCCTGGTCAAGACCGGCTTCCCCGTCCTGCTGCTGCCGCAGTCGGACGCGACGCGCGACGACGCCGAGGATCTGGCCGCCGACTTCGCCCGACGCGGGGCGCGCGTCTTCTTCGCCGGGGCCACGACCGCGCCGGGCGTCACCGCCCTGCCGACCATCAGCGGTCATCCGGCGCTGGAGCCGATCCTGCTGATCCAGAGCTTCTATCGTCTGGCCGCGACTCTTTCGACCGCGCGCGGGTTCGACCCCGACCGCCCGCCCTATCTCAACAAGGTGACAGAGACGGTTTGATGCCCATCCTGCTGCACAACGGGCGGATTCTGGTCGACGGCGCCTTTCACGAAGACCTCGCCGTGGTCGTGGACGGCGACCGCATCGCCGCCATCGGGCCGGAGGCCGCCTTGCGCGCCGCCTTCCCCGAGGCGACGGGCCGCGACCTGAACGGCGACCGGCTGGTTCCCGGCTATATCGACACCCAGGTCAACGGCGGCGGCGGCGTCCTGTTCAACGACGCCCCCACGGTCGAGACCATCGCCCGTATCGGCGCCGCCCACCGGCGGTTCGGCACGACCGGCTTCCTGCCGACCCTGATCAGCGACGACCTGGCCGTCGTCGACCGGGCCATCGACGCCGTCGAACAGGCCATGGCCGAGGGCGTGCCCGGCGTCCTGGGCATCCATATCGAAGGCCCCTTCCTGAATGTCGCGCGCAAGGGCATCCACGATCCGGCCAGGTTCCGCACCCTGAACGACGAGGCCGTGCGCCTGCTGACGCGGATGAAGACGGGCCGCACCCTGATCACCCTGGCGCCCGAGACGACCACGCCGGACATGATCCAGGCGCTGATCGCGGGCGGCGCCGTCGTGGCGGCGGGCCACACCGACGCCGATTATGCAACGATCAGGGCGGCGCTCGACGCGGGCCTGACCGGCTTCACCCACCTGTTCAACGCCATGTCGCCGCTGAAGAGCCGCGCGCCGGGCGTCGTCGGGGCGGCGCTGGAGAACACCACCGCCTGGTGCGGCGTCATCGTCGACGGCCACCATGTCGATCCGGTGGTGCTGAAGCTCGCCCTGCGCTGTCGCCCGGCCGACCGCTTCATGTTGGTCACTGACGCCATGCCCAGCGTCGGCGCGGAAGGCGACCACTTCTTCCTGCAGGGCCGACGCATCACGGTGAAGGACGGCGCCTGTCTGGACGAGCGCGGCGTGCTGGCCGGATCCGATCTCGACATGGCCTCCGCCGTCCGCAACGCCCGCGACCTGATCGGTCTGGACCTGCCCACGGCCGTCATGATGGCCTCCGGCGCCCCCGCCGCCTTCCTGGGCCTGGAGCGCGAGCGCGGCCGCATCGCGCCGGGGTTTGCGGCGGACCTGGTGCGGCTGGATGACGACCTGAAGGCGGTCGAAAGCTGGATCGACGGGCGGACGGCGGCCTGACTAATCGCCCCGCTTCGGCGTCGCGCCAACGTGGTCGATGCCCAGGCGGGCGGCGATCTCCATCTGCTTCTGCCGCTCGGCGTAGCCTTCGCGCTGCTCATCCGTGCGCGCATCATGGCAACGGTCGCAGCAGACGCCCTCGACGTAGTGGGGCGAGCGGCGCGCCTCGGGGCTGACCGGCATCCGGCAGCCACGGCACAGGCTGTGGTCGCCCTCCTTCAGCCCGTGACCGACCGCCACCCGCTCGTCGAAGACGAAGCAGTCGCCGCGCCACAGGCTCTCGGGCTCCGGGATGGTCTCAAGATATTTCAGGATGCCGCCTTCCAGGTGGAAGACCTGCTCGACGCCCTCATTCTTGAGGAAGGCGGTGGCCTTTTCGCAGCGGATGCCGCCGGTGCAGTACATGGCGACCTTGGGCGGATTCGGCCGATCCAGCAGGGCGCGGCCATGCTCGCGGAACCAGTCGGGAAACTCGCGGAAGGTGCGGGTATTGGGCTGGACGGCGCCTTCGAAGACCCCGACCTCGACCTCGTAGTCGTTGCGGGTGTCGATGACGATCGTGTCGGGATCGGCGATCAGAGCGTTCCAGTCCTGGGGCGAGACATAGGCGCCGACGCCCTCGACCGGGTCGATGTCGGTCACGCCCATCGTCACGATCTCGGCCTTCAGCCGCACCTTCATGCGGTGAAACGGCATGGCCTCGGCGGTCGAGTATTTCAGTTCCAGCCGGTCGAAGCCCGGCAGGGCGCGCACCCCGTCCACCACGCGGGCGACGGCGGCGCCCGGCCCGGCGATGGTGCCGTTGATCCCCTCGTAGGCCACCAGAAGCGTGCCGCGCACCTCGTCGCCGCACAGGTCCAGCAGCCGCGCCCGCACCGCCTCGCGATCCTTGATGGGCGCGAAGCGATAGAGGGCGGCGACGCAGACGGGTTCGGGTTGGAGTTCGGCGGTCACGGGCGGTCCACGGCAGGGAGGAAGCCGTCTCTATAGGGACTTGGACGCCCTGCGTCAGCGTCGACGGCTCGTTTACAACTATGGGCTACACATCCTTGTCGTTCTGAATGGGGGTGGTCGTTTTGTCCGTAGCCTCAGCGTCGCTAACGTCGAATCCAGTTCGCGTCATGGTGGTCGACGACAGCGCCATCGTGCGCGGTCTGATCGTCCAGCTTCTGGAGCATGATCCCGGCATCGCCGTCGTAGCGCGGGCCGCGCAGGGCGAGGCGGCGCTGGCGGAGCTGGATCGCACCCCGGTCGACGTCGTGGTTCTGGACATCGAGATGCCGGTCATGGACGGTCTGACCGCCCTGCCCCTGATCCTGAAGAAACGCCCCGAGGTGAAGGTCATCATGGCCTCGACCCTGACGCGGCGAAACGCCCGCATCAGCCTGCAGGCGCTGCAAGCCGGGGCCGCCGACTATGTGCCCAAGCCCGAGACCGGCGGCCTGGTCGGGGCCGAGGACTTCGCCCGCGAACTGACCGCCAAGGTGAAGGCCCTTGGCCAAAGTCGGGGCCAGATCCAGGACCGTGGCGGCGCCCTGCCGTCCGCATCGGCGCCCGCGCCCGCGGCCCCGGCCGTCCGCCCCGCCCCCCTGTCGCCGCCGGTCCGGCCGCAGGTTCTGGCCATCGGCGGCTCGACCGGCGCGCCGCCCGCCCTGATGACCCTGTTCCAGGACCTGAAGGACGGCCTCGAACAGGCCGTGCTGCTGACCCAGCATATGCCGCCGACCTTCACCGCCATGCTGGCCGAACAGCTGGAACGGTCCGGCGGACGCCCGGCGGCCGAGGCCCGCGACGGCGAGCCCATCCTGCCCGGCCGCATCTATGTCGCCCCCGGCGGCTGGCACATGACGGTCGGCCGCAGCGGTCAGGTGCCGGTCATCCGCCTGAACCAGGAAGCGCCCGAGCATTTCTGCCGTCCCTCGGTCGATCCCATGCTGCGGTCGGCGGCGGCGGTCTATGGCCCCGGCCTGCTGGCGGTCATCCTGACCGGCATGGGAGCGGACGGGGCCGAGGGCTGTCGCGCCGTGGCCGGCGCGGGCGGACGCTTCATCGTTCAGGACGAGGCGACCAGCGTGGTCTGGGGAATGCCCGGTGCCGCCGCCCGCACGGGCCTGGCCGACGCCGTCCTGCCCCTGCCGCAGATCGGTTCCTGGATTCGGCGGGCCTGCGCATGACCGTCGCCTATGAGAGCTTCCGCAAGCTGGTGCTGGACCGCTCCGGCCTCGTGCTGACGGCGGACAAGGACTATCTGCTGAAAAGCCGGCTGGAGCCGCTGGCCCGCAAGGACGGGTTCGACGGCCTGGATCAGCTGCTGGCCCAGGTCGGGTCCGAGCCGTCCGGGGCCTTGGCCCAGCGCTGCATCGACGCCATGGCGACGCATGAGTCCTTCTTCTTTCGCGACACCACACCCTTCGACCAGTTGCGCGACACGCTGCTGCCGGAGCTGATGGCGGCGCGGGCGCAGACCAGGACCTTGCGCATCTGGAGCGCCGCCTGCTCCAGCGGACAGGAGCCCTATTCCCTGGCCATGCTGCTGATGGAGGAACAGGCGCGGATGCCCGGCTGGCGCATCGACATCCTGGCCACGGATATGTCCCTGCCGATCCTGGAGCGCGCCCGCACCGGCCTCTACAGCGATTTCGAGGTGAAACGCGGCCTGACTGACGCCCGGCTGACCCGCTGGTTCACCCGTCAGGGGGATCAATGGCTGCTGTCGCCGCAGATCCGCTCCATGGTCCGGTTCGCGCCGCACAACCTGCTGGCGGGAACGACAGGTCTGGGCCGGTTCGACCTGGTCTTCTGCCGCAACGTCCTGATCTATTTCAACCGCGAGCATAAGCGCGCGGCGCTCGCCCAGATCGGTCAGGCGCTGGAGCCGCACGGCGCCCTGGTGCTGGGCAGCGCGGAGACCGTGGTGGGTCTGGAGAGCGGCTTCGCGCCGGTCGTGGGACTGAGAGGCGTGTTCAGGCCGGGTGCCTAATCTCGTCTGCTGACCCTGCCGATCCCACAAATGAGAGCTTTGACACTAGATAGAAGCGGGCATTTCCAGCTCAGCTGAAAAAACAGCTCGACGATCCTTAAACGCACGTTCCAGAGTTTGGCGCGCCTCAAGTACCTGAGCACTTTGTTCCGGCCCTTCATGCTCGCGGAGCACCTGAGCGGCTCGATACCAATCAAGAAATGCGCTCCGAACTTCTGGACCGAACAAAAATGTCGCTTGATCATGCGCCTTATAGAATGCGATCTCAGTTTCTTTCCGAACCTCGCCCCTAAGAACCCACTCCGCAAGCCAACTATCAATAGCGAGATAGACAGTCATTCTACGATCAAAAAGATCCGTCTTGATCTTTAGCGCCTCAAGTTTTTGCAACTCATGCTGGATACGCGTTTGCCGCTTTTGAATGGCTATCTGATTTTTGCCAACGCACCACGCCGCAGCTACTGCAGCGAATCCGGTAGCCAACGTCGCAGCAGCCTCCCATGAGATAAAGGCAAACTCGTAGGCCATACCGTCCCCCGACGCGTCATCTAAGATTCTGAAAGCTACTATAGCGATACTATCGAGGTATCGTTAGCCGCTTCACTTCGGGAACGGCTTGATACCCGTTTTCCTGCCATCAGCTGGGAAGGAAAGTGGAAACGACTCAGGGGGCGAAGGCGGTGTCACGCGCCTTCGCCCCGCTCCGTCTCGTCGCGGCCCGCAGGGGGGGGCTCAGGCGGCGGCGAGACGATCCATTTCCGCCGTCAGGGCCTCGGCCTGGCGGGCCAGTTCGCCCGAGGCGCCCAGCAGTTCAGACGAGGCGTCGCTGGTCTGGACCGCCGCGGCGTTGACCCCGGCGATGCTGGTCGAAACCTGACGCGTGCCCTCGGCCACCTGGGCGACGTTGGCGGCGATCTCGCGGGTGGCGGCGGACTGTTCCTCGACCGCGCCGGCGATGGCCGAGGCGATGTCGGCCACCTTGCGGATGGTGTCGGTGATGCTGCCGATGGCCCCGACCGAGGTCTGGGTCGCCGACTGCATGGCCGAGACCTGGGACGAGATTTCGTGGGTGGCCCGCGCCGTCTGGTCCGACAGGCTCTTCACCTCCGAAGCCACGACGGCGAAGCCCTTGCCCGCCTCGCCCGCCCGCGCCGCCTCGATGGTGGCGTTGAGGGCCAGCAGCTTGGTCTGGCCGGCGATGTCGTTGATCAGGGTGACGACGTTGCCGATCTTCTGCGCCGCATCGGCCAGGGTGCGGATCGAGTCGCTGGTGCGGTCGGCCTCGGTCACGGCGTGCTGCGAGATGCTGCTGGACTCGGCCACCTGACGCGCGATCTCGGCGATGGAGGCGGTCAGCTCCTCGCCCGCCGACGACACGGTCTGGACGTTGACCGAGGTGACCTCGGCCGCCGCCGTCACGGCCCCGGCCTGACGCGTGGTCTCCTCGGCCGTGCCCGCCATGCCCTCGGCCGTGGCCCGCATCTGCGAAGCCGCCGAGGCGACGATGCCCGAGATCTCCGTCACCCGCGCCGCCACCTGCTTCTGGGCGGTGATGTCGGTGGCGTATTTGACGACCTTGTAGGGCTTGCCGTTCAGATCGAGGATCGGGTTGTAGCTGGCCTGGATCCAGATCTCGCGTCCGCCCTTGCCCAGGCGGCGATACTGGCCCGCGTCATAGTCGCCGCGCCGCAGCTTGTCCCAGAAGGCGAGGTAGTCGGGCGAGCGGTCGTAGCCCGTCTCGACGAACAGGCTGTGGTGACGCCCCACCACCTCGTCGCGGCGATAGCCGACCGTGTTGAGGAAGTTGTCGTTGGCGTCGCGGATGGTCCCGTCCATGTCGAACTCGATCACCGCCTGGGCCTTGTTGATGGCCGCGATCTGGCCTTCGAAATTGGCGGTGGCCAGCTTCTGGTCGGTGATGTCGGTGGCGTATTTGACCACCTTGAACGGCACGCCGCGCGCGTCGAGGATCGGGTTGTAGCTGGCCTGGATCCAGACCTCGCGCCCGTCCCGTCCCAACCGCTTGTACTGGCCGGCGTCGTATTCGCCCCGGCCCAGCTTCTCCCAGAAGGCGCGGTAGGCGCCGCTCTGCACCTCGTCGGGATCGACGAACATGGAGTGGTGGCGGCCGACGATCTCCTCCAGCCGATAGCCGAGCGTGGCCAGGAAGTTGCCGTTGGCGCTCTGGATCACGCCGTCCAGACCGAATTCGATCACCGCCTGGGCCTTGTTCAGGGCCTCCAGCATTCCCGTATGCTTGCGCAGTTCGGTGACGTCGTTCCACTCCAGCACATTGCCGACGTAGTCGCCGCCGGCGTCCAGCACCGACATGACGCGCAGGGCGAAGCGCAGGTCGCCGACGCTGATCTCGGCGATGTGCGGCGTCGCGCGGGGCGCCGCCAGAAGCTGGCGCTGATGCCGGGGGTCCTTGTGGAAGATGTCGATGGACGTCCCGATCATCTGATCCAGCCGCGCCCCGGGGAAGGCCTTGGCGAAGGCCGCCTCGTTGGCCTTGAGCAGGGCGACGGTCGCGTCGTTCATCTGGATGATGGTCAGGTCGCGGTCGACCATCATCAGGGCGGCCGAGGTCTGGTCGACAACGGCGCGGGAGAAGGCGTCCGTGTCCAGATCGGTTGCGGTTTCGGGCAGGTCTTCAAGTTGGGGAACAGCGGCGGAAGCAATGCGCGACATGGGGCAGCTCCTTGAAGGTCCGGTTCAGGCCGAGGTCGAAGGCGACGGCGCGGAAGCCAGGGTGAAGGTTCGTTCGATGTTGAGGATCAGAAGGGACGCGTCGTCGTGGCGGTACAGGCCGTCGCACAGCTCGCGCCATTCGGGCGCCAGGGTGACGGGCAGAGGCTCCTTGGCCGAGCGTTCCAGCCACAGGACGTCGCCGACGTCCTCGACCTGAAGGGCGTAAAGCTCGCCCCCGCGCTCGACGATGACGCTCATTTGCGGCTGGCCGTCCTCGCGCGGCGGCAGGCCCAGGCGGCGGCGCATATCCACCGCCGTGATGATGCGCCCCCGCAGGTTCAGCGACCCCGCCACCTCGAACGGCGCCAGAGGCACCCGGTCGATCCGCACCGGCGCGATCACGTCCTGAACCCGCAGCAGGGGAACCCCGATCATCTGATCGCCGACACGGACGGAGACGAAGCCCTCGGACGAGGGTTCGATCGAAGCGGGGGTCATGCGGCCTCCTGATCGTCGGTCCGGGTTGCGGCCCCGGTCTCGGAAAGGACTTCAGCGACGTCGCTCAGCAACGCCTCTTGCGGAGGGCCGCTCAGCGACTGGACGCCCAGGCCCAGAAGCGGCGTGGCGTGCCAGGACGAGGCCCGGCCGAAGGCGGCGGCCATCCGTCGCGCCGCCGGTCCCGCCTGGCTGGTGTCGGCCAGGATCAGGTCGAAGGCGGCGCCCGCGTCGTGCAGCACCAGCGCCGCCTCGGGGTCGCTCGCCACCTCGACCTCATAGCCCGCCTGGGCCAGCAGGGGGCCGAGCAGCATCCGCACGAAGGGGCTTTCGTCCACGACCAGCAGGCGTTTGGCGGCGCGGGCCGGCGCCGCCGCGGGCCCCGGCTCGGCCAGGCCGTCGCAACGCCGCCAGTAGAAGTCGACGTCGATCAGTTCGGTCGCCCGGCCCGCCACCACGATGCTGCCGGTCACGCCGGTGGACGATCCCGCCAGTTCGGCGGCGGCGGCGGCCTCGACGATGTCGACGATCTCCTCGGCCATCAGGCCCAGGCTGCGCTCGCCGCGCGAGAAGACCAGCAGCGGCCGCTTGGCGGACGGCGCCTGGGCCAGCGCAACCCCGTCGGCGCCCAGCACCGGCATCAGCTGGCCGCGATACTGGACCAGCGAGCGACCGTCGGCCCATTCCAGCGTCGAGGGCTCCAGCTCCTCGATGCGGGCCACGCCCGCCAGCGGCGCGGCCTTCAGCGCCCCGTCGGCGGCGCGGAAGACCAGGAGGGACTCCGAACGGTCGTCGCCGGCCACGGCCTCGATCGTCGCCTCGTCGCCGCCGTTCAGCAGCGACGCCGCGCCCGCCTCGACGGCCATGCCCTTGAAGTCCAGGATCATGATGACCGAGCCGTCGCCCAGGATGGTGGCCCCGGAGTAGAGCTTCAGATGGCGCAGGATCGAGGCGGTCGGCTTGACCACGATCTCCTCGGTGTCGAACACCCGGTCGACGATGACGCCGAAGGTGAAGGCGCCGACGCGGGCCACGACGATGCAGGCCTCGCCGCGCGGCCCCTCGGGCGCCTCCAGGCCCAGCAGGGCCTGCAATGACACCAGCGGCAGCAGCCGGTCGCGCAGCCGCAGAACCTCGGCGCCGTTGATCTGTTCGATCCGCCGCCCCGCCGCGCCGTTGGCGCTGACCAGTTCGATGATGCTGGCCTGGGGCATGGCGAAACGCTCGCCGCAGCATTCGACCACCAGGCCGGCGATGATGCTGAGCGTCAGGGGGATGCGGATGGTGAAGCGCGTCCCCTGCCCCTCGACCGAGGCCAGTTCTATGGCGCCGCCGATGGCTTCGATATTGGTGCGGACCACGTCCATGCCGACGCCGCGGCCGGACACGGCCGTCACCGAAGCGGCGGTCGAGAAGCCGGGCAGGAAGATCAGCTGGCGCGCCTCGGCGTCGCTCATCGCCGCCGCCTGGGCGGGATTGATCAGACCGACGTCCAGCGCCTTGGCGCGGATGCGGTCGGCGGGCAGGCCGCGACCGTCGTCGGCCATCTCGATCAGGATGGCCCCGCCTTCGTGCCGCGCCGACAGGGTGATGCGGCCCATCTCCGGCTTGCCCGCCGCGCGGCGCTGCTCGGGCGTCTCCAGCC
The DNA here is from genome assembly GCF_050729455.1 of Brevundimonas sp. Classification (GTDB taxonomy): domain Bacteria; phylum Pseudomonadota; class Alphaproteobacteria; order Caulobacterales; family Caulobacteraceae; genus Brevundimonas. The sequence continues at coordinate 66,890 of NZ_JBOHLI010000002.1, forward strand.
CATGGTCGGCGGCGTTGCGGATCATGTGGGTCAGGGGATCGCGGATCAGCTCCATGACCTGACGGTCCAGCTCGGTGTCCTCGCCGGTCATGACCAGGTCGATGCGCTTGCCCAGGTCCGAGGCCAGGTCGCGCACCAGTCGCGGCAGCTTGGCCCAGGCGCCGCTGATCGGCTGCATCCGGGTGGTCATCACCCCTTCCTGCAGTTCGCTGGTCACCTGATTGAGACGGTGCAACGGCCCGGCGAAGGGCGTCTCCGGCTGGTCGCGCAGGGTCTGGATCAGCTGGTTGCGGATCAGCACCAGCTCGCTGACCATGGTCATCAGACCTTCCAGGGTGTCGACGCCGACGCGGATGGTCTGGGGCCCCTTGGACGGTTCGGAGGCGGCGCGGTCGGCGCGGTCGCCCCGGGCCGGTTCGGCCTCGCTCTCGGCTGCCAAGGCGATTGGCGGAGCAGCGGCCAGAAGGGCCTCGACCGCCTCGGCCTCGGCTTCCAGATCCAGCAGGCCTTGGCGCATGACCTGAATGAAGCGCGCCTCGTGCGCCGCGATCGCCTCGCCGAAGGTCTCGGCCAGGGCGTGTCGATAGGCGCCGGGCGCCGCCGTGCCGCGCGCCGCGCCGCACAGGCTGTCGCGCCATTCGGCCTGCAGCCGATCCAGGTCGATCCCGGCGAACAGGGCGCCGGTTTCGGGCGCCATGACCAGGCTCGCGATCGCGCCTTCGCAGGCGGCGTCCAGCGTCGCCTCGCCCCCGGCCCGTTCCAGCAGAGGGCGCTGCGCGACCGCCGGCGCGGCCGCCGCCGGGGCCGCCTCGCCCGCGAAGATGCGGTCCAGACGGCCGATCAGGGCGGCGTCGTCGCCCTCGGGCTCGACGCCCGTGTCGGCCAGTCCCTCGATCACGGCCCGAACCACGTCCACCGCGTCGAGGATGGCCGAAACGGAAGAGGCGTCCACCGCCAGCGAGCCGTCGCGATAGAGGCCCAGAACGTTTTCGGCGGCGTGGGCCACGGTCTGCAACCGCATCAGGCCGAGGAAGCCCGAGGCCCCCTTGATGCTGTGAATCAGACGGAAAATGTCGCCCAGCAGTTCCGGATCGTCCGGCGTCTGCTCGAAGCGGACCAGCTTGGCGTCCACCGCCTCAATGCCCTCGCGGGCCTCGGCGACAAACTCGTTGATGACGTCGTCCATAGTCGAGCGCCCCCATCCGGAACGACCCTGCAGCCGTCCATCCGAAGGTAACCATCACGGTAAATCAGTTAATCCAAGCTTAAGCTTACACATCCTATGGATGTATCGCCGCCGACGGAAAGAATCCGGGGCGACGCGTTCTTCATTCACGGCGACCCACGAGGTCGCACTTGTGCAAACGAGGGATCGAATGGCCGCGGACAAGAGCATGAACGTCCTGGTGGTGGACGACTACAAGTCGATGGTGCGTATCGTGCGGGGAATGCTGAACCAGCTGGGCTTCGTCAACGTCGACGACGCGCCCGACGGGGCCGCCGCGATGGCTATGCTGAAAGAGAAGACCTACGGCCTGGTCCTGTCGGACTGGAACATGCAGCCGGTCACGGGGCTGGAGCTGCTGAAGCAGGTCCGCGCCGAGGAAAAGACCAAGGCGACCCCCTTCGTCATGGTGACGGCCGAGGCCAAGGTCGAGAACGTCATCGCCGCGCGTCAGGCCGGGGTGAACAACTACGTCATCAAGCCCTTCACCCTGGCGGTGCTGAAGCAGAAGCTGACCTCGGTCGTGGGCGAGATCTGAACCATGACGCCCCCCATGACTCCCCAGCAGATCCTGGCCGAGATCGACCATCTGCGGCGCGAGCTGGCCGCCGCCGTCGACGACATCCTGACCGCCGCCGAGGAGGGGGTGGCCCTGACGCGCGGCGATCCGGTGGACGCCGAGGCCGTGACGGCGACCTTCCACCGCGTCTTCGAGGCCTGCAGTTTTCAGGACCTGGCCGACCAGAGGATCAGCCGCCTGCTGACCGCCCTGACCGGCCGGAAAGCGCCGCCGCGCCCGGACGCCGCCCTGCTGAACGGCCCCGCCATGGCCGGCGAGACGGGCCTGGAGCAGTCGGCGGCGGATGCGCTGCTGAACGCCTCGGGCTGAATCGGACTAAACTCCGCCGAAGTTCGGGGGCCTGGCTTGCCAAGCCCGCGGCAAAGGGGTGCAGTAGGGCTTCGTTCCGCAGTCACCGATCGGGCCTCGCCATCCTGATGTTCAGTTCCAGCCGGTCCGCCGCATGACCGCCCCTGAGACCGCGCCGCGCGTGCGCACCGGGGCGCTGGCCCCGCTGAACCATCCGGTCTTCCGCGCCGTCTGGATCACCAGCCTGGTGACCAATTTCGGCGGCCTGATCCAGTCGGTCGGCGCCGCCTGGATGATGACCTCCATCGCCTCGCCCCAGATGGTCGCCCTGGTGCAGGCCTCGGTCTCCCTGCCCATCATGATGCTGTCGCTGGCGGCCGGCGCCCTGGCCGACACGGTGGATCGGCGCAGGATCATGCTGGCGGCCCAGAGCTTCATGCTGCTGGTCTCGGCGGGGCTGGCGGCCATGACCTGGATGGGGTGGATCACGCCCTGGGTGCTGCTCAGCTTCACCTTCCTGATCGGCTGCGGCGCCGCCTTCAACGGCCCGGCCTGGCAGGCGTCGGTCGGCGACATGGTCCCGCGCGAGGATCTGGCCGGGGCCGTGACCCTGAACTCCATGGGCTTCAATCTGGCGCGCAGCGTCGGTCCGGCCATCGGCGGCATGATCGTGGCGGCGGCGGGCGCGGCGGCGGCCTTTGCGGTCAACGCCTTCAGTTATGTCGGTCTGCTGATCGTCCTGTTCCGCTGGAAGCCGGACCGGCCCAAGCAGGCCCTGCCGCGCGAGGGCCTGCTGGCCGCCATGGCGGGCGGCCTGCGCTACGCCTTCCTGTCGCCGCGCGTGACGGCGGTGCTGCTGCGCGCCGTGGTCTTCGGCGTCGGGGCCAGCGCGGTTCAGGCCCTGATGCCGCTGGTGGCGCGCGAGGGCGGCGGCGGCCCACTGGTCTTCGGCCTGCTGCTCGGCGCCTTCGGGGTAGGCGCCGTGGGCGGAGCCCTGTTCGTCGGCAAGCTGAGGGCGAAATACGAGACCGAGACCATCGTCCGCGTCGCCGGCCTGACCTTCGCCGCCGCCGCCGCCGTCATCGGCTACAGCCCCTGGCTGATCCTGACCCTGCCCGCCCTGATGATCACGGGCGCGGGCTGGGTGCTGGTGCTGTCGACCTTCAACGTCACGGTGCAGATGTCGGTGCCGCGCTGGATCGTGGCCCGGGCGCTGGCCCTCTATCAGATGGCGGCCTTCGGCGGCATGGCGGGCGGCAGCTGGCTGTGGGGATCGATGGCCCAGCATCAGGGGCTGGACGTGGCCCTGGGCCTGTCGGGCGGAGTGCTGCTGCTGTCGGTGCTGATCGGCCTGCGCGTGCCCCTGCCCTCGACCGCCAACCTGAACATGGACCTGCTGAGCCGCTGGACCGAGCCCAGCACCGAGGTCGCCATCGAACCGCGCAGCGGCCCGATCGTCGTCACCATCGCTTATCAGATCCGCGAACAGGACATCGACGCCTTCCTGGAGGTGATGGACGAGCGGCGCCGCATCCGTCGCCGCGACGGCGCGCGTCAGTGGCACCTGCTGCGCGACCTGGCCGAACCGAACACCTGGATCGAACGCTACCACACTCCGACCTGGCTGGATTACGTGCGCCACAACCAGCGCATCACCAAGGCCGACGCCGAGACGTCGGAACGGATACGCGCCCTGCATCAGGGACCGGGCAAGCCGGTGGTCCACCGCATGATCGAACGCACCACCGTCCCGCTCTCGGCCGATCTGCACGGCCCGCGTGAGATCACCGAGCCCCTGACCGACCCGACGCGGGCGTCCTGAGGGCGCATACGAAAAGGCCGCGTCCGATCGCTCGGACGCGGCCTGATTTCACCCGTCGCAACCCCGTCAGTGCGGCGAAGCGACCGGACCTTCCGTCTCGCGGCCCTTGGTGCGGGCGCAGGCGATGGCGAAAACAGTCAGCAACAGATAGCCCGCCACCGGCACGAAGAAGCCCAGGTGGATGTCGCCCGAACGGTCGGCCACCTGCGCCGCCAGCAGCGGCAGCAAGGCCCCGCCGATGATGCCGAACACCAGCAGACCCGAGGTCGAGGCGGCCGGGGCGCTGGAGCGCTCCAGCGTCAGGGTGAAGATGCTGGGGAACATGATGGAGTTGAAGAAGCCCACGGCCAGGGCCGCATAGGCCGCCGTCACGCCGCCCGTCTGGGTCACGATCAGGCACAGGGCCGCCGCGACGATGGTGCACAGCGTCAGCAGCACGCCCGCGTGGATGCGGGTCAGCAGCCAGGAGCCGACGAAGCGGCCGACCATGGCCCCGCCCCAGTAGAGGGCGACCATCTTGCCCGCCGCCTCGACCGGGATGTTCAGCACGTCGGGGCCTGACAGGAAGTTGGTCAGCATATTGCCGATGGCCACTTCCGAGCCGACGTAGATGAAGATGGCCAGGGCGCCGAACAGGGCCCAGCGCGACTTCAGCGCGGACAGGATGGCGGCCGCGCCGACTGGCTCGGCGGCGTCATGGGCCGGGGCGGCGGCGTTGATCTGCTTGCGCGCCGAGAAGATGAAGCCGGCGATCAGGGCGAAGAAGGCCCCCATGCCGAGGAAGGCGATGTCGATGCTGCGCAACGACTCGCCGCGCGTGGCGACCGTGACGACTGCGCCCGCCGCGAAGACCCCGCCGGTCAGCAGGACGTGCGCCCCCAGCCACGGCCCGACCGTGGCCCCCAGGGAGTTGAAGGCCTGGGAGAAGACCAGGCGGAAGTGCGAGCTCTTCTTGGTCCCCAGTTCCGCCACCAGGGGGTTGGCCGCCACCTGCAGCAGGGTCACGCCCGAGGCGATGACGAACAGGGCCAGCAGGATGCCGGGATAGAAGTCCAGGGTGGTGGCCACCGGCACGATCAGGCAGCCCAGCACCATGGTCACCAGGGCGGCGATGATGCCCCGGCTATAGCCCAGACGCGACACCGCCGCCGCCGCCGGCAGCGAGGCCACGCCATAGGCGATGAACCAGGCGAAGGTGGTCAGGAAGGATTCTGTGTAGCTGAGGTCGAACACCCGCCGCACCGCCGCGATCAGCGGATCGATCAGCGAGGTGGCGAAGCCCCAGGCGAAAAAGAGGCTGGTGACACAGGCGAAGGCGAGGCCGGTGCCGCGCGTCGCGGCCTCCGCCACGGACTGAGGTCGGCTCATGGTCGCTCCCCGAAGGAAATCTTGATCAGGCAAAAAAGAGGGGGCCGGCCCCGAAAGACACGGCCCCCAGTCGGCTCAGAAGAGAGGGGTCAGAAGCGGTAGTTCACGCCGACCGCATAGGTCCGGCCAAACTGCTGGAAGTCGATGGTGCGGCGTTCATCGCCATTCTCGAAGGTCTTGAACGGCTCGTCGGTCAGGTTGTTGACCTGGGCCAGGATCGACAGACCCTCGGCCGGACCCGACTGGAACTCGTAGCCGATCTGGGCGTCGACGATGTTCTCGGCGGCGACCGAGCGCAGGGTGCGGCCGTTGCCGAAGCCGGCGACCTCGCCCAGGAAGTCCGAGCGGTAGCGGTGCGAGACGCGGGCCTGGAAGCCGTTCTTCTCGTAATAGACCGTGGTGTTGATCACCGTTTCCGACAGGCCCGGCATGGTGGTCGGGGCCTGGGTCGGGTCGGGCTGGATCTCGCTGTCGGTCCAGGAGGCGCTGAACTGTCCGCCGAAGCCGTCCAGCATCGGGTGGAAGACGTCGAACGGGGTCGAGACCGCGAACTCCATGCCCTTGATCCAGCCGCCTTCGCCATTGTCCGGCGCGCCGACCAGGCCCTGACGCAGGACCGGCTCGGGGTTGGTCGGCGAGATCACGCCGATCGGATAGCCGGTGAAGTCGAAGATCTGGTTGTGGTTGTAAACAAAGCTCTCGAGGTGCTTGTAGTAGGCCGCCAGCGAGACATAGCCCCGACGGTTGGCGAAATACTTCTCGATCGAGATGTCAGCCACGTCGGCGATGAACGGGCGCAGTTCGGGGTTGCCGCCGCCGCCGCCCCAGGGCGAACGGTTGATGTCGCCCGACTGGGCCAGGGCCGGATTGTAGCTGTAGTTCCGCGAGGCGCGCATATCGTCCATGCGCGGCCGGGCCAGGGTGCGGGCCGCGGCGAAGCGGGCGAACAGGTCGTCGCCGACTTCCAGGATGAAGTTGGCGCTGGGCAGGATCTCCAGATACTCCGCGCCGCCCGAAACCGCGATGGTTTCAGACACGCCCGGACCGACCTGACGAGCCGAGAAGCCGCTCGACGCCTGATCCGTATAGACCGCCTGAATGCCGACGTTGCCGGTCAGCGGCTTGCCCCACAGGTTGTGGTCGATATTGGCGCGGATGAAGGTCGTGGTGACCTTTTCCGAGACTTCCCAGTTGCCGGCGGCGACGTCGGCGTTGGGGTTGCGCACCTTGGCCAGGGCGCCGCTGTTGATCACGCCCAGGGCGTCGTAGCTGATGACCTTGGAGATGCCGAGGTAGCCCAGGTCGGTCGGGGCCAGCAGGAACTGGGTCGGGATGGCCAGGTCGCCGCCGCCCGGCACGGCCAGATAGAACTGGTCGTTGACGAAGCTCTTGTTCCGCTCCGAGTAGTTGACGCCGAAGTCGATCGAGCTGAACGGGCTCTGGTGCAGTTCGCGGCGGCCGGCGAAGCGGACAGCCTTGATCTCGTCCTCGATGGACGGGGTGTTCATATAGCCGGCCTGACCGCCCGGAATGACGTCGCCGCCCCAGCCTTGCGGGCTGGTGATGCGGATCAGGTTCGGGTCGGAATAGTCCAGCCGGCTGGTGAAGCGGGTCACGCCGTCGTCGGTCAGCTCGAAGCCCAGGGTGTCCAGGGCGCCGGCGACGTTGCGGCCGGTGCCGGCGTTGGTCTCCAGGATGACGTCGTTACGCTCGACCTTGGAGTAGTTGAGGTCCAGGTTGAACGACCAGTCGTCGTTGGCGACGAACTCGGTGTTCCAGCCCAGGGCCGTGATGTTGCTTTCGCGCTTGTTCAGGTCGTTGCGGACGACGCCCTTGATGTTGTCCCAGGTGCCGGCGACGATCATGCCGTTCTCGACGGTGTAGCCGGGGCGCAGCGACGGGCCGGGCCGGCAGACGGCGGGCGTTCCGGGGCAGACGCCCGACGAGCCGCCCCAGGCCAGCGGGAACTCGATGCCGCGCATGACCTGGGTGTTCTTGAACTCGGAATAGAAGGCGTCCAGCGTGGTGTGGAAGCGGTCGTTCGGCTTCCACTCCAGCACGCCCATATAGCCGTCGCGCTCGAGCTCCGACGACATGACGTAGGGCTTGACCCCGCCGGTCAGCAGGTTGCCGTCGCTGTAGGTCGGATAGCCCCAGGCCTGGAAGCGTTCCGACTGATAGGGCGACGTCATGTGGGCGTAGCCCAGGGCGATGCCGATGGTGTCGTCCGCGAACTGGTCGACGTAGCTGAGGGTGTAGCGCTGGCCGTGGTCGGTCGTGCCCGAGTTCAGGGCGCCGATGTCGTTCCACTCATAGCGGGCGTTGGCGACGATGGCGCGGCGGCCGTAGTCCAGCGGGCGCATGGTCTTCATGTCGACCGTGCCGGCCAGGCCCTGACCGGTGAGCGAGGCGTCGGGCGTCTTGTAGACGACGACGCTGGACATCAGTTCCGACGGGAACTGGTCGAACTCGACGCCGCGGTTGTCGCCGGTCGTGACCATTTCACGCCCGTTCAGCAGGGCGGTGGTGAAGTCGGGGCCGAGGCCGCGAATGGAGATCTGCTGGCTGCGGCCGTCGAGGCGCTGCATGGCCACGCCCGGCAGGCGGGCCAGGGATTCGGCGATCGACACGTCGGGCAGCTTGCCGATGTCTTCGGCCGAGATGACTTCGACGATCGAGGTGTTGTTGGCCTTGGCCGAGATCGAGGCTTCGATCGAGCGGCGGATGCCGGTGACGACGATCTCGTCGACCTGGGTCGCCTGCTCGTCCTGCGCGGCGGTCTGGGCCTGAGCGCCGCCCGCCAGAGCAAGGGTCATGACGACGCCCAAGGCGCCGCCGGTCATGAGGCGCGCACGCCGGGTGAAGCCAGAAGCCATCTCATCCTCCCATGGGTCGTCGCTCTCTGATGAAGCGATCTGCCGCAAACTTATGCAAATCTACGACAACCTTGCAAGCCGGTAATGTTTGAGGCCGGACGATGTTCGCTAAAGCATCGCGCAAAATAGGCCTACATCGCAGCGCAACAAGGAAGCCGCCTTGGAAAACAAGACAAAAACGGCGCGGTTGACAGGCCCTCCCGTCGCTGCAAAAACTTGCAAATCGATCTTTCCGGCAACGTATCGGAAGGACAGGACAGGGAGGGCCGCCATGCCCAGGACGCCACGCCGCTGGAAGTGTCTGCTCGGAGCCGTTTCGGGCCTGACCCTGCTGGCCGCCGGGACCGCTTCGGCCCAGACCCCTGCCGCCACGGAAGCCCTGCGTCAACGCCCGCCCCAGGACGAGGTCATCTACTTCCTGCTGCCCGACCGGTTCGCCAACGGCGATGCGGCCAACGACCACGGCGGCTATGCGGCCGACCGGCTGGTCAGCGGCTTCGACCCGTCGAACCCCGAGTTCTATCACGGCGGTGATCTGGCCGGAGTGATGCAGAAGCTCGACTATCTGCAGGGCCTGGGCGTCACCGCCATCTGGATGGCCCCCATCTTCAAGAACAAGCCGGTGCAGCCGACGGTCGGCCGCCCCATGGCCGGCTTCCACGGCTACTGGATCACCGACTTCACCCGCCCCGATCCGCATTTCGGCGAGCCCGAGACGATGAAGGCCCTGGTCGAGGCCGCCCATGCGCGCGGCATGAAGGTCTATCTGGACATCGTCACCAACCACACGGCCGACGTGATCCAGTATCGCGAATGCCCCCAGAACGACTGCGCCTACCGCCCGGTGGCGGACTATCCCTACACCCGACGCGGCGGCGTGGACGGGGCGGCGATCAACGACGGCTTCCGGGGCGACGGCGGAACTGAAGATTTCTCCAAACTGACCGACCCGACCTGGGCCTACACCCCCTACGTCCCGGCGGGTGAGGAGACGGTGAAGGTCCCGGCCTGGCTGAACGATCCCCTACTCTATCACAACCGCGGCGACTCGACCTTCCGCGGCGAAAGCTCGACCCTCGGCGACTTCGCCGGACTGGACGACCTCTTCACCGAGAACCCGCGCGTGGTTCAGGGCATGATCGAGGTCTTCGGCGACTGGATCGACGACTACGGGATCGACGGCTTCCGCATCGACACCGCCCGGCACGTCAATCCCGAGTTCTGGCAGGCCTTCGTCCCGGCGATCATGGAGCGGGCGAAAGCGCGCGGCATCCCCAACTTCCACGTCTTCGGCGAGGTCTATGACCACGACCCGGCGGCGCTGGCCCGACACACGCGGGTCGACAAGCTGCCCGCCGTGCTGGACTTCGCCTTCCAGTCGGTCGCGACCGACGTGGCCAACGGCGCCAAGGCCCCGGACGCCCTGGCGACCCTGTTCGCCGCCGACGCCCTGTATGAAGGCGGGCCCGAGGCCGCCCTGCAGCTGCCGACCTTCCTGGGCAATCACGACATGGGCCGCATCGGCGGCTTCGTGCTGAAGGCCCACCCGCAGGCGTCGGACGAGGAACTTCTGGCCCGCACGGCCCTGGCCCACGCCCTGATGATGTTCAGCCGGGGCGTACCGACGTTATACTACGGCGACGAACAGGGCTTCGCCGGCAGCGGCGGCTATGGCGGCGGGCGACAGGACATGTGGGACGGCCAGGTCGAGACCTATCGCACCGAGCAGCGCATCGGCGGCCTGCGCGATCCCTATGACCGCCAGGCGCCGCTCTACAAGGCCATCGCCGAGATGACCCGGCTGCGCGCCGCCGCCCCGGCCCTGCGTCGCGGGACGCAGACGGTGCGCGCCGCCGCCGAGGCGCCCGGCCTGTTCGCCTTCACGCGCGCCCTCCCCGGCCAGGCCGGCGAGACCTTGGCGGTGTTCAACACCGGCACGACGCCCCTGACCGCCAATGTCGTGGTCGATCCGGCTTCGACCGGGTGGACCGCCAGCCGGGGCGCCTGCCCCGCCACCCCCGCCGCGCCGGGCGTGGTCCGCGTGACCGTGCCCCCGCTCGACTACATGATTTGCGTATCTGAAGGCCCCGCCCAGTGACCCTTGCGACCCTCTCCGTCGTCCCCTCCCCGGATCAGGCCCATCAGGAATGGTGGCGCGGCGCCGTCGTCTATCAGGTCTATCCGCGCAGCTTCGCCGACAGCAACGGCGACGGCGTCGGCGACCTGAACGGCGTCACGGCCCATCTGGACCACATAGCCTCGCTGGGCGTGGACGCGGTGTGGATCTCGCCCTTCTACACCTCGCCGATGAAGGACTTCGGCTATGACGTCGCCGACTACTGCGACGTTGATCCGGTGTTCGGGACCCTGGCCGACTTCGACGCTCTGGTGGAGAAGGCGCACGGCCTGGGGCTGAAGGTCATCGTCGATCAGGTCTGGTCGCACACCTCGGACCAGCACGACTGGTTCAAGGCCAGCCGTCAGGACCGCACCAACGCTTTCGCCGACTGGTACGTCTGGGCCGACGCCAAGGCCGACGGCTCGCCGCCGAACAACTGGCAGTCCGTCTTCGGCGGCCCCGGCTGGACCTGGGACGCGCGGCGCGGCCAGTACTACCAGCACAACTTCCTGCCCGAGCAGCCACAGCTGAACGGCCGTCATCCGGCGGTGCAGGACGCCCTGCTGGCCGCCGGCAAGTTCTGGCTGGACCGGGGGGTCGACGGCTTCCGCCTGGACGCCATCAACTTCATGATCAACGACCCCTCGCTGAAGGACAATCCGGCCTTCCCGGCGGGCGGCAAGCGGACGCGGCCGTTCGACTTCCAGGACAAGATCTACAACCAGTCCCACGCCGACATCGCCCCCTTCCTGGAGCGGGTGCGGGCGCTGACCGACAGCTATGGCGACGGGCGCTTCACCGTGGCCGAGGTCGGCGGCGATTACGCCGACCGCGAGATGAAGGAATACACCGCCGACGACCGCCACCTGCACAGCGCCTACGGCTTCCTCTACCTCTACGCCGAGCGGATGTTCGCCGATCTGGTGAAGACGGGCGCCGCCATGTGGCCGGGTGCGCCCGACGAAGGCTGGCCGTCCTGGACCTTCTCCAACCACGACGCGCCGCGCGCCATCTCGCGCTGGGCCGAGGGCCGCGACGAGCGCCAGCTGGCCGAGATGCTGATGCTGCTGCTGGTCTCCTTGCGCGGCAACGTCTTCGTCTATTACGGCGAGGAGCTGGGCCTGCCCCAGGGACAGGTGCCGTTCGAGCGGCTGGTCGATCCCGAAGCCATCGCCAACTGGCCGCAGACCCTGGGCCGCGACGGCGCCCGCACCCCGATGCCCTGGACGGCGGACGTCCCCTTCGCCGGCTTCTCCACCGTCGAGCCCTGGCTGCCGGTGGACCCGCGCCACCCGGCGATGGCGGTCGATGTTCAGAACGCCGACCCCAAGTCGATGCTGAACGCCACGCGCCGCATCCTGGCCCTGCGCCGCGCCTGCCCGGCGCTGCGCGTCGGCGAGATGGAGGTGCTGAGCACCGAGCCGGTGCTGAGCTTCACCCGCGAAGGCGGCGGCGAGGCCCTGCTGGCGGCCTTCAATCTGGGTCACGAGGCGCAAGCCTGGACCGCACCCGAGGGCTACACGGTGATCGACTCGGTCAATCTGGGCGAGGCTGGCGTCCTGCCGCCGCTGGGCGGCGTGCTGCTGCGCAAAGAGGCCCGCTGACGTGCGATCAGCCGCCGCAGCTCTCGCGCACGATGAGGTCGGTGGGCACGCGCTCCGAGCGGCCGGCGGCGTCGCCGCCGTGGTCCAGCAGCTTGGACACCATCAGGCGGCCCGCCTTCATCGTGTCCTGGGCGATGGTGCTGAGGGCCGGGCTCGAGTAGCGGCTGAAGGGCACGTTGTCGAAGCCGATGACCGAGACGTCGCCCGGCACGCTGCGGCCCGCATGAACCAGGGCGCGCACGGCGCCCAGGGCGATCTGGTCGCTGGCGCAGACCACGCCGTCGAAGGCGACGCCGCGACGGATCAGGGATTCGACCGAGGCCTCGGCCGATTCCACCTCGAAATGAGCGTCCACGATCAGGTCGGGATCGACCGGCAGGCCCGCGCTGGCCAGGGCGTCCAGATAGCCGCGATGGCGCTGCATGGACTCGGGCGGATCGATGTCGCCCAGGAAGACGATGCGCTTGCGCCCCAGCCGGGCCAGATGCAGGGTCGCCCGGCGCCCGCCGTTGATGTTGTCCGAGCCGATCGAGCAGTAGAGCTGATCCGGCAGTTCGGCGCCCCAGACGACGAAGCGCGCCTCGGTCTCGACCAGACGGTTGAAGGCGGCGTGCAGGGTGCTCTGGCCCAGGAAGATGACGCCGTCGGCGCGGCTGGTGGTCATGGCGGCGGCCACGTCCTCATAGGTCGCGGGGGCCAGATGGCTCATGATCAGGTCGCAGCCGCGCTCGCGCGCCGCCTCGCCCACCCCGGCCAGCAGTTCGAGGAAGAAGGGGTCGCTAAGACGGCCCTCGCGCCCCTGCGGACGCGGCACCACCAGGGCGATGGTCGCCTCGGCGCCGATGGGGCCGGCGGGCATGTAGCGGCGGAACGGATAGTCGTGCTCGCGCGCCAGTTTCCAGATCAGCTGCTTGGTCCGGTCGTTGACCGCCGGATGGTCGTTCAGGGCGCGCGACGCCGTGGAGATCGAGACGCCCGCCATCTGGGCCAGGTCTTCCAGTCGCGTGGACTTGCGGCTCAAGGGTCGCGGGCTCCGGAATCAGTCGCTGCAAAATTTGCTGCAAATCTTGCTCTTTCATGCGCCCGGCAAACGGCGTCTGGCAAGAGCCTTCGTAACCGGCCTCAAGCAGTCCCACGCCGCGCGCGGGGCGATAGGCCCAAAGGGGTATCCTGATAATGTTGAAACGCCGGTCATTCCTCGCCCTCGGGACCGTCTCCGCCCTGGCCTTCGGCGCGCCCGTGGCGGCGCAGACGACTTCGAACGCCGTGCGCGCCTCGTCGCCGGGCGGGGTGCTGACGATCGAGATGGCCACCGACAACGACGGGCGTCCGACCTATGCGGTCAGCCGTCTGGGCCGCAAGGTGGTGGAGACCTCCTGGCTGGGCTTCCTGCTGACCGACGCGCCGATGCTGGAGCGCAACATGACGCTCACGGCCAGCGCCCCCGTCACGGTCGACGAGACCTGGGAGCAGCCCTGGGGCGAGCGTCGCTATGTGCGCAACCACTACAACGAATGGCGGGTCTCTTTCGTCGAGAAGACGGGTCTGCGCCGTCGCTTCGACGTGGTCTGGCGCCTGTATGACGACGGCCTGGGCTTCCGCTACGAATTCCCCAAGCAGGACGGATTGAAGACCGTTCGCATCGGCGCCGAACTGACCGAGTTCAACCTGTCCGAGGACGGCGAGGCCTGGTGGATTCCGGCCTGGGAATGGAACCGCGAGGAATACCTCTACAACCGCACCCGCATCGACGCGGTCGGCAGCGCCCAGACGCCGATGACGGTGCGCGGCGACAGCGGCCTGCACGTCTCGATCCACGAGGCGGCCCTGATCGACTATGCGGGCATGAACCTGCGCCGCGCCGAGGGGCTGAAGTTCCGCGCCCAGCTGACCCCCGGCCTGACCAACGCCGCCGTGGTGCGCCAGGCGCCCTTCCACACCCCGTGGCGGACCCTGCAGATCAGCGACAGCGCCGCCGGACTGGTCGAATCCAGCCTGATCCTGAACCTGAACGAGCCCAACAAACTGGGCGACGTCAGCTGGTTCAAGCCGATGAAATACCTCGGCGTCTGGTGGGAGATGCACCTCGACCTCAAGACCTGGGGTTCCGGTCCCAAGCACGGCGCCACCACCGGAAACGCCATCAAACACATCGACTTCGCCGCCGAGCACGGCTTCGGCGGGGTGCTGGTCGAGGGCTGGAACAAGGGCTGGGACGGCGACTGGTTCGCCAACGGCTCGGACTTCAGCTTCACCGAATCCTATCCCGACTTCGACATCGAGCGGGTGACGGCGCACGGCCGGGCCAGGGGCGTGCAGCTGATCGGCCACCATGAGACGGGCGGCAACGCCTTCCACTATGAGCCGCAGATGGAGGCGGGCTTCGCCCTCTATCAGCGTCTGGGCATGCACGCGGTCAAGACCGGCTATGTCGCCGACGCGGGCGCGGCGCGGGTGGCCGGACCCGACGGCCGCGCCGTCATGGCCTGGCACGAAAGCCAGCCCATGGCCCAGCACCACATGCGGGTCATCGAGACGGCGGCGAAATATCAGGTCGCGGTCAACGCCCATGAGCCGTTCAAGGACACCGGCCTGCGCCGCACCTATCCCAACATGATCAGCCGCGAAGGCGCGCGAGGAATGGAGTTCAGCGCCTGGGGCCAGCCGGGCAACCCGCCCGAGCACGAGGCCAACCTGGTCTTCACCCGCCTGCTGGCCGGGCCGATGGACTATACGCCCGGCATCTTCGGCATGGAGACGCGCAGCCCCGGCGGCATCCAGACCACCTGGGCCAAGCAGCTGGCCCTCTATGTCGTCATCTACAGCCCGATCCAGATGGCGGCGGACCTGCTGGTCCACTACGAGGCCAACCCGGCGCCCTTCCAGTTCATCAAGGACGTGCCGGTCGACTGGGCCGAGACGAAGGTTCTGGACGGCGAGATCGGCGACTTCGTCGTCATCGCCCGCAAGGATCGCCATTCCGACGTCTGGGCCCTGGGCGCCGTGTCGGACGAACATCCGCGCAGCCTGACCGCGCCCCTGGCCTTCCTCGACGCCGGCCGCCGCTATCGCGCGGAAATCTATCGCGACGGTCCCAACGCCGACTATCGCGGCAAGCGCGAGGACATCGTCATCGAGCAGCGCGAGGTGACCTCGGCTGATACGCTGACGCTGAACCTGGCCCCCGGCGGCGGTCAGGCCATCCGCTTCGTGCCGCTGGGAAGGAAGTCGCGCCGATGAGCGAAGCCGCCCCCCTGTCCGCCGAAGGCCGGACGCCGCGCGCCACGCGGCCCCGCCTGTCCATGTGG
This sequence comes from Brevundimonas sp., assembly GCF_050729455.1. Taxonomy (GTDB): domain Bacteria; phylum Pseudomonadota; class Alphaproteobacteria; order Caulobacterales; family Caulobacteraceae; genus Brevundimonas. The sequence goes on from NZ_JBOHLI010000002.1 coordinate 82,080, forward strand.
GCGATCTGGAACATGTGCGTCGGCTTCTTCGGCATCCAGATCGGCTTCGGTCTGCAGAACGCCAACACCAGCCGCATCTTCCAGACCCTGGGCGCCGAGATCGACAGCCTGGCCATCCTGTGGATCGCCGCGCCGGTGACGGGCCTGCTGGTCCAGCCGATCATAGGCCACTTCAGCGACAAGACCTGGGGACGGCTGGGCCGCCGTCGGCCCTATTTCCTGTTCGGGGCCCTGCTGACCTCGGCGGCGCTTGTGCTGATGCCGAACAGCCCGACCCTGTGGTTCGCGGCCGCCATGCTGTGGATCATGGATGCCTCGATCAACGTGACCATGGAGCCGTTCCGCGCCTTCGTCGGCGACAACCTGCCGGAGGAGCAGCGCACCACCGGTTATGCGATGCAGAGCTTCTTCATCGGGACGGGGGCGGTCTTCGCCTCGGTCCTGCCGTGGCTGCTGTCCAACGTCTTCCACGTCGCCTCGACGGCGGCGGAGGGGGCCGTGCCCCTGTCGGTCAAGATCGCCTTCTACGTCGGGGCGGCCGGGCTGCTGGGCGCGGTGCTGTGGACCGTCTTCACCACCAGGGAATACAGCCCGGCCGAGATCGCCGCCTTCGACGGCGTGGCCGAGAACGACCCGGCGCCGACTTCGCCGGAACGCGGCGCGGGCCTCTACGGCCTGGGCGGCCTGACCTTCCTGGGGCTGGGCGCGGCGGTGGCCGCCGTGGTCTTCGCCTCGGGGTGGGAGAAGGAGCTCTACATCCTGGCCGGGGCCCTGGCCGTCTTCGGCGCCCTGCAGCTGGCCGTCGCCGCCTTCCGCCGGGCGGCGCGGACCAACGGCCTGACCGAGATTCTCGACGACGTCTTCGCCATGCCCGACACCATGAAGGGTCTGGCCGTGGTCCAGTTCTTCAGCTGGTTCGCCCTGTTCGCCATGTGGATCTACACCACCGCCACGGTGACGGCGGTCCACTACGGCTCCTCCGATCCGACCAGCGCGGCCTACAACGCCGGGGCCGACTGGGTGGGGGTGCTGTTCGGGGTCTATAACGGGGTGGCGGCCCTGGCCGCCTTCCTGATCCCGGTCGTGGCCCGGCGCACCGGACGGCGCGGCGCCCACGCCATCAATCTGGTGCTGGGCGGGCTCGGCCTGATCGGCGTCGCCGTGATCCGCGATCCGGCCCTGCTGTGGCTGCCGATGATCGGGGTGGGCTTCGCCTGGGCCTCGATCCTGTCCATGCCCTACGCCATTCTGGCGGGCGCCCTGCCGGGGCGGAAGATGGGCGTCTATATGGGCGTCTTCAACATCTTCATCGTCGTGCCGCAGCTGCTGGCCGCGACCATCCTCGGCCTGATCCTGAAGCACCTGTTCGAGGGTCAGGCGGTCTACGCCCTGATCATCGGCGGCGTCAGCTTCTTCATCGCCGCCGTCTCGGCCCTGTTCGTGCGGGAGCATAAGGCGTGAGCCTGTCGCGCCGCATGACCCTGGGCCTGCTGGCCGCCCTGCCCTTCGCGGGCAAGGCGATGGCCGACGCCCCCCTCGACGGCAGGCTGGTCGAACACCCCGACTTCGCCTCCGCCCACGTCCAGCCGCGCAACGTCACCGTCTGGCTGCCGCCCGGCTATGAGGCGGGGTCGGAGCGTCATCCCGTCCTCTACATGCACGACGGCCAGAACCTGTTCGACGCGTCGAAAGCCAATTTCGGCGAGTGGGGCGTGGACGAGCATCTGGGCCGCCTGATCGCCGACGGTCAGGTCCGCGCCCCCATCGTCGTCGGGATCTGGAACACGTCGCTTCGCTTACGCGAATATGTCCCCGCCGACCTGATCGCCGCCCTGCCCGCCGAGGTTCGCGCGGACGTTCAGGCCATCTACGGCGGCGCGCCCCTGTCGGATGAGTATCTGCGCTTCATGGTCGAGGAGCTGAAACCCTTCATCGACCAGACCTACCGCACCCTGACCGGACCGTCCGACACCCTGGTCAGCGGCTCCAGCATGGGCGGGCTGATCTCCCTCTATGCGGTGATGAAGCATCCGCAGGTCTTCGGCGGCGCCGCCTGCCTGTCGACCCACTGGCCGCTGCGGATCGACGGGCTGGATGATCCCGCCGCCCTCGCGCTCTGGCGCGACAAGGTGGTCGTGGCCTGGACCCGCGTGGTGGCCGAGGGCCTGCCCGCGCCGGGGTCGCACCGCTTCTACTTCGACCGCGGCGACGAGACCCTGGATCAGTTCTACGCCACCTTCCAGAGCCGCATCGACGCCGTCTTCCGCGACAAGGGCTACGGCCCGCGCGACTTCCAGACCCTGTTGTTCCCCGGCCATCAGCACAACGAGGCCTCGTGGAACGGCCGTCTCGACGTGCCGCTGAAATTCCTGCTGACGCCTGCCTGAGCGAGAGACTTTTCCATGCCTATCTTCAAGAGCCTGATCCTGGCCGGCGTCGCCGCCTCCGTCCTGACCGGGGCCGCATCCGCGCAAACTGCGCCGGGCGCGCCGGGCGAGACCCCGACCTGGGCCTATGCCGCCAAGGTGGGCGCAGGGACTTCCTATGAGGCCTATGTCGACGGCGACTATCGCGATGGCGGACCTACGGGTGATGTGTCCAAGGTCTGGTTCTCCATCGCCGACGGCGTCCTGACCGAGACCATGTACGGCCTGATCCACGAGGCCCAGATCAAGCAGCTGCGTCTGGCCGTCGCCACCGACAGCGGCCTGGCCGTCGAGGGCGCGGACACCGACTTCACCATCGACTACCTGCACAAGGACGCCGAGGGCCGCCCCCTGTCGCCCGCCTACAAGGTGACGACGACCGACAAGGCCGGGCGCTTCGCCATCGACAAGCAGGTCTTCACCGACCCGGACGATCAGGCCCTGGTCCTGCGCGTCACCGTGCGGGCGCTGAAGGGCGGCGTAACGCCCTATGTCCTGCTGGAGCCGCACATGGCCAACACCGGCGTGGACGACCGGGGCGAAGCCTCCGCGACCGGCCTCTACGCCCATGAAGGAAACGTCCATCTGGCCCTGCGCCCCAGCGCCCCGTTCGAGGCCGCCAGCCTCGGCTTCATGGGCGTGTCGGACGGCCTGACCGGGCTGAGGGCCGGCGCCCTGCCCGCCTTCACGACCACCGGGGAGGCGGGCGGCAACATCATGCTGACCGGCGCCCTGCCGCGCCTGGAGCAGGGTCAGAGCATCAGCCGCGACTTCGTCATCGGCTTCGGCGACAGCCGCGCGGCGGCGGAGCGTGAGGCCGACGCCGCCCTGACGACCGGGCTGGACGAGGTGCTGAAGCGCTTCAACGGTGAAGGCGAGCGCGTCGGTTGGTCCGACTATGTCGCCTCCCTGACCGAACTGCCGCGCGTGGCGGCGCAGGGGACCGACGAAGGCAAGCTGGCCTACGCCTCGGCCCTGATGCTGAAGGTGCAGGAGGACCACACCCACGCCGGCGCCCTGATCGCCTCCCTGTCCAACCCGTGGGGCGACACGGTGGACGCGAGCAGGCCCTCGACCGGCTACAAGGCCGTCTGGCCGCGCGACTTCTATCAGGTGGCCATGGCCTTCGCGGCGCTCGGCGACAGGGAAACGCCGCTGGCCGCCTTCCACTATCTGCCGCAGGTCCAGGTCGGGCCGGACACGCCCGGCAACAAGGGCGACGGCGGCTGGTTCCTGCAGAAGACCCACGTGGACGGCACGCTGGAATGGATGGCGATCCAGCTGGACCAGACGGCCATGCCCCTCATGCTGGGCCACCGCCTGTGGACCATGGGCTGGCTGTCCGACGCCGACATGGCGGACATGTATGCGAAGATGCTGAAGCCCGCGGCCGACTTCCTGGTCGACGGCGGCCAGGTGGACATAGACTGGAACAAGAACGAGATCCGCCCGCCCTTCACCCAGCAGGAGCGCTGGGAGGAGCAGCAGGGCTATTCCCCGTCCAGCACCGCCGCCGTGGTGGCTGGCCTGACCGTGGCCGCCGAGATGGCGCGGGCCGCAGGCGACGCTGCGGGGTCTGAACGTTATCAGGCCGCCGCCGACCGTTACGCCTCGCAGATCGAGGCCAGTATGTTCACCACCAACGGCGACTTCGGCGACGGGCGCTACTACGTCCGCATCACCCGCAACAATAACCCCAACGACAAGGCGCCGATCGGCGAGGCCAACGGCCAGATCGCCCCGGCCGAGGACCGGGTCATCGACGGCGGCTTCCTGGAGCTGGTGCGCTACGGCGTGCGCGCCGCGAACGATGAGCACGTGGTCGCCACGCTCGGCGAATACGACGACACGGCGCGCGAGGACCTCTACCGCGTCCGCTACGACTTCGGGCCGGCGGGGGACCAGACCCCCGGCTGGCGCCGCTATGGCGTCGACGGCTATGGCGAGGACGTGTCGGACGGCAAGGGCTACGGCGTCGGCGGCGTCATGGCCCCGGGCCAGCGCGGCCGGGTCTGGCCCTTCTTCACCGGCGAACGCGGCCACTATGAGCTGGCCCGCGCGCTTGAGGCCGGGAGCGCCGACGACGCGTCGCTGACCGCCATCCGCCAGACCTATGTGCGCGGCATGGAGCGCTTCGCCAACGCCGGCCTGCTGCTGCCCGAACAGGTCTGGGACGGCGTCGGCGTCCCGACGGCGTACGGCGAGGCGATGGGCGAAGGCACCAACTCGGCCACCCCCCTGGCCTGGACCCACGCGGAATACCTGAAGCTGCTGCGCTCGCTGGCGGACAAGGCGGTCTGGGACCGCTACGCTCCCGTCGAAAAGCGCTTCATAAAGTGAGCAAGCAATCGGCCCGGATCAGCACGATCCGGGCCGATCTGTTCCGGTATTCCAGAATGTTACAGCGGACGCTCGCCTTGATGGCTCGACAAACGCAAAAACTGGTCTAGGGATCGACGCGCGGAAGGTTCGCGTAAGGTCAAGACCATGAAGATCGCAGTCCTGGGCGCCGGCGTCATCGGCGTGACGACGGCTCACTATCTGGCCAAGGCCGGCCACGAGGTCACGGTGATCGACCGCCAGAGCGGCCCGGCGCTGGAGACCAGCTTCGCCAACGCGGGCGAGATCTCGCCCGGCTATTCCTCGCCCTGGGCCGCGCCCGGCATCCCGGCCAAGGCGGTGAAATGGCTGTTCATGCGCCACGCCCCGCTGATCCTGCACCCCCAGGTGAACGTCGCCACCGCGCGCTGGCTGCTGGCCCTGCTGCGCAACTGCACCTCGGCCCGCTATGCGCTGAACAAGGCGCGGATGGTGCGTCTGGCCGAATACAGCCAGGAGGTTCAGACCGCCCTGAACGCCGAGCTGGGCCTGGACTACGACCACCGCACGCAGGGCACCCTGCAGTTGTTCCGCACCCAGAAACAGCTGGACGGCATCTACAAGGACACCGAGGTCCTGCGCCAGGGCGGCGTGCCGTTCGAGGTGCTGGATCAGGAGGGCTGCATCCGCGCCGAGCCGGGCCTGAAGGCCACGCGCGACCTGTTCGTCGGCGGCCTGCGCCTGCCCAAGGACGAGACCGGCGACTGCTTCAAATTCACCAACGCCCTGGGCGACGTGGCGACGGGGCAAGGCGTGACCTTCCTCTACGACACCGCCATCAAGGCCCTGATCACCGACAAGGGCCGCATTTCGGGCGTCCAGACCGACAAGGGCGTGGTCACCGCCGACGCCTATGTCCTGGCCCTGGGCAGCCATTCGCCGCAGATGGTCAAGCCGCTGGGCATGACCCTGCCGGTCTATCCGGTGAAGGGCTATTCGATCACCGCCCCGATCGTGAACGAGCCCGCCGCCCCCGTCTCGACCATCATGGACGAGAGCTACAAGGTGGCCATCACCCGTCTGGGCGACCGCATCCGCGTCGGCGGCATGGCCGAGATCTCGGGCTACAACAACGTCCTGCCGGAACAGCGCCGCAACACGCTGGAGCATTCGGTCGGTTCGCTCTTCCCCGGCGCGGGCGACCTGAAGGCGGCGACCTACTGGTCCGGCCTGCGCCCGATGACGCCGGACGGCACGCCGGTCATCGGCAAGACGAAGTTCGACAACCTGTTCCTGAACACCGGCCACGGCACCCTGGGCTGGACCATGGCCTGCGGCTCGGCCCGGGTCATCGCCGACATCGTCAGCGGCCAGACCCCGGACATCGAGACGGCGGACCTGGGCATCGCCCGCTACGGGCGCTGACCGCTCGTCGGTTCGGACAAGGATGGGCTGGAGACCTCGCCTCCGCCTCCCTATCTTGGCGGTATGTCCATCGCCCGCCTCGACAGCCGCGCCCTGATCCGTGTCACCGGCCCTGACGCCCGTCCCTTCCTGCACAACCTGCTGACGCAGGACGTGGAGACGCTGGAGCCCGGCGCCCTGCGCTTCGGCGCCCTGCTGTCCCCGCCGGGCCGGCTGCTGTTCGACCTCTTCCTGTGGGGCGAGGAGAACGGCGTGGTGCTGGACGTCGCGGCCGAACGGCGCGAGGCCCTGGTCCAGCGTTTGTCGATGTATCGTCTGCGCTCCAACGTCGAGGTCATGCCCATCCCCGACGCCGTCTTCGTCGCCTGGAACGCGGCGCCCGAGGGCTTCGTCCCCGACCCCCGCCTCCCGGACCTCGGCGGCCGTCGCTGGGGCGACCAGTGCGAGACCGACGCGACCGAGGCCGACTGGCAGGCGCACCGGCTGGCCCTGGGCGTGCCCGACCCCACGAAGGATGCGCTCACCGACAAGACCTATCCCATCGAGGCCGACTTCGACCTGCTGAACGGCATCGATTTCCATAAGGGCTGCTTCATCGGTCAGGAAACGACTTCGCGGATGAAGCGGCGCGGCACGATCAAGAACCGCATGATGGCCATCGCCTTCGACGGCCCCGCCCCCGAACGCGGCGCCGAGGTGCTGAACGGCGACCTGCGCGCCGGCGAGGTCATGACCGGTGCCGAGGGCCGCGCCATCGCCTTGATGCGTCTGGACCGTCTGGAGGGCGATCTGAGCGTCGACGGCCGCCCCGTGCGCGTCGAGAAGCCCGGCTGGATCCCTGATTTTCAAGGCTAATTTCCGGGAAACGGAAAATCTGCTTGTCATGATGTAAAAGTCACTTGACGCAAAACGCGGTGTTGGTAAAGTTCACTTGTCACAACGACATGGGAGCTTGTCATGAACACCGCAGCCAAGACGACCGCCGCCGCGAACACCAAGAAAATGAACGACCTGACCGTGGGCCTGTGCGCCCTGGTCGTGGTCTCCTCGGGCCTGACGGTCGCCACGCCCTTCTGGCCCGCCCAACTGGGCAACGCGCCGCAACTGGGCGTGGTCCTGCTGGCCGCCGCCGTCGCCGTCTTCTCCGCCATTCACAGCCTCTACTGGTGGCGCGCCCTCGATGAAGCCGCCCAGGAAGCCCACAAATGGGCCTGGTGGTGGGGCGGCAATCTGGGTCTGGTCGTCGGCGGCGCCGGCGTCGTGGCCGCCACGCTGATGGACGTGAACCTGCTGCCGGCCTTCGTGCCCCACTCGGACGCGGCCCTGGTCGCAACCGGCGTGCTCGGCGTCTTCGCCGCTCAGGCCGTCGGCTACGGCGCCGCCTGGTGCTTCTGGTGGGCCGCCCGCCGATGACCAGTGATTTCGTGAACCGCCTCAAGGTCTGTCGCGCCGAGCGCAACTGGACCCAGGCCGACCTCGCCGAACAGCTCGGCGTCTCCCGTCAAACCATCCAGGCGCTGGAGAAGGGCCGCTACGACCCCTCCCTGCCCCTGGCCTTCCGCATCTCCCGCCTCTTCGGCCGACCGATCGAAGCCATCTTCGTTCAGTGATCTCGGCGAGCCCCGCGCCCGCCAACCCTCAAAAACACACCGACATTCAAAGGACTAACTAATGACCCTCGCCAACCGCATGGGCCAAGCGGCCAACCACGTCTCGCGTCTGGCCTTCGGCGCCTGCGCCGCCCTGGCCGTCAGCGCCGTGCTGGCCGCCTTCCCCGGCGCCGCCCACGCCCAGCAAGCCGCCGCGCCCGCCGCCGTCGCAGCCATCCCCCGCGCCGAGGGCGCCGGTCCCCCGCTGTGGGTGGTCAGGGACGCGGACTCCACCGTCTATCTGTTCGGCACGGTTCACTATCTGCGCCCCGGCACGGCCTGGGGCTCGGACAAGGTCGATGCCGCCTTCGCCGGGGCTGACCAGTTCTGGGTCGAGGTGGCCGATCAGGACGACCCGAGCGTCGCCGCCAGGGTGGCCCAGCAGCACGGCGTCACTCCTGATCGCCCCCTGTCGTCGATCCTGTCGGCCGAGGACTTCGCCGCCTTCGACAAGGCCGCCCAGGGCGTGGGCGCCAGCGGCGCGGCCATGGACGCCTACCGCCCCTGGCTGGCCGCCTTCATGGTCGCCGGCACCGCGCCCCTGCAGGCCGGCTACCGCCCCGACGCCGGGGTCGACAAGACCCTGATGGACCGGGCCCGCGCCGAGGGCAAAACCATCCGCGGCTTCGAGACCGCCGACCGCCAATTGCGCCTGATCGCCGGCATGAGCGAGGAGGCCCAGATCGCCTATCTGAACAACTACGTCCGCAACGGCGGCCAGATCGTGCCCAAGCTGGATCAGACGGTCGCCGCCTGGCTCAAGGGCGACGCCGCCGAGGTGGGCCGCCTGAACCGCACCGACACCCGCGACGTGCACGAGGACATCCACCGCGCCGCCCTGGTCGTCCGCAACGCCGACTGGACCGGCCAGATCGAGACCATGATGCGGGGCTCTGGCACGGCCTTCGTCGCCGTCGGCGTCGCCCACCTGGCCGATCAGGACAGCGTCATCGATATGCTGAAGGCGCGCGGGTTCACGGTCGAGCGGCTGTAGGCGGCAGGCTCAACGATGCGAGAGGCCCGGCGGAAACGTCGGGCCTTTTTGCTTGCCCAATCAGAACATTCCAGCAACATCGTCCCATGACCGAATCCGAAAAGGCTGAAGGCCGCTGCGGCTGGTGCGGGACGAGCGACCCGCTCTACATCGCCTATCACGACACCGAATGGGGCGTGCCCGAGTATGATCCCCGGGCCCTTTGGGAGAAGCTGGTGCTGGACGGCTTTCAAGCCGGGCTGGCCTGGATCACCATCCTGAGGAAGCGCGAGGGGATGCGCGAGGCCTTCCACGGCTTCGATCCCGAGATCATCGCCCGCTACGACGACGCCGACCGCGCCCGGCTGCTGGCCGACCCGCGCATCATCCGCTCACGGGCCAAGATCGAGGCCGCCATCAACGGCGCCCGCATCTGGCTGGACATGAGGGACAGCGGCGAGGACTTCTCGGCCTGGCTCTGGTCCTTCGTCGGCGGCCAGCCGCTGGTGAACCAGTGGGGCCACTTCCGCGAGGCCCCGACCCAGACGGCGGAAAGCGTCGCCATGGCCAAGGCCCTGAAGGCCCGCGGCTTCAAATTCTGCGGCCCGGTCATCACCTACGCCTTCATGCAGGCGGTCGGCATGGTCAACGATCACCAGACGACCTGCTTCCGTCATGGGGAGGTGGGTGCTGTGGACGGTCCGGGGATAGTCGCCAAGGCCTGATTTAGGGAGCAGTGGTCGGCTTTCGACCTATTGCGAATGGTAAACCACAGTGCTCACAAAGTGGCAGCTAAGAGCAGATCATAGGACGAGGGGGATCGTCATGTTCCAAGATTGCGATATTAAGCTCGACCGTGCGCGGGCACATATCGATGAGCTAGCGCGCTGGATCACTGAGCACCACGCAACGCACCCTGCCGTCGTAGATGCCCGCTATGACGAGAGCGGCAGCTTGGCTCACCTAGGTGTCTCTGTGAAAGCTCTTCCGAGATCTGTGAGCGCTTTAATCGGTGACGCGGTCCACAACCTCAGAACAAGCTTAGACATCCTTGCTGTTCAGCTTGTGAACAGCGCACATCCGGGCACACGAGGAGTGCATTTCCCTTTCGCGGCAGATGCCGATCAGCTTGAAGAGATGATCGTTTCTAAGCGGTTTAATAGAGCCGGAACGGATGCGGTTGCACTGCTTCGCCAATGGCAGCCGTTTACAGGCGGAAATGCAGATCTAAGAGGACTGCACGACCTAGACCTGCGCGATAAACACAACGCAATTATCCCGGTCGCCGCGATGATTACAACACCAGAAGTCACCGCCGACACAACTGATTTCGATGCAGGCATCGTGCGGATCAAGTTGGTTGAGGGCAGCAACCCAGGGATTGCAGAGGTCTTCCCCGAAGACACACCCTTTCCAGGCGCTGAGGTCGTGGTCACTCTAGGAAGGCTGCATGAGATGGCGACAGCTATCGTGGCAGACTTTCGCGCCATCCGGCCAGAAGCCAGTCCTGCTTGACGCGTGGCCGTGAACTCGTCGTTAGCTGACATTCCGCGCGTCTGACTCCACCTTCCACCACGCCGAGGTTCGTGGCACTGACGCACGATGAAGTCGCCCAAAGCCGTCCTTAAAATCGACCGCCCCTTCCCCACCCTGATGCTGGAGCTGGAGGCGCGCGCCGCGTGGAACGGTCACGTCTGCGGCGTGGACGAGGCCGGGCGCGGTCCCTGGGCCGGGCCGGTGTCGGCGGCGGCGGTGATCCTGAACCCGGACGACCTGCCGCCCGGCATCGACGACTCCAAGGCCCTGACGGAGAAGCGCCGCGCCGCGCTGGAGCCCGAGATCAAGGCCCGCGCCCTGGCCTGGGGCGTCGGCTTCGCCTCGGTCGAGGAGATCGACGAGCTGAACATCCTGCACGCCACCGGCCTGGCCATGCGCCGGGCGGTCGAGGCCCTGGCCCATCCGCCGGTTCACGCCCTGGTGGACGGCAACTACCGATTCAAACTGCCCTGCGCGGTCACGCCGGTGATCGGCGGCGACGCCCTGTCGTTATCGATCGCCGCGGCCTCGATCCTGGCCAAGACGGCGCGCGACCGGCTGATGATCGAAATGGACGCCGTCTATCCCGGCTACGGCTTCGCCAGCCACAAGGGCTACAACGCCCCCATCCACCAGACCGCGTTGAAGACCCTCGGCCCCTGCCCGGCCCACCGCCGCAGCTGGGCGCCGATCAAGGCCTTGCTGGAAACCGCCTAGAGCCCCAGGGCGCCGCCGACGAGGAGCCCCAGCACCACGACAACCAGGACGATCGCGGCGATGATGGCCCAGTTGGGAAGGCCGGCCGAAGCGCGGCGGTGCGTGGGCGGACGATGAATCGGCATGCTCATGCCACCGGTAACCATGTCGCCGCGCTATGGTTCCCGTCAGGCGGCGACGGGCAGGCTGAGCGGTTTTTCGGTCACGACGAACAGGTGCTCGACGTTGCGCAACCGCCCGACCGCCCCGACCTTCTCGCCCTTCAGGTTATGGATGCCGATGCGGGCGCCGACGTAGCGGGGGCGCGGGATCTCGACCACCTGCACGTGTCCGCGCGCCGACAGCATGGCGACCAGGTCCTCGCGGCTCAGATAGCCCTCGTCGTTGAAGCTGACGATCAGGTTGGGTGCCTTCAGCCGCTCGACCACGGACTGCAGGGCCGGGCCGATGCCGGGGCGGCTGTTGAACGGGCTCTTGCGGGTCCGCACGTCCACCCGCTTGTTGGCGATCCCGTAGGTCTCGGGCTTGTCCCACAGCACCAGGCTTTCCCAGCAGTGGTAGTTGGCCAGATAGGAGTGCTGGTTATAGGGCGGGTCCAGATAGACCAGGTCGGCCTCGACCTGATCGGCGATCTCGACCGCGTCGCCCTGCGTCGCCTTGCACGGCCCCGCCGCCACGCCCGGCAGCAGGTCCGGCAGCCGCAGCTCCAGCGGTTTCAGCGCGCGCGGCGCCCAGCGCTTCATATAGGCCATCTGCAGGCCGGCGGTGGAATCCACCCGGTCCGCCGCCTCCATCAGGGCGACCAGAACCACGGCCTTGAGTTCGGGCTCCAGCCCCATGGCCTCGATGCGGGTGCGCATGGCGTCGATGCGGGCGCCGTTGTCGGGGTGGAAGAAGCGGGCGTCCTCGCAGAAGGCCTTGGTGAACCAGCCGGCCTCGGGCGTCAGGGTCCGCAGTTCGGCCAGAACCGCCTCGGCCTTGTCCGCCCACCGTTCACGGTCGACCTGGACATAGGCCGTGGCCAGGGTGTGGGCGTAGGCGTTGTGGTCGTTGGACCAGACGCGGAACCCCTGCCCCTTCAGCGCGTGGCCGACGCGGGCCGAACCGGAAAACAGGTCGCAGACCGTCCCGCCGTCCGGCAGGGCGGCGCGCACCGCACCCGTGACATGGCCCAGAAGCGCACGCTTTGAGCCGATGTACTTGATCATTCCGTCCCGTCAGGTCTTGCGGGCGCGCTTCGCCCCTTGCGGAACATGGGCCGGAGCATGGGCCAGACGCAACAGATTCGCGGCCCCCGGCGCGCCGAAAGGCGTTCCGGCCAGGATCAGGATGCGCTGACCGGCCTCGGCCAGGCCATAGGTCATGGCCGCCTGGACCGCATCGTCGGTCAGGCCTTCCAGCGACGAGGGCTGTTCGCCCAGACGCGGCTCCAGTCCCCAGACCAGGGCCAGACGGCGCGCCGTCTCGGGCTTGGGCGTCAGGGCCAGCACCGGCTGCAGGGGCCGCTCGCGCGACATCCGCCGCGCCGTGCCGCCCAGGGTCGTGAACACCACCATGCAGGCCGTCGAGGCCGCCTCGGCCGCCTTCCTCGCCGCCGCCACAAGGGCGTCGACGTCGTGAATGTCCATGCCCGCGTGTTCGGCGTCCATCAGGCCGGGCCACAGGGGGTCGCGCTCCACCCGCTCCATGATGCGGTTCATGATCTGCACCGCCTCGATCGGATAGTCGCCCGAGGCCGTCTCGGCCGACAGCATCAGGGCGTCGGCGCCCTCATAGACGGCGTTGGCCACGTCCGAGGCCTCGGCCCGCGTCGGGGCCGGCGCACTGGTCATCGACTCCAGCATCTGGGTGGCGACGATGGCGGGCACGCCGCGCTGGCGGGCGGCGCGCAGGATCTTCTTCTGGGCGACCGGCACTTCCTCCGGGTCCATCTCGACCCCCAGGTCGCCGCGCGCGACCATGACGCCGTCGCAGTAGTCGAGGATGCTCTCCAGGTCGTTCAGGGCCTGGGGCTTCTCGATCTTGGCCAGACAGGCGGCCTGACCGTTCACGATGCGCTTCAGCTCGGCCATGTCCTCGGCCTTCTGCACGAAGCTGAGGGCCACCCAGTCGACGCCGAGACGCAGGGCGAAGGCCAGGTCCTCGCGATCCTTGGGCGTCAGGGCCGAGACCGGAATGACGGCCTCGGGCACGGCCACGCCCTTGCGGTCCGACAGCTTGGTTCCGCTCTCGACCGTCACGTCGGCCCATTCGTCGGTGCGCTCGCCGACCCGCAGGCGGATGCGCCCGTCATCGATCAGCAGCAGCATCCCGGTGCGCAGGGCCTTGAAGATTTCCGGGTGCGGCATCTGCACCCGCGTCTCGTCGCCCAGCGCCGGGTTCAGGTCGAAGCGCATCCTGTGGCCCGGCTTGACCGCGATCTCGACGTCGGCGAACCGCCCCAGCCGCAGCTTCGGCCCTTGCAGGTCGGCCAGAACGCCCAGCGGCCGCCGCAACGCCATCTCGGCGCCGCGCACGGCCTTGAGGGCGGCGGCGTGGTCTTCATGCGAGCCGTGGCTGAAGTTCAGGCGGAAGACGTCCACCCCGGCCTGGGCCAGCGCCTTGACGGTCGCGGGCGCACGGCTCGCGGGTCCAAGGGTCGCGACGATGCGCGCGCGGCGGGCTCTGTTCATAGTGTTTCCTCAAGGCGGCTCTGACGGCCATGGCCTCCCCTCAGAGGCCTTGATCCCTTTTGCCAATGAAACGCCGGGGACGTAAGGCCGCGCCCCCGGCCCGAAACACGAGTTTATGGCCGCCGAAACACGAAGTTACGGCTGAGGCGTCGCGCAACGTCCCGCCGCGAAGCCCGGCAAGTCGATGCAGCGTCCCTCGACCGTCGGCGCCGCCACGCCCATGACGTGGGCCAGGGTCGGGGCGATGTCGATGGTGCGGATCGGCAGGAAGCGTTCCTGCCCCTGACCTTGGGCGTCGCTGGTCCAGAAGATGATCGGCACGCGACGGTCGTAGTCGAAGGGGGTGCCGTGGCCGCTGATGGCGCGGCCGACGCCGCCGCCCGGCACCACGTTCTGGGCGTAGAAGATCAGGATGTCCGGCGAGCGCCCCGCCACGGCGCTGAGGCGCGCGCGTTCGCGCAGGGTCAGCATATCGGGATTGCTCGAGGCCGGGATCGGGTCCGTCAGCACCTCGTCGCGCGTGGCGACGAAGGCGATCTCGGGATTGGTTTTCAGCATCTCGACCGCCGCGTTCGCGACCTCGGTCCGCAGCGGATCGGGCAGAGCCACGCCGCCGCGCCCGGCCACCATCAGGCCGCTGCCGCCCTGTTGCAGCGGATTGACCTCCAGCTGGAAGCGTTCCTTCAGCGCCTGATTGACCCGCGCCACCCGCTCCAGATCGGCGCGATGCGCGTGCGGATAGCCCTGGTCGTGCAGACGCTCGACGAAGTCCGAACCGCCGTGGTCCGCCGTCAGCACGACCAGCGATCCTTCCGGCAGCTTGTTCAGGAACTGGCCCAGGGCCGCGTCCAGGCGGTGCATCTGCTCGCACATTTCCGGCCCCTGCGTGCCGAAGCTGTGGCCGATGCGATCGGTGGCCGACAGGCTGACGCCCAGCATATCGGTCGCGCCGCGCCGCCCCAGCTGCTGCGACTGCAGCAGATCCGCCGCCGCCACCAGCGTCGCCTCGTCCAGGGCCGGCGAGGTGTCGAACACCGGGTTGGCCGGCGGCACGGCCGCGCGGAAGGTCTGGCCGCGAATGGTCCAGTCGCCGCCCAGCCCCTGGCAGTCGCTGAAAGACCCCGTCCAGTAGGGCGCGGGGTTGGCGCTCATGGCGCGGAAGCGGGCGTTGAAGGCGGCCACCGGCGCCAGCCGCGCCTCAGCCGTCTGGCCCGGCTCGACATAGGTGGTCAGGCCGAAGCCGTCGGTGAACCAGAAGGCGCCGTCGCCCTTGTGGCCGTTCAGGTTGATCGCGCCGCGATCCTTGCCCGAGACGGCGAAGACCCGGCTCTGCGGGCTCTGTTCCTTCAGCCAGTCGGCCAGGGTCGAGACCATCAGCTGGTCGGGGCCGACCGGGCCGTTGTCGTTATTCTTGCCGTGCGCCAGCGTGTTCTGCGGCGCGGCCAGGCAATAGACCTCCTGCCCCGTCGCCGGATCGACCCAGTCGTTGGCGGGGATGCCGGTCTCGGCCGGGTGCATCCCGGTCAGGACGGTGGAGTGGCCGGGGCAGGTCTCGGTCAGGCCGTGGGTCTGATAGCCGTTGACGTGCACCATGCCCTGGTCCGCCAGGGTCCGCAGGCCGCCGGTGAACCGGCTGCGGTACTGGGTGAACAGATTGGCGCTGAACTGGTCGACCACGATGGTCACGACCAGGGCGGGCGCCGCGCGTCCGGTCGAGGCCGCCGGCGCCGCGACCGGCTGGACCGCCTGCTGGGCCCCCTGCTGGGCCATGGCCGGCAGCGCCGCGCCGGCCAGAAGCGCGAACGTCAGGGTAGTGGCCAGAACACGGCTGCGGATCATCTTGAACACCGAAAACGCTGGAGGTGCAGGGTGACTACCCCCCTAGCGTAACGGCGCCAAGACAACGGCCCAGATAGTTGGTGCGAGCGGCGGGGATCGAACCCGCAAGACCGAAGTCGGCAGATTTTAAGTCACACACGCCAGCATCAAATGGTTGATGCCAAACAGAAATCTATCACACCTCAAGGTATTGCGTAAGAGTTTGTGTAAGAGAGCCCGCGTTGGCCTCCTCCAGCGCCATGTCGCGACCGAGCAGATACCCAGCTAGCTTGGCGAGGGCCATCCGGTCGGCTTCCAGCCGCTGACGACCAGTTCCGCCTCTACGGCGTAGCAATCCGCGCCGGTGTCATGGAATTCGACATAGCTTGGGGTCCGCCTGTTGATGGCGATGAAGGCTGAGCGCCTACACGTGCTGGCCGGTCGGTGCGCAGGGCGGGATCGCCTCTTGTTCGAGGCCCAGCGCACCAGCCCCGAACACCAGAGGGACAAGGTCCGCTACCGCGCTGCCTTTCGTTGCCTGCACTGACCGTGGTGCTCCAACCTTCACACCATTGGCCTTGAGCCGCTCTGCTTCCATGAGATGAGGAGTGAGAATCACGCCGCGGGTCAGAAGCGCCCCTTCGAGATGCAGGAATATTCTCACTCCGCCCGCGTCTAGATCCCCCCAGTGAAACACCGGCGCTCCCGCTCGCTCACACAGCCGGACGATCGCTTTGAGAACTGCCCTCGACGGAAAGCCGCCAGTATAAATTACGAGACCATTCCCTGTGCGGTTCACTTCGCGAGCGTGGCGCACGAAGGAGGCCTGATTCTCGATGGTCAGCACATAGTCGGGAGCCGCTATCAGGCTCAGTCGGCCAGCGTCCTCGGGCGGCACGCCGAGGTAGTCGACGGCGGGTAGAGCCAGGTCGTCCATCTGGAGACGTCCCGACAACAGCAAGGGGTGCGGCATGGCCTCCACGCCCCAGCTGGCGAACACATCGGCCGGCTCATTTCCCAGATCTGTGGTGAGTTCCGGGTGCAATCGACGCAGGACAGCCAGGACAGTCGAACCGTTGTCCCGCAGGACCTTGGTGTCGCCGCACGCTTCTCGCGAGAAGGTTCGGACATCGACTTGGGGCAGGTCCGGCGCTTGGGCACGTACGGCCAGCGCTTCGGCTAGCTGCAGAACCTTGCGCAGAATCTCAGACTGCCCGGCTCTAAGTCCGAACACCCGCACGCCGCGGCTCCACCCGTCCAGTACCTCATCCACCACGGCCGCCTGCCTCGCGGACAGAGCCTCCCCATCAAGAAGAGGCGACAGCGCCGTGCGGGCGACCTCCGAGGCTGGAGTTCGTCCGAGCCAGGCGTAAGCGGCGCCCGTATCCGCGAGCCGCACGGCGTGAAGACGCATCAATCCATCCACGCGACGGTGGATGAGCTCAACCGCCCTGCGATCGGCCATATCACCCAGCGCCGCAGTAAAGAGGTCTTGATCAGCGACCGTTAGGAACTCCGTCAGGTCCACATGGGCCAGCAGATTCACGGTGTACGGTCTGGCTTCGTGCCGCGACAGGAGATCATCGAGGAGCTGCCGGGCGTTATTGAAGCGACGCCGGCTCACGCGGTGACGGGCTCCGTTTCGAGACGCCGCCTCAAAACGTCATCGCTGAGATACTCCGGATTGGCATCGCGCAGGGCGCTACGCGCCTTCTCCCGAATGTCGGTTGTCTTGGCGGTCGCCTGGTCGCCATGGCGGAACACGTCAATGACGCTGCGCAGATTCTCGTAGATCACGCTGCGCTTTTCCGTGGGCGCGGCGATCAGGGTCTGTAGACCAATCTCGTCATAGAAGGTCAGTAGCGTCCGCTGGTTGGGACCGTCCATCTTGCTGAACGCCTCGTCGAAAACGGCGAGGCCGACGCCGAGCTCCGACCGTGTGCGCGCGCGATTTCCGCCATGGTAGAGGTTGGCGAGCGCCGCCCCGATAATGACATAGAAGGGCACCTGCCGTTCGGCGCCGCTGGCGACGCCCCGTCGGCGGTCGTAGCCGACGGTGTCGCCGGTTGAGGTGTCCTTCAGCAGCAGGTCGAACGTGTAATAGTTTCGGTAGTCCTGATACCGCTCGAAGGCGGCGTCAGTCCCCTCGAGCAGGTTTTCCACCTCCTTCAGGGCCGCCGCGTGTTCCGGGTCGCGCGGTTCGCTGCGACCGAACAGGGCGTCGAGAACGGTGTCATCATTCTCCGAGTCCCGGGCCAGCCGGTGCAAACCCGACAGCTCGGGACGCGGAAGGGCCTTCAGCGTGTAGATCTCATTGTGGAAGGGCCGATCCTTCAGGGCTTTGTTCAGACCCTCGATGACGGAACCAAGCTGGCTGAACCGGCTGTTGAGCTCGTGGACGAAATCGGTGCGGAACACCCGTCCGACCTGGTCCGCCGCCTCTTCCGCCTGCTGGCGGTAGCGGATCAGCTCATTGCCCTCCAGGACCTCAACCTGCCCGTCGACCCAAGGCTTCACCTCGACGAGAATGGTGTTGCCCGCTCCGGTCGGAGCCTCATCGTTGAATTGCAGGCGATAGGCGACGAGCGCCGTGCGGATCAGGCCGTCATATTCCTTGATGTCCTCCGCCAGCGCCTGGGATTCCTTCAGAGCTTCCTGCTCGATTGTCGAAGGACGCTTTGGTCGGCGAGTGGCATAGGCCGCGCGAACCTCTGCGAACGCCGACAGGCCGCCAACCGTCTCCCGGAACCGCCGCCGCCGGGCCTTCAGACAGAACCACGATCCGGGGAGGGTTTCGCCGCCGCCGAGAACCTTGTCCGCAAGGCTGACCGCGACATCATGCTTGTTCCGATCCTTCTGTAGGTCCGCTAGGTCCTGTTCCGCCGCGCTCCGCCGAAGTTTGGCGCGGTCAATATCGGCCCGAAGGTCGGGATCGATGGTGTTCTCCACCGTCCTCAACCGCCCGTGCAGGGCTTCGAGCGCAGTGTCGAGCTCGCTAAGATCGGCCACCACCGTCGGAAGCCGCATTTCGGCCTCCACGGGAGCGGACAGGGTCTCAAGGCGCTTATGAATGTCTTCAAGAATCCTGACATTCCGCTCAAGACGGGTGTCCAAAGCACGGAAGGAGTCCCTGCGTTCACGCAGCTCCGACACCATGAGGTCCGCCGCAGCGCGGCCGATCTTGAACTGCTTCTCCTCAAGCAGGCTGACGACAAGGCCGTCGTTGTAGGTCCCGTCGGTCATGACCGCCCGGCGGCCATCCATGAGGGCGT
Source organism: Brevundimonas sp. (assembly GCF_050729455.1). Taxonomy (GTDB): domain Bacteria; phylum Pseudomonadota; class Alphaproteobacteria; order Caulobacterales; family Caulobacteraceae; genus Brevundimonas. Next base: position 100,887 of record NZ_JBOHLI010000002.1, read on the forward strand.
CCTGCGAGTGGGCCAGGACGACGCCGCCGATCCGTTTGACCACATAGGCCATGGCCAGCGGGTCTTCGCTACTAAGCACGGAGGCCAGGGTTCCGGGCGTCGGCATCGTCTGCGCCCCCCTAAGCTGAGTGGTGTTCACAACGCGGCATCGCGCATAGTCGCTGTGACGACCGCTGCGCAGGATGGTGACAGCGCGGGAGGCGTGTTCGGGCGCGACCAGCAGCGCCTCGCGATTAACGCCGAGCAGGGCCTCGGCCGCCAGCCGCCACGCTTCATCCTCGACGCTCAGCATCTCGCAAAGCGGGCGAGGCTCCATGCCTTCCGCGCGCAGCACCTCCATGAGCTTGAGCGTACCGCGGTTCAGGGTCACCCGCCCCGCCTCGGCGTTGCGCAGGCCGTCCTCGGCGTCTTCGATCGCCCGACGGTTTTCCGATCGCTGGGCGATCGCCTCGTCACGCTTCGACACGACATGTTCGAGCCGCGCGGCTGCGGCCTCGGCGGCTCGTCCTAGGGCATCCTCCATAGACTGCGGATCGCGGGGCCAATCCGGCGGGATCAGACCGTGCGTTCCGCGTTGCACCTCGTCCAGCGCCAGTGTGACCTCACCCAGCTTGAGCGGCTTGAGCGCGTCTCGGTTCGAGAGCAGGGCTACCGCCCCGGAGGCCGCCGAGAACCGCGCCTTAAGCCGTCCGACGACGGCGTCCCGATCCCGACGCTTGTAGTCGATATCTCGTTCGATGCTCTTCTTCTGTTCGGCGGCGTCCGACTGTCGCTCCTGCTCCTGAAGGCTATCGAGCGTTTCCTTCGCCGCTTTCAGCTCGGCGCGCAGCGCCTCTTCCTCGCCGCTGAGTAGCGCGAGCTGGCGACGAGCCTCTTGGCGCGCCTTCAACTGGGAGAAGAGTTCAGCGCCGGCCTCGACAAGTCCGGCGAGGCTGGCGACGCGACGCGCCACCTCCTCGCGCTTGAGAAGGCGATCGAACCGATCAACCTGGGCCTGAAGGGCGCGCAACGCCTCAAGGCGTTCCTGCAGGTCCTCGATCGTCTTGCGGATTTCGCGGTAGCGCTGAATGGAGTCCCGCAGCTCGGCGATATTGATGTCGCGTTTTTCGAGGAGATAGTCGCGGACGAAACGCTCGACCGAGTCTAGATCCTCGAATGACACGGCCATAATGAAGGCCTTGATGAACTGGTTGGGCTCCGGCATCCGCCGATCGGTGAAAAGCGCCCCCATATACTCGCGCATGTGCTGGCGGGCGTTAGGGGTGACGATCAGCCGTCCGCCGGCGGATTCACAGCGTTGCTTTAGCCGGGCCTGCACCGTCGACCAGGGCGACGACCTCAACGCGCCATCGGGTTGCACATCGGTGAACTCGGAGGTGTCCGCCTTCCAGCCGACCGCGACGTAGAACCCTACCACCCGGGCGTCATCGAGGGAGGCTTCGACGCATAGGCCTATGGTGACGGTCGGACGGGCGGCGATTTCGTCCTCAAAGGAAAGGGCGATGTGGGTAATGGATTCCCGTCGGCTCGGGACGCCGGCATGCAGCTGTCCAAGGCAATAGCTCTTCAGCGACCGGTCGGAGCGGCCCCGCCCCTCGCCGGCCGACTGGTTGTACCGGACCAGACGCGACGACCCTCCGGTCATCACGGTCTGCACCAAGTCGATGAGGGTGCTCTTGCCCGAACGATTGCGGCCGAGAATGGCGGTGTCGCCCCGGACGTCGATGTCCTCGCGCCCGAACAGGTGCCAATTCACCAGTGAGATGCGGCTCAGATTGTACATCAGGCGGCTTCCTCTTCGGCGTCGGCGTCATCGTCGCCCTCGCCGTCCGCCGGGTCCGGCTCGTTGAGTTCGACCTTGGCTATCAGGGCTTCCAGGCTCGCCACAAAGGCGTCCCCGGCCACCACCGCCACGATCGGACGAATGGTCAGTTCCTGATTCTGTTGCTCATCATCGAACGGCCCCAGCTCCACAAGCGCCTTTCGCGAGAAGGCGACGAGTATGTCGCGGAAGGCGCCAAGCGCCAGGCTCTGGCGACGCCCCCGTCCCACCAATTCTCCATAGGCCACGAACGCCTCGTTGAACGTCAGAAGCACGCTGCCGCGACCGACGATCATGCCCGTCTGGATCTTTTCCTCCCAGAGCCGGCGCAGGAGCAGCAGGACGATGGTCTCATCGACCCTCATCTGCGGAATCCGGATGCGATCCGCTTCCGGCAGGATGCCGGCCCATCCCTCCGCCTCGTTGAAGACTAGGCGGTAGCCGGCGACGTCGAACCAGGCCTCAGCCATCTTGCGCAACGGCGTGCGATGAAGGGTCTCGAGGCGCCCCGGCGATCCGCGATCGTCGATGTGGATGAACTGGTGACGTAGTAGATGACTCACCAACTCGGTGACGCGTTCGGCCCCCTTGGGGTCGCGACCTTCCAGTTCGATGAACTCATTCATCCCCAACCTCCAGGGTGATGTGGTCAGTCAGCCGTCGGACCTCGAAGTCCTCACAACCGAGCCATTCCGTTTCGACGCGGGCGCCCGGGATCGGCGTCACCGAGAAATGAGCCGACAGCGCTTCGCCGACAGCGCCGTCAATCTCGCCCGCGCCCAGTCCGGGCGCGGACAGCCGCAGCGCCTCGAAGGCCAGGAAGTCGTCGAGGGTTTCGATCCAGAGCAGGCTCGCTTCCCGGCTGTCGCCCGGGGACACGCGCTGCTCCAGGAAGCGCAGGACCTGTTCCGGTCGCACGTTGAGCCGCTTCAGGTAGGCCTGTTCCAGCTCCTGCCGGAGAATCCACAAGGGATCGGGATTCATGATCGGAAGGTCTTCGCCCTCTATCGGCGCACGCGGCGCCCTCCCCTTAGCGAGACGATCGGGGGAGATCGGAGGCTCCTGGGCTTCAAGCAGGCCCCGGATGTCGAGGTCTTCGCGCCCGACATGCCGGTCCAGCGCCAGCAAAAGGCGCTCGCTCCGTTGGAGGAAGGCGCTCCCACGCCGACCGGCGTATCTGACAGTGTTTCTTAGTCGCGCCTCCAGCCGACCCCGGTGCTGCTTGATCCTCTCAAATGCGGTCTCAATCTGGTCAAACACCCGTCGGACCTGACCGAACTCATCGTAGGCCAGCGCCCGGGCCGCCTCGATATTGGGTCTGAGTTGCGCGCCGACATAGACCTCCGCGATGGTGGCCACCGCATGTTCCGAGCTCTCGATCGCGTCAATCGAGGCCAGGATCTGGTGCCTGAACCGATACGGGTGCGAGGTCGTCGAGATCGCGGCGTAATCCTTGAGGAGCACTCGTTCCACGAAGTCCTCAAAATAGTGCCTAAGACGATCCTCAAGGCTTTCGCTGGCGAGCACCTGCTTGTCGATTTCCCTTAGGGCCGACAGGACGCTGCGCAAATAACGCCCGAAAGCACCAGCATCGCGCGCAGCCTTGTGCAGCGCCAGGGCATTCTCCTTCGGCGAGTCTCTCAGGGCGCCCAAGGTCGCTCGGATCTGGGACACCAGTCCGCCCAGCTCCTCGCTTACTCCCTCACGGAGAAGGCACAAAAGCTCCGCCAGGCGCATGGCGCCAGCGGGCATATCGACCGTCACCTTCAACCCGAAGCGGCTCTCCTCCAGCCAGCCGGTCTCGTTCAGTCGATTGTAGATGTATCGCGACCGGGCCATCGCGACCGAGGTCGCGTCAACGTCTGCGGCGGCCTGCCCCCTGCGCTGCAGTCGACGACCTGGCCGCACCTTGACGGAGTCGAGCTGAACCGGCCCGTCCTCCTCGCGCCACAGCTCCGGACGTTCGCCCAGCAGATGGTAGATCTGGCCGACGATCTCAGCGTCAGCGGGGAACAGCAGGTCGTTGCGGTACCAAGACGAGTAGATCTCGCCTACCACGGCCTCGTACAGATGCCGGTTCGGTCCCGAAAACACCGTGAAAATTTGCGCATTCAGCACGCCAAAAAGCATGGTTCCCCCAAAACCCTTGATAGTCCAACGGAAGGGTCCAAGACAATCCTAGCGCGATGGCCGCCAGCGACATCACGGCAACCTTGAATATTGCGAAACTTCTGGTGCCTTGCCGGCTCGGATCAAAGGCCTTCTGTCGTCCTCGACCACGGCTAAGGGCAGGATTCGTGCAACTGGAAAATTCCAGGTTAGGATAGGTGCGGCGGGTTCCGGAACGGATACGTCCTTGTCTTGAGCCAGGGGACGCTCAGGCGTCGGCAGCGGCAAGGACCGAAACCCCGGGCTTCCGTAAAGAAGTTCCTGGCCCGCCCCCTTCCCCTCAATCGACCTCGATAAGCCCCCGCCTCACGCCTATCGCGACCGCTTCGATGCGTGTGCGAACCCCTAATTTTGAGGCTGCCTTCTCGAGGTAGCTGTCGACCGTACGGGCCGACAATCCCAGGATGGATCCGATATCCGTCGAACTCTTGCCCTGGCTGACCCAGCCGAGGCACTCCAGCTCACGCGGACTCAAGTCGGGTTTGGCGACCCATCCGCCAAGGCTGTTCAGGTTGGCGTTCATTCCCCCCTCCACAAGCTGCTGCCTTCGTTCGTACACGCTGATAACACTGTTCTCCACGCCTTAGAGTTGCGGTCTTTCCGCAACTTCCGTGCGGACCACCCTATCGGACGCAGGTTGAAGGCGGGCCGACGTCAGCTTAGGACTGGCTGGTCGGGCGCCGCGAAACAGGCGCGGAGCTTGAGCCGGGGGCCCTAGCGGGCAGGGCGGCGCTCCGTTGGCAGATAGCGGGTCTCGTTCCGCGAGGATTCCAACGCCCGACCCCTCGCCTTGCGTCCCGATTCGGTTTGATTCATGCTGAGCCGTCGGCCTCAGCGTCGGCAGGGGCTTGGAATCCCCTTTACGGACTCAAGTTCAGAAACGCGGAAAGCGCGTGGCTGTCGTCGTACGTGGCGCAGGGCGAAGGCCTTGCGCCCGGATGACTGCGGCTGACTCAGTGTACGGGATTCCCGGTCCGCCCTGGAGGCGGGAGATCGACGTGAGCGACGTCAAAGAGTTGAAGTCCGATGCGCTGGAGGGCCTGAACGCCCTCTACCGTCAGTATTCGCGTTGGCTCAACGGCCGGCTGCGGGCGCATGTTGATCCGGAACAGGCCGCGGACGTGGTTCAGGAGACCTATCTCCGGGCCGCCCCTTATTCGGCGGGTCAGATCCGACACCCCCGCGCCTTTTTGTTGCGGATCGCCATGAACGTGGTTCGCGACGAAGGCCGCCGCCGCAAGAGACGCGGCCCGTCCGAGCCGATCACCGAAAGCGCCGAACTCAGCGAAGCGGCCAGTCAGGCCGAAGTCCTGATGATGAAGCAGGTCGTGCTCACCATGCCTCCCCTCTACCGTGAAGTTTTCGTCCTGAGCCGTTTTGCCGGTATGAGCTATCCTGAGATCGCCGCCGCTCGCGGGCTGAGCGTGAAGGCGGTGGAGTGGCGCATGTCGAAGGCGTTGCAGCACTGCGTCGAGCAGTTGGACGGGTAGGCAGGATGGCGGTCGACAACGAAGGGGACGTTCGGCGGCGAGAAGCTGCGGCCTGGTTCGCCCGGCTTGGCCAGAAGCGGGTGTCCACCGAGGACATCCAGGCCTTCTTCATCTGGCGCAAGAATCCGGACAACGCCCGCGCCTATGAGCGGGTGGACAAGGCCTGGAATGCGAGCCGCGCGCTGGCTGACGATCCCGACATCGCCGCCCTCACGGCCGAGGCCCTCGGCCAGGCGCCGCCCCAGGTGCGGGCGCGCCATATGGTGTCGCGCCTTTGGAAACCGCTCGCCGCCGGCGCCGTGACGCTCGCCGCCCTGGCCCTTGTTGGAACCTGGGCGATCAACCGGCCGCAAAGCTACGCCACCGCCGTCGGCGAGCAGCACACCCTTCGCCTGGCGGACGGATCGAAGGTCATTCTCGACACCAACAGCCGCGTCGATGTTCGACTGCGCGCTGATCGCAGATCCGTGACCCTGGTTTCCGGCCAGGCCTTCTTCGATGTCGAAGGGGATCCTGGCAGGCCCTTCGTCGTCACCGCAGGCGACACCATCGTCACCGCCGTCGGCACGCGGTTCGACGTCCGCCGACTGGGCCAGGGCGCGCGCGTCACCCTGATTGAAGGGCGGGTCGACGTCGGCACTTCCGATACACCGAAGCCGAGCTGGTCTTTGACCCCGGGCCAGCGGGTGGTCACCGCCCAGCGCCGCCCCGAAGTCCGCTCGATCGACGCATCGCGTGAAATCAGCTGGACCACCGGTCGCCTTACCTTCGCTGCGACGCCCATCCGCGAGGCCGTCGCCGAGGTCAGTCGTTACAGCAGCAGCCGGATCGAATTGAAGGACGCCGGCATCGCGCACATCCCGGTCAGCGGCGCTTTTGACGCAGGCGACACGGAAGCCTTCATCGCGGCCCTATCGGATCTCTACGGCGTGACGGCCGTCAGGCGCGCTGACGGCACCATAATTCTCGAGGCGCCGAAGACGTGACGAAATAATCAGTCGGCGGACTTAGGGGGTCCGCGCCTTCCCGGCGTCTCTGCCCGTCCCGCACCACGCGGGAGGAGCAATCGGGGACGATCATGCGTATCGGTTTGGGGACGACAGCACTTTCAACGGCGCTCATCGCATGCGCTGCGCCAGCCTGGGCCCAGGGCGCGGAGGCTGTGCGACGCTATGATGCGCCTGCCGGCCCCCTCGCCCGAACCCTGACCGTCTTCATCGAACAAAGCCGCCTCCAGATCCTCTATCCGGCGGCTCTGGTGGAAGGCCGAACCTCGCCGGGGCTGCAAGGCGAGTATGGCGCCGAAGCCGGTCTGGCCGCCCTTCTGCGCGATACCGGGCTCAGCTTTCGCCGGACGCGGCCCAACGTCTATGTCCTCTTCGATCCGGCGGCGCGCGCGGAACGGATGGACGACCATCCGACCGTGGTGGACGATGTCGTCGTCACGGGGAGCCTGATCCGCGGCGTCGGCGACGGCCCGTCGCCGGTTGTCAGCATCAATCGCGATCAGATGGACCGGGAAGGCCGCGCCACGGTGGCCCAACTCCTCGCCTCCCTGCCGCAGAATTTCGGCGGGACAGCCAATGAAGCGGCGGTGAATAACGGAGCCGACCGGTCCGGGACCAACTCGACCTACGCCAACGGCGTCAACCTGCGCGGGCTGGGCAGCGACGCCACCCTGGTGCTGATCAATGGACGTCGTCTCGCAGGGACCGGCGCCAAGGGCGATTTCGCCGATGTCTCCACGCTGCCGACCTCGGCGATCAAGCGGGTCGACGTCCTCCTCGACGGCGCCTCCGCCCTCTATGGCGCCGACGCCGTGGGCGGCGTCGTCAACATCATCCTGCGCGATGACTTTGACGGGGCGGAAACCCGGGTGCGGGTCGGCGACACAGGGGACGGCGCCAGCGGCGAGTATCAGTTCGGCCAGACCTTTGGCGGGCGCTGGACGACGGGCAACGCCCTGCTCACCTACGAATACTACGACCGCGAAGCCCTCGCCGGATCGGAAAGGCGACTGGCCAGCGACGCCGATCTGAGATGGCGCGGCGGCACGGACCGTCGTCAGTTTTACAGCAACCCGGGAAACATCGTCGTCTTCGACCCCGCGAGCGGCGGCTATCTACCGGCCTACGCCATCCCGCCGGGACAAACCGGCGCAGGTCTGCGTCCCGGCGACTTCCTGCCGGGCCAGGTCAACCTCGAGAACCACCGGGCCGGCGTGAACGTCCTGCCGCGGCAGACGCGTCATAGCGCCTACGCCCTGATGCGCCAGGCCTTCGGCGACCGCCTCGAGATTTCCGCCGACGCCCGCTACGGCAAGCGTGACTATGAGACCGTCTCCTTCCCCATCAGCACCCTGCTGACGGTGACCAACGCCAACCCCTGGTTCGTCTCACCCACGGGCGCCCGTTCGCACACGATCGCCTATTCCTTCCAGGGGGAGATTCCCGCGCCGCGCATCAGCGGCGAGGTCGAGAGCCTTGGCGCGAGCATCGGTGGAACGCTGGACCTGCTCGCAGACTGGCGCATGGACGCCTACCTCGCCTATTCCTCCGAGGAGAGCCGCAGCGCCGTCGACGGCGCCCTGCAGTCCACCTATCTGCGCGAGGCGCTCGGCGCGATCGCCGACAATCCCGCCACCGCGTTCAGCGCGCCGCGAGACGGCTACCTCAACCCCTTTGGCGACGGCGCGGTGAACCCGTCCGCCGTCCTAGACTTCATCAGCTCCGGCTACACCCGCACCCACAGCCGGACGGAGGTGAGCTCAGCCAATCTCCAGGTCAGCGGCTCTCTGCTGGAGATGGCCGGAGGTCCGCTGCGCCTCGCGGCCGGGCTTTCCTTTCGCAATGAGACCTTCGAGCGCCAGGCCACCGGCTTCACCAGCGGCCTCGCTCCGAATGTCGGCACAGCGATCGAAACCGACCGACAGGTCTCGGCGGCCTTTGGCGAGGTCCGCATTCCCTTCTTCGGCACGAACAACCGTCGCCCGGGGGTGGAAAGGCTCGAGCTCTCGCTCGCGGCCCGGTTCGAGGATTATGGCGACGTCGGTCAGACCACCAGCCCCAAGGTCGGGATCGTCTGGGATCCGGTCGATAGCCTGCGCCTCAAGGCCAACTACGGCCGGTCTTTCAGGGCTCCGGCGCTGCGCGAAGTCAATGACGCCGCCAGCGCCAGTCCCTCCATTCTTCCGCGAGGTGCCCAACAGATCCTCTCCATGATCCTCTACGGCGGCAATCCGGACCTGCAGCCCGAGGAGGCCGACACCTGGACCCTCGGCTTCGAGGTTCGCCCGAACGCCCTTCCCGGCCTTCGCATCGGCGTGAACGGCTTCCGGACCGACTTCGAGAACCGGATCGGCCAGCCGGCCCTGGAGAGCATTCTCACAGCCCTGAGCGATCCGGCCCTCGCGCCCTTCGTCAGGACCCTGAGCCCGGCGAACAGCGAGGACCTGGCCGCCATCCAGGCCATCCTCGACCTGCCCACGACCGGCCTGCGCGACCAATTCCCGGCCTCGTCCTACGGGGCCATCGTCGACGCTCGCTACGTCAACACGGCCCGGGTTCAGGTTCAGGGCGCCGACTTCAACGCAGGCTACAGTTTCTCGCAGGGCGACAACGACTTCGATCTCGGTCTCAACTTCACCTGGCTCGAGCGCTTCGACGCCCAGCCGACGCCGACCTCGCCGACGGTCTCCCAGATGGATCGGCCCAACTTCCCGGTCGGCCTGCGCGGCCGGGGCTCGGGATCCTGGTCTCGCGGCGCCTGGTCTGCCTCGCCGTCGGTCAACTTCGTCAACGCCTACCGGGACCTGGCGGGCAAGCGGATCGGCTCCTGGACGACCGCCGACCTGACGGTTCGCTACGCCCCGGAAGACGGCCTTCTCGCAGGAACGGGCCTCACCCTCACGATACAGAACCTGTTTGATCGCGACCCGCCCTTCTACGACGCCCCTGAAGGCGTGGGCTATGACGCCGCCAACGCCAATGTGCTCGGCCGCTTTGTTTCTCTGCAGCTGACGAGGGCCTGGTGATGCGGCGTCCTCTTCTTGCTCTTGTCCTGGCGACATCCGCCGCCTGGCCGGCTTCCGCCCAGACCCAGCGCCCCTTCTCGATCGACGACCTGCTCCGTCACGAGGACATCGGGACGACACGGATCAGCCCTGACGGCGCATGGGTCGCGATCGAGCACCAGCGTCCTTATGACCAGGCCGGATCTTATGATCTATCCACCATGACCAACGCCATGCTCACCGACCTGGAGCTGTATCGTGTCGATCAGGATCAGGCGCCGATCCGCCTTGCCGCGCCCAGTCACGAGGCTGGCCATTTGACGGGCCCCTTCTCGCCTGACGGCGCCCGCATGGCGGTCTTCCGGGTGACGGCCGACGACCTGCAGCTGGGCGTCCTCACCCTGGCGACCGGCGAGACAGTCTGGCTTCCTTTCACGCCGGAGCTGTCCCAGTTCGGGCAAACGGTCGCCTGGCGCTCGTCGACCGAGCTGGTCTTCATCGCCCGGCCGCGTCACGATCCGCCCGTCGCCATGCGGGTCGGCTTCAAGGTACAGCAACGCGTGGAGCAGCTCTGGCGCACCGCTGCGAGCGGCCATGGAACCAGCGCCGTCTACATCCCCAGCGGACAGGCCCGGCAGTCGCGGCCCCGGGCCGAGCCCTCCACCCTGGTTATTCTCGATGTTCTCTCCGGGACGCCCCGGCTACTGGCCCGCGGCGAATGGTTCGATCTGAGGCTCTCGCCTGACGGCCGCCGGGCCGCCCTTATGGAAGACGCCGAAGACCTTCAGCCCAGGCCGGATCGCCCGGTTCGGGTGGGCGATCCCTATCGCCGCCGGCGCCTCAGCCTCGTGGCGCTCGACACCGGCGCCGTCAGCGATCCCCTGCCTGAGCAAGACCTGGCCATGTACCTCATGACCTGGTCTCCCGCCTCCGACGCCCTTATCGTCTTCGGCCGTCCGCTGGGCCGCGACTTCGACGAGGACGGCCGGTTCTGGACGGTATCCCGGGACGGGCGCGCCAGGCCGCTCGAACTCGGCCCGCTGACGCCCTGGGTGCAACGCACCTGGGACGGCGTCGCCATTCCCCTGGCGAGTTGGGACGGCGACCAACCGATCGTTCAGGCCCGGACCGCTGACGGCGCCCGGGTCTGGGCCAGGCCCCGTTCGACCTCATCGCCCCTCGTTCCGGTCGAGGAGCCCTCGGAACGGATTGTGGAGGTCAACGGGCGCGCCGCCATCCAGCGCGCGGACGGGGTCTATCGGTTAGCACCGGAAGGTCCATTGCTGGCGCGCGGGCAGCTTCGCGACCAGGGGCAGACTGCCGACATGGGCAACCCGGCAAGGTGGAATCCAGCGCCCGGAGACATCGGCGCCCGGACCCTGATCGATCAGGCCTGCCTGTCACGGCTCGCCCGACCGGCCCCGGCCTGTCTTACGCCCATGGAACATGACGAAACCATCCTCGCGGCCAGTCCGAACGCCGACTTTCTTGTCACCCATCGAACGCAACAGGGCGGAAGCGAAGTTCGACTGAGGACGGCGGAGGGCGTCAAACCTCTCGTCGCGCTCAACCAGGACTGGTCCGACATCGACTGGGGGCGCGTTGTGCCTGTGCCCCACCCGGGGCCCAGCGGCGAACCTCTGACGAGCTGGCTTCTCCTGCCTCCCGGATCAGCCCCGGGCGACCGACCGCCCGTCGTGGTCGAAGTCTACCCCGGAACAGCTCCGCGCTCCGCCCCTTCGGCTCTCCTCCCCGGCGGAACGCGGTTGCAGAACAATCCTGCCGTGATCGCGGCGGCGGGCTACGCCGTCCTCATCGTCAGTCTCCCGCTCGCACCGGGAGAGAACCGCCCGGCTGCCGGAATCGCGGACCGCATACTGGTTGCAGTCGACGCCGCCGGCGACCTCGGGCTCGTCGACCCCGGGAGGATCGCCCTCATCGGTCACAGCTTCGGCGGCTACGGCGTTCTCAGCGCCGTGGCCCAAAGCGACCGCTTCAGCGCGATCATCGCCTCGAACGGATATCCCGACCTGAGCCTCTCCATGCAACTGCCGCCCTTCTTCCGGGTGGCCCCCGAGGAAGGCGTTCCCGTGGGGCAGATGGTCGGGTGGGGCGAAACCGGACAGGCGTCGATCGGCGACTTCGCCACCTCGCCCCAAGCCTATGTCGAAGCCAGCCCCCTTTATCAGGCCGAGGCTATCCGCACCCCGGCCTTGCTGATCGAGTCCGACCTCGACACCCAACGCATGAGCACCCTCTTCAGCGCCCTCTATCGCCGCAATCGGGAGGCGGGTCTCGTGACCTATTTCGGCGAGGGCCACACCTACGCCAGCCCCGGCAATCTGAGGGACCTGCACGCGCGCATCCTCGACTGGCTGGCGCGATATCTCGGTCCGCCTTGATGTCGGGCGCTCTCAAGGCTGCCAAACCCACCTCACGCCGGCGAAAGACTCCCCGCGAGTTCGCGCGTTCTCCTCGCCAAGTGAGCACCATGGACCGTGGACGGACACCAGGTGGATGTTCGCAGACTGCATCTACAGCCAAGGGCGCCCGAATTCATGGAAGACGCACCAGGGGAAACTGGCCGACCGGCCGCCCAGTACCTGCGTATGTCGACGGACAGGCAGGATGTCTCGCTCGAGTTCCAGGCGCGAGCTATAGCCACCTGGGCCAAGTCTCACGGGTTCCACATCGTGCAGACCTTCACGGACCACGGAATCAGCGGGGTCACCCTGGAAAAGCGGGACGCGCTGAAGGAACTCCTGCGGATCGTGCTGGATGGCCATCCCGGTTTCAGCGCGATCCTTGTCTACGACGTCAGTCGATGGGGACGTTTCCAGAACCCCGATCAAGCGGCCCACTATGAGTTCATGTGCCAGGAGGCAGGCGTCGATGTTGAGTACTGCGCCGAGTCGTTCAGGAATGACGGGACCGCCATGTCGGGTCTCATTAAGCACGTCAAACGGACGATGGCTGCTGAGTTCAGTCGTGAGAACAGTCAGCGCATCTCACGAGCCAAGATGGTCCTGCGCGAGCGCAACTTCTGGACCGGCGGTCAGGGTGGCTATGGATACCGGCGTGCAATCGTCGACGCTGATGGATCAGTCATTCACGTCTGCGACGACGGTGAGAGGTTCGAGAGGCCCGGTTGCCACACCCGACTTGTGCTCGGACCCGTCCACGAAGTGGAGATCGTCCGACGCATCTTTACGAGTTATCTCAATCTTGGCGAGAGCTACACCACTGTCGCCAGAGCTTTGAACCTGGAAGGCCTAGCCTTCAAGGATGGCGGTCTATGGACGGTCGGTCGCGTCCGCGGAGTCCTGAACAATCCCAAATACTGTGGCCGGCTTTCCCTTGGGCGGACGAGACAACGCCTCGGTGAACCGCGCCAGTCGGTCGATCCGAAGCATTGGGTCAAAAGCTCCGCCTGTCCGCCGATCGTTTCGACCGGCCTTTACGACCGGGTCCAGGCGAAAATTCGATGGTGCTCAGAGCAGCCCTCGCGGGCTGACCTCATTCGAGAACTGCAGCGCGTCGCCGCCGAGTGCGGCACGCTCTCCGAGAAGGCGATTTTCGAGAAGAGCATCTACGGCCTCGAGACCTTCCGGGACGCGTTCGGCGGCATGCTCAAGGCCTACAAGGCCTGCGGCTATATCCAGACACCCAAGCAGGCGATGTATTCGGATCGGATCGTCGCCGCGCAGAAGAATCGCCCAACGGAAAAGTTCTCCATCCCCGAGCTCCTGGACATGCTGCGCGTGCTTTGGAAACGGCATGGTCGGCTCAGCATGAGTCTTGTGAACATCTCGCCGGACCTGCCTCACTCTTCGACCTACACTCGCCGGTTCGGGTCAATTGCTACAGCCTACGTGGCCATCGGCTACACGCCGTCAGAGCAGCAATTGAAGGTCTCCAAAGTGCGCAATGGACCTGGCAAGCGTTCCAGAGCCTTCGGCCGCCGACGCGGAATGAAAAACGGCGTCCCGCGAACCGGCGCCTGAACGGCCTAGCGAAGCGGCGTGACCTACAGCGACGCCCTTGCAGGCGGGGCAGCTCTCTGCTCCACCGAGGCGAGAAGGCGTCCATGTCCACATGGATGGTCTTGCGAGGGACGGCGTCGTCCATGGAGAACGCCTAGCAAGCCTCGAACAAATAGGAACATTCCTTGTCTGTTCGCATGAACGCCTTCGCCTTTACGGCGTCAGGCCGCCGCCTCCCAGACGCGGTTCAGGACCTGGGCCGCCAGCGCCGCCTTGTCCTGCGGCAGGAAGCGTCCGTAGTGGTCAGCGACCGTGGCCGGCGTATCCTGGATGGCGTAGCTGGCCTGCTCATAGGAACCGGTCAGCTTCAGAACATGGGTCGCCAGGACGTCCCTCACATTGTGCGGGCCATGCGGAAGGAGGCCAACAACAGCCCCCTTCCCCGTGTACGGGTTGTAGATCCCGTACCGCTGGATCACCTGACGCCAGGCGCTGTAAAAGGTGTGCTGGTTGTAGGCGGCGTCACGGCTCGAGGTCTTCACGGTCTTGACGAAGAAGGTGCCGGGATCGCGCGAGCCGTTCAGCAGGGCTGATCTGTGACGACCGACATAGGCGTCGATCCAGCGATACAGTCCGCCGAGGTCCGGCAGTAGAAGCCGGAACGGACGCTTGGCGAAGTAGGCCGAGCCGGAGTTCTTGAACGCCACGCAGGGGATGAAGACCTCCCAGCCGCCGTCCCTCTCGCTCCAGCGCAACTCGCCGCATCGCCGGTTCTCAAGTTCTCGCTCCGGCGTCGGCGGGCTCCCCCGCGGACGTAGTAGGAGTTGCCGCAGGTTCTTCTGCCTGACCCCGAGGTGCAGACCCAGCCTCAGCATCAGGAAGGACCGAACGGCCTCTGCCGCGGCCCGAGGATAGCGCCTTTCTTCCGGCATTCGACGGAGTATCTCTTCCGTGATCTTGCGATACTCGCCGACAGGACTGGCCGCTTCCAGAATGGGTAGGATGGGTTCGAACGGATCCCGATGGACCCTGGCGACCCGCTCGATCTCCTTGGATCTGGCCAGGGCATGGCGATGCACCTGCTCGCAGGCTCCATCCCAATCCTCACAGATCCGGTCGATCTCTTCCTGAGCGACAACGCCGGGAATGGGACGAAGCCGCTCCGCCAACCATGGGCTCTGTCTGAGCCACCCTGTCTGGCTGCGCGAGAAAGCCGCGCCAAGCAGGAGCATCTCGCTCTCCCATCCAGTGAAAAAGCCCCGGCGCCGCTCGCGCCACTGCACATACCAGTCCCAGACCGAGGGCAGGACGAGCAGCCCGAAGGTCAGGCCCTCGCGGGGCACGCCCAGCCCGCTGACCTCGTCGTCAGGCAGGGCGGCCAGGGCGCCGAACAGCAGCGCCAGATGCTCCTCGCGCTGCGCCGCGGTCTCCGCCCCCCAGACGCCTGAGCGCTGGTAGCCGATGTCCGTGAGCGTCGCCGACTTGAACCGCAGGAGAGCGTCCATCTCGGCCCGCAGTTGCGCGGGCGCCGCCAGTTCTGCAGGACCGCTTCCGTCAAAGCGAAGTGCGAACCGATGCTTCGACACGGTCGAATGATAGCGATGATAGGCGGTGCCGCCGGACAGGATGGTCGAACGCACCCAATTCAGGATCTCCTCCTGCTCATCGGCCGATCTCTCGTCGAAGTCATCCGGCAGGTGCCAGGCCAGACGACGGGATTCCGCATACTGCACCTCGGGCGGAACCAGGCCGAAGAGCGCGCGGCGCCGTTGCAGCCGTGACCGCAGATAGCCGGCATCCAGCCGATAGCGATGCTCGATGATGTCGAGGACCTTCAGACTCGCGGGCGTCTGCGGGACCTTCAGGCCTCGCCGCCAAGCCGCGAGGGTGGTCCTGTCCGTCAACCCGCCGGCGGCCACGATCGCCCGGTGCAATCGATGGGAATTCTCGCCGTGTCGGCGGATCTGGAGATCCAGCGCGGCGTGGAAATCCCGGGGCTCTGCATGCGCCTCCCACAGGGCGACAGGATGGGTGACGATGGGGAGCGGCGGACGGCCCCTTTTTCTCGGAACGTCGCCGGAAACTGGCGAGACGACGACAAGCTTTGAACCGGACACAAAAACTCCACTGGAAACATCGTCTTCTGACGACCAGCGGAGAGACGGTCTCGCGCCCCCGGGACCCTAAGTTCGACGCAGATTGTCGAGAGCTTTTCGGTTCCCTCCAGCACAGAAGGGCTTCAGATCGCCAGGAGCGGTCATCGGCGCCCTTCCGGACAAGCGGCGTTCTGGCCCACTCGCGCGGCACTATCCGCCTCGCACCGAGACCCCTGCGCCAGCCTTGCCTCTCGCGATCGGCTAGCTCTCGCCCAGGCTCCTGTCGCGACCGGCGCCCCAGCCGAGAATTATCAGGAGCCCGCACAGCAGTCCGCAGATCACCAGCACCGGAGCCCAGCTCCCGGTTTCGTCGTGCAGCGCGCCGAACAAGACCGGCGCCGAGGCCGACAGCACATAGCCGATCGACTGGGTCATGCCGGAAAGCCGCGCGGTCTGGTCCGCCGATCGGGTCCTCAGACCCAGGAAAGCCAGGGCGAGAATGAAGGCGCCGCCGACGCCGAAGCCGAAGCCCGAAACCCAAAGCACAGCCAATCGGGGCGCGAGACAAAGACCAACAATCGAGGCCAGGCCGAGGCCGACCATCGCCGCCGCTATGCCTCGCTGGTCCCGCGTCCGCCGGACAAGCGGGGCGAGGAACAGTCCCGGCAAGGCCGTCGCAAGCTGCATAAGGCCATGAAGGGTTCCCGCCATTGCCTGCGAGAAGCCGGCGTCGGCCAGGATAGACGGCAGCCAGGTCGCGATGGCGTAGTAGACGGCGGAGTTGACGCCGAAGAACAGGGTGACCTGCCAGGCCAGCGGCGATCGCCACACCTTGACGCTTTCAGCAGGCTCCGGCGCCGCTTGGCGAACGAGGTCTGAATGTCGGCCCAGTTGCGGCAGCCACAGCAGTGCGCTGGCGATCGGCAAGATGACGAAGGCTCCCAGCGAAACTCGCCACCCCACGGCATCGGCGAGCGGCACGACGACGGCCGACGCCACGGCTGAGCCTATCCCCATGGTGATGGCGTAAACCGCCGTCAGCTTGGTGAGCTGATCCGGAAAATCGCGCTTCAACAGGCTGGGTAGCAGGGTGTTGCCGATGGCGATCCCGGCGCCCAGAATCGCGGTCCCCAGATAGAGGGACCACAACGGCCCGAAGGCTCGGACGACGATCCCTGCGGCCATGACGCCAAGCGCCAGGAAGAGCGCCCGCTCGAGCCCCAGCCCCCGCGCCAGACGCGGGGCCAGCGGTGAGACCAGGCAGAAGACGGCCAATGGCAGGGTGATGAGCAGTCCGGCCTGGGTCGCGCCCATGCCGAACGCACTCTGAAGCGTACCGAGCAGGGGCCCGACAGCGGTGAACAATCCGCGAAGGTTCGCGGAAAAGATCAGGATGCCCGCGATGACCCAGAAGGGTCCTACGCGTAGAGATTTGGGCATGAAGCAGCGTCTCCTCGAATGACGCGCTCCAATCTAGGGATAGGCCGTCCCTCTGGATTTCGATATTATGACAAAAAATATCGCCGAACGGACAATCCGCCATAACCTCTGACCATCCCTGTCTCGAGCAGTTTGATCCCGACGCCGTCGACCGGACGGCTTTCGCCATGAGCATCGGCGTCAGCGATCATGAGTTCGAGCTGCCCATGCACGCGCATCGCCGGGGTCAGTTGGTGATGGCCCTGCGCGGCGGCGTCATGTGCCGGGCCGAGGGCGGCCTTTGGATGGTGCCGCCGGGCAGCGGCGTCTGGGTTCCCGGATCCATGCCGCACTGCAACCACGTCACGCCGAACGGCCGCATTTGCCTGCTGTTCGTGGATCCGGATGTTCAGGGCCTGCCCGATCACTGCTGCACCCTGTCGCTCACCCCCATGGTCATCGAGATGATCCAGCACCTGGCGACCCTTTCGCTCGAAACCGGCGCGGAAGACGCCCACACCCAAATGATCGCCGAGGTCATTCTGGGCGAGTTGAGGCGCATGGAGGTGGCTGCCTATCACCTGCCGATCCCCGACGAACCTACCCTGAGCCTGATCGCTAACCGGCTGATCCAGGCGCCCAATGACCGCGCTTCGATTGCCGAGTGGGCGGATCGCGTCGCCATGAGCGAACGAACACTGGCGCGGCTGGTGGTCCGAAGGACGGGGATGACCTTCGGACGCTGGCGCCAACAGCTTCAGATCGTCCTGGCTCTTCAGAAGCTGTCCGCCGGCGCCACGGTCCAGTCCGTCGCCCATGATCTCGGCTACGAGTCGGTCAGCGCCTTCGTCAGCATGTTCAAGGCGGCCATGGGCAAACCACCCGCCCGCTACATCGCCGACCAAACGGGCAGCGCCTAGAACTCCAAGCGAGAACTGAGCGCCTCTGAACGCTCTTGCCGCCTAGCTACCCGGATCCTGATCATCCGCCGCGACGATCTACGATCGCCATGGATGCGCCACCAGCGGACATTGCTTAGCGGCCTGAAAGCGGTCCACCGGTCGACGAGGTTAAGCCTGCTTTCGACCCAAGCCTGACGTTAGGAGCGCCCGCTTCTCAGCGAACTCTGGCTAGTCTGCCCGCCTGTACGGCGCGAGGAGAAGTTTCAAATCAAAGAAGTCTTTTAGTGCAAGTTGATACTGAACCTCCGCTGCGAAGTTCTGTGCGTCTTTGCTGAAATACGACGTTGTCAACGTCATCGCAGCTGTTACGCGCTCGTGCTGAGCGACGCCGTAAAGCGAACGCACGACACCGACATCAACCGGGTTATCTGGAGCGTATCGCTTGCACTCTACGATATACAAAAACGATCCAAACCCGTCTGCCTTCGCGAGGTAGAGGTCTTTGCCCCCGTCGCGGGTCTGGGGCGTAATCGTCACCTTGTATCCCTGCCGCTGGAAGAGTTCGGCAGACAGCTCCTCAAACTCGCGGGGCGTTAGCGCATGGACAAGGTTGGGATCAGTGCCCACGAGCTTGAGCAGGGACTCGCTGACGTGGCGCACGTCGGAGATGATCGTCTTCTCTTCATGACTGCCAGCCGATAGTGGTCGGCCCCGGGCGTCGACCAACCCCGGCATAGCCATCGGATTCAGCAGGTCTGCAAGTGCGGCGAAGCTTGGAACGCTGCCAGTTCGCCACTGGTCAGCAAGAATGGTCGCAAGTCTGGGCAACCCCTGTGACGCGGCCCAAAGCTTCTCAAGCGCCTTCGGGGACAGCGACTGCCCGAGTTGCGCCTCGATTAGTCGGCTCATACCGTCGAAGTTGAGCGGCGTTAGATGGACGCTTCGCCCGATGTCGAGCGATGAGGTCGTGGCCAGAATGGTCGAGAAGTTCCATGGTCCTGTTCCCAGACGGTTGATCCCTTCCAAGAGATCGCCTTTATCCATACGCTCCGCCTCATCAATGATGAGCAGGCTGCGGCCTCCGGAGGCACGGAAGCGTTCTGCGAGCATTTCGACAGCGTCAGCGAGCGGGAATGACTCGCTGCCGACGAAGTACTCGATGGTGCCGTCGAACATCGGCGGATGCTCGCTTTGTAGAGCCCTCAAGAGTGTGGTTTTCCCTGTCCCCCAATGACCGATCAGCTCAACGATTGGGCTCCCCGCCTGGAGCGCAGCCATGAGATTCTCAAGTACAGGGACATTCCGCACGTAAGCTGGGTGCGAAACGTCCAGAGGGAACCGCCACTGATCCTGCAGAGCTCGTGTCATCTTGTTGAGCTTACATCATCGTTCAACAGCCGCCACTGCCGCTTGTACGGCGGGCGCGTCAACTTTCTGGTCTCTGGCAGTTGTCCGCTCACCCACCCTTCGCGGAAATTCGCGCTGTCTGGCTGATCAAGTCGGCGAAGCGCCAGGAGCGGACATTCGTACCGCCGTCGAAAACAGCCGCTTGTTGGCTAGCGAGCGGGGCGCTGTCGGACTCGGCCAGGTTGCTATCACCTAGCGGAAAAGCGATCGTACGCATCGATACGGCGCTGAGTAAGTTCTACGTCAGCTTGGTATATCTCGGCCCGCAGCCATGCGAGCTCCGAGGCGTGGTCCGCCTCCGCAACGTCCGTCCACCATGCTCGGGGCGTGCCATCTTCACCGCCACTCCATCGGTAGCCTCGCGCCTTCAGCAGATGCTTGAGGTCAAACGGCGAGTTCTCGGCCCAGATACGGATACTGGGCACTCGGGCGGCGTCGAGTAGATGGGCCAGCCCTGTACGGCCGCTGTTCGGTAACGGTCTGGCAAGAAGCTCGATGGCAGCGTTGCAGTCGTGGGTGGCGCGATGACGCTCGTAGAAGAAGCCGGCGGCATTCGCGAGATAGGCGAGCTTAGTGCTCTCGTATCCTTCCGCGGCCCAATCCACCTGGCTCATTGAACACGCCCATGCCTTCGTGGTGAACACATCGCAGAACAGCTCAAGAAATCTTCGATCGAAGGCTGCATTGTGCGCAACGACCAGCTGAGCGCCGGCAACGAAACGTTGCACAGCGTCAATCGCGATGGTCCGCCCCGCAACCTTGGCGTCATCAAGGCCTGTGATCGCGGTAATCTCGACCGGAATCGGATGTGAGGGCTCTCGCAGACTTTGGAATGCTTTCCCTACGCCGAGCAGTTCGCCGTCCAACGAGTAAGTAAAAGGGACCATAGCCAGTTCGATGATCTCGTGGCGTCCAGGCTCCAGCCCGGTCGTCTCGACATCCACAAAAAGACCTGTTCTTACGGGACCAGCCGTCGGAGCCCCCACCGAGCGAGGTCGCAGCTTGCGCAACACTCGGTATTCGCCGCTCTCATCGAGCAGCCTCGCCATGCGTTCCAGCTCTGCCCTATCAGGCTGCAAACTCACCCCCTCAGAATCAGGCGTTCGAGCATGCATCGTGGCGGCGTGGCCCGCTGGGCCGCAAGCTGGCATATCGCTGTGTTGCGCCGACTATCTACGCCTACCAGTTGTGCTTAAGGTTGTTGGCAATTTGCGAAGATGGGCGAGGCGCGATGCCGGACTGGGCGAACAATCCTGCGGACGAGGCGCACTTGCGCCTCTACGTGCCGGATGAAGGCTGGAAACGCTACGCTGACAAGCTCAGCGACGAAGACGGCAAGGTCGAAGCTTCCGGCGCCAAGCGCCTGATCGAGAGCGCTTTTTTGAACGCGCTCAATGCTACAAATCTGCTCGTCCTCACAGGCAGCGGCTCATCTCTCGCGGCCCAAAATGCCGCCGAAAGACCTCAACCCGTTGGAATGGGCGATCTTTGGACAGCCGTTAAGACGCAGGTGGGCGTCGTCGCCTTCGATGAGATCTGCGCGATGTTTCCCAACGCGCCGGTCAACGAGAACATCGAAAAGCTGCTGACGCTCTGCAAGCTCTTCCTGGAGCTCAATCAGACGTCGGACGGGGCAGAAGCAACCGCTGTTTCGAAATTCGTCAAAGATGCCGAGGAGGCGATCCTTACGAAGGTGGACTTCGTGGACGCAGCGACCACGCTGGACGCTCATGCCACCGTCATCCAGAGAATTGGGCGGCGTGGCATCCGCAAGCCGCGCGCGCGGTTCTTCACGACCAACTATGACCTCTGCTTTGAAGAGGCCGCCCGTCGCCATCGCTTCACGATCATCGATGGCTTCTCGCACGCTCTCGATCAGACCTATGACCGGGGCAATTTCGACTTCGATATCGTGCGCCGTGAACAGGGCAAGGATGCGCCCGACTACATCGAGAACGTCTTCCACCTCTACAAACTGCACGGGTCGGTGGATTGGCGTCGGATCGACGGCGAAATCTATCGCTCCAAAGGTCCCAAAGGCGATCCGATCCTCATCTACCCACGATCGAGCAAATATCAGGAGTCATTCGAGGCGCCCTATCTCGACATGGTTGGTGCTCTGCAGGCGTCCCTGCGGGAACCCGATACAGCGCTGATCATCTCCGGCTTCGGCTTCAACGATGACCATCTCAGCCGCCCCATCCTGGCCGCGATGGAAGCCAACATGTCAATGCGCCTGCTGATCTGCGACCCGGCGTTCCTTCCCGCGGGAGAGCTGGAGCTCGACGAGCACGTGGTTGATCCGGAACTCAAGACCGGCAACGCCTATCTGAAGGCTTTCCACAGACTGGCAAAGGGAGGCGATCCTCGCGTTCACCTCCTGAACGGTCGTTTCAGCGACATGGCCAAAGCCTTGCCGGATTTGGTTGGCGAGACTGACCGCGAGCGACATATCGCACGTGTTCGATCGCTGCGCGATGAGGCCGCGCCGTGACGGGCAGCCGCCTGCCCAGCCCGGTCGATCCGGGCTTGTACCTGGGGACCGTGACTGAGGTCACGGCATCCCAGGTGCAGGTCAATTTCCCGAACGCGACGGCGCGGCCAGAGCGGCGCGGCCTGTCGCGCGGCGCTGTCGGCGATTTCGTCTTCATCGACTGCGAGCGCGTCAAGCTGCTAGGACGAGTGATCGAAACACGCATTCCCGATGGTGAACGATTGAGTGTCGAACCGCGCCTAGGCGAGGCTCTCGATCCAAACCCAATCGGACGTGTTCAGCTGCTCGCGGCGGTGGAGCAAGGCAATAACGAGCTACGCCGTGGCATCCCGGCATTCCCTCGCATCGGCGACAGCGTGCACTTGGCGGACCCTCGGCTGCTGGCCCAGCTCATCCGCAATGCGGTCACACACAAGGGTGACGTGACTCTCAGTGTCGGCCGGATTGACGCGGCTGACGGCGTCGACATCTGTCTGCCACCCGAGAAGGTGTTTGGACGCCACGCCGGCATCTTCGGGGCCACGGGGGGCGGCAAGAGCTGGACGCTCGCGACGCTCATCCAAGAGCTCAAGGGCGCTGGCGGTAAGGCGATCCTGCTCGATCCTACCGGCGAGTTCGTCGACATCGACCCGGTCGACGAGGTCTTCGTCTTCGAGGCGGGAGCGGCAAGCCACAAGCTGGTGCACTTCCCATATCGGAAGGTCACCGAGGACGACCTCTTCTCGTTGTTCCGGCCATCGGGGCAGAGCCAGGGACCAAAGCTCCGAGAAGCAATCAAGAGCCTCAAGCTCGTCCAGACGGTCGGCGGTGCGCCGCCAGCGAATGTCGTGTTCTACAACGGCTTGGTGACCAAACGCGGGAGGCCGAGAGCGGCCTTCTATGCTGCGATCGCCGCTAACGCGAACGCGATCCATTCTCCGCTTTGCGACTTCGATATCGCCAACCTTGCCGATCAGATCAAAGCCGAGTGCGTGTATTCCTCCGATCGCGATCAGCCCGCCAACTTCGGCGGGCTGGACCCGGCGACTGCAGGTTACTGCGAGACCCTCGTGTCCCGCATCAGCACGCAAATCAACTCGCCGGAACTGGAATGCCTCTTCCAGACGAACGGCACGTCGCTGGTCGATGAACTTACTGCTTTTCTGGCCGACCCCAAAAAAGACGTTGCGGTGATCTCGTTCCGCGACGTCCGGTTCGAGCATAACACCCGGGAAATCCTGCTCAACATCATCGGCCGCCACCTGCTCGGGCTGGCGCGCGAAGGCGCATTCCGCGAACGCCCACTCGTCGTGTTCCTGGACGAAGCCCACCAGTTTCTAGGTCAGACGGTTGGCGATGAGTACGGCAGCACACAGCTGGATTCATTCGGCCTGATTGCAAAGGAAGGCCGCAAGTACGGGCTCACCTGCGTGCTGGCCACCCAGCGGCCGCGCGACATCCCGCATGACGTCCTCAGCCAACTCGGGACCCTGTTCGTTCATCGCCTGACCAACAAGCAGGACCGCGACACCGTTGAGAGCGCTTGCGGTGATCTTGATCGAGGCGCGGCGCAATTCATTCCAATGCTCGGCCCCGGCGAAGCGATCATTATCGGCCCAGACCTTCCGGCCCCCCTCCCAGTGTTCATCCACGCGCCTACCAGCCCGCCAGATTCCCGGGGCCCCTCGTATCAGGCGTTCTGGCGGGCACGGCGCGAGGCCGATGTGCTCGCGGCGCAAGTCGTCGACGAGCCGCTCATCGCTGAGGTTTAGACAAGGCTTCCTCGGTCGCCGGGCAGACCTTCCAAACGTCGCCTGAGTCAAAAGCGGCACACCTCCGCTCGATCCGGTCGCCCCAATGTCGCGCCCAGGCCTCGAGCACCCCGAGCAGAAGCGGACGATTGCCGCCAGCGCTCCACATCAGTCTATGGGCGGACAGGTCGCGCTCAAGTTCAACTCGGTCCAGCAGGCGGTGCTCGGTCAGCTGCCCCTCCATGAGGAAGGGGCGCAGCGCCGGCAGGCTCGACAGAAGGACATGACCATAAAAGGCGCTCAGGTCGCCCTTGTCCCGCCGCTCGGTGATCAGGGCCGGCAGGCGATCGGCGAAGGCGAGACGCGCCAGTCCTCGATCGCGTACGCCCTCCAGCAACAGGTCGGCGGGTACGGCCAGGGCGTGCTCCATGACAGGCTGGCTGAGCAGGGGATGAACAAGGTCGGCGGCTCTCGCGCGCTGACAGTCCCCCCAGAACAACTGGCAATTGGCCAGGCGCAGGATCTGGCCTCGCTTGCCGGGCGGTAGGTCTTCAGAGTTTTCCAGCCAGGGATGGTCTCGTGCGCGCGCTGGATAGGCTCGTCCCCCTCCCAAGGCTAGCGCGGCCACGGTCCAGGCCGAGTGTCGCGTCCAGCGCCCGACCTCGGCCCAGTAGGCGGGTTCGAAAGCCTTCCAGCCCCTGCGCCTGCGCCGATCGACGACCACCTGAGGATCCGGTGCCTGGAAGAAGACCGCATCGCCGCCCTGGCCGGTCACCAGTCCTGTCGCCTTCCCCGCTCGCAGCCGATCCGCCATCTCCTGGTCGTAGGCCGTGTCGACCCCGTGCAGGGCGGGACGGACGCCCCACCCCAGAGGTTCGAGTTGCTCGGGCGTGATCGGCGCGACGGGCTTTCGAACCACCTCGAGGGAAAGCCCGCTCATTTGGGCGATGGCTAAGGCATAGGCCCGTTCGTCGCCCTCGGCCCAATCCCCGTAATAGTTGACGAAGCGGGCGCCGTCGGCTCGACCGGCAGCGGCAAGGCTGCTCGACATGATCGCCGAGTCCAGGCCGCCCGAGATTTCGCCGACCAGGCTCGCCTGCCCATCGGCTTCCGCCGCCACCGCCTCGTCCACCACGCTCCGAAGCGCCAGGGGCGAAGGGTCGACGCGGCGCGTCCGCCAGATGTCGGCTGGTCGCCAGACGGGATGCCGGACCAGGGTTCGGCCCACAATCGCATACTCCCCAGGCGCAACCGCCGTCAGACCTTTCAACGGCGGCTGATCGCTCACCAGGCCGGGCTGTTCGGCGATCTCGCCGAGGCATTCCCAGTCGATCGCCAGAGCCGCCGGCATCAGGACATCCGCCTCCGGCGGGGGCTGGTCCGCCGCCAGTCTCAATCCGCCCCGCCGCCAGGTCAGGCAATCGACGGCTCCGCTCGGATCCCGCAGCACCGCGAGGTCTCCGGCGTCCGTACGCCAGGCCAGCACATACCTTCCCCAGCCGCCGCCCACGGCCGCCCGGGCCAGTTCGTCAGAACCGCGGCTGCCGCCGATCAGGGCCGAAAGGGCCTGGCCGTGCGGGCGATAGGTTCCGATGAGGATGCAGCGACGGTGGACGAGACGAACCTTGGGCGGACGGCGGGGTCCGACGAAGACTTCAAGGTCCTCGATCGCCAAGATGGAACGCCACCCCGCCTGCTCCAGCCCCCGACGCCCGGCTTCCAGAACAAGACGATCCGCCGCGTCTCCACCCGGCGACTGGATGATCAGGTAGCCGCTGTCTGAAGGTCTCATAGGCGATAGATCGGCGTATAGGCGGCCAGGCGTTCGACATCGTCGTTCAGACAAAGGTCGTCCAGCTGGACCCAGCAGTGGGCCATGAAGGGCCAGAGGCGCACGCCGAAGACCCAGTCGGCCTCCAGCCCCCTTTGCTTCAGAAACCGCATCAGGAGGGCCGATCGCACCAGACATTCGCCCTCGATCGGCAGCCAGGGCGCCATACGCCAGAAGGCGCGCGCCGCTTCGGCGACACGGGCCCGCGTCCGGTCGCCGGCCGGTCCGTCCACGAGCGCGAGGTAGCTGTTCACCCCCGCCCCTTTCCGGATCGCACGGACCGCCAAGGCCGAGGTCGCCGCCCCAAGCCACATTCCAATCGTCGGCGAGCGCTCAGGGGGCTGATAAATGGCCGTCGCCGTCGGGCGCGGGGGGAGCGGCCGCCGCTCCGGGACCAGCTCCGTCGTTAGCAGCCCCGCCGCGCCAAGGACGGAAAGCGTCGCGGCGTCCGTGAGTTCGCCTTCTCCAACCGTCGCCGCCCCCTCCGGCAGGCAGAGGTAGTCGTCTCCAGCCAGATCCAGAATGATCAGGGCGTCGCCTACCGCCACAGCATGGACGTCAGGTCTGAGCACAGCCGCCATTGTCATCTCCCATGGTCGCGAGGACGCCGCCTGAAGGGCGACGTCCTCGGCCGTGTCAGCGAGTCGCGCCGTTCATTTCCCAGCGTTGGACCGGGATGAGTTCGAAGTGACCGTCGGGGGAATCCGCTCGAGTCTGCTGCTCGGCGCCGCCGAGCCGTACGATGTCGGCGCGGGCGCCGAGGTCGTCGTAACGGTAGACGGGATTGAGCTCGGCCTTCTCGATGCCGATCTCGGCGCGGGTATGGACGGCGGCGGATCCGAGGCGGATCAGGCCGGACAGGGTCTTCAACATGACAGTACCTCCTTGGGCCAGCGCGGAATGCGCCGGCACGACCAGGGAGCGCCGGGCCCTCTCTATATGAAAGCTATATTCACTCTATACTTTGACCTGACCGCCTCATGGCGTTCGCAATGTTGACCGAAGCGGACATTCTATCTTCGTGGTAGCGGACCAGGGCCCTTCTGAACTCAAGCCCTCGGCTGGCGTCAAGCAGGCCTTCAAGACGCTCCACCTGTTCGGGTTCGAGCGGGGCCGCCGCAGCCTCCACAAGCCGGACAGGACGCAGGCGCGCAGCGGCCAAACGATGGGCGCGGATCAAAACCCGATTTCCCGACCGCGCCGTCACACAGGCGAAGACCTGCTCCAGGCGCTCAGCGAGCGACCCCTCCGGCCTTTCGGCGCGTTCGAGCGACGCCACGGTTGGGAGATCGACCGCCCATAGAACAAGGCGCTGATGATAGTCGTAGAGCTCAACGACATCGGTCGCAGCCAGGCTGGGAGCGAAATAGCCTCGCCCGGGCCAGTGTTCGATGACGCCCTCGCCGGCGAGCCGCGCGAGCGCCTCCCTGACCGGCGTGGGGCTCAGTCCCAGTTCCTGGGCCAGACTGGTGATGACCAGGGGCATGCCCGATCCGAAACGCCCCTCACCGGCGAACCCCGCCAGAGCCGACAACGCCTGATGATAGGGATCGCGCATTCTCATGATCGCCTCTCGCCGAGCTACAGATATTCACGCCGCGGCGACCAATAACCGCACAATATTTTCGTATCGGCGCAAGTTCTCAGGACCCGTTACTTTCCCGACTTTCATTTGAGTCAGCACTGGCCCATTTTTCAACCCGCAGAGGCGCCGGGATCTGGATCAGAACGTCTCGTCAGCGGGGAGAGAGCCGGACCATGGGACCGGAAAAACGCCAATCCCAAGCCGCCACGCTTTCGGCGTCGCTTCGCCTGATCCGGATGCACCGCCGCATGCGGACGGTCGATGTCGCCGAGAAGATGGGGATGCGGCCCCGGACCTATGAGCTGTTCGAAGCCGGTAAGGGCAAGGTCCATCACGAGCGCATTCACCGCTTCGCCCGGGTTACGGATTCCGACCCCTACGCCATATTCACCGCCATGGCCTTCGGGTCGCCGGAATTCGCCCTGAGGGCGGCGGACAACAAGCTGGTGGAGATTCTCGTGGTGGCCCTTCACGCCCTGGACGAGGACATGGGGGACGGGATCAGCGAACTGGATGGACGCACCATCATCAACACCGTGACCCGAGCCTTCAAGGAACTGGCTCTCCAGGCAGTCCGTCGCGACGAAGCCGCCAACGCCTGGCTGAAGCAAAGGCTCGAAAAGCTGATTCCGCCGGACCTGACGGACGAAGAGTCCACGACCGACGACGAGACGCCGTAAATCTCGCGTCGCGAAGTTGCGGGCTGGCCGCAAGAGCGCATCCCGGATGTGCTGGCCCCATGCGCCAGTTCTCCCCTCCCCCGCGTCCCGCGAGCGCCCTGACGGAACGTCAGCGCCAGTGCCTGAACCTGGCCGCCGGCGGCCTGACCTCCGCCCGGATCGGCGCGGTCCTGGGCCTGTCGCCACGCACCATCGACGAACACCTCGCCGAGGCCTGCCGACTGCTGGGTGTGAGAACGCGCATCCAGGCCGTGGCCCGCTATGCGGCCGCTGCGCCAGACGTCCGCGATGACGCCACCGTAGACCTGCGACAGGGGACCAGCGGGTCGATGCTCAGGGCCCGGCAAGGCTGAATACCGCTCCAACCGGGAGCAAGATCTTGCTGGACCTCGCCGCCATACTCCTCCTCGCCCAGACCTGCGCGCCCCAGGTGGCGCCCCGGACCCTGGCTGCGGTCGCCTATGCTGAAAGCCGGTTCGATCCTCTGGCCATAGGCGTCAACCGTGGACCGCGTCCGGCGCGGCGCCCCCGCGACGCCGGCGACGCCGCCCGGATCGCGCGCGATCTCCTTCAACGCGGCGCCAACCTCGATCTGGGAGTGACCCAGATCAACAGCGACAACATGGACTGGCTCGGCCTGACCCCGGAAGCCGCCTTCGATCCCTGCCGCAACCTCGCCGCCGCCGCCGTGGTCCTCCAGGCCGGCTACCGACCGCAGGATGGCGAAACGCCTCAGCAGAGCCTGAGAGTAGCCTTCTCACGATACAATACCGGTCATCCCCGCCGGGGTTTCCGCAACGGCTATGTCGCCAGGGTGGAGGCCGCCGCCGAGGCTCTCGGCCTTGTCGAGGCCGGCCCTGAAATCCCTCCGCCGCCCGCATCCGCCGACGCGCACCAGCCGCCCGTCGCCGCCTGGGATGTCTTCGGGCGCGCGCGTTCGGCCGTGTCCCTTGTCTTCGCATCCACCGAAAACTCACGGGGAGGTCAGAGATGACTGCTCACACCGTCCGCGCGCGCCGGCTCTGCGCCCTCGCCCTCATCGCCGGCGCCTCCAGCCTCCTGCTGGCCCAGCCCGCCTTCGCCTCGGCCAATGTCGAGGGCCTGTTGCAAAACGTGGTCGACATGCTGACCGGCAATACGGCGCGCCTCCTCGCGGTGCTGGCGGTCGTGGTGGTCGGCATCCTCTGGATGTTCGGCCTGTTCGATCTCCGGCGCGCCGCCATTGTCGTGCTCGGCATCATCGTCGTTTTCGGCGCGGCCGAGATCGTCAATCTGATCACCGGCGGCGCCTGATGAGCCCGACCGCTTCCCTCCTGGCCCTCAGCGCTGCAGGGGCCGCCTCCATCCTCGGACTGGCGCTTGGCCGACGGCTGATCTCACCCGTGCGCTTCGTCCAGATCGTGGGCGGCCTGGGTTGCGGCCTTGTCGTCGCTCTCACCGCGACCCGCCTCTTGTCCGGAGGCGGACATGGCTGAAGAGCGCCTCGCTGAAGACCCGCTATTCTTGGCCTGCACACGCCCCGCCATGATCATGGGCGTGCCCATGGAGGCCATGGGGGTCAATGTCATCGTCTCGGGGCTCGTCTTCCTGATCGGCGGCAGCCTGGTCTATCTGCTCGTCGCGCCCGCCCTGCACCTGGTGTTTCGCGCCATCTGCCGGACCGACCACAACGCCTTCCGGCTTCTCTTCGTCTATGTCGACACCAAGGGACGGGCGCGCAACGGCGCCCTCTGGGGCGGAAGTTCGCCTTCGCCCCTTCCTCTGGTCCGTCGCTACCGCGCCGCGGAGCTGACCCGTGGCTAAGGGCGGGATCAGCACCAGCCGCCTCGCGCGTGAAGGTGACGCCCGATCGAACCTGCCCTATGCGCGGCACGTCAACGACCATGTCGTGGCCCTAGACAACGGCGCCCTCATGCTGGTGTTCAGGATCGAGGGCGCGAGCTTCGAAACGGCCGACGCCCGCGACCTCAACGACTGGCACGTCAAGCTCAACCAGGCCTGGCGCAATCTCGCCGACGAGCAGTTCGCCGTCTGGCATCACCTGATCCGTCGCCGCGTCGAGCTTGAGCCTTCCACCGGCTACCGATCCGGCTTCGCCGCCGAGCTAGGCGCAGCCTATGACGCCCGGACAGCCACCACGCCTCTGTGGGTCAATGAGCTCTTCGTCACCCTGGTCCTGCACCCGGGCCGCGATCCGTCCAGCCGAACGGCCGCCCTGATGCGGCGTCTGCGCACCGCCCGCCGTGAAGACCCGGATCCCGCCCTGATCCCTCTGCGCCGGATCGAAGAGGCGGGGCGCGATCTCGCCCAGTATCTGGACCGATACGCCCCGCGCCGACTGGGTCTCTATGAGCGGAACGGCCTCTGGTTCTCGGAGCCCATGGAGATCATGGGTCTGGTCCTGACTGGACGCCGAGCGCCAGCCCCGATCGTCTACGGCCATCTCGGCGCCGCCCTCTATACGACGCGCGCCATCTTCGGCCGCGAGACCCTCGAGCTGAGGGACGTGGCCGCCGCCCGCTACGCGGGTGTCCTCGCCATCAAGGAGTATCCGGCCACAACCCGTCCGGGCCTGTGGAACGCCCTGCTCAGCGCCCGCTTCAGCTTCGTCGTCACCCAGTCCTTCGCCTTCCTGTCCAAGGCCTCCGCCCGGGCTGTGATGGAGCGCAAGCAGAACCAGATGGTCTCGGCCCGCGACCGTGCCGGATCCCAGATCACCGGACTGTCGGAGGCGTTGGACGAACTGACGAGCAACCGCTTCGTCATGGGCGAACACCAGGCCTCGGTCCTCATCTATGGCGACACGCCGACGGAACTGGCGGATCACCTGTCCAAGGCGCGCGCCCTTCTGGCGGATTCAGGCCTGGTGGTGGCGCGTGAAGACCTCGGTCTCGAGGCCGCCTTCTGGTCCCAGTTTCCGGGGGCCTTCGCCCGACGCACCCGCCCGGCGGCCATCACCTCGCGCAACTTCGCCGCGCTAGCGCCCTTCCACGCCCATCCGGTCGGCAAGGCGGTGGAGAACCACTGGGGGCCTGCCGTCGCGGCCCTGAGGACGACCGCGGGCTCGCCCTTCTACTTCAACTTCCACGTCGGCGATCTGGGCCACACCTTCATCTGCGGCCCTTCCGGTTCCGGCAAGACAGTCGTGCAGAACTTCATGCTGGCTCAGCTGGAGCGCTTCGACGTCCAGCAGATCTTCATCGACAAGGACCGGGGCGCCGAGATCTTCGTGCGCGCCAGCGGCGGGACCTATCTGGCCCTGACCAACGGCGAACCGACCGGGTTCGCGCCCTTCAAGGCCCTGCCGCCTTCCCCCCGCAATCGCGCCTTCCTCGTCCGCCTGGTTCGGACCCTGGTCAGCCGTCCTGACGAAACCCTGACGGTCGCCCAGGCGCGCGCCATCGATCACGGCGTCGCCGCGCTGGAGAGCCTTCCCCGCCAGCAGCGATCGATCGCCGCCCTGAGAAGCCTTCTGGGCCAGGGCGACGCGGAAGGCGTCGGCGCCCGGCTCGAGCGCTGGCAGCGCGGGGGCCCGCTCGGCTGGGTCCTCGACAATGACGAAGACGAGGTGAGCCTGGAGGCGTCGCTGATCGGTTTCGACATCACCCAGGTGCTGGACCATGACGAGATCCGGACCCCGGCCATGCTCTACCTCTTCCACCGCATCGCCGAACGCGTGGACGGACGCCGACTGGCCCTCGACATCGACGAGTTCTGGAAGGTCCTCGGCGATCCCGCCTTCACCGATCTGGCCCAGGACGGCCTGAAGACCTGGCGCAAGCAGAACGCCCTGATGGCGTTCGGCACCCAGTCGCCCGCCGACGTCCTGCGCTCGCCGATCGCCCATGCTGTCCTCGAACAGTGCGCGACCAAGATCTTCCTGCCCAACGCCCATGCCCAGGCGTCCGACTATGTGGACGGCTTCGGCCTGAGCCAGGCAGAGTTCCACCTGGTCCGGGACATCCTGACGCCCGCGTCCCATCGCTTCCTGGTCAAACAGGGCCACGACAGCGTGGTGGTCGAACTGGACCTCAGCGGCATGGACGACGCCCTCGCCGTCCTCTCGGGCCGGACCGAAACGGTCGCCCTGCTCGACCGGCTCCGCGCCGAAACAGGCGCCGACTACGCGCAATGGCGCGACCTCTTCCATGCCCAAAGGAGAGCCTCATGACATCCCGTCCGCTTCCGGCCCTGATCGGCGCCGCCCTCCTGTTCACAGCCCCGGCGGTCCAGGCCCAGCACATCGTCCACGACCCGACTGCCTACGCCAAACTTGTCGAGGACGCCCGCACCGCCCTGCAGCAACTGCGGGCCCTGCAGGCCCAGGTCGAGCAGGGTCAGGCTCTTTTCGACAGCCTTAACTCCGTCTCCGACGTCAACGCCCTGGCCGGCGTCCTCGGTCTGCCAGAAGTCCGCAATCCCCTTCCGGACCTTCGCGCCCTGCGGATGGCGGCGAAAGGAGACCTGACAGCGCTCGGCGATCTTGCTGACCGCGCCGACGCCATCCGCCGCGAGACCCGCCTCTTCACCCCGCCCTCCGGCGACCTTTCGACGGCGGAGGCCTATTACCGCGACAGCCTTGAACGCGCCGGGGCCCGGACAGCCCGGGATCTGGCGATCGGGGAAGCCG
The DNA here is from genome assembly GCF_050729455.1 of Brevundimonas sp. GTDB lineage: Bacteria > Pseudomonadota > Alphaproteobacteria > Caulobacterales > Caulobacteraceae > Brevundimonas. Next base: position 133,137 of record NZ_JBOHLI010000002.1, read on the forward strand.
TGAGTCAGGCCTCCGACCAGAGGCTGGAAGGCCTGGAAACCCTCCGGCGCGCCCTCGACGCCGCCCCCAACGCCCGCGCCGTCATGGATCTCGAGGCCCGCCTCGCGGCCGAACAGGCCCTGATCCAGAACGAACAGCTCCGCCTTCAGGGGTTGGCCCTGACCCAGGCCGCAGAAGCCCGACTGGAGGAACAACGCGCCCGCGAACAGGCGGAAGCGGCAAGGTCGGCGCGCCAGGCCGTCTATGAGCGGGCCTTCCAATGATCCGCCGGACCGCCCTCCTGGCCCTCGCCGTCCTCGCGGCCTGCTCGCAGCCGCCACAAGACGCCGAGACCTTCGCGCGAGCGCCGGAGGCCGCCGCCCGGGTGGTGGCGGATTGCGAGGCCGGTCGCACTGACCGTGAATGCGACGCCGCCCGCGCGGGCCTGGCCGAGGCCCAGCGTCGTGCGCGGATGGGCGCCTATGCCCAGACCATTCGGGAGCCCTGACGATGAGGTTCCGGGTCTTCGAACCGAGCTATGACTTCGTCGACGGCCGCCTGAACGAATTCCTCGGCAGCCGCCTGTCCGCCGTGATCGCCGAGGTCGAAGGTCCTCTGAGGATCGCCCTCGTCCTCTATGTGGTCCTCTACGGCTTCGCCATCCTGCGCGGCGCCATCAGCGAACCGGTGATGGATTTCGCCGTCCGCTCGATCAAGCTGGCCCTCATCTACGCCCTGGCGACGACGACCGCCTATTCCAGCTTCGTCACCGAGCCGCTCTTCACCGGCCTGCCCAATGTCCTGACCCGCGCCGTCAGCGGGGCCGAGGCGCCGAGCGTCGGCGCCGCCTTCGACCAGTTCTTCGCCTATGCAGCCTGGCTGGGCGAGGACATCGCGCGCGACGCCTCGGCCTTCAATCCCGGCCCCTATGTCATCGCGGCGGCGGTCTTCATCATCGGCGCCCTGGCCGCGGCCCTGGGCTTCGGCGTGGTCCTGGTCGCCAAACTGGCCCTGGCCCTGCTCGTGACCCTGGGTCCGACCTTCATCGCCTGCGCCCTGTTCGACGCCACCCGCCGCTTCTTCTTCGGCTGGCTGAGCCAGGCGGTGAACTACCTTGTTCTGTTCGCCCTGATGATCGTCATCTTCCAGCTCGTCCTCTCCCTGGTGAGGGATCAATGGGGTTCGATCCAAGACGCCGACCCCATGATCGGCGGCCTCATCTTCATCGCGCTGTGCCTGCTCGGCGCGATCTTCTTCCTGCAGACCCCGGCCATAGCCGCGGGCGTCGCGGGGGGCGCCAGCGCCGGTCTGGCCGATTTCGCCAACGCCGCAACCCTGGGAGCCGGCTCGGGCACCGCCCGCGGACCTCAGGAAGCCAGCCGCCAGCCGCCCAGAGGCGGCGGAACCATCCGACCGAATGGAGCCTGACATGTCTCTTCGCCTCCTGCTGCCTTCGATCTGCGCTCTGGCGGCCTGCCTCCTCGGGTCCTGCGCCTCCCTGCCCGCCCCGGCCCTGCCGACCTGCGACGGCGCCTCCAGACGCCCCGCCAACCCCTATGGCTCCGTCCTGTCGCCCGAGCCGGCGACACCGCAGCCGACCGCCGCTACGGCCGAGGCGGAAGCGCCGCCGACCGGAGGCTGCGCATGACCGGCGTCCCGTCCGACGAGTTGAAGCGCTACTTCGTCCAGGCTCGGCGCTGGGATCAGGACCGCCTGTCGTCCGCCCTGCGTTCGCGGCGCTTCGCCTGGATCGCGGCCGGCGCGACCACGCTTCTCGCCGTCGCCTCGAGCCTGGCCGTGATCGCCCTGACGCCGCTGAAGACCAGCGAGCCCTTCGTCATCCGGGTCGATCAATCGACCGGGGCGGTGGACGTGATCAGGGGACTTTCGGCCGACCAGGGACCGGCGCGTTACGACGAGGCCGTCAGCAAATACTTTCTCGCCCAGTATGTCCGCGCCCGGGAAGGCTACCTCGATCCCGCCGCCGAGGACGCCTTCCGCATGGTGTCCATCCTCTCGGCGCCCGGCGAACAGACGCGCTGGACCGATCTCTACCGGGGCTCCAACCCGCAGAGCCCGCAGAACCTCTACGGTCCCGACGGCGAGGCTGCGGTCGCCATCCGCGCCATCAGCTTCATCAATGACGACGTCGCCAATGTCCGCTTCCGCCGCACGGTCCGCCACGCCCGACAGGTCGTCGAGAGCGACTGGATCGCCACCATAGCCTTCACCTGGACCTGGGCGCCGATGACGGAGGCGGACCGGCTGCGCAATCCCCTGGGGTTCCAGGTCATCTCCTATCGCGCCGACCCGGAGGTCATCCGATGAAAGCCCTCGCCCTTTCCATCAGCCTCGGCGTCCTGGCCCTCGCCGGTCCGACGCTTGGCCAGGAAACACCCGACGCCCGGATGCGCGAGATCGTCTATGCGCCCGGGGAGGTCTATCGCGTGGCCGGGGCCTTCCGCACCGCGACCCAGATCATCTTTTCACCTGAGGAGACGATCCGGCACGCCGCCATCGGCGACAGCGTCGCCTGGGAGGTCGCCGCCGAGGGCTCGGCCCTCTTCCTCAAGCCGCGCGAACGCCACCAGAGCACCAATCTCCTCGTGGTCACGGATCGGGCGGGCCAGGCCCGTCACTACGCCTTCGAACTGATCGCACGGGATCCGGGAGCCCGCACATCGATCACCTATCAGATCCGCTTCCTCTACCCCGACGACGAACAGGCCCGCGCCGCCGCCGGCCTCACCCGGGCCGCAGACCTGGCGGAGCAACGCCTCGTCGGCCTGGAGCTGCAGCAGGGCGCGCTCCAGGGGCCGCGCAATCTCGCCTACTCGGTCCAGGGCGACAGCCGGCTTCAGCCCAGCGAGGCAAGCGACAACGGTCGCTTCACCGTCCTGCGCTTCCCCGGCGCCCAGTCCATCCCGGCCATTTTCGAGGTCGGCGAGGACGGCGGCGAGCGGCTCATCCCCTATGACGTCCGCGGCGAGTTCGTGGTCATTCATGGGACGGCCCGCGGCTTGCGCCTGCGTCGCGGCGCCTCGGTGCTCTGCATTTTCAACGACGCTTGGAACCCCCGCGGCGTGGCCACGTCCGGCGTCACGGCCTCTCCGACCGTCGAGCGCGAACTGACGGGAGACCGGCCATGAACGCCGAACCGCCGCCCCCGCAGACAGCTCCAGATCATCCCGAGGGTCCGGCGACCGGCCACGACCGGGGCGTTTCCCCCATCGCGGGACGTCTGGGCGGACGCCAGGGGCGGATGATCACCCTGGCCGCTCTCGCCGCCGGCTGCGGCGTCTTCCTCTACGCGACCTGGGACCGGGGCGATGCCCGGGATCGGAAATCCCCTCCCGCCGACGAACCGGCCCGCCAGGGCGCGCCCTTCGAGCCGGCCCGCCGTCCCGAGCCGCCCCTGCTCGCCCACGCAGCGGATGATCCGAATGCGCCGCTCCTGAGCGAAAATGGACATCCCGTGCCGGCGATCGAACGGTCCCGGGAGACGAGCCCCGCCGCGCCCTCGGGCGTCTCGGCGGCTGATCAGAGACGCGCCCTGGCCGAGAGCGCGCAGCGTGCGCCCCTGCTGGCCTATAGCCGCTCCAGCCGAGCCTCGCCCGGCCCGGATCAAGCGACGCCGCAGTCGGTCGCTCCTGAACACAGTCCGACCTCCCTGGAGGCGCTCCGCCGCCTCAGCCCCATCGGCCAGGCCCACGCCAGTCGCCTCCCCGATCGCAACCTCCTGATCGTCGCCGGGACCAGCCTGCCCTGCGTCCTGCAGACCGCCATGGACAGTTCGACCCCGGGCTATGTCAGTTGCCTGGTGTCCCGCGACGTCTATTCCGACAATGGCGCCGTGGTGCTGATGGAGCGCGGGACCCGGGTCCTGGGTGAATATCGCGGCGGGCTCGAAGCCGGACGTCGGCGGCTTTTCGTTCTCTGGACGCGGGCCGTCACCCCGACGGGCGTGGCCGTGGCCCTCGCCTCGCCCGCGACCGACGCCCTGGGCCGATCGGGCTTCGACGGCGAGATCGACACCCGTTTCTGGGACCGTTTCGGCGGCGCGCTCCTGCTATCGATCATCGACGACGGGGTCTATGCGGCGGCAGGCGGCGGGCGAGACTTCCAGGCCTCGGCGCGCGTCCCCTCCGACGCCGCCGCCGTCGCCCTGCAGAACTCGGTCGACATCCCGCCGACCCTGCGCAAGGCGCAGGGCGCCGACGTCTCCATCTTCGTCGCCCAGGATCTGAACTTCGCGAACGTCTATCGCCTTCGGCCGCGCTGATGGAGGACACCACGGTCCTCGACCACTATCTCGCGCCGCTCCGCCCCTTCCTGGAGCCGGACACGGTCACGGAGGTGGTGGTCAATCGCCCGGGAGAGGTCGGGATCGAACAGGCCGGTCAATGGCGCTGGCGCGACGTCCCCGCACTGACCGAGGCCTGGCTGCACACCCTCGCCGTGGCGGCGGCGGCCTTCACCCGGCAGGACGTCGACGCCGAACACCCGATCTGTTCCACCGTCCTGCCGGGAAACGAGCGATGCCAGATCGTTCTTCCACCCGCCGTGCCCAGCGGCATGATCTCCCTGACCATCCGCAAGCCCTCCACCCGCCGCATGGGCCTGGAGGATTTCGAAGCCGCAGGCCTCTTCTCTGCGTCGACCTTCATGACGGGCGACGAAGTCGATCCCACGGACGCCGCCCTGATGGTCCTGCGGCAAGCCCGGGACTGGCCCGGCTTTTTTCGGCTGGCGGTCGAAAGCCGGCGCAACATCCTCATCTCCGGCGCCACCGGTTCGGGAAAGACCACCTTCGCCAAGGGCCTGGTGGAGCTTATCCCGGCCCATGAGCGGTTGCTGACCATCGAAGACACGCGCGAACTGGTCGTCCCCCACCGCAACGCGGTCCACCTGCTCTACGCCAAGGATGGTCAGGGCCTGGCCAGGATCGGCCCCAAGGCCCTGCTGGAAAGCGCCCTGCGCATGCGGCCGGACCGGATCCTGTTGCAGGAGCTGCGCGACGGCACCGCCTTCTTCTTCCTGCGCACCGTCAACTCCGGCCACCCGGGGTCGATCACCACTGTGCATGCGGACTCGGCGGCCCTGGCCTTCGAACAACTCACCCTTCTGGTGCGCGAATCCGAAGGGGGCCGGGACCTGCCCCGCGACGACATCCGCAGCCTGCTGCACCTGATGGTCGATGTCGTGGTGCAGATGAAGAAGGTCGACGGCCGCTACCTGATGACGGAGGTCTGGCATGACCCGCTTCGCAAGCGCGCCTCCGGCGGCTAGGGCGGCGGCGCTGGTCCTGGGCGCGCTCGCGACGGCCGGCCTGCTCCTCGTTCTCGCCGCCGTCATCGCCCTGGTCGGCCTCGGCCAGCTCTCCGCCTCGGTCGAGCCGGCCCGCCTCCCCGCCTGGTTCTGGTATTACCGCGACGATCCGCGGGTCGGCCGCTGGATCCTCGTCGGCCTCTCCATCGCCAGCCTGGCCGGCCTGATCCTGATCGTGGCCATCCTCCTGTCCCGCCGACGCCCGCTGCACGGGGATGCGCGCTGGGCCTCCGTCTCCGAGCAGCAACGCGCCGGCCTCCGCGCCAAGACCGGCGTCCTGCTGGGTCGCGACGGCGGCGACTTCCTGATCGCTGACGGGCCGGAGCACGTCATGCTCTACGCCCCCACGCGCACCGGCAAGGGCGTGGGGGTGGTGATCCCCAACCTCCTGAGCTGGCCGGGTTCGGTGGTGGTCCTCGACATCAAGCGGGAGAACTACGCCGCCACCGCCGGCTTCCGGGCCGAGGCCGGACAAAGGATTTTCTTGTTCGATCCGCTCGCCCGCGACGGTCGCACCACGTGCTTCAACCCTCTGGGCCACATCGACCGCACCGACGCCCTGGCCGTCCTGGATGAGCTGCAGCGCATGGCCTTGATGCTGTTCCCGACGCCGCCGCAATCCGATCCCTTCTGGTCTGAAGCGGCGCGAACCGGATTCATCGGGGTCGGCGCCTGGGTCGCGGCGACCGCCGAACGGGCTTTCACCCTTGGCGAAATCTTCCGCCAGCTCACCCAGGGCGACCCGCGCGTCCGCTTTCCCAAACTGATTAAGGCGCGTCGCCAGGAGGGTCGCCCCCTGCCCGCCGGTTGCGTCTCGGCCCTGTCCGACTTCTGCGCCTCCAGCGACAACACCTTCGCCTCGATCCGCCAGTCGATCACCAGCCGCATGGGTCTTTGGCTCAACCCGCTCGCCGACGCCGCCACCGCCGCCTCCGACTTCGATCTGCGCGATCTTCAGCGCGGTGGCCTGTCGCTCTACCTGGGGGCCAGCCCTGCCGACATGGTCCGCGTCGCCCCTCTCTACAGCCTGCTGTTCCAGCAGCTCGTGGATCTGAGCAGCCGATCCCTGCCCGGCCCCGAGGACCGGCCGGTGCTGGTGCTGCTCGACGAGTTCGCCCGGCTGGGGCCGGCGCCGGTGCTGGCCCACGCCTTTTCCTGGGTCGCCGGATACGGTCTGCGCCTGTTGCCGGTGATCCAGAGCCCGTCGCAGTTGCGCGCCCTCTACGGTCCCGACGTCACCGAGGAGATCCTGACCAACTGCGGACTGGAGGTGGTGTTCGCCCCCAAGGAGCTGCGGGTGGCCCAGGAACTGAGCGACCGGCTCGGCTTCTACACCTACGCCGGCCGTAGCCTGAGCCGGCCGCGCGGTCTGGCCGCCGGTCGCCGGAGCTTGACCGTCTCCGAACAACGCCGGGCCCTGATGCTGCCCCAGGAGCTGATGCAGTTGTCGGACCGCGACTTGATCGTGCTCAAGGCGGGCCTGCCGCCGGTCCGGGGCCGCAAGATCCGCTACTACCGGGAGCGGGTCTTCCTGCGCCGCCTCAGGCCGCCGCCGGCCCTCCCGGTTGCGCACCCGATCGCCGCCCCGGCGTCTGATCCCCCCTCGACCGCCCCGTCTTCCATCCAAACCCAGCCGGAGACTGACATGGAGCTCGACGCCGTCATTCGCGCCTTCGCCGACGAAGGCTGCCCGCCTCCCGCCGCCGGGGCCTCTGAGGTTGAGATGTCGGCCTGGCTGGATCGGGCCCTGACCGAGGCCCCTGTCCTGGAGCGTGAGCCATGAGCTCGACCTCTCCCGCTGCCGGCGGCCCTGCGCCAGACAATCGCCTTGGTCCCGATCGGACGCGTCGCGGTGAGAAGACCGAGCGATCCACCCTCAAAGGCGACCTGCCCCCCGCCCTGCTCGACCGCTATCTGATTGAACGCGACCGCCAGGGTCGGCCGGAAGCCTTTTTCCGCGACCCTCGCGCGACCGAGCCCGCCTTCCGGGATCATGGACGACGCCTCAGCACGCCCCACGCCTATCCGGACACGATCACCGACATGCTCAAGGTGGCCCGTCATCGCGGCTGGACCCGGCTGCGGGTCGAGGGCGAGGAGACCTTTCGGCGAGACGTCTGGATCCAGGCCAGGGCTCAGGGGCTGGAGGTCTCCGGATACCGGGCGCGGGAGCGGGACCGGCAGGCGGCGGGGGAGACGCCCCGGGTGCCGAACGCCGCCATGGATCTGGATCGACGCCTGAAGATGGCCGCGGTCGTCGTGCGCAATCTGGTGTCGGAACCGGAAGCGCAGCGTCGTCTGCTAAACCGCGCCGCGGACCTTGTATCGCTCAGAAGGGGTCAGGAACGCAGCGAACGCTTACGCCCGCGAAATACCGATCGAAGCCGCTAGGCTGCGTACTGAGCAGCTTTAAAGCGCAACACCCCATATAAGGGTGATTGATGCTAGATACCCTCACAAACACCCACATACGGGTTTTAACTGGATATTCGCAACAAAGTACGTAAACACCCATTTACGGGGTACTGGTACTTACAACGCCCATAGTCACCCATATAAGGGTTCTAACATGGCCGGAGCGGAAACGGACCTCGTACGGCGCGCCCGGGTGCTGGGCGAACGTCTCGCGGCGCAGAGATTGAGCCGCAACCTGACCCAGCGCCAGTTGTCCGAGGACGCCGGCGTCGGGATCAACACCCTGCGGCGCCTCGAAGCCGGAGAGAACGCCTCCCTCGACACCCTGCTGCGCGTGATGGACGCCCTGGGTCTTGGCGATCGCATCGAGACCCTGGCTCCCCCGGTCGATGTCCGGCCGGTGGATCGGGTCCGGCTGGCCGCCGCGACCGAACGGCGACGCGCAACCGGCGCCGGGGCCAAGCCGGCCGAGCCCTGGACCTGGGGAGATGATGAATGACTGACGCCACTATCCGTCTCTGGGGCCGTGACATCGGCGCCGTCACCTGGCTCGAAGACGAGGGCTATGGCGTCTTCCAATACACTCCGGAGTTCGCCGTCAGCGCCCGCGAGGTCGCCCCTCTGGTCATGCCCTTGACCGAAGCGCCCTATGCCTTCCCGGATCTGCCCCGCCCCGCGTTCAAGGGCTTGCCCGGCCTTCTAGCCGACTCCCTGCCCGACAAGTACGGCAACGCCCTGATCGACACCTGGCTGGCGCGCCAGAACCGGACCGCCGCCTCTTTCAACCCGGTCGAGCGCCTCTGCTATATCGGCGAACGCGGCATGGGTGCCCTGGAGTTCCACCCCACCCAGGGCCAAACAAACCGCCGCTCGCGTCGGCTCGACATCGCCAAATTGGTCGATCTCGCCAGCCAGGTCCTGTCGATGCGCAAGGACATGCACGGCGCCCTAGGCGGCGAGGACGATCAGGCCACCCTGGAAGAAATCCTGCGTGTCGGCACCTCCGCCGGCGGCGCTCGCGCCAAGGCCGTTCTGGCCTGGAGTCCCGAGACCGGCGAGTTCCGGTCCGGACAGGTCTCGGCGGACGCCGGCTTCGGCTACTGGCTGATGAAGTTCGACGGGGTCAGCAACAATCGCGACAAGGAACTGGCCGACCCGCAAGGGTTCGGCATGATCGAATACGCCTTCTCGCTCATGGCGCGCGACGCCGGCATCGACATGTCCGAGTGCCGCCTGCACCGTGAGGGCGGCCGCAGCCATTTCATGACCCGCCGCTTCGACCGAACGTCCACCGGCAGGAAGGTCCACATGCAGTCGCTGGCGGCCCTGCGCCACTACGACTTCAACGCCGCCGGCGCCTACAGCTACGAACAGGCGATCGAGACCATCCGACTGCTCAACCTGGACGCCGTCGACCTCGAACAGCAGTTCCGCCGCGCCGTCTTCAACATCTTCATCCGCAACCAGGACGACCATGTGAAGAACATCGCCTTCCTGATGGATCGCTCCGGCGCCTGGCGGCTGTCTCCAGCCTTCGACGTCGCCTACGCCTGGAACCCTTCAGGCGACTGGACCAACGCCCACCAGATGAGCCTGAACGGCAAGCGCGACGACTTCCATCTCGAGGACCTCCTCGCCTTCGGCGCCCATTGCGGCTTCAAGCGTCGCAAGGCGATCAGCCTCGTCTCGGAGATCGCCGACCGGGTCCGCGACTGGGCCATCTATGCGGAAGAAGCCGGCGTGTTCGAGACAACCGCCGACCGCATCGGCAAGGCTCTGCGGCTCGACCTCACGCCGCCGCCCGCCTGATCACCGCGACCGCCCGTCGCCCGGCGGCGGTCGCTCGCGCTCCGACAGCTCGAGCCTGCGCCGGATCACGTCGCGCCGGGTCTCCACAGGCGGCAAGGCCTTGACGAAGTCGACGACCGTCTCGGCCTTGCGGCGCCCGTCCTTGTCTCCCGACAGCCCGAGCCGAACCGCCTCCGCCGACAGGGCTCGAACGATCCTGTCGCGCCGCGCCCGCAGCGCCGCCTTCCACGGCTCCGCCCCACCCTCGTCATTCGCCGCATCCCGAACAGCGTCACGCAGGACCCGCGGTGCCGGACCGCCGCCCGCCTCGAACCGCTCCCGCAGCTTGCGCACCGGTGTCCGCTCGGGCTTGCGCGTCACGCCGCGCGCCCGACGCGGCGTCGCCTCCGCCTCGATCGACCGCTCTCGCAGCGCATGGGCGAAACGCTCGCGCCATAGCTGCAGGTCAGCCTTGCGGGGGTTCAGCCGCTCACCGTCCCGCCCCAGCATCCGTACGGTGAGATGAACATGGGGATGACGCCCCTCGTCATGCAGGGCGAAGACATAGGGAAAGCGACCGCCGAACACCTCGCCGGCGAAGGCCCGGGCTGCGTCATGCAACCGACCTGCGTCCGTCCCCATAGGCATGCTCAACACTACCGACAGCGAGACCGGCGCATCCCGCCGCCCGCGCGGCTCCATCGCCAGCTCGGCGGCCCAGTCGTCCGCCAGGTCACGAACGCCGACCCTGTCCAGGCGCTCGCCGTCCGACTCCTCAAGCGCCAGGGCGCCGTTGCGGCTGATGTAGGCCAGGTGGGCGCCCAGGTGGGCGCCGTCACGGGTCCGCCCGGTGATCTTGACCATCACCTCAGGGACCCGACGCGCGACGCGCTCGAACCGGGCGGCCGCATCACCCGGGCCAGCCCCACGCAGCCGCCCCAAGACCGCCCGCGTCAGCCGCGCCCGTCGCACATCGACCGGTGGACGCAGCGCCTCCTCGAACCCCGACGGCGGTCGAAAATCACTCATCGGACAGGCTCCGACCAGTAGGCCAGATTGCCTTCGAAGGCATCGCCGAGCGCCTCGACCCAGCCGCGCAGCTCGGCCCGATAGGCGTCCAGCTGCGCCACCTCCAGGCCCAGAACCGCCCCCTCCATCACGGCCGTGTTCAGGGCGCGGGCGATCTGGTTCACATTGACGCCGATCCGCCGCAGCTCGCGCCGGCACTCGATCAGCGCCATGGCTTCGGGCGGGGTGAACTGGGCCCGTCCCTCAAGCCGACGCCGGATCAGGGACACGGACCACTGCGTCCGCGACAGCCCGACTGACGCCGCCTCGGCCTGCAGCAGCGCCATCTCCACCTCGGTCAGCCGCACAGTCAGCTTGCCCGACCTCGGCTCCGCCGGGGCCGCCAAGCGCTCGGGAAAGGACGTCTGCGCAGCGTCTTCCATCAGCCGGCGCAGCAGCCGCGACCGTCCGCCCTGATCCACCGCCGCGGCGTCGAACCGGCGGATCAAATCGGGTAAAACGCGGATGGTGAGGCGATCCATGGGAGAGGGTGTCCGTCAGACATTGCCAGCGCAAAACCTATCCTGCCCTAGACAGTCACCCCCTTCGCCCCGCAGGCCTACGGGTCTGCCGCCCTCCCCTCGGCGGCCGGTTCCGGCCGCTCGCCCGCCGCCCTGAAGGGCGCCCCAGCCGGATGGCGAGACGTCCCCCCCTCGCCCTCACCCATGGCAGATGCGTTGTCCAATCCCCCGAATGCCCTAACCTCGCGGTCCCGCTCGGGAGGTCGCCATCCTGGGGCGACACGCACACGGATGACCTGGAGTTTGCAGTGGACCGAGACGACCTGGCCGCGACACTCGCGGCAGCGCTGCCCGGGATCAGGTTACCGAACCTAGGCGACCAGACGCCAGGCTGGCGTCCGGAGCCCGGCCGATGCCATGACAACGCGCGCCGCTGGATCGAGACGAACCCGGGTTTCACCATCGTCCACGGCTGGCTCAACGCCCGCGGCGAAACCTTCGAGAACCGGCTACGCTTCCATTCGCACTCCGTCGTCCGTGGTCCAAACGGCGACCATCTGGACGTCACCCTGCGCCAGTGCGACCCGAACTACGACTTCATTCCTCACCCGCTCGGCGACAATCATTTCAGACAGCAGGTGATCGAAAAGCTGCCGACCATCGATCATCTCACCGGCCCGGACCCGGTGGTCGTGATGGAGTCGCCCGGCGAGGACCCGCGCTTGGACAACAGGCTGTTCTGACAAATGCGATCGGCAGGACCGGAGGCTGTTCTCGCTCCTTTTTCGAACCCCAGT
>NZ_JBOHLI010000003.1:0-121091 GCF_050729455.1 Brevundimonas sp.
CGCCGTGGCCCTGAACCGCAAGGCCTGATCGAGTCGAAAGAAATCCGGTGTCGATCCGCGCTTTCTTAACGGCCGACCCCGCATGGGTCGGCCCATGAACCTGAAATCCCGCCTTCTTGGTCTGGCCTTCGCCGCCGCCGACGCGCTCGTCGAGGTGAACGACAAGGTCGAGATCACCTTCGCCCTCGGCGCCGGGCCGACGGCGGGACAATTGACGGCGAGCTGGATCGGCCGCCCCTTCGCTGACCTGCTGTCGTTTTCCAGCCGCTCGGCGGTCCTGGAGACGCTTCGCAGCCTGACCGGCGGAGAGCGCAGCCTCCCGCTGGAAATTCTTGCCGACTGCGGCGACGGCCGCGTGCGTCGCGCCCTGTTCAGAGCCTTTGTCCTGCCCGATCTGGCGCCCGCCGTGTCCTGCGCCCTGACCTGGCAGGGCGAGCCGTTCGTGCTCGAGGAATTCGAGGCCTGCCCCCTGACGGACGCCGAAGGCTTCATGGCGCTCGCCCGCGAAGGCCTGAACGGCAAGACCGGCGCCGCCCTGCAACGTCTGGCCATGGCCTTCATCGAGGTTCAGGGCCTCAGCGCCGCCAACGACGCCGCCAACGAGCGCGTCGCCGCTCGCCTCGGCGTCCGACTGCAAGCGGCCTCGCACGACGGCGTCTGCGCGGGTCAGCTGACGGCCAACCGCTACGCCCTGATCAAGCAAGCCGACGACGGTCGCGACCTGGAGGCCGAAGTCCGCGAGGCCGGGCTGGCCGAGGGCTTGACCCTGACTTCGCGCGCCAGCGAAACCGCCGTCGGCTCGGACGCCCTGTGCGCCCTGCGCGCCATGCGCTTCGCCATCGAGGGCTGCCTGAAGGACAACGCCGCCCAACCGGAACTCAGCTTCGCCGACTCCCTGTCGCGCACGCTCAAGGACGCCGACCGCTTCCGCGGCATCGTGCGCGACAAGGAATTCGCCCTCTTCTATCAGCCCATCGTCGACCTGAAGACGCGGGCCGTGCACCACTTCGAGGCCCTGGCCCGCTTCGGGCAGTCGGGCGGCCCCGCCCCCGCCATCCGCATGGCCGAGGAATTGGCCCTGATCGAGAGCTTCGATCTGGCTGTGGCCGAAAAGATCGTCCACCGCCTGCGCCAGCCTGGGTCGGGCCTGCTCAAGGTCGCCATCAACGTCTCGGGCGCCTCCCTGGCCAACGACGCCTATGTCGCGGCCTTGCTGCGCATGACGGCCTCCGAGCCTGACAACCGCCAACGCTTGATCGTCGAGGTCACAGAAACCGCCGCCTTGGCCGACATCGCCGCCGCCAACCGCCGCCTCGGCGCCCTGCGCGACGCGGGGATCAAGGTCTGCATCGACGATTTCGGCGCGGGCTCCGCCGCCTTCGACTACCTGCGCGGCCTGTCGGTCGATGCGGTCAAGATCGACGGGGCCTTCGTGCGCGGCGTCGACGGCGACGCCCGCACCCGCACCCTGATCGGCCATCTGGTCGACCTGTGCGGTTCGCTGGGCATGACCACCATCGCCGAGATGATCGAGACCGAGGACGCCGCTCAGACTCTTCAGGACCTCGGCGTCAACCACGGCCAGGGCTGGCTCTTCGGCCGCGCCGAGGCCGAGCCCGTCACGACCGGCCCCGTCGCCGTTCGCGCCCGCCGTCAGGGCATGGTCGAAGCCTGGGGCTGACGCAGACGTCACAAGACCGCGTATCAATCCCCGCTGTTTTCCGGGATTGAGGGCTCTCGACCCAATTTCGCACGCCATGGTCACAGCCTCCGTCACACTAGGAAGGGTCTTTGACACGTCGCTCCGCTCATCCCGGTCTCCGCCGGAATGAGCAGGATCAATCCGGCCGCGCCAACCGAACCTCCCGATCGACCCCCACATTGTCCATGAAGTCCCGATCATGGGTGACGATCACCAGTGCGCCGTCATAGGCCGCCAGCGCCGCCTCGATCGCCGCGATGGAATCCAGATCCAGATGGTTGGTCGGCTCGTCCAGGATCAGCAGCTGCGGCGGTCGTGCCCCCGTCATGACGCAGGCCAGCGCCGCCCTCAGCCGTTCGCCGCCCGACATGGTCCCGACCGTCCAGTGCGCCGCCGTGTTGCGAAACAGAAAGCGGGCAAGCGCCGCGTGAGCGTCATTCGGCGTCCCCTTCGGATTAAGCCGCCGCCAGGCCTCGATCAGGGTCTCGTCCGGCTTCAGGATCGCCGCCGCCTGGTCCAGCAGGGCCGCCGCCACCGGCCGCTCGATGCGCCCCGCCGTCGGCGCCAACGCGCCCGAGATCAGCTTGAGCAAGGTCGCCCCGTTCGGCCCCGTGATCGCCACCCGCTCCGGTCCCGTCAGTCGCAGCGACACCGGCCCGACGATCCGTCGCCCCTCGGGACTGTGCGATTCAACCCCGTCCAGCGCCAGCACGACCTTGCCCGCCGCCAGCCCCGTCGAAGGCATGGGCACGGACAGCAGCCGCGCCCGTTCCACCCGCTCGCGCGCCTCGACCAGCTGCGCCTCGACCTCGGCGCGGCGACGCTCCGCCAGCCGCCCCTCGCGCGCACCGCTTTCCTCGGCCCGCTGCGCCCTGGCGTCCAGCAGGATCTTGGGATCGGACGTCCCCGCCCGATGCGCCCGCCCCGCCTTGTCCCGCTTCGCCTTCTTCTCCAGCGCCGCCTGCGCCTCGCGCGCCGCACGGCCAACCTCACGCTCGGCGCTCTCCAGATCGCGCTCCGCCGCCGTCCGTTCGGCCTCGCGTCGCTCGACAAAGAGGTCCCAGCCGCCGCCATAGATCCGCGCCCCCAGGCTCGACAGCTCCACGATCCGGTCCATCCGCCGCAGCAGGCCCCGGTCATGGCTGACCGTCAGCACCCCGCCCGGCCAGCGCCCCACGACCTCGGCCACCAGAGCCCGCGCCTCGGCGTCCAGATGGTTGGTCGGCTCGTCCAGCACGATCAGGTCCGGCGCGGCCATCATCAGGCCCGCCAGGCGCAGCCGCGTCTGCTCGCCGCCGCTCAGGCCGGCCGTAGAGCGATCCAACGCCAACCCGCTCAACCCGACCTGTCCCAGCGCCTCGCCCAGCCGCGCCTCCAGCGTCCAGTCCGCCTCGGCCATGTCCTCGACCGAGCCCTCGCCCGCCAGCACCCGCGCCAACAGGGCCAGAGGCTCCGCCGCGCCCAGGGTCTCGGCCACGGTCTCGCCGGGCCCAGGCTCATAGGTCTGGGCCAGCCAGCCGACGCTCCCGGCGCGCGCCACCGTCCCCTCCGCGGGCTCGGCCAGACCGGCGACAAGACGCAGCAACGTGGTCTTGCCCACGCCGTTGCGGCCCACCACGGCCGTGCGCTCGCGCCCGAAGGCGAGGCTCAGATTATCGAAGAGAGTGTGACCGTCAGGCGTGCGGGCCGCGACGCTGCTGAGCGTCGCGAACGCGGATACGGACGGGCTGAGGCTTGGGCTGAGCGAGGACATAGGCGAGCACGAAAAGCGGAGCGGAAAGGGCGAAACCGATTTCCAGAGCGCTGATCATGATCGTCGTGCCTCCTCGTCAAATACGTTGGCTGAATGAAAGGATGGGTGCTGATCTTTCGCAACGCAACCCCAATTCTCCTGCTGCGCTTTTGCGATGCGGCGCCGAGCCCCTATCTTCGCCCCATGACCGCGCCCGACCGAACCGTCGCCTTCCGCATCGACCGCCCCGCCCCCGACCGGGCCGAGGCCGCCGCCCGCCGGGCCGAGGCGGGGGACCGCATCCGCGCCGAAACCGGCATTGACGAGGCCCTGATCGACGCCCTGGTCGAGGGCTTCTACGCCCGCGTCCGTGACGACGACTTCATCGGCCCGATCTTCGCCGAACGGATCGAGGACTGGGGTCCGCATCTGGAACAGATGAAGCTCTTCTGGTCCTCGGTCGCCCTCTCTACCGGCGTCTATCAGGGCCGGCCCATGCCGAAACACCTGCCCCTGCCCATAGACGCTCGTCATTTCGACCGCTGGCTGCACATCTTCGAGGCGACCGCCCGCGACCTCTGCCCGCCCGTCGCCGCCGACCACTTCATCGTCCGCGCCCGCCGCATCGCCGAAAGCTTGGAACTGGGCGTCGCCAACGCCAACGGCGTCCTGGTCGGCCCCGGCGAGCGCTATCGCCGCCCGGAGCCCGCCTGGACGCCCGAGGACTGAGCAAAAGTTCTCATATTGTTCTTGCTGTTTCGGGCGAATTGATCCCCATATAGCGGCGTCGCCCCGAACGGTTTTTCGGGGTCTCCCGCGTTCCCGCTTACCGTTTCCGGGCCCATGACCGAAAAGCACAACTTCATCCGCGTTCGCGGCGCCCGCGAGCACAACCTCAAGGGCGTGGACGTCGATATCCCGCGCGAGAAGCTGGTCGTGATGACCGGACTGTCGGGGTCGGGCAAGTCCTCGCTGGCCTTCGACACCATCTACGCCGAGGGTCAGCGCCGCTATGTCGAGAGCCTTTCGGCCTATGCGCGTCAGTTCCTGGAACTGATGGGCAAGCCGGACGTGGACCTGATCGAGGGCCTGTCGCCGGCCATCTCCATCGAACAGAAGACGACGTCCAAGAACCCGCGCTCGACGGTCGGCACGGTCACCGAGATCCACGATTACATGCGTCTGCTGTGGGCGCGCGTGGGCGTGCCCTATTCGCCCGCCACCGGCCTGCCGATCGAGAGCCAGACCGTCAGCCAGATGGTCGATAAACTGACCGCCCTGCCCGACGGCGAGCGTCTGCTGCTGCTGGCCCCCGTCGTTCGCGGCCGCAAGGGCGAATACAAGAAGGAAATGGCCGAGTGGCAGCGGCAGGGCTTCCAGCGGCTCAAGATCGACGGCGAATTCTACGCCATCGAAGACGCCCCCGCGCTCGACAAGAAGTTCAAGCACGACATCGATATCGTCGTGGATCGCATTGTTACCAAAGATGGTCTTGAGCCGCGCTATGCCGACAGCATCCAGACCGCGCTGAACCTGGCCGACGGCATCGCCACCGCTGAATGGGCGAATGCGCCCGAGGGCGAAGAGCCTCGCCGCATCGTCTTTTCCGAGAAGTTCGCCTGCCCCGTCTCGGGCTTCACCATCAGCGAGATCGAGCCGCGGCTGTTCTCGTTCAACAACCCCTTCGGCGCCTGCCCGACCTGCGACGGCCTGGGGGTCAAGCTGGCCTTCGACGCCGATCTGGTGATCCCGGACCGCGACAAGACCCTGCACAAGGGGGCGGTGGCTCCCTGGGCGCGCGGCCCCTCGCCGCTCTACACTCAGACGCTACAGTCGCTGGCCCAGCATTTCGGCTTCTCGATGGACAAGCCCTGGCGCGACCTGCCGGAACAGGCGCACCGCGCCATCCTGCACGGCACCGGGTCCGAGAAGATCAAGTTCGTCTATGACGACAACGCCCGCAAGTACGAGGTCTCCAAGGCCTTCGAGGGCGTTCTGCCGAACCTCGAACGTCGCTGGCGCGAGACCGACAGCGCCTGGGTCCGCGAGGAACTGGGCCGCTATCAGTCCGAGACCCCCTGCGAGGTCTGCGGCGGCAAGCGCCTGAAGCCCGAGGCCCTGGCGGTCAAGGTCGGCGGCGCCGACATCGCCGAGATCAGCTGGCTGTCGATTTCCAAGGCCTATCTGTGGTTCACCACCCTGGACGACCACCTGACGGACAAGCAGCGCGAGATCGGCCGCCGCATCCTCAAGGAGATCACCGACCGGCTGCGCTTCCTCAACAACGTCGGCCTGGACTACCTCAGCCTGTCACGCAGCTCCGGCACCCTGTCGGGCGGCGAGAGCCAGCGCATCCGCCTGGCCTCGCAGATCGGCTCGGGCCTGACCGGCGTCCTCTATGTGCTGGACGAACCCTCCATCGGCCTGCACCAGCGCGACAACACCCGCCTGTTGGAAAGCCTGATGGGCCTGCGCGACCTCGGCAACTCGGTCCTGGTGGTCGAGCATGACGAGGAGGCGATCCTGACCGCCGACTACGTCATCGACATGGGTCCGGCCGCCGGCGTCCATGGCGGCGAAATCTGCGCCCAGGGCACGCCCGCCGAGGTCATGGCCAACCCGAACTCCCTGACCGGCCAATACCTGACCGGCGCGCGCGAGATCGAACTGCCACCCGAGGGCCGCCGCCCGGTCGACCGCAAGCGGATGCTGAAGATCAGCGGCGCCACCGGCAACAACCTGAAGAACGTCACCGGCGAGATCCCCGTCGGCCTGTTCACCTGCGTCACCGGCGTGTCCGGCGGCGGCAAGTCCACCTTCACCATCGAGACGCTCTACAAGGCCGCCGCGCGCCGCCTGCACAACGCCTCGGACGCCCCGGCCAACTTCGACCGGATCGAGGGGCTGGAGCAGTTCGACAAGGTCATCGACATCGACCAGTCGCCCATCGGCCGCACCCCGCGCTCGAACCCGGCCACCTATACCGGGGCCTTCAACCCGATCCGTGACTGGTATGCGGGCCTGCCCGAGTCCAAGGCGCGCGGCTATGGTCCCGGCCGCTTCAGCTTCAACGTCAAGGGCGGCCGCTGCGAGGCCTGTCAGGGCGACGGCGTCATCAAGATCGGGATGCACTTCCTGCCCGACGTCTACGTCACCTGCGATGTCTGCAAGGGCAAGCGCTACAACCGCGAAACCCTGGAAATTGTCTTCAAGGGCAAGAGCATATCCGACGTTCTGGACATGACGGTTGAGGAGGCCGCGCGCTTCTTCAACGCCGTGCCGTCGATCCGCGACAAGATGCTGACGCTGGAGCGCGTGGGCCTGGGCTACGTCAAGGTCGGCCAGCCCGCCACCACCCTGTCGGGCGGCGAGGCCCAGCGGGTCAAGCTGTCCAAGGAACTGGCCCGCCGCGCCACCGGCAAGACCCTCTACATCCTCGACGAGCCCACGACCGGCCTGCATTTCGAGGACACGCGCAAGCTGCTGGAGGTGCTTCAGGAACTGGTCGACAACGGCAACACCATCGTCGTCATCGAGCACAACCTGGATGTCATCAAGGTCGCCGACTACCTGCTGGACTTCGGTCCCGAGGGCGGCGACGGCGGCGGCGAGATCGTGGCCTTCGGCACGCCGGAACAGGTGGCCGACAACCCCGCCAGCTGGACCGGCAAATACCTCAAGGAGGTGCTGGACCGCCACGAAGAGCGCCGCAAGGGGCGCGTGGCCGCCCTGCCTGAAGTGCAGAAGGCCGAGAAGAAGCCCCGCGCCCGCAAGAGCGCCTGACCGGTCCGGTCAGGCGCTCTTGCCTTATCAGGCGCGCGGCGCGCCCTTGAGCTGCAGATAGGCGGCCGAGAACGGCGCGTACATAATCACGATCTGGGCCGCCGACAGGATGGCCTGGACGACCAGCGACACCGCCAGCATGGGCCCCAGCGCGCCCAGCAGGCTGGGAACGCTCGCGCCTTCCATGGCCACCAGCCGCTCGTTCCCGCCGACCATCAGGCTCAGCGGCGCCGCCACGGCCGAACCCAGCAGGCCCACCAGCATAGCCAGGACCCCGGCGATGATCGCCATGCCCAGCAGCGGCCAGAACACCTTCTTGCCCGTCATGGCGAAGGCCGGCTTCAACATGATCCGCCCCCCGGCGAAGGTGGCCGGCACGACCAGGCTAAGCCGAACTGACAGCCAGGCGAGCAGCGCGATCACCGCCAGCGACAGCAGAACCACGACCAGCCACAACGCCGGCAGGGCCATGGCCCCCGCCATCGCCACGGTAACGATCATGAAGCCGGCGAAGGTCACGGCGAACATGATTAGCGACACAAGCAGGCTGGCCCCCAGCACCCGCAGTTCATCCTTGCCGAGGCGCAAATAGCCGAACTTGCGGTCTTCCGGGCGGATGACGGACCGGGCGATGGCGGTGCTGATGACGGCGCTGAACAGCAGCCCCAGCGGCATGGCCCAGCCGATGATGACGCCATAGGCCTGCATCAACCGTTCCACGTCCTCCGGCGAAGGCTCGGTCTGCCCCTGCGCCTGCATCTGGGTGATGACCGACAGGACGGTAACGAAATGCGGCCCCACCAGCAGGAACAGAATGCCGATGAAGACGGCGTAGGCCCCGGCCCAGCACAAGACGGCGACGGGCGCGCGTCGCGTCAGGCGGAAACCTTCAAAGGCGCAGTCGGTGGCGGGAAAAGTCATGCAGTCGTCCTCGATTCCCGATCAGCCTAGCCCAACCGGGCGCGCTTCGTCTTGCGGCGCTTGCGCCAGCAGCGACCGGCAGGCCTCGGCATAGGGCGCCATCGTCACCGTGGTCAGAAAGCCCTGCAGCCATGACAACGGCACGAAGGCCGCCAGCGCCCAGGGGATCAACACGCCCCAGTTCACCGTCGGCGGCGCGCCGTTCTCCAGCATGGCTGGCCAGGCTGAAGACATTGAGCCCCGCAACAAGGAACAGCACCACGGCGGCGACCGCCAGCAGGGCCAATTCGATCGCCAGCACGACCGCGATGATCGCGAGGCTCAGCCCCAGCAGCCGCAGCACCTGCCCCTTGGACAGCTTCCAGCCCTGAACAAAGGCGAAGTCGCCCAGGGCCACGCTGGCCGGCATGATCAGGCAGGCCCGCAGGATGACGCACCAGCATCAGCGCGCCGAACAGCAGCGACGGCGCAGCCGACACAACGCCCACGCCCAGACCTGCAGCGGCCTGCGCCGCGTCAGTTTGAAGCCAGAGGCCAAGGCCTCGCCGATGGAAAACGCCGTGGTCATGACTGGCTCCTCTGAACCGCCGTCTTAAGCCAGACCATATAGCACGCGCCACCTCGTCGCGGCCTGCGTGCGTAAGACAGGCTGACGGAAGCCTCCGGGACCGCTAGAAGGCCGCCATGTCGAACGCAGCGCCCTCCACCCAGCCCATTCATGTCATCGGCGGCGGCCTCGCCGGTTCCGAAGCCGCCTGGCAGATCGCCCAGGCGGGCGTGCCCGTCATCCTGCATGAAATGCGCGGCGTGCCGGGCATAAAGACCGACGCGCACCAGACGGATGGCCTAGCCGAGCTGGTCTGCTCCAACTCCTTCCGCTCGGACGACTGGGAATACAACGCCGTCGGTCTGCTGCACGCCGAGATGCGGGCGCTGGGCTCGATCATCATGGAATGCGGCGACGCCCATCAGGTCCCGGCGGGCGGCGCCCTGGCCGTCGACCGCGACGGCTTCTCGCAGGCCGTGACGGCCAAGCTGGAGGCCCACCCGCTCGTCACCATCGTGCGCGAGGAAGTCGCCGGCCTGCCGCCCGAAGAGTGGGACAACGTCATCGTCGCCACCGGCCCGCTGACCTCGCCCGCCCTGGCGGACGCCATCCTGAAGATGACCGGCGAGGAAAGCCTCAGCTTCTTCGACGCCATCGCCCCCATCATCCACGCCGACAGCATCGACTTCGACATCGCCTGGCGTCAGTCGCGCTATGACAAGGAAGGCCCCGGCGGCGACGCCGCCGCCTACGTCAACTGCCCGATGGACAAGGAACAGTACGACGCCTTCATCGACGCCCTGCTGGGCGGCCCCAAGGCCGAGTTCAAGGACTGGGAGAACGTTCCTTATTTCGACGGCTGCCTGCCCATCGAGGTCATGGCCGAGCGCGGTCGTGAGACCCTGCGCCACGGCCCGATGAAGCCGGTCGGCCTGACCAATCCGCGCAACCCGACGGTCAAGGCCCACGCCATCGTCCAGCTGCGTCAGGACAACGCCCTGGGCACCCTGTTCAACATGGTCGGCTTCCAGACCAAGCTGAAGCACGGGGCGCAGGCCGAGACCTTCCGCATGATCCCGGGCCTGCAGAACGCCCAGTTCGCGCGTCTGGGCGGCCTACACCGCAACACCTACCTGAACAGCCCGCAACTGCTGGACAAGCAACTGCGCATGAAGGCCATGCCGCGCCTGCGCTTCGCCGGTCAGGTGACCGGGGTTGAAGGCTATGTCGAAAGCGCCGCCATGGGCCTGCTGACCGGCCGTCTGGCCGCAGCACAAGCCCTGGGTCGCGACCTGTCGGCCCCGCCGCCCGAAACCGCCATGGGCGCCCTGGTCGAACACATCACCGGCGGCCACCTGGCAGGCTCCAAGTTCCAGCCGATGAACATCAACTACGGCCTGCTGCCGCCGCTGGAGGCCCCCAAGGTCGACGAGGACGGCAAACGCATCCATCCCAAGGAACGCGGCCGCGCCAAGAAGCGCCTGCAATCCATCCGGGCGATGGAGGCCCTCAAGGCCTGGCGGGACGCAAGCTGATCGACCTCAGCCGTCGACGTCCTTGAGCATCAGCATCTGGCCGATCAGCCGCTCCTTGTCGTCCGGAAAGCCGCACTCGACGTCGACGGTCCTCGGGTTGCGCCAGGTGCCGAACATCATGTCGATGATCGGCAGGCCGTAGTTGCTGGCGTGGACGCCCCGCTCGTGATGCAGCCGATGCATCTCGGGGCGTTGCACCACAAACCCCAGCCACTGAGGCGTGCGCACGTCGGCGTGGGCGATCAGGTTGAACAACGTCACATAAAGCAAGGCCAACCCAGCTGCGGGAGCGTGCACGCCCAGCACGACATAGGCCCCAAAGGCGTTGAGCAGGCTCGCCAGCAGAGCGTCGAACGGATGGACGTAGAAGGCCGTCAGCGCCTCGATCCGCGTGGGGCTATGGTGTAGCTGATGAACCCAGCGCCACAGACGGTCCGACGCATGTACCGCGCGATGATAGCCGTAGGCTACAAGGCTCGAACACAGGAAGGTGGCCACACTGCCCCATCCGACGCCTAGCCGATCCCCGAGCCCCAGCAGCGAATGGCCGTCGATCCAGCCCTTGAAGAGAAAACCCGCCGCAACGACCACGACTAGGTTGGCGGCGTTCAAGGCGCCCGCATAAAGGCGCCACCGCTTGTCACACGATGCGCCGGACGCCGGCGCGATGACCTCGCGTGTGAAGACAATCGATAAGGCGGCAAAGGTCACGAAATAGACCAGCAGCAGCATGAGAGGCCCCCCGGCACGTGACCATGACGGCGGCATAGTGAGCCTCCCGAGGCGGCCCAGACAAGCCGCAAAGCGCCACAGCCCTTTAACGCAACTTGGGCAGGCCCGGCCGGAACCCCAAGGTGATCACGCCCAGAACCACGACGCCGACGCCCATCAGGACCCAGGCCCCGGTCAGGTCGGCCATGTGGTCCCGCAGCAGGCCGGCGGCCAGCGGCGACAGGCTGGCGATGATGTAGCCCCCGCCCTGGACGAAGGCGAGCAGGTCGCCGGATCGGCTCGGGTCGTCGATCTGGTCCATCGCCAGAATCAGGGTCAGGGGGAAGATGGCCCCGATCCCCAGCCCCATGACCACCACGACCGGGACAGCCATGGTCACTGGCGCGACCACCAGACCCGCCAGACCGATCAGGGCCAGCACCAGCGCCGTCAGGATCGGCACGCGTCGATCAGGGAAGCGCGCGATGACCATCGACACGATGACGCCCGCCGCCACCTCGGCCCCGGTCATGCCGCTGAGCAGATAACCCGCCGTCGCCCTCGCCTGCCCCAGATCGACGTAGAAGGGCGGCAGCCAGGCCAGCACCAGCGTATAGGCCGAGGTCCCCAGTCCCATGATGAAGATCAGGCTCCACGCCCGGCCCTGCTTCCAGAAGGGAAGCTCGGGATGGACCACCTCGGCCACGGCCGCCCGGTCGGGTTCTTCCGCCGCCGGGTCGCGCGCGGCGATCAGCCAGATGACCGCCGCCACAAAGGCGGGCCCGCTCCACAACGCCAGCGTCCAGGCCCAGCCGACCGCCTCGGCCAGTCCCGCCGCTGTAGCCGCCGCGATCGCCGCCCCGCCCATGATGCCCGTGGTGTAGAGGCCCATCACCGTGCCGAACCGCGTCGGGAAGGCCCGCTTGATCACGACCGGCGCCAGGGCCTGAATCAGGGCCACGCCCACACCAACGACCGCTGCGCTGGCGATCAGGCCCGCCGTGTCCTTCAGCGACGCCCGTACCAGACAGGCCCCTCCGATCAGCAGCGCGCCCAGCAGGATGCCGCGTCGCTCGCCCAGCCGCCGCCTCAGAGGTCGGATCGACAAGGCGCCGAGGCCGATCATCGCCACCGGCAGGGTCGTCAGCAGGCTGGCGGCGGTGGAATCCATCCCCGTCGCGCCCTCAATCAAGTCCAGCAGAGGCCCGACCGCCGCCATCGCTGGGCGCAGGTTCAGCGCCAGTGCGAAGATAGCCGCCAATAGCAGCAGGGACGCGCCGCGCGCCGGTTCGGCGTCGGACCGTGCGGTCATGACAGAGGACTCCACTGGAAAATCGCGCTAGTCTCTCGACCTCAAGTATCTCGATGTCAAGATAACCCATGCCCGACAGAGCCTCTCGCGCGGCCGCCCAATGGGCCGTCCAGCGCCCCGACATGGACATGCTGCCGATGGAGGCGCTGGGCCGCCTGCACGAGGCCTCCATCGTGGTCGCGCGGGAACGCCAGGCGCCGCTCTACGCCCGCTACGGCCTGCAACAGGGCGAGTTCGACGCCCTGGCCACCCTGCGCCGCTCGGGCGCGCCCGAAGGCCTGACGCCGACCGCCCTGTTCGAAGCGGCCATGATGTCGTCCGGCGGCATGACGGCCCGCATCGACCGGCTGGAAAAGGCAGGCCTGGTCGCGCGCGGCCCCCACCCGACCGACCGTCGCGCCACCCTGGTCCGCCTGACCGACAAGGGCTTGGACCTGATCGAAACCATCATGCCCGAACACGAAGAAGCGGCGCGAGACATCCTCGCGCCGCTGTCGCTCGATGAGCAGAAGACGCTGAACGCCCTGCTGGCCCGCCTGATCGACGGCCTCTGCGACTGAAATCAGCCGCCGGTGATCGCCTTGAACGCCACATAGACGGCGACGATCAGGATCAGCCCGGCGAACAACTGACGGCCCAGGACCGCATTCGCCCCCAGCCGCTTCGACAGCGGCAGGCCCGCCATCGTCCCCGCCGCGCCGCCGACCGTCATGGCCGCGACCACGCCCCAGTCGACCAGCCCGGACAGGCTGTAGTTCACCGCCGTGCTGGCCCCGAAGGCAGCGACGCTGAGCAAGGACGTCGCCTGCGCCGCGGCCAGGGTCATGCCGGTGGCCCACATCAGGCCCGGCACGATGAGGAAGCCGCCGCCGATGCCGAAGAAGCCCGCCGCGACGCCGACGCCGGCCCCCGACACCGCCACGCGCGGCGCCATGCCCCGGTTCAGACGCACGCCCGGATCACCCTCGCTCTTCTTGGGCAGCATCATGGCCAGACCAACCGCCGCCATGGCCACCGCAAAGATCAGCAGCAGGTGATGACCGTCGATGGCCTTGGCTGCCGACGACCCAACCCAGGCCGCCAGCGCGCCGACAACCGCGAACATCACCGCGCAGGGCCAGCGCACCCGCCTCGCCTTGGCCTGACCGGCCAGGGCCGTCAGCGCGTTCAGAGACACCCCGGCCGCCGAGGCGCCGATGGCCACATGCGGGTCGCGCACGCCGACGACATAGAGCAGCAACGGCACGGCCAGAACCGACCCGCCGCCGCCGAACACCGTCAGCAGCAGAGTGACGACGCCTCCGCTCAGGCCCGCCAGAAGCAGCTGGATCGGCTCCATGGCCTCAGGCCCGCTTCATGGTCCGGTTCCACGGCATGACCGCCAGCAGGCGCGCCATGCCGCAGAAGCCCGTCGCCCCGGCCACGAACAGGCCCGCGCCGACAAAGGCGCTGATGCCCCAGAAGGCGGGATGCACGGCCAGGCCCAGGGCGCCGCCCAGCAGGATCAGCCCACCCGCCGCCATCTGCACCTGACGCATCAGCTCCAGCGGCTGCTTGGCGTCGGTCTTGACCGGCAGCCCGGCCTTCTTCCAGGCGTCCAGACCGCCCGCCAGCACGTGGGCCGGGCCGTCGACGCGCGCGGCCAGCCGGTCGCAGTGCGCGCCGGTCCGGTTGCCGCTGCGGCACATGAAGATGACGTCCTTGCCCGGCGTCAGCGCGAGGTTCGCGGCCTCAAAAGCCGACAGCGGGGCCGCGACGGCCCCGGCGATATGTTCGCGCGCATGTTCGTCGGGTTCGCGCACGTCGACCAGCACGGCGGTCCGCGCCTTCATGCGAGCGGCGACGTCTGCAGGCGACAGGGAGACAAGCGGGTTCATGGTCAGGTCCTTGGAACTGGGGAGGGTCTCAGGCCGAAGCGGGAGGACAGAAGATCTCGGCCAGAACGCCGATCACCTGCAGGGCGGCGGGATCAGCGATTCGATAGAAGACGGCGGTGCTGCTCTTTCGCGCACTGACCAGTCCGTCCTCGCGCAGGCGCGCCAGATGCTGGGACAGGGCCGATTGCGACAGGCCGACCAGCGGCAACAGATCCGCGACCTGCCGCTCGCCCTCGCCGATCTGGCATAGGATCATCAGGCGGTTTTCATTGGACAGCGATTTTAGCAGCCGGGCGGCGCTGCCCGCATTGGCTTGAAAGCGTTCCAGTCCGATGGCGTTCAGGTCGATCATGGACGTCAATATATAAGCACTTGTTAAATTAGCAATGACTAATATATCTAGCCGCGATCCAGGAGGCTGACGCCATGACCCTTTCCGCCGCTGCAAACAGTCCCGATGTCGTCGGCCTTTTCGATCCTGCGACCCACACCGTGACCTATCTGGTCGCCGATCCCGCGACGGGCGCAGCGGCCATCATCGACCCGGTGCTGGACTATGATCCGGCGGCGGCCCGCACCTCGACGGGCTCCATCGACCGGGTGCTGAACGCTGTCCGCGACCGGGGGCTGAAGCTGGAACGCGTGCTGGAAACCCACGCCCACGCCGACCATCTGACCGGCGCCGACGTCATCCGCACGCGCACCGGCGCGCCCATCGGCATCGGCGAGAAGATCACCCGCGTGCAGAAAACCTTCGGCGACCTGTTCGAGGCCGCCGACGTCACGCCCGACGCCGTGGTGTTCGACGAGACCTACGCCGACGGCGCCCGCTTCAAGCTGGGCGAGCTGGCGGTCGAGGTCATGCATACGCCCGGCCATACGCCCGCCTGCGTCAGCTATCGCATCGGCGACGCGGTCTTCGTCGGCGACGCCCTGTTCATGCCCGACTACGGCACTGCGCGCTGCGACTTCCCAGGCGGCGACGCCCGGACCCTGTATCACACGATCCAGAAGATCCTGGCCCTGCCCGAAGCCATGCGCGTCTTCGTCGGCCACGACTACCTGCCGCAAGACGGACGCACCGAATTCCACTGGGAAACGACTGTCGGCGAGGAGAAAGCCAACATCCACATCGCCGGCCGACCCGAAGACGAATTCGTCGCCATGCGCGAGGCGCGCGACGCCACCCTGGCGCCGCCGCAGCTGATCCTGCCGGCGCTTCAGGTCAACATCCGCGCCGGCGCCCTGCCGCCGGCCGAGGCGTCAGGCAAGCGGTTCCTGAAGCTGCCGCTGAACGCGATCTAGACCCGACCGCGCAGCACGCCCCAGAACAGCCGCAGCCGCTTCAGCGGTTCCGGCTCATCCGAACGGATCAAGGTAGCGTGCGCAACGGCGGGAAAGGCGGCGGTCGGCAGGGTCTTCAGGTTGGCGTTGGCGGCGGCGGCCTGAGCCTTCGCTTCATCGCCCCGCCCCGTCTGCGACAGCGCCCAGAGGCGTCCTGCCTCCACGACCGTTGCATCATGCCCCTCGCCCGCCAGCATTCGCGCCGCGATCTGCATGGGGCCGACATAGAAGGCGTCCAGGTCGTGCGGCTCGCCGTGCACCCGGCCGATATGGGCCTCGATCAGGGCGTCGAAGGGCGCGCGTTCCAGCCCGTGACGGGCGACGGCGGCGGTCAGGGCCTCCAGGACCGGATGACCGACGCGCGGAGTGTTGGCGAAGACGCCCTCCATCTGCTCGGCCCACCATGTGTAGCGCATCTCGGCCAGCATGGGCTGGGTGACGCGGGTGG
Organism: Brevundimonas sp.; assembly: GCF_050729455.1. Taxonomy (GTDB): domain Bacteria; phylum Pseudomonadota; class Alphaproteobacteria; order Caulobacterales; family Caulobacteraceae; genus Brevundimonas. The sequence continues at coordinate 15,913 of NZ_JBOHLI010000003.1, forward strand.
GAATGGCCAGCAGTTCCGCCTCGAAGGCGTAGAGGGCGATCAGGTCCGCGCGCGCCTGAACATCGGCCACGAACCGGCTGGACAGCCAGCGGTCGGGGTCGGCGGCGCGGACCTGGGTATCGAGATCAACAGAAGCAGTCATCCCGCAAGGCCATCGGCCATTGCGGGATGGGGTTCAAGCCTCAGAGCGCAAGTCTCAGCCGAACAGGGTCTGATACATGGCCATCGAGGTCAGCATCGGCAGCGACAGCAACAGGTTGGTACGGCTGCCCAGCATGGCGATGCGCGCGGCCTTGGCCTTCTTGTCGTCGTCGGCCGGGACGATGCCCAGGGCCCGTTTCTGGTTCGGCCAGATCACACCCCAGACGTTCAGGAACATGACGATGGCCAGCCAGACGCCGATCCCCATCAGGGCGAACTGCTGGTCGCCTGCGTTCAGACCGCCGGCCAGGCCGAAGGTCAGGACCTCGTGGGCATAGGCGTGGCCGCGCGTGAACAGGACCGCGATCCCCGCCAGCACCGTCACCAGCGCCGACCAGCGGAACCAGAACAGGGCCTCGGGCGCGATATGCTTGCTGACGGCGGGCTTCAGCTCGGCCGGGATCGACGGCATGACCCGGATTTGCACGAAGTTGAAATAGTAGAGCAGGCCGATCCACAGGATGCCTGCGACGACGTGGACCCAGCGGAAGGCCGCCTGGGCGAAGCCGAGATCGAAACCGCCCGGCGCGATGCGGCCGAAGGCGAAGATCATGACGCTCGCCAGCAGGATGCTGAGCAGGAATGTCGTTCTGAAGTTGGAAAGCAGTTTGGCCATGCGCCCCTCCCCGGGTCGGAATCAGGAAGCGTGACCTTACTCCTCCCTCCCCGCCCGGGGGAAGGAGGAGTATTTCAGGTGGAGCCTGCCCTCAGGGGCGGCTTGCCATGCCGAACTTGACCGGCTTGGCGTCCTCGTCAGCAGAGCCGCCGCGCTTGACGCCCCACAGCAGGATGATCGGCGCGCAGACATAGATCGACGAATAGGTGCCGATGATGATGCCGGCCATCAGGGCGATGGAGAAGCCGAACAGGGCCTCGCCGCCGAACACGGCCAGCGCCCCCAGCACCATGACGGCGGTGATGCCGGTGATGATGGTCCGCGACAGGGTTTCGTTGATCGACAGGTCGATCACTTCGCGCAGAGGCATGGTCTTGTACTTGCGCAGGTTCTCGCGAAGGCGGTCGAACACCACGACCGTATCGTTCATCGAATAACCGATGACGGTCAGGATGGCGGCGACCATGTTCAGGCTGAACTCCAGCCGGAACAGCACGATCAGGCCGAAGGTCAGGACCACGTCGTGAACCAGACCGACCACGGCGCCGAAGCCGAACTGCGGCTCGAACCGGAACCAGATGTAGGCGAACATCAGCACGATGGCCGCGCCCAGCGCCATCAGGCCGCTGCTGAACAGCTCGCCCGACACCTTGGAGCCGACGACGCTGGTGCCCGAGAAGGCGACCTGGCCGACGGCGTCGGTGATACCCTTCTGGACCCGCGTCACGACCGCCGTCTGGTCCTCGTTGTCCGGCACCTGGAAGCGGACGATGGCGCGCTGGGCGCCATCGATATTCTGAACCTGGACTTCGCCCAGATTGAGCTTGCCCATGGCTTCGCGGACCGCGCCGGCGTCGATCGACTTGCCGGCGGGGGCGGTCATTTCCATGACCGCGCCCCCCTTGAAGTCGATGCCCATTTCAAGGCCGGGATAGAAGCAGGCGACGATCGAGGCGATGCACAGCACCAGCGACAGCAGACCCGCCGGCAAGGCGTACTTCACAAAATAGAAGTTCGTCTTGTTCGGCAGCAGTTTAATCAAAGGCCATCCACGCATCGCCATCACTCCGCGATCGGCAGTTTTTTGGGCTTGGCGACTTTGAGCCAGTACCCAAGCAGAACCTGGGCGACCATCACCGAGGAGAACATGGAGGTGATGACGCCGATGGTCAGCGTCCAGGCGAAGCCGCGCACAGGGCCAGCGCCGAAGGCGAACATGATCAGCGCCGCCATCAGGTTCGTCAGGTTGGCGTCGATGATGGTGCCCATGGCCTTGTTGAAGCCCGCGTCCATTGAGGCGATGACCGAACGGCCCGCCCGCGCTTCGTCGCGCATCCGCTCATAGATCAGCACGTTGGCGTCGACCGCCACCGCGAAGGTCAGGATCAGGCCGGCGATACCTGGCAGGGTCAACGTCGCCTGGAACAGCGACATGGCCGCCACGATCAGAATCCCGTTCAGCACCAGGCCAATGACCGAGATGCCGCCGAACAGGAAGCCGTAGGACAGGAACATGAACGTGACGATGATCACAAAGCCGACCGCGGTCGAAATCTGACCCGCCTTGATGGCGTCAGCCCCCAGTTCGGCGCCGACCACGCGACGTTCCTCGACCTTCAACGGCGCCGGCAGAGCGCCGCCGTTCAGCAGGTTCACCAGGGTGGCGGCGGACTCGATCGAGAAGTTGCCGGTGATCTGTCCCGAACCGCTGGTGATCGGAACCTGAATGGTCGGGGCCGAGATGACCTTACCGTCCAGGATGATGGCGAAAGGCTTGCCGATGTTCTGGCTCGTGGCTTCAGCGAAGCGCCGCGCGCCCTGACCGTCAAAGCGGAAATCGATGGCGGGGCGGCCGTTCTGGTCCGAGCCGACGCCGGCGCGGGTCAGGTTCTCGCCCGAGACCAGCACGCGCTTCTTGACCAGATAGGGCGTGACGCCGTCCTCGCCGACCAGCAGTTCTGCATCGGGCGGCACGCGGCCAGCCAGCGCGTCCTGCAGACCATTGGCGCTGCTGTCCACCATCTGGAAGGTCAGTTGCGCCGTCTGGCCGATGACGGCCTCCAGCTTGGCCGGATCGCTTTCACCCGGAGCCTGGACGACGATGCGGTCGGCGCCCTGGCGGGTGATCGAGATTTCCTTGGTGCCGGAGCTGTCGATCCGGCGACGGACGACTTCGATCGACTGATCCACCGCCGTCGCGCCCATGGACGCCAGGGCGGCGTCGGTGAAGGCGAAACGGATGCGATTGTCGTTCAGGCGCGTGACGACGCGATCAGCCTGACCTTGCGGCGCGCCGGTCTGGGCCAGGGTGCGCAAGGCGGTCAGGGCGGCGTCGTATTGCGCCCCCTCGCCGATCGTCACGACCACGCCGCCGGATTCGCGTTGCAGGCCGCCGATGGGGATCTTCTGTTCGGCCAGGGTGACGCGAACGTCTTCGACCAGGTTGGTGACGCGTTTGGCGCGCATCGCCGGGACGTCGACTTCCAGCAGCAGGTAGGACCCGCCCTGAAGGTCGAGGCCCAGGTTCAGACCGTTCTTCGGCAGCCAGCCGGGCAGAGCCTCGCGCTGGGCGGGCGTCAGGACATTGGGGAAGGCCAGCAGCAGCCCGAAAACGAGCGACAGCACGACCAGGACGATTTTCCAGCGCGAAAGCTGAATCATGTCAGGGCTCTTTTCGGGCGGGCTTCAGCGGCGAGGGCCGCTCAGCCCTTGTCGTTGGCGGCGATGGCGGTGCGGTTGCGCACTTCGGCGATCATCGCCTTGACCACGCGGACGTTCACGCCCTGCGAGATCTCGACCATGGCCTCGGCGTCCTCAACGCGGGTCACTTTGCCGACCATGCCGTTCGACAGAACAACTTCGTCGCCGCGCTTGACGCCGGCGATCAGGGCCTGATGGGCCTTCATCCGCTTCTGCTGCGGACGGATCATCAGGAAGTAGAACAGGATGAAGATTGCGACGATCGGCGCGATCTGCACCACGATGGCCATCAGGCCGCCTTCGGAACCAGTAGGCATGGAAACTCCCCGAACCGGGCCGACCTTGAACGGGGGCCCCATAAGAAATTGAGGCGCGGAACCTAGGGCGCGCCGTGTCGATTTGCAACGCGGCCTGACGCCAAGGCGTCATGGACGATGCCGCCCGGACACGCCGGGCGGACATCATTAGCGTGGCAAGACGCCCAGCGGATCGACGGCGACAGGATCATCGCCGCGCATCTGGCGTGTCTCGAAGTGGATGGACGGACGACCGTCGCCCGCCGTCAGGCCGACCGTGCCGATGGCCTGACCTGCGCGAACCTCGGCCCCGTCGCGGACGGTGGCCGAGCCCAGATGGCCGTAAACCGTGCGCCAGCCGTCCTTGTGGACGATCAGAACCGTCAGCCCCTGCCCCACCAGGTCGTCGCCGACATAGGCCACGCGCCCAGCGGCGGCGGCCTTGACCTCGGTCCCGGCCGAGGCGCCGATGTTGACGCCGTTGTTGCGCTCGCCCATGCCCACCGGGCCGAAGCGGCGCAGGATGTCGCCGCGCACCGGCCACTGCATCGCCAGGGCCTGGCCCACGGCCGCGCCCTGCACCGGCGAGGCCGGCGTCGAGGACGTCACGGCAGGCGCGCGCGCGGGCGGCAGGGCGGCGTTGCCGCTGGGCGGAGGCGGCGGCGGAACTGCCCCGTTGTTCGGCGTCCGCACGCCGACCGGCGACGGGCCGGTGGCGTAGGGGTCCGAACCGGCGTCGACTGCGCTGTCGGGCAGGATGATGCGCTGTCCCGAGGAGATGGCGCCGCGCGGCCCCAGACCGTTCAGGTCGATCAGGGTCTGCACCGGCGTCTGGAAGCGCCGTCCGACGCCCGAAATCGTGTCGCCGGGCTGGATCACATAGGCGACGCCCGGCGTGACAGAGCCGCTGCTGGGCCGCGACGGCGGCGTGGTGGCGGGGGCGACGGGCGCGCTGGTCGACGGATAGGCCGGACCGCCGGCAGGCGGCAGGCCCCCGCCCTCGATGCTGCCCGACGGGGCACGCGGGCCCTGTTCCTCATAGGGGCGCGCGGGCGGCGGCGTCTGCGGCTGGGTCGGCTGGGCGTAATAGGGATTGTTGTTCGGATAGGCGCCCGGCTGCTGCGGCTGCGCCGGATAGGCGCCCTGCCCGCCGACCGGCATGGGCCGGGTCGAATAGCGCGGCTCATCTGGATAGGTCGAACACGCCGCGGCCGTCAGCGCCCCGCCGACGACGACCGCCGCCCTGATCCAGCCCGTGAAGCCGCCCATGCGCCCCTCCTTAACCTTGAATTGCCTTGGCTCCCGGTGTGCCCCGGATGCGCGGCCAAGCCAACCCGCCAAACGGCGCCAAAGTGGGGCGGAAAGGTTAACCGCGCGCCGAAGCACCGCCCCTACCCCTCCTTGGCCAATCCCTCGACCAGCGGCACGAAGCGCACTTCACACAGGCTTTCGCGACGGAAGCTGCCGTCGTCCTGGCCCGTATAGCGGTTCAGCATCTGCACCGAGCTGCGGCCAACCGGCGCGACCAGCACCCCGCCGGGCTTCAACTGTTTCAGTAGTTCGGTCGGTTCGTGCGGCGAGGCCGCCGTGACCATGATCCGGTCGAAGGGCGCCTGTTCCATCCAGCCCTGCCCGCCGTCGCCGTGACGGGTGAAGACGTTATCGACACCCAGCAGCTTCAGCTTGTGCTCGGCCTCACTCAACAAGCTCTTGTAGCGCTCCACCGAATAGACGAACCGCGCCAGTCGGCTCAGCACGGCGCACTGATAGCCGCTGCCGGTGCCGATCTCGAGCACGCGGTGGCGCGGCCCGACCTCCAGGGCCTGGGTCATCAGGCCGACGATATAGGGCTGGCTGATCGTCTGGGCGCAGTCGATCGGCAGGGCCTGATCTTCCCAGGCCTGATCCAGAAACTTCTCGTGGACGAACAGCGACCGGTCGATGGATTCCATCGCCTTCAGCACCCGCGCGTCGGTCACCCCCTGCCGCCGCAGCGACAGGATCAACCGGCCCGCACGGTCGTCCGACAGGCTCATGCGGCGACGGGTCCCTTGGGAGGCGCGCCGCCCAGCACCTTCTTCAGATCGTTGACGCTGCGCATGTGCGTCAGATCGATATGCAGCGGCGTGACCGAGATGCGCCCCTCGTCCATGGCCCGCAGGTCGGTGCCCTCGGCGTGCTCCTGCGGCGCGCCGCGGAAGGCCATCCAGTAGTAGTCGCGGCCGCGCAGGTCGGTGCGGCGGATGGCGTGCATCTCGCCGATGTCGCGGAAGCCCTGCTTCGTCACCTCGACCGCCTTGACCAGTTCCGGCGGCAGCTTGGGGAAGTTGACGTTCATGACCACGCCGTCCTCCCACTTCTGCTCCAGCAGCCGGGCGATGATGCCGGGCGCAAAGGCCTCGGCCGTCTCCCAATGGGCGACCACGTCGTCGTGGAACCGTTCCAGCGACTGCGACAGGGCGATGGAGCGGATGCCGAAGGCCATGCCTTGCAGGGCGCCCGCCACCGTGCCGGAATAGCTGACGTCCTCGCCGACGTTGTGGCCGCGATTGACGCCCGACAGCACCAGATCGGGCTTCTCGGGCATCAGGTCGTTGACCGCCAGGATGACGCAGTCGGTCGGCGTGCCGGTCACAGCGAAGCGCTTGTCGCCCAGCTTATTGACCCGCAGCGGCTCGGTCAGGGTGATCCCCCGCCCCTTGGCCGACTGCTCGGTCTGGGGCGCGACGACCCAGACGTCGTCCGACAGGGCGCGGGCGATCTTCTCAAGACATTCAAGGCCTTCCGCCTCGATGCCGTCGTCATTGGTGAGGAGGATACGCATTACCTGGAAACCGAACCCACCGTGGTCAGGCCGCCCATATAGGGCAGCAGCGCAGCCGGCACGGCGATCGAGCCGTCCTCCTGCTGATAGTTCTCCATCACCGCGACCAGGGTCCGGCCGACCGCCAGGCCCGAGCCGTTCAGGGTGTGCAGGAACTCGGTCTTCTTCTCGCCCGCGCGCTTGAACCGGGCGTCCATGCGCCGGGCCTGGAAGTCGCCGCAGTTCGAGCAGGAGCTGATCTCGCGATAGGTGTTCTGCGACGGCAGCCAGACCTCGAGGTCATAGGTCTTCTGCGCCGAGAAGCCCATGTCGCCCTTGCACAGCAGCACCTTGCGATAGGGCAGCTCCAGCGCCTGCAGCACCGCCTCGGCGCAGCCGGTCATGCGCTCGTGCTCGGCTTCCGAGTCCTCGGGACGGCAGATGGAGACCATCTCGACCTTGGAGAACTGGTGCTGGCGGATCAGACCGCGCGTATCGCGCCCCGCCGACCCGGCCTCGGCCCGGAAGCAGGGCGTCAGCGCCGTCAGACGCATGGGCTCCGCCACCTCGTCCTCGGCCAGGATCTGCTCGCGAACGAGGTTGGTCAGGGAGACTTCTGCGGTGGGGATGAGATAGCGAGGCTGGTCGATCATCAGAGTGTCGTCACCCCGAACCATGATCGTGTCAGCCTCCCAGTCCGCATTAACGCTGGCATGCTCTTTTAGCATCAAACCAGACACTTCGAGTCGACTGTCAGTTTGATCTGTGCCCCAAGGGATAGTCGAGCTTGCGAAGAAAAGGTCTTCTTCAAATTTGGGCAGTTGCCCCGTCCCAACCATCGCAGCTTTCCGTACCAGCAGCGGTGGGTTCACTTCCAGATAGCCGTTCTTGTCGGTCTGCAAGTCCAACATGAACTGGCCGATGGCGCGTTCTAGACGCGCCAACTGGCCCTTCAGCACGGCGAAGCGCGAGCCGGACATCTTGGCCGCAGCCTCGAAGTCCAGCAGGCCCAGGGCCTCGCCCAGATCGGCGTGATCCTTGGCCGGGCCCGTCGTGCGAGGCTCGCCCCACTTCAGGACCTCGACGTTGTCGTTCTCGTCCGCGCCGTCCGGCACGTTGTCCGCCGCCAGGTTCTTCAGCCCCGCCAGCAGGTCGCGCAGTTCGGCGCCCTTGGCGGCTTCGGCCTCGCCCGCGTCGGCGATGTCGGTCTTCAGCGTCTCGACCTCGGCCTTCAGCCGGTCGGCCTCGGCCATGTCCTTTTTGCCCATGGCGGCGCCGATGGCCTTGGAGGCGGCGTTGCGCTTGGCCAGGGCTTCCTGCCCCTTGGTCTGGGCGGCGCGCAGGTCCACGTCCAGCGCCAGAATGCGGGCCACGACCTCGGCGGCGTCATCCACCCCGCGCGACGACCAGCCTGCGACGAAGGCTTCGGGGTTGTCGCGGATGGCTCGGATATCGTGCATGGCGTCGCTCTTCGGGCGCTCGTTAAGGGAAGCCGAAGGCTGTAACGCCCCGCGCGGAGTCGGGCAAACCCCTAAGCGCTCTCTCCTCCGTCATCCTCCGACGCAGCGAAGCGGAGATCGGGGGACCCAGCGGCGCCGAAGGCGATCTTTCACGGCAGACGCGGTGCATGGGCCCCTCGCCCTGACGGGCGCCGCTGGGTTCCCCGGTTCCGCGCAGGCGCGGCCCGGAGAATGACGAAAGAGAGGGGATGTTAGCCCGCCCGGCTCGCCTTTAACCCGATCTCCACGCCGATGGCCTTGGACACCCAGTCGCCGCCCGCGTCGGACATCATGCCCAGATCCAGCGCCGTGCGATCCAGCTCCAGCTTGCCGGCCACGGTCGCGACGCCGTTCGCCTCGTCGAAGGTGAAGGGCAGGACCACAGGCACGGTCGCCGTCTTGATCCGCAGCGTGCCCGTCGCCTCATAACGGTTGCCGCCCAGGGCCTTAAACGCCGTCGCCTCGAACCGCGCCGTCGGATAAACGCTCGGGTCGAACCATTCGGCGCCGGTCAGGCTGCCTTCCTGGGTCGCGTCGCCCGTCCTGGCCGTGCCGGTCTTGACCAGAACCACCGCCTTGGAGCCCGCCAGATCGGCCGGGTCGAACCAGACCTGACCCTCCCACTGCTCAAACCGGCCCTTGAAGGCCTTGCCGGCGTGGGTTCCCGAGAACTCGATGCTCGAGGCCGCCTTGTCGATGGTCCAGGCCGTCGCCGTGCCTGGCTTGACCGCCGCCTCGGCCTGAGCGGGCGTCGCCGCGACGGCGGCTTCGGCCCCTGCTCCGTCCGCCAGCGGCACGGGTTTGGCCGCGATGCCGCCCGCCACGGCCAGGGCCGCGATGAAGCCCAGCCCCGCCAGACGCTCGGCCCTGCGGAGCAGGGGCTTCGGCTCCGGCGCGGTGCGGCCCTCGCCGTGCTTCAGCGCGGGGATCATGTGGGCCAGAACGCCGTCGCGATTGATGAACTGGTGCTTCAGAGCCGCCCCGACGTGCAGGGCGATCAGCACGACCGCGCCCCAGGCCATCAGGCTGTGCGCCCCCATGGCCTGATAAGCTACAGCGCGACGAACGCCCGCCGCTGCCTCGCCGATGAAGGGCAGATGCGGCACGGTGAACAGGCCGAACCAGCTCGTCGCCACGGCCAGCGGCGTATCCGTCGCCACAGCCCAGCCCGCCGAAACATAGAGCCATCCTGTCAAAGGCAGGGCCAGCATCAAGCCGTAGAAGGCCGCATGGGTCGCCCGCGCCGCGAACGTCTCCCAGGTCTTCATTTCCGCCGGCATCCCCGGCGTCCGGTGCGTCAGCCGCCAGACCAGCCGCAACGCCGTCAGCGCCAGGATCAGGAAGCCGACCGACTTGTGAATCTGGAACACGCGATAGGCCAGCGCCTGGCTGCCCGGCTCGTTGATCGCCTCGCTCATCCACCAGCCCATCGGGATCATGGCGATGATGGCGACGGCGATGGCCCAGTGCAGGGCGATGGCGACGGGGGTGTAGCGGCTGGGGGGCGCGGTCATGGCAAAACTCGCAAAACTCAAGAAAAACGGGCGGGCCCGTCCGGCCCCGCCCGCTCATTCATCCCGGCTTAGGCGGCCGGGGCGGCGGCCGGAGCCACCTGCTGCAGGAACTCGCCGTCGAAGCGGATGGTGGTCTCGTCGCCCACCGGACCGACCGGCATGCCGAAGTCCGAGCGCTTGAACTTGCCTTCAGCCGCGAAGCCGAGGGTCGGAACCTGCATGAAGGGGTGCTTCTCGATCTCGCCGCCGAACGTCGCGTCCAGCGTCACCGGCTTGGTCACGCCCAGGAAGGTCAGGTCGCCGTCACCTTGGCGGTGCGCGTGCCGGTCAGCTCGACCTTGGTCGACTTGAAGGTGATCTGCGGGAAGGCGCTGGCGTTCAGGAAGTTCTTGTTCTTGGCGATGTCCTCGCTCCAGCTCTTGAAGCCCGAGCCGGCGTGGGTGCCGGTGTAGTCGCCCGGATAGTTGGCGTCGACCGAGGCGGGGTCGATGCTGACCTCGACCGAGCTGTTGACCAGGTTGGCCGGGTCCAGCGTGATCTTGGCGTCAAACTTGTTGAAGCGCGCGGTGTAGTTGGAAATCGTGTTGTGGCCGATCGACCACTGCAGCGAGGCGTGGGTCGGGTCCATGACATAGACGCCGGCCGGAGCCTTCAGCTCGACTGGGGCGGTCGAGACGGCGGCGGCGGGGGCGCCCGACTTGTCGGCGGCGGGGCTGCAGGCGGCCAGCAGGGCGGCGGCCGAGACGGCCAGGATGGCGGCTTTGATCTTCATGGGGAGGACCTCGTTGAATGTTCAGGACTGGACACGAGGCCCAGATACGGTTCGTCTGCCCGTCGGCGCGCCGCTCGGACTGCAACAGTATAAGTTGCGATTGACGACCTTCAAGCCCCGTTCGTGCAAAAATGCGGATTGAGGTGCGCCCCGCGCGTCGCCCGCCTATCTTGCGACTCACATGCCCATTCGCCGCCTCCCCCCCGAAACCGTCAACCGCATCGCCGCCGGCGAGGTGGTCGAACGCCCCGCCAGCGCCATCAAGGAACTGGTCGAGAACGCGCTGGACGCGGGGGCTTCGCGCGTCGAGATCCAGGCGGACGGCGGCGGCCTAACCCGCATCCTGATCGCCGACGACGGCAAGGGCATTCCAAAAGACGAGTTGCCGCTGGCGGTCGAACGCCACGCCACCTCCAAGCTGGAGCCCGATGACGCGGGCGACGTGGACCTGCTGCGCATCCACACCCTCGGCTTCCGCGGCGAGGCCCTGCCCTCCATCGGTTCGGTCGCCCGCCTGACCATCACCACCCGCGCCCGCGACGAAGGCGACGCCCACAAAAACGAGGCATGGGCCGTGACCGTGGACGGCGGCGACCAGCGCCCGGTCGCGCCCGCCGGTTTCCCCGGCCCGCACGGCGCCCGGGTCGAGGTCCGCGACCTCTTCTACGCCACCCCCGCTCGCCTCAAGTTCATGAAGTCCGAGCGCTCGGAGGCCATGGCCATCTCGGAGGAGATCAAGCGTCAGGCCATGGCGCACGAAGCCGTCGCCTTCACCCTGTCGCTGGACGGCAAGGTGACGCTGCGCCTGCCCGCCGAGCATCCCGGCTTCGAGGGCCGGCTGAAGCGCCTCGGCGCGCTTCTGGGCCGCGACTTCGAGGCCAACGCCCTGCTGATCGATCAGGAGCGCGACGGCGTGCGTCTGTCGGGGTATGCGGGCCTGCCCACCTATTCGCGCGGCAATGCGGCGCACCAGTTCCTGTTCGTCAACGGCCGCCCGGTGCGCGACCGCCTGCTGCAAGGGGCCCTGCGCGGCGCCTACGCCGACTTCCTGGCCCGCGACCGGCACCCGGCGGCGGCCCTCTTCCTCGACATCGACCCGCTGTATGTCGACGTGAACGTCCACCCGGCGAAAGCGGAAGTCCGCTTCCGCGACCCCGCTCTGGTGCGCGGCCTGATCGTCGGCGCCCTGCGTCACGCCCTGCACGCCGCCGGCCACCGCGCCTCGACCACGGTCGCCGCCGACGCCCTGTCCGGCTTCCGCCCGCACACCGGAGAAGCGCTCCACAGCCCCTCCTCGCCCTCGGCCCAGTCGTTCGGCAATGCCGCTCCGGGTTGGAGCGGCTGGCAGGGCTGGTCGCAACCGGCCGCCGCCGCCCAGAACCTGCCGGGCCTCAACGAACGCTCCGCCCGCGTCGAACACACCTGGACGGGCGAAGCCGCCGCCCCCAGCTTCCGCACCCTGGGCGAGGTTCAGGCCGAACAGGCTGGTCAAATCGCGCCCGGCGCCCACGCGCCCGCCGACCTGATCGACTACCCGCTCGGCGCCGCCCGCGCCCAGCTGCACGGCACCTATATCGTCGCCCAGACCCGCGACGGCCTGGTCGTGGTCGATCAGCACGCCGCCCACGAACGCCTCGTCTATGAGCGGATGAAGACCCAGATGGCCAACGGCGCCGTCACCCGTCAGGCCCTGCTGACGCCCGAAGTGGTCGAACTGGACCCCGCCGAGGCCGACCGTGTCGCCGCCAAGGCCGAGGAACTGGCCGAGATGGGCCTGATCGTCGAGGCCTTCGGCGTGGGCGCGGTGCTGGTGCGCGAAACCCCCGCCCTGCTGGGCGACACCGATGTTCAGGGCCTGATCCGCGACATCGCCGACGACCTCTCCGAACACGGCGCCGCCCTGTCATTGAAGGAGCGCATGGCCGAGGTCTGCGGCACCATGGCCTGCCACGGCAGCGTCCGCGCCGGCCGCGTCCTCAGCGCCCCCGAGATGAACGCCCTGCTCCGCCAGATGGAAGCCACGCCCCACTCCGGCCAATGCAACCACGGCCGCCCGACCTATGTCGAGCTGAAGCTCAACGACCTCGAAAAGCTGTTCGGACGCAGATAGTTCAATGAGATATAGCGTCCTCTTCGTCTGCCTCGGCAACATCTGTCGCTCGCCCCTGGCCGAGGCCGCCTTTCGCGAAGAGGCCCGCCGCCTGAAGCTGGATGTCATCGTCGATTCCGCTGGCACCGGCGACTGGCACGTCGGCGAACCGCCCGACCCGCGCGCCCAGGCCGTGGCCCAAAAGCACGGCGTCGATATCTCCCCCCTGCGCGGGCGTCAGATAAAGCCCGCCGACTTCCGCCGCTTCACCCATGTTGTGGCTCTGGACGAGGACAACCTCGACAACCTGCGCCGCCTCGCCCCCGCCGACGCCACGGCCGAACTCAGCCTGCTGCTGGATCATGTCGAGGGCCGCGAGGGCCAGCCGGTCGCCGATCCCTATTTCGGCGACGCCGACGGCTTCGACATCACCTGGGCCGATGTCACGGCGGGCGCGCGCGGACTGGCTCACAAGCTGCGCCGAGGCGATTGAAACCCGACCACAGGGCCTCTATCTCTCGCCGCTCACCTGTTGGGACTGTTTATGTCTGAGAATGTGTTCACGGCCTGAGGCCCGGACGCTGAAACTCGTCCGAGGCCGCTCGTAACGCCCCGCGTCTGAATGATCGACGCCGGGCGCATGCTGACGCCTGTCCCGGACAATCCGAAATGAACATCTCCCGTGCGGAACAACGCACGCTCCACGCCCTGGCCCAGGGCGGTCGCATCCTGCTGGAACGCGACGAACAGGGTCGCACCATCGCCGCCCGCTGCTTCACCCGCGAAGGCTGGGTGCTGGACGGCTGCGATCTCGAGCAATGGCGCAGCCTGAAGCGCAAGGGCGTCATCAAGTCGCGAAACGGCGGCCCCTATGTCGTCAATCGCGACGGGCTGTGCCGCCTGCGCAGCCAGCTGGACAACCGCACCTCAGGTCGCGGTTTCTGACGTCTTGAAGGAAGGAAGCGCGCGACGATCATAGCGCGCTTCCTGATCCTCAGGGTTTCAGCGCAGCCGCCATGAAGGCCGTCACCTTGGGCCAGGCGTCCTGACGCGCCGCTGCGTCCGCCTCGGGCGAGCCGCCGCTGCGCGAGCTTTCGCGCGGTCCGCCGTCGCCGACCAGATCATGGCCCGCCTCGGGATAGATCAGGGCCGTCGTCTCGCGTCCCGCCGTCTCTCGGGACGCCACGATGGCGCGCGCCGCCGCCGCCGAATCCCACTGCGCGTCGCGCCCGCCCGCGATCAGGATCAGCGGCCCGGCATAGGTCTCGACCGGGATACGCGCCTCGGCCTCCTTCTCCGGATGATCAGCCCGCCCGTTGGCGTGGATGGCGCGCAGATCGGCCTGGCCCGGCCCGGCCATCAGCCCTTCGACAAACCCGCGATAGGGCATGAAGGGCAGCGGCTGGCCCGCGAACGAGAACGAGGACCGCGTCCCCTCGGCCTCCACCATCTCCAGGCCCCAGCCCTCCCAGACGACGTCCGTGGGCGCATAGGCGACGACCGCATCGATCCAGTCGTAGCGGCTGGCCGCGATCAGGGCGAACTCCGCCCCCTTGGAGGCGCCGAACAGGCCGAACCGCTCGACATCAACGCCCGGCATCCCGCGCAGCGCGTCACGTAACTCCGCCAGTTGGTCCACCCGAATGTCAATGAAACTGCCTGCGATCTCTGACAGGGCCTTGGGCGGCCCGTACTCACCCCAGTCCGGCGAATAATAGGGCAGCCCCACCGCCGCATAGCCCATCCCGGCCAGGATCGGACCGAACCGGTCGCCCGCCTCGGTCCCGCCGTCCGCGCCATGCAGGATGACCACCACAGGTCGAGAGCCTTGGCCCGCCTCGACATAGACCTTGGCGTGGGGAAAACCTGGCACCGGCGACGACGCTGTCTGGGCCCACCCCAGTCCCGGCGCCAGCCCTATGGCCAGTGCCGCGCCGATCAGCGCGCGCCGTTCAATCCGCCCAAACATGACACCCTCCGCGTCCGCCCAGAGACAGACGCCATGGGTATCAGCGTTCGCTTCTCAGGAACAGCACGCGAGCCGCGCCATAGTCGCGCGTATCCAGACGCTCGTAGCCGGGCGTGTCGATGTCGGGTTCGTCCGAGCCGCGCTCGAACACCACGATGGCGCCGGGCTTCAGCCACTGGCCTTCGCGCAGCCGCTCCAGCGTCTGCTCGCCCAGCCCCTTGGCGTAGGGCGGGTCCAGGAAGGCGATGTCGAAGGCCTCGCCCACCGATCCCGGACGCTCCCCAAGGTCGGTCGCGCTGCGGCGATGCACTCGCCCGCGCCCGAACAGGCCATAGGCGTCCATGTTCTCGCGGATCACGCCGCGCGCGCCGTCGTCGATCTCGACGAACAGGGCGAAGGCCGCCCCGCGCGACAGGGCCTCGAACCCCAGGGCGCCCGACCCGGCGTAGATGTCCATGACCCGCGCCTCGTGCAGGCTTTCGCCCCACGACGCGTGTTCCAGCACGTTGAAGATAGCCTGACGCGCCCGATCCGAGGTCGGACGCGTGTTCTGGCCCTCGGGCGCGAGGATGGCGCGCCCCTTCAGGCTGCCCGCAACGATCCGCATGGCTTAGCCGCGCGGTCCGCCGCGACCGCCCGAAGGCTTGCCGCCGAAGGGTTTGCCGCCGCCGGGACGCGAACCGCCACCCGGCTTGCCGCCGAAGCCGCCGGGCTTGCCGCCCGAACGCGGCGCGCCGTCACGCGGCTTGAAGTCCCGCTGGGGACGGTCGCTCGTCCCCCCTTCGCGCGGTTTGAAATCGCGCTGCGGACGATCGCCGAAGCCGCCTTCACGCGGCTTGAAGTCGCGCTGCGGGCGGTCGCCGCCCGAACGGGCGCCGTCGCGGGGCTTGAAGTCCCGCTTCGGCCGGTCGCCGAAACCGCCCTTGGCGCTGTCGCGCGGCGCACGGCGGTCGTCAATGAGCTGCGGTTCGCCTCGGTTGAAGGGCTTGCGCGGACGCTCCGACCACTCGCCGCCCTGGGCCGCTTCCGGCCGGGCGCGCGGCTTGAAGGTCTTGGTGTGCTCGAACTTCGGCGCGGCCTTGGCCCAGCCTTCCTTCTTGGCGGGACGCTCGCGGCGATCGACGGCGTCGGCCTGCGCCGCCGTGGCGGCGCGGACGCGGCTGGGCTTACGCGAGGGATCGGACAGGGCCGAACCCGACTTGCCCGTCACGATCGGCGAAGAAGTGCGACGGCCTGGGATCGGCGCGGGCGTCGAAACCGTATTGCCGGTCGGCAGGTTCTCGGGCCGGATATGGTCGGCCAGCATTTCGCGGATTACGCGCGGACCGACTTCCTCGACCGCCCCGACCGGCAGGGTGCCCAGTTGGAACGGGCCATAGGCCAGACGGATCAGGCGGTTCACGGTCAGGCCGACCGATTCCAGAACCTTGCGGACCTCGCGGTTCTTGCCTTCGGTGATCGACACGCTGAGCCACAGGTTGGCCGAGCTGCGCTCGCCGTCTTCCTTTTCCTTGGCCTTGTCGATGGTCGCCTCGATGGGACCATAGTGGACGCCGTCGACGGTGCAGCCGGTCTTCAGCTTGTCCAGTTGCTCCTGGGTGATGCGACCGCGCGCGCGGGCCCGGTACTGACGCACCAAGGCGCTTTCGGGCAGTTCCAGCGCCCGGCTCAGCTCGCCGTCGTTGGTCAGCAGCAGCAGGCCTTCGGTGTTCAGGTCGAGGCGCCCGACCGAAATCACGCGCGGCAGGCCGCTGGGCAGGGCGTCGAACACGGTGGGGCGGCCCGCCGGATCGTTGTGGCTGGTGATCAGGCCGGCGGGCTTGTGATAGCGCCAAACCCGCGTCGCCTGGGCTGCGCCCATCGGCTTGCCGTCGATGGTGATCACATCGTCGCGCGTCACCAGGGTGGCCGGCGTGTCCAGGATGCGGCCGTTCACCGCCACCTTGCCCAGACCGATCAGGCGCTCGACCTCGCGGCGCGAGGCGATGCCGGCGCGAGCCATGGCCTTGGCGATTCGCTCGCTGCGCAGCGGGGCGGCCGGTTCCTTGGCGCCTTTCGGGCCGCCCTTGCCAGCGCCCTTCACAAAAAGCTTGTCGCCGCGATCGTCCTTGCGATCGCCGCGCGGCGGGCCTTTCCGGTCTGCGAAGCCGCCCTTGTCCGGGCGCGCGTCGGCGAATTTACGGGGGCCGCGCGGGCCGTCGTCTTGACGGGAGCGGGGCTTCTTGTCGTTGTCTTTGGGATGGCGATCCATGATGAGCGGTTCATGAGCATGGCGCTCGACTTGGCGCAAGCTGCGGCGCAAGCGGGCGAAGTGCCCGTGGGTGCCATAATTGTCGACGAAACGACCGGCGAAGTGCTGGGACGCGGGCAAAACGGCCCCATAACCGCGCATGATCCGACCGCTCATGCCGAGATCGTGGCTTTGCGCGATGCTGCGGCAAAGTTGCAGAATTATCGCCTTACGGACCTCACCCTCTATGTGACGCTGGAACCCTGCGCCATGTGCGCGGGCGCCATCAGCCACGCCCGCATCGGCCGCGTCGTCTGGGGCGCCGACGACCCCAAGGGCGGGGCCGTGATCCACGGCGGCCGCTTCTTCGATCAGCCGACCTGCCACTGGCGGCCCGCCGTCGAGGGCGGCATCATGGCCGAGCCTGCCGCCGAGACCCTGCGCGCCTTCTTCCGGGCGCGGCGTAACGGCGGAACGCGAAGCGCAACCGGGCGTTGACCGAATAAGCTTAGCAAGAGAGGCGCCCGACTTGGAAAATCGCCGACTGATCGCCTCGCTGGGTGCCGTTCTTGTCGCCCTCCTGGCCGCTTGCGCCCCGGAACCGCGCAACGCCCCGACCAGCGGCGATCAGGTTCGTGATCGCGCCATCGAGGCCCAGACCGCCCGCCGTCGCACCGGTGCCGAGATCCAGGACAACGCCATGAATCGCGTCGTTCGCGCCGTCTATCTGTGCAACAATAGCGAGCGCCTGACCGTCGACTTCGACAATCCGCGCCAGATGGCGACTGTGCGCACGTCCAGCGGCGAAGCGGTGGACCTGTATCAGGAACGCGCCGCCTCCGGCATCTGGTATCGGGCCAGCGGCCACGACCTGCGCGGCAAGGGCGATCAGGCCGTCTGGACCGCCGTCGGCCACGAACCGGCCCACTGCCGAGCGGTGGATTAGGCGAAGGCCGCCAGCCGTTCGTCCAGCCCGCGACGCACCTCGGGCCAGTCTTCATCCAGAACGGCGAACTGGGCCGTATCGCGCACCCGCCCGGTCCAGGTGATCTTGTGCTTGCGCAAGACGCCCTCGTCGCGAGCGCCCAGCTTGCGAATGGCGGCGGCGCTGGCGGCGTTCAGGGCGTCGGTGATGATCTCGACCCGCACCGCGCCGCTGGAAAAGGCGTAGTCCAGCAACAGCCGCTTGCACGCCGGATTAACCGGACCGCCCCGCGCGTCGGACCGATAGAAGGTCGAGCCGACCTCGCAGCGCCGATGCTCGGGCTTGATTTCATAGAGGCTGGTCGTGCCGACCACCGCCCCGTCGCTCAACCGCCGCACGGCATAGGCGATGCGCGAGCCGCTGGCCATCCCCTTGAGCGCCGCCGCCCACCAGCCGTCGAAATGCTGGCCGCAAGCGGCGCTGACCATGCCGTTCCAGGCCTCGGGATCGCAATCCAGCGCCGCCCTCACCTCGCCCTCCAGCGCCGCTGTGAACGGCTCCAGCCGGACAAAGCGATCCTCAAGAACGACGGGGCTCAGCTTCACGCGGCCGCGCCTTCCTCGATCAGGAAGGCCCGCACCGCCTCGGCGTCCACGTCCTTGTCGGTGAAGGTGTCGCCAATGGCCCGAGCCAGGATCAGGGTCAGTCGCCCGCCCTCGGCCTTCTTGTCTCCCGCCATCCGTCCGATCAGGGCCTCGGCGCTGAAAACCTGATCCACGTCGGCCAGCCGCGTCGGCAGGCCCGCCGCCTTGATCCCCGCCTCGGCCTTGTCGGCGTCCGCCGCCGAACACAGCCCCTGACGCGCCGAGAAACGGAAGGCCATGGCGCAACCCAGAGCCACCGCCTCACCGTGGGTCAGAGCGTCGCCGAAGCCGAGCTCGGCCTCCAACGCATGGCCGAAGGTGTGGCCCAGGTTCAGCAGGGCGCGCCGCCCCGCCTCCTTCTCGTCTTCGCCGACAATCTGGGCCTTGATCTCGACCGAGCGGATCACCGCCCGCCCCAGGGCGTCAGGGTCGCCCTTAGCGCCCACAGCCCCCCCAGAAGGCGACGTGTCGCCCAGCCAGTCGAAAAAGGCCGCGTCGCAGATCAGCCCGTGCTTCAGCACCTCGGCCCAGCCCGAGCGCACCTGCCGCGCCGGCAGGGTGGCCAGGGCCTCGATGTCGGCCAGCACCAGCCGCGGCTGATGGAAGGCGCCGATCAGGTTCTTGCCGCGCGGCGTGTCGATGGCGGTCTTGCCCCCGACCGAGGAATCCACCTGAGCCAGCAGGGTCGTCGGGACCTGCACGAAGTCGATGCCGCGCATGAACAGGGCCGCAGCCAGTCCGGCCAGATCGCCCACCACCCCGCCGCCCAGGGCCACCACCAGGCTCTTGCGGTCCAGCCCCTCGGCCAGCAGCCGGTCCAGCACGGCCTCCAGTTGCTCGAACGACTTGGACGCCTCGCCCGCCGGAACCGTCACGATCCCCGTCGCCAGCCCCGCAGCCTCCAGCGACGCGCGCACCGTCTCGCCGTGAATGGCCGCCACCGTCTCGTCGCTGACGATGAAGGTCTTGGTCGGTTTCAGGGCCGCGACGCGCGCGCCGGCCTCTTTCAGCAGACCGCGTCCGACTACGACCTCATAGGCGGCGAAGCCCTCGCCTCCGACCGGGATCGTCGTCGTCATTTCTGGCTCTCCTCGCGGGCGTGGCGCCGCAGTTCTCGATAGATCGCTTCGACCGCCTGGCCGTGCGAGCCGCCGCCGACCTCCACCGTCAGGTCGGCCTCGGCGTAGATGGGGTATCGGGCCTCGGCTAACTGGGTCAGGGCCTCGAGCGGATCGCGGCCGCGCAACAGGGGCCGGGTGTCGCGGCGCTGCACCCGTTCGGCGATCACCTTCAGGTCAGCGCGCATCCAGACGCTGACCGAGTGCTTCTTCATCAGCGCCCGTGTCTCGGGGTTCATCATGGCCCCGCCGCCGGTCGCCAGCACGATGGGCGGTCCTTCCAACAGACGGCGCATGACCCGCGCCTCGCCGGCCCGGAACTCAGCCTCGCCCCGGCTGGCGAAGATCTCGCTGACCGTCATGCCGGCCGCCGCCTCGATCTCATGGTCGCCGTCGTAGAACGGCAACCCCAGCCGCTGCGCCAGTCGGCGTCCCACGGTCGATTTGCCCACGCCCATCAGCCCCACCAGGGTTATGGTGCGGTCGGGCGTCAAGGACGGCGACAAGGGCGAGGAATCGGGCGAGGCGTCGGCAGGCATGGTCCCTACAGTCTCTACACGACCCGGCCGTTCGCTCCACACCTGTGTTGAGCGCGCTGCATGACGCCTCAGGTCGAGGCCTTTCTGGAAATGATGGCGGTCGAGCGCGACGCCTCGCCCCACACCCTGTCCGCCTATGGCCGCGACCTGACCGACGCCGAGGTCTGGCTGGGCGACGCGGGCGGCCTGATGGGCGCGTCTCAGGAAGCGGTTGAGGCCTGGTTCGCCGATTTGTCCCGGCGCGGCCTGTCGGCGGCCACGGCGGCGCGCAGACGGTCCTCCGTGCGTCAATTCTACCGCTTCGCCCTGGGCGAAGGCTGGCGCAGCGATGACCCGTCCCGCCGCATCGACGCGCCCAAGCAGGGCCGCAGCCTGCCCAAGACCCTCAGCCGCGACGAGATCGAGGCCCTGCTGACCGCCGCCGGGGCCGCCGACAGCGCGGCGGCCCTACGCCTCGTGGCCCTGGTCGAGATGGCCTACGCCTCGGGCCTGCGCGTTTCAGAACTGCTGGCGCTCAAGGTCGAGGCGGTGCGCCGCGATCCGGCCTATCTGATCGTGCGTGGCAAGGGCGGCAAGGAACGGCTGGCCCCCCTCAACGCCGCCGCCCGCCAAGCCATCAAGGCCTGGCTCGACGCCCGCGACGCCACGCACAAGCCCAACACGCCCGACAGCGCCTGGCTGTTTCCCTCGCACGGCAAGACCGGCCACCTGACGCCCCGCCGTTTCGCCCAACTGCTGGATCAAGCCGCCCTCGCGGCCGACATCGACCCCGCCCGCGTCAGCCCCCACGTGCTGCGCCACGCCTTCGCCACCCACCTGCTGGAAGGCGGCGCCGACCTGCGCGTCGTCCAGACCCTGCTGGGCCACGCCGACATCTCGACCACCCAGATTTACACCCACGTCGCCACCGACCGCCCAGCCCAGGTCGTCCATTCAAAACACCCCTTGGCGAAGGACGACTGAACCCCGCTTGCCCCACGGCGTTCACCGCTCTAGTTTCCGCCGCTTTCCGTAGCGCCAACCGCGCTTCTCCTCACGGACGCCTTATGGCCACGCACTACCTCGAATTCGAAAAGCCCATCGCCGAGCTGGAAGCCAAGATCGCGGAGCTGTCGCATCTGGCCCCGACCAGCGGCTCGTTCGAGACCGAGATCGCCGCCCTGCGCAAGAAGGCCGATGCCCTGCGGGTGAAGACCTACGCCAACCTTGACCCGTGGATGCGCACCCAGGTCGCGCGCCACCCGCAGCGTCCGCACTTGGTCGACTACATCGACGGCCTGTTCACTGACTTTGTGGAGTTGCACGGCGACCGTCAGTTCGGCGACGATCAAGCCATCCTCGGCGGTCTGGCCCGCTT
Source organism: Brevundimonas sp. (assembly GCF_050729455.1). Classification (GTDB taxonomy): domain Bacteria; phylum Pseudomonadota; class Alphaproteobacteria; order Caulobacterales; family Caulobacteraceae; genus Brevundimonas. Next base: position 37,185 of record NZ_JBOHLI010000003.1, read on the forward strand.
CCGCGGCCAGCCGGTCGTGGTCATGGGCCACGAAAAGGGTCACGACACCCAGACCCGCATCACCCACAATTTCGGCATGGCCCGCCCCGAGGGCTATCGCAAGGCCGTCCGCCTGATGGACATGGCCGAGCAGTTCGGCTTGCCGGTCCTGACCTTCGTCGACACCGCCGGCGCCTATCCGGGCCTGGGCGCCGAGGAACGCGGCCAAGCCGAGGCCATCGCCCGTTCGACCGAGCGCGGCCTGACCCTGGGCGTTCCCTCCATCGCCACGGTGACGGGTGAAGGCGGTTCGGGCGGCGCCATCGCCATCGCCGCCGCCAGCCGTGTGCTGATGCTGGAGCACTCGATCTATTCGGTCATCTCGCCGGAGGGCGCGGCCGGCATCCTGTGGCGCGACGGCACCCGGGCCAAGGACGCCGCCATGGCCATGAAGATCACCGCCCCCGACCTGATGGCGATGAAAATCGTCGACCGCGTCATCCCCGAGCCCCTGGGCGGCGCCCACACCGCCCGCGATCAGGCCATCAAGTCAGTCGGCGACGTGCTGGAAGACGAGCTGAAGACCCTGTCCACGCTGTCCGCGGACCAGATCCGCAAGGCCCGCGCCGATCGCTTCTACGCCATCGGTCGTCTGAGCTGACCGCACGCATTGCATGGCGGCTCCGCGCCGCCGAAGCTGACGCCATGCGATTCGGTTCCTCGCCCCTTCTGCACGTCAGGGCCTCTTCATGCGTGGCATGAACGGGGTCGGCGAGTCGCTGCGCGAAAGCGCAGTGTTCAACTTCGCGGGCGCGGTGACCATGGTCATCGACGACTCGCCCTTCGCGCTGGAACTGACGGCCCAGGCCCTGCTGGGCTTCGGCATCAAGGTGCGCCACGCATGCGGCAGCGCGGCCGAGGCCATCGGCGTGCTGCGCGACCGGCCCGTCGACCTGATCCTGGTCGACTGCGAGATGCCGGGAATGAGCGGCTATGAGTTCGTGCGCTGGCTGCGCCGTTCGGGGCTGGAGCCCAACGCCTTCGCTCCCGTCATCATGACTGCGGCTCACGTTCGCCGCTCCAAGGTATCGGAGGCCCGCGACTGCGGCGCCAACTTCCTGATCACCAAGCCGTTCAGCGCCGGCGTTCTTCTGGAACGCATCGTCTGGGTCGCCCGCGACGCCCGCCCCTTCCTCGAGGTCGGCGACTATTTTGGCCCCGACCGCCGCTTCCGCTCGGGCTCCTGGGAGGGGGTCGAGCGTCGTGCCGAAGACCGCAAGGCTGAATTCGAAGCCCAACGCAGAGCGTCGATCGAGCTATGACCGTCATCACGCACAACCGCCGTCGCTCGCGCCTGTCGACCCTGATCGACCAACCCGGCGGCGTCAGCGCCGGCGTCGCCCTGGCCCAGGCCAAGGCCAATCTGGCCGAGATGGAAGCCCGCAGCCGCGCCGTCATCGAGGAGCAGGTCGCGGCGCTCGCGGCGCTTCAGCCCGCCGCCTCCACTGAAGAAGCCTCCCGCATTCTGGACCAGGCCTACGACCATTCCAGCGCCGTCATAGACGCCGCCGGTCCGTTTGAGCTGAAGGACCTGTGCGCCGCCGCCGCCAACCTGTGCGACCTGATCGACGCCGCGCCCGAGGACAGGCCGTTCGACTGGCGCATCGTCACCGTCCACGCCCAGGCCCTTCGCCTGCTTCTGACCCTTCCGGCCGAGGCTGCCGAGACCCGCGCCCAGGTTCTGGCCAGCCTCAAGGACGTACTGAAGGCCAAGATTCCGGGCGGACCTCAGTCCGACTGAACCTGGCTTTTCGCGCCGCGCGTCTGCTTGCGCCACAGGCTGGCGTATTCCCCGCCCTGACGCGCCACCAGTTCATGGTGCGCCCCGCGTTCGACAATCCGCCCGGCCTTGAGCACCAGAATCTGCTCCGCATCGGCAACGGTCGACAGGCGGTGCGCCACCACCAGGGTCGTCCGCCCCGCTCGCGCCTTTCGCAAGGTCTTCTGGATGGCGGCCTCGGTTCGGCTGTCCAGAGCGCTGGTGGCCTCGTCCAGGATCAGGATGCAGGGATCGGCCAGCAGGGCGCGGGCGATGCCGACGCGCTGACGCTCGCCGCCCGACAGCTTCAGTCCCCGTTCCCCGACCCGCGTCTCCATGCCCTCGGGCAGGTCGCGGATGAAGTCGGCCAGTTCCGCAGCCTCGGCCGCGGCCCAGATGGCCGTGTCGTCGGCGTCAGGACGTGCAAAGGCGACATTGGCGCGGATGCTGTCGTTGAACAGGGCCACGTCCTGCGGCACCAGGGCCACGGCCGCGCGTAGCGACGCCTGCGTCACCGACCGCGCATCATTACCGTCGATCAGGACGCGGCCTTCCTGCGGGTCGAGCAGGCGGAGGGCCAGCTTGACGATGGTGGACTTGCCCGCCCCCGACGGCCCCACCAGAGCCGTGGTCGTCCCGGCCGGCGTGACGAAGCTGACGTCGTCCAGACCCGCGGCGCGGGCGTCGTGACGGAAGCCGACGTGATCGAAAATGATTTCGGCCCCGCACCCGCTGGCGGGACGCGGCAAGGCGATGGCGTCGGGAGCATCGGCCACCTGCGGCGCCTGACGTGTTACCTTCAGCATCTCTTCCATGTCGATGAAAGACTGGCGAATTTCGCGATAGGCGAAGCCCAGGATGTTCAGCGGTGCATAGAGCGAGATCATGATCAGCACCGCCGCCGTCACGTCGCCCGGCCCCATCCGCCCCGCCGCCGCCTCGAACCCGGCCATGACGGCCATGACGCCCAAGCCCACGTTCATGATCAGGCCCTGGATCAGGTTCAGCGTCGCCAGGGAGGTGTTGGCCTTCAACGCCGCGTCCACATAGGTCGACAGCGACCGATCATAGGCCTCGGCCGCCCGCGTCTCGGCGCCGAACGACTTGACCGTCTCATAGTTCAGCAGGGCGTCGACCGAGAGGCCCGCCGCCTCGCTGTCGGCGGCGTTCATGGCGCGCCGGTGCTCCAGCCGCCAGTTGGCCATGGCGAAGGTCGCCACCGCATAGACGGCCACCACCCCGATCGCCACCGCACCGAAGCGCCAGTCGTACTTGCCGCTCAGAACCGCCGCCGCCAGCACCAGTTCAACCACGGTCGGGCCGAGGTTGAACACCAGAATCCGCAGCAGGAAATCCACAGCCCGCGAGCCGCGATCCATGGTCCGTGACAGGGCGCCAGAGCGCTTGGTCTGGTGGAAATCCAGCGACAGGCTCAGCGCGTGAGCAAAAGTCTCGGCCGCCGTCTTGCGCTGGGCCGCAGCCCGAACCGGCGCGAACACCACGTCCGACAGTTGCGGCGTCGCCGCCGACAGGAAGCGCACCAGGGCCCAGCCCACGGCGAAGGCCGCGAAGCCCCAACCCACGGCCGCCGCCGCCCCCTGCCCCGCCGCCAGATGGTTGACCGCCGCGCCCAGGATCAGGGGCGCCAGCACGCCCAGTCCCTTGCCCGCCAGCGTCAAACCGATGGCCCCGGCGATGCGCCACGGCAGTTGCGGCGCGCCCGAGCGGCCGACCACGCGCAACAGATCGGCCAACGCCTGCAGGGTCGGCGGAGCCTCCGGTTTCGCCTGTTTCTGGCCTGCAGCCATGGCCTTGACCGTAGAGTCGCCCCGTCGGCCGGATCGTTCACCGCGCATGGTCATGCTCCAGCATATGGGCCGCGCCTCGCCGGAGCGAAACCGACATTCAGTTCAGGCTCGTTATGGCTTCAAGCAGTTCATCGACGGCGCCCTCGGTCGTCGCCCAGGAGCAGACGAACCGCACCGAGCCGTCGTCGAACTGGTAGCAGGCCCAGCCTAGCGCATTGAGCCTTTGGTGCGCCTCGTCCGGCATCCGCACGAAGACGGCGTTGGACTCAACCGGATGCGCCAGCACGAAGGGCGAGCGCTCCTCGATGCCGTCGGCCAGACGCTGGGCCATCAGGTTGGCGTGGGCCGCCCCGGTCTCCCAGGCGCCCGATTCCAGCAGCCCGAGGATCGGCGCCGCCAGGAACCGCCCCTTGGACGCCATCTGCCCGGCCTGTTTCAGCCGGTTGTCGATCCGCCGCGTCAGGCTTTTGTTGAAGATGACCAGGGCCTCGGCGCAGTTCGCCCCCGCCTTGGCCCCGCCGAACACCAGAACGTCCACGCCCAGGCGCGGAATGTCCTTCAGGTCAAAGCCCGCGGCGACCGCATTGGCCAGCCGCGCCCCGTCCATGTGGACGCCCAGTCCCGCCTGTCTGGCCGGTTCGATCAGGTGGCGCAGTTCTTCCTCGGAATAGACGGCGCCGTATTCAGTGGCCTGGGTGACGCTGAGCGCCGCCGCCGGCTGGCGATGGCCGACCACGGGTTCCTCCAGCGCGGCGCGCAGGGCCAGACCCTCGATCTTGCCGGAATAGCCCGGCAGGCCGATCAGGCCGACGCCCTGGCCAAAGAAGCCCGGCGCGCCCGTCTCGTCGGTGCAGATGTGGGCCGCGTGATGCGTCAGCACCGCCTCATAGGGACGGGCCAGCATGGAGACGGCGATGGCGTTGGCCGCCGTGCCGCTGAAGACAAACCGCACCTCGGCGTCGGCGTCCACCCGCTGACGGATCAGCTCGGCGGCGCGCGCCGAGGTTTCATCCGCGCCATAGGCGCGCGCAAAGCCCCGATTGGCGTCGACCAGGGCGTTCAGGGCGGCCGGAGCCATGCCGGCGGTGTTGTCCGATCCAAAGTCGTAACGCACGGGATCAGTCCTTCTGAGCGGGGTCGCGGTACGGAATTTCGACCTGATGCGGGAACGGGATCTCGATCCCGGCGGCGTCCAGCGCCTCCTTGCCGGCCTGAATCAGATCCGACTGGGTCTGCCACCAGTCGGCGACCTTCACCCAGGCGTGCAGGGTGATCTCGACCGCACTGTCCCTCAGCGCGGTCACGCCGGTCCACGGCTCGGGATCGGTCAGAACGGCCTCATGCCTGGCAGCTACGCCAGCCAGCAGGGCGCAGGCGGATTTCAGGTTCTCGCCATAGCCGATGTTGAACTTGATCTCGATCCGGCGGGTCTTCTGGCCGGTCAGATTGACAATAACGTCGCTCAGGACCTTGGAGTTGGGGATGACGATCTTGTGGTTGTTGGCGTTCGACAGCTGGGTGGTGAACAGGTCCAGCTTCTGAACCGTGCCCGTGGCCCCGCCGACCTCGATCACCTCGCCCACGCGATAGGGCCGCAGCACCAGAAGCATGACCCCCGCCGCCACGTTCGACAGCGTGCCCTGCAAGGCCAGGCCGACCGCCAGGGAAGCGGCGCCCAGCACCGCGATGATCGAGGTCGTCTGCACGCCCAGCCGCTGCAGCACGGCGATCATGCCGATGATGATGACCACCACCCGCACGACCTGGGCGGCGAAACTCAATACGGTCGGATCGCGCCGGAAGGCCCGCATCCGCCCCAGCACCCGCCGCGTCACCCCCGACGCCCAGCGCGCGATGAACAGGGTGACGACGAAAATCAGCGCCGCGATCATCAGATTGATCGCCAGGTCGCCGGCCATGTCGACCAGTTTGGCCAGGAAGGCGGCGTCGGCGGTCAGCCGCTTCTCACCGTCGGCTACCGCCTGCGTCAGGGTTTCGGGTAAGGAAGACATGACCTTGGGTCTAGCGCCTGCACCCACGAATGGAAGCCCCGCCGGTCAGGCTTTTTCCTTAACGACGCGCGACGGGACCGGGAAAATCACAGGCCGTTCAAGGAGTCCCGGCGCCGCAAGGTGCCTGGATCAGGCCGCGGCTGCAGGCTCCTCGGCCGCCTCGACGGCCTGGCGCAGAGCAATACGCCCACCCGGAACCTGGACCATCAGCTCCGCGAGGCTGCGGAAATCGATCGGCTTGTTCAGGTAGGCGTCGGCCCCGGCGGCCAGACCCGCCTCATGGTCCTCGATTCGTGCGGAGGCCGAAAGGACGACGACGGGGGTATCGACGTTCACGCCCGTTCCTTCACGGATCAGGCGCGTCGCCGTCAGCCCGTCCATGACCGGCATATTCACATCCATGATGATCAGGTCGAACTGTTGGTTCATGGCGATATCGACCGCCAGTTGGCCGTTCTCGGCGGTGCTGGTGCGGTGCCCGGCCGAGCCCATCCAGGCCTCCAGAATCATGCGGTTGACCGGGTGATCCTCGACCACCAGCACATCCAGATGATCGCCGCCCTCGATATCGGCGTCGATGACCTCGGCCTCCTCGGCCTTGGCCCATTCAACCACTTCCCCTTCGATCGACAGGGTGAAGGTCGAGCCCTCGCCCAGACGCGAGGTCACGGTGATGTCGCCGCCCATGATATGCGCCATGCGCCGGGCGATGGTCAGGCCCAGCCCCGTGCCGCCGAACTTGCGCGTCGAGGAGTTGTCGACCTGGGTGAAAGGCTGGAACAGGCGCTCAAGATCCTCGCGCGAGATGCCCGAGCCGCTATCCGTGACCGAGAACTCGAAACCGACCCTGCGGTCCGAGATGCGGCGACCGCGCACCGTGTAGCGGATCTCGCCCTGATCGGTGAATTTGACGGCGTTGGACAGCAGGTTCTGAACCACCTGGCAGACCCGCAGCGGATCGCCGCGTACGACGGCCGGAATCTCGCCTTCCAGCGCGGTGACGAACGTCAGGCCCTTGGCCTCCGCCTGCGCTTCGAACGGTCCGGTTATGCGCCGCTGCAGGTCGTCGACCTGCACGTCCACGACGTCGAAATTCATCTTGCCGGCCTCGATCTTGGTCATATCGAGAATGTCGTTCAGCAGGCTCAGCAGGTTGTCGCCCGAATTGCGGATGATCGACAGATACTCTCGCTGCGTCCCTTCCAGCCGAGTGGCGCTCAACAACTGCGCTGCGCCCAGCACCCCGTTCATCGGCGTGCGAAGTTCATGCGAGATGACGCCCAGGAAGCTCGACTTGGCTTCATTGGCCGCGTCGGCCTTGTCGCGCGCGGCCTCCAGTTCCTCGATCAGATGGGACTGATGCTCCTGGAAGGCGCGGATACGATCCTCACGCAGGACCGTCATGGTGACGAGGACGAACAGGCTGGCCGCAATGAACGGCACCAGGGTCAGGAACGGCCAGAACAGCGGTCCGCCCATCAGGCTGACGGCGATGATCGCCGCCGCCAGACCATAGGGCGATGAAATCATGATCGCCTGACGCGGCGAGCTGCGAAGCTGGGCAAAGACCAGCACATAGCCCGACACCAGCAGGGCGATGGCCAGTTCATGGCCGAACTGGGCGTTCGAGAACCAGGCCAGAAGCGGCGCCACAGCCCAGACCGCCGTCGTCGCGGTCGCCACCACCGGGAAGAGCATTCCCCAGCCTGCGCCGACGCGCTGGCTGATGCGTTTTTCGACTTCGCCGCGCAGGGCGCCGGCAGCCAAGGTGGCGACGAACCATGCCATTCCGTGAACCAAGCCGACGGTCACGATCACGCCCAGAGCCCAGCTGACGATGATCAGATAGCGCAGATAGTGGGTTTGCAGGATCGCGGTCAGCGCCTGTGCGGCTTCTCCGGGCGCTTGCCCGTCCAGTCCCTTGATCCCGTCCCCCACCATTCGCACGCCCCCGCCATTGCAAATAAGTCAGGAGTGGACCCTAGATTGAAGGTTCTAAGACGAGATAAATACGTTTCTTTACGTATCGAAACGGCACAAATTCAAACGCCGCCGGCCTCTGTCGTCGTCATAGCGCGGACCGCCAGGGCGTGAACCGGCCCTGCCAGTTCATCCTTGAGGACGGCGTTGATCGCCCTTTGCCGCGCCACCCGCCCCTGCCCCTCGAAGGCGTCGGACACTATGGTCAGCTGGAAATGGCTTTCGCCGCCGTCCCTGGCGTCCATGCCGCCCTCATGATGGTGGCCCGCGTGTTTCCAACTGTCGTCCTCCAGTTCGATCCGCAGCGGAGCGAAGGCCACGGTCAGTTTTTCGCGGATAAGTGCCGCCACGGGGCCATCTGACATCGGTCGTTCCTTGAAGCTGTCCAATTCAGGCTTACACTTCGGGCGATGTCCGCGTCTTTTCAATATAAACCCCGCTTCACCGACATTCGGGTGAAGCCGCCCAAGCCTGACGAGGAACAGGCCGAGGCCGACGTCCTGCACCTGAAGGCGGGCGAGAAGCCGTGCCAGTGGCCCGACTGCAGCCGCCCCGCGACCGCCAAGGCGCCCAAGTCGCGCGAACAGCTGGCCGAGTTCTACGACTTCTGTCAGGCGCACGCGGGCCAGTACAACAAGGGCTGGAACTTCTACGCGGGCATGAGCGAGGGCGAGGTCCGCGCCGCCCAGGAAAACGAGGCCATGACCGGCGGCCGCCCGACCTGGGAGATGAAGGCCGGCAAGAACACCCGCGAGGCCGCCGCCTTCGCCGCCAAGATGGGCACGGCCAACACCGAAGGCGCCGGTTCATGGCGCGACAGCTTCGGCCTGTTCGGACGGCGCACTCGCGAGGCGGGACCCGCCACGGCGGAGGAGCACCGCATCGGCAAGATCGAGCGCGCCGCCCTGGCCGACCTCGACCTGACGCCCGGCGCGGACAAGGCGGCGATCAAGGCGCGCTATCATGAAATGCTGAAACGCTTCCACCCGGACACCAACGGCGGCGACCGCGGCGCCGAGGCCAAGCTTCAGCGCGTCATCAAGGCCTGGAAAACCTTGAAGAAGGCCGGTCACGCCTGAGCGAACGCAGCAGACCGCCAGGCCTGGGCGCTCCGTCGATGCGCGTCACCACGCTCTCGGCGGCTCCGTCCCAGATTTCCGCGAATACGCTGCCTGCGTTTTCGTCCCGCATCATGCGGCGCGTTTCACAGACCGCTTCGGGCAGACTGTCCGCGTCCAGCGCGAACATCAGCGGCGTGCCCTCGGGCGCATCATAGACGTAGCAAAAGAACTGCGCATTCATATGCATAGCCTCTTCCCCGACGGAAGTGATGGCTAAACTATTAACGCCCCCTTGCGGATTACACGAATCACAGAACCGTTGTTTCTGAACGACTGAGACCCATATCCGTCTCCTTGGATCGCCAAAGGAGTCGCCCTCATGGAAGTCTTGTACCGCGCCCACGCCACAGCATCGGGAGGCGGCCGCGACGAGGGCCGCTCAGCCACTGACGACGGTAAGATCGACGTCCGCCTGTCCGTTCCAACTGAAATGGGCGGCAAGGGCGGCGGCGGGACCAACCCCGAACAGCTCTTCGCCACCGGCTACGCCGCCTGCTACCTGGGCGCCCTGCGGCTGGTTTCCGGCAAGGCGGGGACGCCAGTCGGCCCGGACACGAAAGTCGAGGCCGGCGTCGGCTTCGGCAAGAATACGCGCGGCGAAGGCTTCAACCTGGACGTCACGCTCAAGGTCACCGACCACGGCCTCGATCAGGCCGTCATCGACGACCTTATCCACAAGGCGCATCAGGTCTGCCCCTACTCCAACGCCACGCGCGGCAACATCGATGTGGCCCTGTCGGCGGAATAACCGTCCAGTTTCCTCGCGCGCGTGTTGAGCCGCGCGCGCGAGGGCACTAGATGGGAGCCATGACCTCACCCCTCGACGCCTCGCCCGATCCCCTGGTCACGCTGGAACCGCACCGCAAGGTGACGGTCAGGGAGGCGTTTGGCGTCGATTCCGACATGGTCGTGCCCGCCTTCGACACACGCGACAGTCATGTGCCCGAGATCGACGAGAGCTACCGCTTCGATCCGCAGACCACGCTGGCCATCTGCGCCGGCTTCGCCTTCGACCGCCGCGTCATGGTTCAGGGCTATCACGGCACCGGCAAGTCGACCCACATCGAGCAGGTCGCCGCCCGCCTGAACTGGCCGCTGGTCCGCGTGAACCTGGACAGCCACATCAGCCGCATCGACCTGATCGGCAAGGACGCCATCGTCCTGAAGGAAGGCAAGCAGATCACCGAGTTCCGCGAGGGCATCCTGCCCTGGTCGCTGCAACGCCCGGTCGCCCTGGTCTTCGACGAATACGACGCCGGCCGTCCCGACGTCATGTTCGTGATCCAGCGCGTGCTCGAGGCGCAAGGCCGCCTGACCCTGCTGGACCAGAACCGCGTCATCCGCCCGAACCGCTGGTTCCGCCTGTTCTCGACCACAAACACCATCGGCCTGGGCGACACTTCGGGCCTGTATCACGGCACCCAGCAGATCAACCAGGGTCAGATGGACCGCTGGAACATCGTCACGACGCTGAACTATCTTGACCACGACGTCGAAGCCGAGATCGTCGCCGCCAAGATTCCCGAATGGAACGACGCCGAGGGCAAGCGCCGCATCGCCGCCATGGTCCGCGTCGCCGACATGACCCGCAACGCCTTCATGAACGGCGACATCTCGACCGTCATGTCGCCGCGCACGGTCATCACCTGGGCCCAGAACGCCATCATCTTCGGCGGCGACCTGGCCCTGTCCTTCCGCCTGACCTTCCTGAACAAGTGCGACGAGTTGGAACGCCCCACCATCGCCGAGTTCTACCAGCGCGCCTTCGGCGAGGACCTGCCGGAAGCCGCCACGCGGGTGAAGGTGGGCTAACCCTTACGTACTACGAGCAATCTGGTCAGGTGAACTTCCCCCTTCGGAGTGAGCGTCCACCACGTCCGGCCTTGCTCACCAACTTCCAACATCAACAGCCCGCGCTGCTTGAATTGGAACAAGATGACCTCCAAGAACCGTGAAACAACCTTAACTTGCGTGTTCGGGGCAGCAATTCCCATACGCTCCTTAAGATAGTCCGACACGTCCTTTTCGAAATCAAAACGGCCCGAATACCCCTTAGATAACCTAACATTGTACATCTTAGGTCCAATGGTAGCGAATATTTCGTCCCAAGTTACTCTACAATTCGCTTCAAATCGTTCTCCTGACAACGTGTATCGAACCGGAACATCTACTTCGTCATCCCCTCCCGCCAAAAGTTCAGGCTGAATATCATCCTCCTGGAGGACCGATTGACGAATTAGCACGCGAGCTTCTTCCAGCTCTTCCTCTAGGCGCCCCATGTTATTTTGGCTTTGCTCTAAGGACGATCTCAAACTTTCTAGTGCTTGAAAATCCCCCAGCGATTTTGCTTGGTCAGCTCTTACCCATCCCGTGCGAGGATAGCTTGTGGTTGCGTGGATGATCGCCTTAGAGGCCAAAAGACCCAGCTCTTCGACTGACGCCCACCTTCTCAAGTGTCGTTCGGAAATTTTTCCATGGAACGCGGCCAATCGATGCCGCAAATCTGGATCGTCATCCCGCTGCTTTTCCGGTCTATCGAAGGGGTGCTTAGCCAGAAAGCCTATGATCGGCACACCCAGCTCTACCGCCAAGTCGAACTCGCGCTCCGTGTAGCTTCTTCCGTCGGCTCCGCACGATCCGTAACGCCCCGCCGACAAAACAATATAGTAGTCCGATTGTGCGATCGCGCGTTTGATGATTTCCCACGGCGTCTCATCGGCGGCCGGAAATACTTCCATCCCAACCGGGATGTGCCCCATCTCGAGTACCGCTTCGATAACTTGTTGTCGCTCTCGGCGAAGATCCTCAAATGTTGAACTGAGGAAAAACTGATACCTAACGTCCGCCATTTAACCGCCCTCCGCAATCTTCAGTTAGATAACTGAAATAGTCTAACCGTCCAATTCCGGTCTGGACTGCCTATCCTGCCAACTTCTCTCGGCCATAGTCACGGCCGGCTTGAACGCCGGGATCATAAGCCGGGAATAGGCGAGCGGTATTATCTAGTAGATATTGCTACAGCCTCAGTCGCGCCCGTTCTTTTGCTGCAGTCGATCCCGCGCCGCATTGACCCTTGCGGCCAGCCCTTCGGTCCCACCCTGATCGGGATGGGCGCGAGCCATCAGGCGGCGCCAAGCCGCCTGCACAGCTTCCGGCGTCGCATCGGCGGACACGCCCAGAATGGCCCGCGCCTCGGCTTCCGAAAGGCGCTCAGCCCCCGGCGCACGCGGCGGCACAGTGCGAACCCGCGACTGCACCGCCAGCCACAGCCCTGCCCCCGCCAGCCCGATCGCCGCCAGCCAGACCCCGCGTGAGGCAGCCAGAACCGCCCCTGCGAACAGGGCGCTGCTGAGGATCGTCGCAGAGATGCGCCAGTGGCCGCGCCGGGCGCGCTCGGTCTGGCGGCCCAGCCGGACCAGCGCCCAGACCGCCACGGCGGCCAGCGCCAGCCAGATCAGACCCATGCGACGATCAGGCCGCGGCCGCGTCCAGCGGAGCCAGCGATCCGCCCGCTGCGTCGTCCAGACCCATGGCCTGCATCAGATTGCGCATCTCCTGACGCGCGGCGACGTGGGCCAGGGACACCGACACCGGGCGGATGTCGTTCGACAGGTCGGCGACGGTCAGGCCGAAGGGGAAGAGCTCGCGATAGATGACCCGGTCGCGCAGGCCCGGTCCGACGCGGAAGCCGACCCGCTTGGCCAGTTTCATCATCCGCTCTTCCAGACGGCGACGGTTGCGGGCCTCAGCCACGGCCAGACGGTTGGTGACGACGATCCAGTCGATCGTCACCTGACGGCCCTCGGTGATGGCGCGATGCTTGCGCGCCTCCCAGACACTCTCGGAATAGATGGAGGGCTTCTTCAGCTCCAGCGTCACCGGATCGACCTCGCCCAGCAGGTCGAAGTCGACGAAGCTGTCGTTCATCGGGGTGACGATCTGATCAGCGCGGGCATGGGCGGCGCGCGACAGGGCGGTGTCGCCGCCGGGCGTGTCGATCAGGATGATATCGGCGAGCCCTTGCGCCTCGGCGTAGGCGGCCTCGAAGCGCGCCAGTTGCTCGGCCTCGTCGGCCTTGGCCAGAGCCTTGCCGTCGCCCATGTCCGGCACGATCGGCAGCGGCAGGTCGTGACCGTTGGCCGCCGTCCAGGCCGCGCGGTTCGAGAAGAAGCGCTCCATCGACCGCTGACGCAGGTCCAGATCGATGATGGCGACCTTCTTGCCCGCGTGCAGCAGGCCGGTGACGATGTGAATGGCCAGGGTGGACTTGCCCGCCCCGCCCTTTTCATTGCCGATGACGATGACCTGAGGCTGCGCCATGTTGGACCCCGATGTTTCGACGGGCGCGACTCAAGCGGTCGCGGTCCGTCCCAGACGCCCTAGATCGGGCCAAGGGCGTCAGTCGTCAACGAAACCTTAAGCCGCGCCTGTGGACGACGCCACCTCTACGGCCCGAACGCACCACGGATCGGACGCCGCGACCTTGGCGCAAAGCGCCGCCGCCTGGGCAGATCCAGCGCGGACCTTCAGCCGCACCAGCCGCCGACCATTAACCTCGACAGGCTCGAAGACCGGGTTCAGACCGCTGGTCCCCTGCCCCAGTCGATCCCACGCCGCCTGGGCCGAGGCCTGACTGGCGTAGGCGCCGAGCTGGATCAGGGCGCTGGATGAGGACGAGGCGACCGCGACCGGTCGCGACGGCTTGGCCTCTGGATGAGACGCCGCCTGCACGTCCGCCAGCGCCTCGGGATCATGAAACACCGACGGCATGGCCGGCAGGACAGCCGCCGCCTTGGCGGTCAGCCCGTCGCGGGCGTCCCACAGCTGATGCGGCGTCAGAAGCTCGACCTTCAGCGGCCTCAGCCCCGCCTCCTCAGCGTTGCGCGGCCCGGCTGGCTCACGTCTGGCTTCAGGCTTGGCCGACAGAGGAATGGCCGCAATGCTCTCGGCCACGCCTTCGAACCGATGCGGATCGGCCTCCGTCATGCCGCAGCCGGCCAGCAGCGCCGCGAGGGCGCCGACCGATCCGAACCGCAGGATGACGGAAGCGTTCATGCCGCCATGCTGAACGCAGTCTTTTGAGACAGGGTTGAGGAACAGGCTTAACGCCCGTTCACGCTTTCATCAGCCGATGGCGCCGACGCAGCCTTCCACGTCGCCCGGCGCCACATCGGCGTCGGTCAGGGCCAGGGTCCAGCCGTGGTTGGTGTTCAGGCCCCAGCGACGCGCGCCCGAGCCGTCGCCGGCGTCGCCGCCGACCGTCACCACCACGCGGCGGCCCGTCGGCAGGGCCGGCGGATCGATCTTGCCCACGGCCAGCGAGGTCGGCGTCTCGCCGCCGTATCCGTCGAAGACGCTCAGCATCGACCATTCACGACGCAGGCCCATCCACCAGGCGTCGTCGGTGTTGATCGACAGAACGGCCACGCCATGACCTTCGGCCGCGTGGGCCAGCGCGGCCTGCGGGTCGCGGACCAGCTTGATGTCGGCGGCGGCGCCGAAGCGCAGACGGGCGCCGTCCACGGCCTTGGCCGGGTCGATGGGGGCCCAGACGTGCACCTGCAGCCGGCCCTGACGGGCCAGGCCCCAGCCGACGATCTCGCGCCACAGGTGCTCGACCGCCTCGCGGTTCTCGGGTTCGCACTGCTTCAGGACGCGCGCCTGAACGGCCTGTTCGCGGTCGGGGCGCAGCTTGATGTGGGGGCCTACGGGTGCGTCCTTGGCCTTGCCCACCTGGGCGGCGACAGCCAGACGGCGCTCGAACAGGTTCAGGATCTGGTCGTCCAGGCTGTCGATCTCGGCGCGCAGGGCGGCCAGCGCCTTCTGCTCGGGCGACAGTTCGGCTTGTTCAGCGGGCCAGACTTGCTGGAGATTGGATTGCGGCATGGGACTTGGCTTTCAGCATTCGAATTTCGATGGGAGATCGCGCCCGCCGAACATCAGGCAGGAACGCGTGCAGGGCCGCTCGGGAGAAGCGGTCGCCAGCGAGACTGTCAGGGTTGGTTAGAAGCCCGACGCCTCAGCCGGCGTATCGAAAGCCGTAATAGCCGTAGCCAAAATAAAAGCCGGCCACCGCGCGCGAGGTGGTTTCAAGGGTCATTTGTGCGCGCAGCGAGGACATGAATCCGGTCCGGTTTCTGGATCAGGGTCGATCCGACCCAATCTTAAAGACGCAAACTTTGTGCGCGGTCAACCCGCAGAGCGAAATCGGTTCGAATGTTTTCGCATTCGAACCGAGATCTTCGCTCCAGAATTATCCGAAAGCCTGTTTCGCCAATCAGGCTTCGGGGGCCGTGAACAGGACAAATCGCGTCCGGTTGTCGCTGAAATCCTGCAGATCGTTGCGCAGGACCGTCAGGCCGTAAACCTCGGCGGCGCGGGCCGGCGCCACGGCGGCGCGGGTCACGTCTTCGGCTTCGGCGACCGCAGCAGCCGCCCCGCCGGTGTCGAAGACCTCAACCGGCGTGATCCGCATCTCGCCCAGGGCCTTGGAGCATTGCTGCAAGGCGACGGGATGGCTCTCGGCCGTTTTGATGTCCGAAATCCGGGCCTCCGGCAGGCCCAGCAGCGCCAGCCGGATCGGCCGCCAGGCCTCGCTGACGACGGTCAGACCCGCCTCGCGCACCAGGGTGGCGGCAGGCTCGACCGTGCCGATGGTCGAGTTCTCGACCGGGATAAGCGCCGACTGGCAGTCGCCCGACAGCAGGGCCTCGATGGCCCCCTGGAAGGTCTCGAAACCAACCGCCTCGTCCCATGGGCGCAGGTCGAGGCAAGCCTCGTGGCTGAAGGCGCCGGGCGCGCCCTGATAGGCGACGCGGCCCGGCCCTTCGTCTTCGGTCGGCGTGGTCACGCGGCCTCGGCGCGCGCCTGGCGGCCGACCTTGAGGCGTTCAGCCACGAGGAAGGCCAGTTCCAGCGCCTGGTCCGCGTTCAGACGCGGATCGCAGTGGGTGTGATAGCGGCTCGACAGGTCGTCTTCTGTCACCGCCTGGGCGCCGCCCAGGCATTCGGTCACGTTCTGGCCGGTCATCTCCAGGTGGACGCCGCCGGGATGGACGCCCTCGGCCTCGGCCACGTCGATGAAGCTGCGGACCTCGCCCATGACGCGGTCGAACGGCCGGGTCTTGTAGCCATTGGCGGCCTTGAGCGTATTGCCGTGCATCGGGTCGATCGACCAGATGACGCGCTTGCCCTCGGCCTTCACCGCCCGCATCAGGGCCGGCAGGCGGTCGCCGATCTTGTCGTGACCGAAGCGGCCGATCAGGGTCAGGCGTCCCGGGATGTTGTTCGGGTTCAGGGCGTCGATCAGCGGCAGGATGTCCTCCGCCGTCATGGTCGGTCCGCACTTGACGCCGATCGGGTTCGAGATGCCGCGCATGAACTCGATGTGGGCGCCGTCCAGCTGGCGGGTGCGCTCGCCGATCCACAGCATATGGGCCGAGGTGTCGAACCATTCGCCCGACGAGCCTTCCAGGCGCGTCAGGGCGCTCTCGACGTTCAGCAGCAGGGCTTCGTGGCTGGTGAAGACCTCGACGCGCGACAGGTCGGGATGGGTCTCGGGCGTAACGCCGACCGCCTCCATGAAGGCCAGGGCCTCGGTGATCTTGTCGGCCAGCTCGCGGTAAGCCGCGCCCGCGCCGTTGTCGGCGAAGCCCAGGGTCCAGCGATGGATGTTGTACAGATCGGCATAGCCGCCGCCCGCGAAGGCGCGCAGCAGGTTCAGCGTCGAGGCCGACTGGTTATAGGCCTTCAGCAGGCGTTGCGGATCGGGCACGCGCTCTTCAGCGGTGAAGCCCATGCCGTTGATGATGTCGCCGCGATAGGACGGCAACTCGACCCCGCCGATCTCTTCCAGCGGCGACGAACGCGGCTTGGCGAACTGGCCGGCGATGCGGCCGACCTTCACCACCGGCTTGCGGCCGGCGAAGGTCAGGACCACCGCCATCTGCAGGATCAGGCGGAAGGTGTCGCGAATATTGTCGGTCGAGAACTCCTTGAAGCTCTCGGCGCAGTCGCCGCCCTGAAGCAGGAAGGCGTTCCCCGCCTCCACTTGCGCGAGATGCTGGGTCAGTTTGCGGGCCTCGCCGGCAAACACCAGGGGCGGCATGGCCCGCAGCTCGTCTTCGACACGGGCCAGTTCGGCCATGTCAGGATAGTCCGTCGGCATATGCACGACGGGCTTGTTTCTCCAGGATTCAGGGGTCCAGCGCTTACTCATGCCGCCTAGATAACCTTCCGGGCGTCTCGGAACAACAAATGTTGCGCCGCAGCGGCAATTCAGATGGGTGACCAGGCCTCGTCAGCGGCCAGCGGCGCGAACAGTTCGTCCAGCACAGCGTCGCTGACGCCCGACAGGTCGGCGGGCGACCACTGCGGAGCGTTGTCCTTGTCGACGATGACGGCGCGCACGCCTTCCTGGAAGTCGTGGGTGCGCACCACCCGACCGCCCAGCGCATATTCCATCGCCATGTTCTCGGCGAAGGAGGTCAGGATCGCGCCGGTGCGGATCTGGCGCAGCGACACCTTCAGCGACTGCGGCGACTTGGTCTTCAGCGTCGCCAGCTGCTTCAGCGCCCAGTCCGAACCGTCGGCTTCCAGCGCGGCGAAGATCGCCTCGACCGTATCGAAGGCGAACAGCCGGTCGATGGCCTCGTGGTGCGCGTCCAGCGGCGCAAGCCCCGCGTCGCCCGCCAGGCGATCCGCCACGGCCTTCGGATCAGCCGGCGCGGCCAGCAGTTCGGCCTTCAGCGCCTCGACGCCCTCGCTCGCCACGAAATGGGTGTGGATGCCCAGCGCCACGGTGTCCGCTGCCTTCAGCCGCGCGCCGGTCAGCGCCAGCCAGACGCCCGTCTGCCCCGGCAGGCGCGGCAGGAACCAGCCCCCGCCCACGTCGGGGAACAGACCGATGCCCGTCTCGGGCATGGCGTAGGTGGTGCGCTCGGTGGCGATGCGGACGTCCGCCGGTTCGCTGATGCCCACGCCGCCGCCCATGACAATGCCGTCGACGACAGCCGTGATCGGCTTCGGATAGGCGAAAAGTAGATGGTTCAGCTGATACTCGGTCTTGAAGAAGGCCTTGGCCTCCGACGCGTCCCCCGCCCCGCTCTCGGCGATCATGCGGATGTCGCCCCCGGCGCAGAAGCCGCGCTCGCCCGCGTGGTCGATCAGCACCGACTTCACGGCGTCGTCCTCACGCCACGCCAGCAGCGCCTCGATCATCGCCTCGCACATGGCGCGGTTCAGCGCATGGATCGCCTTGGGCCGGTTCAGGGTGATGCGACCGACCCCACCTTCGATGCGGGTGATGACTTCAGCGTCGCTCATCGGGCCAGTTCCCGCGCGATGATGACGCGCATGATCTCGTTGGTGCCTTCAAGGATGCGGTGGACCCGCAGGTCGCGCACGATCCGCTCCAGCGGATAGTCCTTCAGATAGCCATAGCCGCCGTGCAGCTGCAGCGCCTCGTCGGCGAGCTGGAAGCAGGCGTCGGTGGCCAGCCGCTTGGCCATGGCGCACCACTTGGTCTTCTCGGGATGCTCATTGTCGATGGCCCAGGCCCCGCGCAGCACCATCAGGCGCGCCGCCTCCAGATCCGTCGCCATGTCCGCCAGACGGAACTGCAGGGCCTGGAACTGGCCGATGGCCTGTCCGAACTGCTTGCGGGTGGTGACGTATTCCTGCGCCGTCTCCAGCGCCAGCCGCGCCCCGCCCAACGAGCAGGCGGCGATGTTCAGCCGCCCGCCGTCCAGACCGGCCATGGCGTATTTGAAGCCCGCGCCTTCCTCGCCCACCAAATTGGCGACCGGCACCCGGCAGTCGTCGAAGCTGACCACGGCGGTCGGCTGGGCGTTCCAGCCCATCTTCTTCTCATTGGCGCCGAACGACAAGCCGGGCGTCCCCGCCTCGACCACGATGGTCGAGACGCCCTTGGCGCCCTCGCCGCCCGTGCGGACCATGACGACATAGACGTCCGACACGCCCGCGCCGGAAATGAAGGCCTTGGAACCGTTCAGCACATAGTGGTCGCCGTCGCGCACCGCCGTGGTCCGCAGCGCCGCCGCGTCCGACCCCGAGCCCGGCTCGGTCAGACAATAGGAGGCGATCTTGTCCATCGCCACCAGCGACGGCACGAACCGCGAGCGCAGGTCCTCAGACCCGAACTTGTCGATCATCCAGGTCGCCATGTTGTGGATCGAGATGAAGGCCGCCGTCGCCACGTCCCCGCGCGACAGCTCCTCGAAGATGATGGCCGCCTCGACGCGGCCCAGGGCCATGCCGCCGTGCTCTTCGCCCGTATAGATGCCGCAGAAGCCCATCTCGGCCGCCGACTTCATCACCTCGACCGGGAAATGCTTGTCCTCGTCCCACTGGGCCGAGTGCGGCGCCAGCTCGGCGTCGGCGAAGGCCCGCGCCGCATCCTGGATCGCGCGCTGATCGTCGTTGAGGGCGAAGTCCATGATCTATACTCCCGACTCTGCCCTCTGACGGGGCGTTCTTGCTGCTTCTATCCAAGGCCCGGCGAAACGTCACCCCGCCAGCGCCTTGCGCCGCATCTTGTGTCCGCCTGTGACGCAGGGACGCGCTAGTCTCTGCCTTTCGAAGCGTCGATTTCAGACGATTCAGACGAATTGGACTCTGTTTTTTCGCGACCGACTTCCGATATCCGGCCGCCAAGGCCGTTTCCCTGCCCCGCCGAGGGGACTATGAGCGCTGCATGACCCTGCCCTTCCAGCCCGCCGCCTTCCCCTACGCCCGCCCGCGTCGCCTGCGTTCGCAGCCCTGGGTGCGCCGTCTGGTCGCCGAGACGACCCTGACGCCCGCCGACCTGATCTGGCCGATCATCGTCCATGACGGCGCCGAGGAGCGCGTGCCCGTCGCCTCCATGCCCGGCGTCTTCCGCCTGTCGCCGAAGGAAGCCGCCAAGGCCGCCGTCGAGGCCCGCGATCTGGGCATCCCCATGATCGCCCTCTTCCCCAACGTGAACGACAGCCTGAAGGACAGCGTCGGCACCGCCGCCAGCGACCCGGACGGTCTGATCCCCGACTGCATCAAGGCCATCAAGGACGCCGCGCCCGAGATCGGCGTCATGACCGACGTCGCCCTGGACTGCTACACCGACCACGGCCACGACGGGGTTCTGGAGAACGGCCGCATCGTCAACGACCCGACGCTGGAACGCCTGGCCGAACAGGCCTTCATCCACGCCCACGCCGGCGCCGACGCCGTGGCCCCCTCCGACATGATGGACGGCCGCGTCCAGGCCATCCGCGAAGCGCTGGAGGCCAACGGCCTGTCGGACACCCTGATCATCAGCTACGCGGCCAAATACGCCTCGGCCTTCTACGGCCCCTATCGCGACGCGGTGGGTTCGTCCAAGTCTCTGACCGGCGACAAGAAGACCTATCAGATGGACTACGCCAACGCTGACGAGGCCCTGCGCGAGGTGGCGATGGACATTTCCGAAGGCGCCGACGCCCTGATCGTCAAGCCGGGCCTGCCCTACCTCGACATCGTCCGCCTGGTCTCGGACACCTTCAAGATCCCGACCTTCGCCTATCAGGTGTCCGGCGAGTACGCGATGATGCAGGCCTCCATCGCCAACGGCTGGCTGGAGGAAGACCGCGCCATCCTGGAAACCCTGCACGCCTTCAAGCGCGCGGGCGCGTCCGGCGTTCTCAGCTACTTCGCGCCCAAGGCGGCGCGGCTGCTGGGCTAACCTCTTCCTTCTCCCCTTGTGGGAGAAGGTGGCTTTCCAACCTATCATCATATCTAGGAATTTTCGACCCTAGATGAGCTGTGTCGAGACTGTGAAGCTGTGAAGCTGCGCACGAACCGTGCCATCCTGCTCGCTGCTCGCTGCTCGCTGCACGCGGCTGTCATGCTCGAAGATGAGCGAAAGTCTCGCCCCCATACGCCAGATCTCTTCTTGACGTTACAATTTGAATTGTAACGTAAAACTACGTATTGCAAAACTCTGTGAATTTCCGCCTTTGCAGTCGCGCTACAACTGAAGCGGGGGCTCACAATGTATCTGGACACTTCAGCAAGACCCGCGAGCCCTTCACGCGCCGCCGCATGCCTCGCCATGATTGTGTTTCTAGCCAACGACGCGCATGCGCAATCCACGACCATCTATGCTTACGATGCCCAGGGACGCCTCGTTTCGGTGACCCGCTCTGACGGACCGTCGACGGCCTACGCCTATGACGGAGCCGACAATCGCACCCAGCGGACAATTGCTGTTTCGGGAAGCGTGCCCAATGCGTTCGAACTTGGCGGGCCCGCGTCGGCGGCTTCGGGCGCCTGGGCTACCTCCGCCCTCGTCACAGTGAGCGGTGTAAGCGCGGCTGTCCCGGTCACCATCGCTGGCGGTCAGTACAACATCAACGCCGGCGCCTGGCGGACGGCGGCGGGTTCCGTCTCATCGGGCCAAACATTGCAGGTTCGCGTCCAGGCTCCTGCGGCTGGCGGCGCAAGCCAGACCGCCACCCTCGACATCGGCGGCGTCTCCGACACCTTCGTCGTCTCTTCCATCGTCGACACGACGCCGAACGCCTTCAACCTGGGCGGCCCCGTCACGGTCGCACCCTATGCCTGGGCGGAAACCCAACCCTTCACGATCAGCGGCATCAATGTCCCGGTCCCGATCACAGTCGCCAAGGGCGAATACCGCATCGATTCCGGCGCTTGGGTCACGACGGGAGGAACTGTGTCAGCAGGACAGATGGTTCAGATGCGCGTGAGGGCTATCGCTGCAGGCTATTCCACCTCAGGCACCCTCGCTGTCAGCGACGTCGCCCGCACCTTCACAGTTACTGCTGCAGGCGTCGTTATCCCCCCCGAGGGCTGCACCCCGCCGCCCGGCAAGGACTACTGCGAAGAAATGTGACGCCCGGACGCCGTCCCTAACTCAGGTCCGGCGCCATCTTCACATCGTGACCTGCACGGAAGCGCGCGCTCGCCTCCCCCAAGAAAAAAGCATTTAAGAAGGAGGGCGATCCATGAAGCGCCTGAGACTGTCTGTCAGCGCATCGACCGTGGCGCTTCTTCTCGGCGCCGGATTCGAGGCCCAGGCGCAAAACGCCCTGTTCTCGCCGCCGCCGGAGACCTACAGCATCGACGCGCGCGGCGTGGATCTGCTGTCGGGTCGGCCGGTGCGCAATCGGCGCCTGGTCTCGATCGGTCAGCCGGGATCCGGCGGCCTGTCCTATGACCGCACCTATATCGGCGGTTCCTGGCGCGACAACGTCACCGGCGCCGTGACGCTCAGCCCCGACCTGTCCATCGTTTCCGTGAGCATCGGCGGCGTCACCGACGTCTTCACCAAGTCGGGCGCGACCTATGCGCCCAGAAGGAACCTGGGTCAGACGCTGAGCCTGACGGGCGGCGTCTACACCTATCGCACCAGCGACGGCGTCGAGTATCGCTTCGACCAGAGCCTGCAGGATCAAAGGTTGAGCGCGCCCCAGTACCAGGCCAATGGCGGAAGACTGTCACGCATCACTCGCCCCAATGGCGAGATCATCTCCTTCCGCTATGAGACCGCCGAGGAATGGGGCGAGGTCCAGGGCACGCCCGAGGACCAGAAGTTCTGGGCGATCCGCCTTCGCGAAGTCAGCAACAACTTCGGCTACGCCCTGTTCTTCCACTATCAACAGGAAGCTACGCCCAACTACCTGACTTACGGCTTCTGGCAACGTCTGGCCGGCGTGACCGCCTATAACAAAGCCGAATGCGGCGGCGGCAGCTGGAACGGGCCGTCGGCCTGTCCCGGCCAGAACTGGCCCAGCGTGACCTTCGACGGCGGCAAGACGACCGATCAAAGCGGACGCGTGACCTTCTACGGCTCGCAAGGCGCCAATCAACTGGTCATGCGCCTACCCGAAAACCCGACGGTCGACGCGATCAGGTACACCACGGACGCCAACCAGCGCGTCACCGCCGTGGAGCAGGCCGGCAGCACCTGGAACTATGCCTATGCCGAGGCGGGAGGCGTGCGCACCATATCGACGACGGCTCCGGACGCCAGCGTCACCACGGCCAAGGTCGATACGTCGTCCGGATTGCTGGTCTCGATCAAGGACCCGCTGAACCGTGAAACCCTCTATGGACACGACAGCCAGCGCCGCCTGTCAAAGGTCACCTACCCTCAGTTGAACAGCACCGGCTACACCTACGACGCCCGTGGCAATATCACCCGCATCACAGCCTCGCCGCCGCCGTCGGTGACCGCCACGCCCCTGAGCGTCTCGGCCACCTATCCGACCAGCTGCGTCAACAACATCACCTGCAACCTGCCCCTCACCACCACGGATGCACGCGGCGGGGTCACCGACTACACCTATGACGCCGCGCACGGCGGCCTATTGACCGTCACCGCCCCGGCGCCGACCGCTGGCACCGTCCGCCCTCAGACGCGCATCGCTTATGCGCCGCAAACCGCCCGCTACGAGAACGCCGCCGGCGTCCTGACGGCCGCGCCGTCGCCGATCATTCTGCCCGTCTCCAGCTCGACCTGCGTCACAGGCGCGTCTTGCGCCGGAACCGCCGATGAGGTGAAGACCTCGATTGTCTACGGCTCCCCTGGCGCTGCCAATAATCTTCTGCCCACCTCCACGACGACGGGCGCAGGCGACGGCTCGCTGACGGCCACGACGGCCGTAACCTACACGGCCCAGGGCGACGTCGCCGCCGTCGACGGCCCCCTGCCCGGCGCGGCGGACACCACCACCTATCGCTATGACGCCGCCCGACAATTGGTCGGCGTCGTCGGCCCCGATCCCGATGGCGCCGGCGCCCTGCTGCACCGAGCGCAACGCACGACCTATAACCAGAACGGCCAGGTCGTTCTGTCCGAAGTCGGCACGGCGACGGGGACGAGCGACGCTGACTGGGCCGCCTTCAACAGCCTGCAGCAAGCATCCGCTAGCTACGACGCCTATGGGCGCGCCACGCATCAGCGCCAGCAGTCCGGCGGAACGACCCATGCCCTGAGCCAGGTCAGCTATGACGCCGCAGGGCGCCTAGACTGCACCGTAACCCGCATGAACCCGGCGACCTTCGCCAGCCCGCCGGCCTCGGCCTGCACGGCGACCACGGCAGGCTCCTTCGGCCCCGACCGGATCACCCAGAACCTCTATGACAAGGCCGGTCAGTTGGTCTCGACGACCTCTGGCGTCGGCGCGGGCCCCATCACCGAACGGGCCTCCTACACCGCCAACGGTATGCCCCTGACCCTGACCGACGGTCAGGGCAATGTCTCGACGATCGAGTACGACGGCTTCGACCGCGCCGTGAAGATGCGCTATCCCAATGCTACGGGCGGCGGTTCCTCGACGACCGACTATGAGCAGTACACATACGACGCTGCAGGCAATGTCACCCAGTATCGGAACCGAGCAGGCGAGCTCATCGGCGTCCAATATGACGCTCTGAACCGCGCCGTCACCCAGGGCGGCTCGGCCATTGCCGACCGAACCTTCTCTTACGACAATCTGGACCGCCTGACCGGCGCAGCCATGTCGGGAGGCGGATCGTCCCTCTCCCGCGCTTGGGATGCGCTTGGACGGATGACCAACGAGACCCAGAACCCACTCGGCAAGACGGTCAGCTATCAGTACGATCTGGCGGGACGCCGCACAGGACTGGCATGGCCCGACGGCTTCTTCGTCAACTACGACTACAATGTCGCCGGAGACTTGACCGCGATCCGCGAGAACGGCGCTACAGACTGGAATTTGGCAACCTACGCCCATGACAATCTGGGACGTCGCACGCGAGCCTACCGCGGCAATACTGTCCCGACCGACTACGGCTATGATGGCGCGAACCGCCTGACCAGTCTGTCGCACAACCTGCGCGACACCGCCGCCGACGTGACTTTCACATTCGCCTATAATCCGCCTGGCCAGGTCGTCAGCCGGACAGTGTCCAATCCCGCCTACGTCAACACACCTTCGCTGGGCGCTACCGGCTATGTGAACAACGGCAAGAACCAGGTGACTTCGGTCGGCGGTTCGGCTGTGACCTATGATGCGCGCCAGAACATCGCTGCCGCGCCCATGGGGGCTTACGTCTACGACGGCCTCAATCAGATGACCTCGGCCACGGTGGCTGGCGCGACGACCACCTTCGGCTACGATCCGGCCGGCCGGATGTTCCAGATGGGCGCCACCCGGCTGCTGCATGACGGCGCGCGACCGATGGCCGAGTATGACGCCGCGGGCAATATCGTCCGCCGGCACGTGCCGGGCTTGATCATGGACGAAACGGTGCTGTCCTACGAAGGGGCAGGCTTCACCGGTCGTCGTTGGCTGATCGCAGATGAACGCCAGTCCGCCATCGCCTACGCCGACAGTACGGCTGCGGCTGTCAACATCAATACCTATGACGAGTACGGGCAGCCGACCGCCGGCAACACCGGCCTGTTCCAGTACACTGGCCAGATCTGGCTGCCGCAGGCGCAGGCCTATCACTACAAGGCCCGCGTCTATGCGCCACAACTCGGGCGGTTCATGCAGCCCGACCCGATTGGATATCAAGCCGGGAGCAATCTCTACGGTTACGTTGGCGGTGACCCCATCAACGCCAATGATCCGTGGGGCCTGCGAGAAGACAGCGCAACTACTGTTGGCCCCATAGTTGTAATAGGACACAGAAACGAATGCCAAAGAGGCGCAACGTGTTTATCCGAACGAAACGAGATCGACAACTTTCTTAGTCAAACAGTAAATATAGCGGATGTTATAATTAGCGGAGCGAGAAAGGCAAAAGAACGAGTACAAAGCTGTTCGTCGGCACCAATTTCATCCTCCGAAGAAAGATATTCTCGAGATGGCAATAGATTGGCCTTTTGGAACAGCCGCGCATCGAGGGGAGACCCCTTGGCACGAACCGCGCTATCCATAGTTCAGGATCGAGGCTTCGGAGCCGCTGCGAACGACGCCCTTGCCACCGCAATTTTCAAACGAAACGCCCAGGCAGGAGCCCCCCAACCTCTACATGCCGTCCAGCATGAAGTTAACCAAATAGGAATACAACTAATGAGGGCGCACGTGACCGCGGTAAATGAACAAGGAAGCCCAAGCGCAGCGCAAGTTGCCGTGTACCACTACGGCGTATTTGCAGAAAATGGACTTTTGAGTTCAACTTTTGGCGGATCTTTTATAACAGGAACCGCAGCTGAAGCATTTGCTTCATCCGGAATATGGAGGTCATGCTTGTGAAAATTAGTCGCTACGCATTGGCGTCATTTTTAATATTATCTTCATGCAACAACCAAGACACAACCACATACAAAGTGGGTGAAAATTCATTCGTGGTTCCAAATATTTTTTTGGAGAAAGAGCAAATTCCGTGGCTTCCCCCAATTGGAAGAAATTCTTTCATTGTATCAATACCTTCTGAAGATAAGAAAATATCATTCAAGGCAAGCATAGAAGATCGAAAAGATAACTGCACAGTCGAGAAAATTCGCTCCAAAAGCATGAAAAATGATGCCTGCGAAGGAGTGACAATGCCGTTGTCGAATGAAACTATTAACTCTATGAAACGAGAAGGCAACGAGACCTACTGGGTATACAAATACAAAATCGGTTCGATAGAAAAAATAGCAGCATCATGCTCCCTCCTAAGGAGCGACGAAGGGCTGTGCGTATCAATAATTCCCTACAAAAATACCATAGTAACCATTTATTATTCTGATAATAATCAGGACAATATTTATAATTCAAGAAAAACTGTAACATCTAGCCTCGCCAGATGGGACAATGCTCCGCATTAATAGCAAAGGCGCCAAAGAGATTATGATCAAGCTTCTCAGGGGCATTTGGCGTACCATCACGACGGCAACAGCTACGGCAGCCCCAGCCATCGCCCACGCGCAGACCACTCTCGCTGACCCCCGCGGTTCTGGCCCGATCGTCTCCGCTGTCCAGTGGCTGCAAGGCACCCTGCTGGGCACCATCGCCACGGTCGTCGCTGTGATCGCCGTGGCCTGCGTGGGCCTGTTGATGCTGAGCGGTCGGATCAACTGGCGTCATGGCGCAGTCGTCATCCTGGGCTGCTTCATCCTGTTCGGTGCCGCCAGCATCGTAGCCGGCATCCGCTCGACCGCCGGCGTCATCGGCTGACGCCTTGGAGCAGCTTGACCGCGCGCCCCTGTTCACGGCCCTGACGCGCCCGCAGATGTTTGCGGGCGTCACTTACAGCTACTTCATCATCAACGCCGTGATCGCGGTGGAGCTGTTCCTGGTGTTCCGCTCGATCTGGGTCCTGCCGATGGCTCTGGTCATCCACGGCGTCGGCGTCCTGCTGTGCCTGCGCGAGCCGCGCATCATCGACCTGTGGCTGACCCGGATCGGGAAGTGCCCGCGCGTCCGCAACCACAAGATCTGGCGATGCAACTCCTACCGTCCCTGAGCCAGGGGGCGAAGACGGTGAAGCGCGAACAGACGGCAGGCTCTCACCTGCCCTATGCGCGTCATGTCGACGATTATACGCTGGAGACGCGCGACGGCCTGCTGCTGCAAACGATCCGGCTACGCGGCCTGCTGTTCGAGACGGCGGACACGGGCGAGCTCAACTATCGCAAGAGCCTACGCGACGCCATGTTGCGCGCCATCGGTACGTCGCGCTTCGCCCTCTATCACCACGTAGTGCGGCGACGCGCCGAGATCGACCTCGACGCCGACTACCCCGACGCCTTCTCGCAGAGCCTCGGCGACCGCTGGGCCTACCGGCTGGGCGCCAAGCGGTTGTTCGTCAACGACCTCTACCTGACCCTGGTCCGCCGCCCGCTTCAGGGCCGCATCGGTCTGGCCGACCAGATCCGCAGCTGGGTCACGCGCACCGGACAGGCGCCGGACGCCAGCCTGTCCTATGAACTGGCCCAGTTGAACGCCGGCCGCGACGCGCTGCTAGCGACCCTGGGCGAATACGAACCGCACCTGCTCGGCGTCTACGACACCCCCAACGGCGCCTGCTCGGAACCGCTGGAGTTCCTGTCCTCGCTCTACAATGGCGAAGAGCGGCCCGTGCTGCTGCCGCGCCAGGACCTGGGGTCCTATCTGCCCTACCGCAGGGTGAGCTTCGGTCAGGAAGCCGTTGAGCTTTCAGCCGCAGGCCATTTGCCGCGCAGCTTCCTCGGCATCGTCTCGATCAAGGACTACCCGGCCTATAGCGTGCCCGGCATGTTCGACGAGCTGATGCGCCTGCCCTTTGAACTGACCATCACCCAGTCCTTCGCCTTCGTGGAACGGCAGGCGGCGCTGGAGCGGATGAACCTGGCGCTTCGACGCATGCGGTCCGCCGAGGACGAGGCCGTCTCCCTGCGCGGCGAATTGGCCCAGGCCAAGGACGACGTCGCTGCCGGGCGCGCCGGCTACGGCGAGCACCACATGACCATCGCCGTGCGCGGCGACAGCCCCGCAGCCGTCGACGCCGGCGTCGCCGAGGTCACGGCGGCCCTGGCGGACATGGGAGTCGTCGCCGTCCGCGAAGAGATCGCACTGGAGCCCGCCTTCTGGGCCCAGTTCCCAGCGAACTTCAAATACATCGCCCGGCGCGGACTGGTGTCGACCAACAATTTCGCCGGTCTGGCCAGCATCCACAACTTCCCAACTGGCCAAGCGATGGGCGCGCACTGGGGCGACGCCGTCACCCTGCTGGAGACGACGGCGGCCGGTCCCTACCACTTCAACTTTCACCAGGGCGACCTGGGCAACTTCACCGTCATCGGCCCGTCCGGCTCAGGCAAGACGGTCGTGCTCAACTTCCTCCTAGCCCAGGCGCGCAAGCTCGATCCGCGCATCATCTTCTTCGACAAGGACCGGGGGGCGGAACTGTTCATCCGCGCCATCGGCGGTCGCTATGATCAGCTCCGTCCCGGCCAAGCCTCCGGGCTCAACCCTCTCCAACTGGAAGACACCCCGGCCAATCGGGGCTTCCTGGTCGACTGGCTCAGTCAGCTCGCCGGCGGCGCCGATCTCGAAGAGCTGGAGCGGATCAGGGAGGCCGTCAGCGCCAGCTACGACCAGCCCGAGACGCACCGGCGCCTGAGGCATCTGGTCGAGCTGTTCCGCGGCGGGCACCGCCCTCACGCCGGCGATCTCTGGTCGCGACTGCGTCCCTGGTGGGGTGACGGCGAACGCGCCTGGTTGTTCGACAACCCCGAAGACCTGACCGATCTGTCGGTGCGGACCGTCGGCTTCGACATGACGGTGCTGCTGGACGATCCGGCCGTGCGCACTCCGGCCATGATGTACCTGTTCCACCGGGTGGAGGAGCGGCTCGACGGCTCACCCGCCATCATCGTCGTCGACGAGGGCTGGAAGGCCCTGGACGACGAAGTCTTCGTGCGGCGCATCAAGGATTGGGAAAAGACCATCCGCAAGCGCAACGGCATCGTCGGCTTCGCCACCCAGAGCGCCCAGGACGCGCTGGAAAGCCGTATCGCCAGCGCCATCATCGAACAGGCCGCGACGCAGATCTTCATGGTCAACGCCAAGGCGCGCGCCGAGGACTATGTCGGGGGCTTCGGCCTGACGCTGCATGAGTACGACCTGATCCGCACCCTGCCGGACAGCGCCCACTGCTTCCTGATCAAGCGCGGCGGCGAAAGCGTCGTCGTCCGCCTCGACCTGTCGGGCGAGAAGGACATCCTGACGATCCTGTCCGGCCGCGAACGGTCGGTGCGGCTGCTGGATGATATCCGCGCCTCGGTCGGTGATGAACCCGCGAACTGGATGACGACGCTGCTGGAGCGGGCGTGACCATGGCGACCTGTCCCAGACTGTCCACCGGCGAAGCCTTCCTCTCGACCCTGCTGCGCCACATCGACTGCCAGGCGCAGACGATCGGCGCCGACGGCTACCAGGCCCTGGCCGATCCCGGCTCGCCCTTCGCCCTGGCGCTGACCGGCCTGCTGACGATCTTTGTCGCCCTGTTCGGCCTGCGGATGATGCTCGGCCAGGCGCCGACGGTACGCGACGGGGTGATGGCCGTCGTCAAGATCGGCGTGGTGCTGACGATCGCCGCCAGCTGGCCCGCCTATCGCACCGTCGTCTACGACCTCGTCGTCCAGGGACCGGCGCAACTCAGTTCGGCGCTTGGCCGCGCCGCTGGCCTTCCCGGCGCCGACGGCGATCTGATCAATCGACTTCAGGGCGCCGACGCCTCGATCATCCGTCTGATCAACTACGGAACGGGACGCGACGACCTCGCCGTCCTGCCGTCGAGCAATCCAAACGAGCCCGCCCAGCGCACGCCGATCGCCGACAACCCCGCTCTGGGCTGGGCCCGCGTCTTCTTTCTTTCCAGCACCATCGCCGCCTTCGCCGCCGTTCGGCTGACCGCCGGCGTGCTGCTGGCCTTGGCGCCGCTCTTCGCCGGTCTTTTGCTGTTCGACATGGCCCGCGGCCTCTTTGTCGGCTGGATCCGCGCCCTGGTTTTCGCCCTGCTGGCGTCGGTCATCACGACCGTCGTGCTGGGGGTTCAACTGGCCCTGCTCGAGCCCTGGCTGGCCCAGGTGATCCAGTTGCGGCAGAGCAATGCCCTGGCCGCCGTCGCGCCCATCGAGCTTCTGGTCATCTGCCTGGCCTTCGCCCTCGCCCTGTTCGGCGCACTTGGCATTCTCCTGCGCCTGGCCTTCACCGTCCAAGTCCCGTCGGGGCGCAGCGAGATGAAGGAGACACACACGCCGGCCCCCGCTCGCCCTGAGCCGCAGCCCGTCCCGACGCAGCCGGAACGGACCACACCGGAACACACCGCGCCTCGCGCCCAGGCCGTCGCCAGCGCCCTCATGGCGGCCCAGCGCCGCGAGCGGGCCAGTTCGCCGCCCCTGTCAACGGGCGCGCCGGCCGTCGCCACAGGCCGCTCGCCCGGCGGCGGCTTCAACACTGGCGACGACTTCGCCATTCCCTCCACTGGTCAGGCCCTGCGTCGCACCCGACCGCGGAAATCCGTCAGCGCCGTGCTTCGAGACCGTCGTTCATGAAGAAATCAAGTCGCGAGGCGCTCGACGCCTATTATCGTGAAGCCGGAAGCTGGGCGACCGACAAGGTCTCGGGCCTTCAGAGATCGCGTCGTGTCGCATGGATCGTGGCTGGCGCCGCCGCCGCCGTGGCCGTGGCCGAGGCCTGCGCCCTCATCGTGCTGATGCCGCTGAAGACGGTCGAGCCCTATACCTTGATGGTTGATCGCACGACCGGTTTCGTCCAGGCGCTCAAACCGCTGGATCCTGGTCAGATCACGCCGGACAAGGCCCTGGTCCAGTCCATGCTGGTTCAATACGTCATCGCCCGCGAAGGCTTCGACATGGCCACGCTCCAGACCGACTACCGCAAGGTCGGCCTGTGGTCGGCGGAACAGGCGCGTTCGGACTATCTGGCGCACATGCAGGCTTCCAACATCGACAGCCCACTGACGCGCTATCCTCGCACCTCCGCTATCGAGGCGCGCGTGAAGAGCGTGTCGCGCCTGGACGATCGGTCGGCGCTCGTTCGCTTCGAGACCGTTCGGCGCGACGCCGACGGCCCCTATCATTCCGCCGTACCCTGGGTCGCCACCGTCGAGTATCGCTTCTCCGGCGAGCCCATGTCGGCGGAGGACCGCTTCCTCAACCCCCTGGGCTTCCAGGTGCTGAAGTACCGGCGCGATCCCGAGACCCTGACCCCGGTCGATGCTACGCTCACGCGTGACATCCAGGACGCCGTGCCGATTGAGGCGGAAGACGTCATGGCCGGCTCCCCGGGGGAGGTGACGCCGTGAAACGCCTCATCCCCCTACTTGCCCTGCTGCTCGGCGCGCCGGCCGTCGCCCAGACGCCGCCCGCCGCCATCGAGGCGTCAGCCCAAACCCCGAGCGATCCGCGCCTGCGCGTCATCCCTTACGATCCTGCCCAGGTCGTGCGCCTCACGGCCGCGACCAACTACCAGATGACCTTGATCTTCAGTCCCGATGAGCGGGTGGAGAATGTCGCCATCGGCGACAGCGAGGTCTGGCAGGCGACGCTCAACCGCCGCGGCGACGCCCTCTTCCTCAAGCCGCTGCGCTCGAACGGCGTGACCAATATGACGGTCATCACCGACGCACGCGTCTACAGCTTCGAGCTGTCGGCTGCCTACGGCCCGACCGCCGAGACGCCCTACACCGTGCGCTTCGCCTATCCCGACAGCCTTTCCCAAGACGCAACCAAAGCCACCGCCGTACAAGTCGGCCGGTACAGGCTGAGCGGCGCCCGCGCCCTGCGTCCGAGCGCGATCAGCGACGACGGCGTGCGCACCTATGTCGAGTGGCGCGCACAACAGACGCTTCCGGCGGTCTTCGCCATAGACGAACGCGGCGACGAGGTTCTTCTCGACGGACATATGCGAGACGGGCGCTATGTGGTGGACGCCGTCCATCCGGCGCTGCTCTTCCGGCTGGAGCGCCAAACCGCGCGCGCCAATCGTATCCGCCCCAGGTCCGCCCGGTGAACGTCCACGTCAAGGATCCCCGCCTCCAAGGGGCCAGCGAGGCGGACATCCGCCCCATCGTCGCCAGGCGCGGCGGCGACGCCCCCGTCTGGCTCCTCATCGGCGGCGTCGCCTTGGGGGGCATCCTGCTGTTCAGCGTTCTGGACGCTCAGCGCCGCGTCCTGACCGCGCCGACGACGCAAGCCCGAACGACGGATGCGATGCAGATGTCGGCGGCCCTTCCGCCGCTCTACATCATTCCTGAGCCCCCGCCTCCGCCAGCTCCGCCGCTTGCCGAGACGACAGAGATTCTGACGGCGGCGCCGCCGCTGCAACAGGCGTCCCCTCAGCCCCCGGCTTCGCCTTTCGCGCCTCAACCTCCGCCGCCCAACTACGCGCCGCCGCCCTGGGCTTCATCGCCGCCGCCGATGGCCGCCCCCCTTCAGCAATCCGCCTCAGGCAGCGCGGTTCTGGTGATCGACACCACCACAGGATCGGCGACGATCTCCAACCCTGACAGCGCCGCGACGGCAGAGAAGGCGGAAGATAGTTCGATCCGGGCGACGCAACCTGGTCGCCGCGCCACCACAGTCCCTCAGGGCACGCTGATCCAGGCGGTGCTTGAGACGGCTCTGGACTCCACGCGACCCGGCCACGTCCGAGCCATCGTGTCTCGCGACGTGACCGGGTTCGACGGCAGCCGCATCCTCATCCCTCGCGGCACGCGGCTGTTCGGCGAGTACCAGGCCGACATGGCGGCGGGCCAAAGGCGGGCCCTCGTCCAATGGACCCGTCTCGTCCGACCGGACGGGGTCACGATCGCCCTGGCGTCGCCGGCCGCCGACATCCAGGGCCGCGCCGGCATTCCGGGCCGCGTCAACAACCACTTCCTGGCGCGCTTCGGCGACGCCCTGCTGCAGACCACCCTGAACGTGGGCGCCAATCTGGCCGGACAAAGCCTCAACCGCGACGCCCCCGTCGTAGTCGCTCTGCCGGGCGCCATCCAGGGCGCAGCCGCCTCGGCCACACCGTCCCGGCCCCAGCCGACCCTTCGCGTAGACGCCGGCGTCAGGGTCACAGCCCTCATCGCCCGCGATCTGGAGTTCCCATCGGGCGAGGCGAAGCGGTGACCCGCCCGCTCCCCGACGGCCAAGTCTATCTCCGCAGCTATCTGGCGCCCTTCGCTGACATTCTCGCCCGCGAGGACGTCACCGACATCTACGTCAACGCCCCCGGCGAGCTCTGGGCGGAAACCCTGGGCGGCGGGATCGAGCAACATCAGGTCGCGGGCCTCACCCACGACGTGCTCATGCGCCTCGCGCGTCAGATCGCCGCCTACGCCCACCAAGGCGTCAATCGCGAACACCCCATCCTGTCCGCCGCCCTGCCGGGCGGCGAGCGGGTGCAGATCATCATCCCCCCGGCGACGCGGGGCCACATCGCCCTGGCCATCCGCAAGCACGTCTCGTCTGACCTCACGCTGGACGACTACGTCGCCTCCGGCGCCTTCGAGAACACGCAACTCGGCGCAGTCGGTCATCCGTCGGACCTGAACGCACTTCTCCAGGAGCGTTTGGTGTCCGGCGACGTCGCCGGACTGCTCTCCGCCGCCGTCAAAGGCCGGCGCAACATCCTGATCTCCGGCGGCACCTCCACCGGCAAGACGACCTTCCTCAACGCCCTGATGCGAGAGATCCCGATCGCAGAGCGGCTGATCTTCATCGAGGACACGCCCGAACTTCATTTGCACCATCCCAACGCCGTCGGCCTGCTCGCGGCGCGCAGCGCCCTGGGCGAGGCCGCTGTCACTGGGGAGGACCTGCTGAATGCCTCGCTGCGCATGCGGCCAGACCGGTTGATCCTGGGGGAACTGCGCGGTCCCGAAGCTTACACCTTCCTGCGCGCCGTCAACACGGGTCATCCGGGGTCGATGACGACCGTCCACGCCGACAGCCCCGAACGCGCCGTCGAACAGATCGCCCTCTTGGTGTTACAGGGCGGAACTCGGTTAAAGCGCGAGGATGTCATCCACTACGTGCGCTCGACCATCGACGTCTATGTGCAGTTGACGCGCGCCAGCGGACGAAGGGTCGTGTCGGGGATCGCCTTACGGTTGGACAACTCCCAAGCTTAAACAGCTATCAACGCGCCTCGCTCACTTTAGACGCTTGCCCACAAGACAGCGGCATAGCCTGAAACTAGCGTGTACGAGAACGCTCCTTGGCCGTGCCTTTCCAACTTTGCCCGACATACTGGGCAAGATCGTGTGGGTTTCGCCTCCCGGCCAATGAGCGAGCAAGCTCTCTCGTCGTCGCGAAATCCTCGCGCCCAAACCGCAACTTCGTTGCGTCTCGATGCCGGCTCATCGCCACATAGGCCGCATGACGATCCATGTGGCGGCTGGCCAGAACGTAGGCCTTGTCGACCGTCGCGCCCTGCATCTTGTGAATCGTGGCGGCGTAGCCATGCGTCAGGTCCGCATATTCCTTGCGGTCGAACCGCAGGGTTCGGCCGTCATCCAGCCGGACTGTCATTCTTGATCGATCGAGCCCCGTCAGCGTCCCGAGCGTCCCGTTCTTGACCCCGAGCGAGCGTTCGTTCCGCAGGAACATGACCCGCTCCCCGACCGCGAAGGGCCGTTCGCCGTTCGTGGTCTCGACCGCCTGATCCGGCCCCAGTTTTCCAGCCGCTCGCAGCGTCTCCCGCGCCAGCCAGTTTAGTTTCGCCACGTCCGCCCTCGTGTAGGCCAGCAGCACCTGCGACCCGGCTGGATCGCGCACCCGATCCGCCATCCAGTCCTTCACCAACGCCCGTTGCGCCTCCTCTCGAGTGTCGTGCCCATGGACGGCGCCGGCGGCGTCGTAGCGCTCGATGGCCGCCTGGGTTCGCCCCGTCGCCAACTCCCGGGTCGCCGTCCGCTGCCAGTCGTCGCGCTGACGGCGCACCTCGGTGATTTCCATGGCGCCGTGCCGCTCAACCAGCCGCCGGAACGGCGCCCCAGCTTCAATGGCTTGAAGCTGCTCCGGATCACCGACCATCACGACCTTGGCGCCGCCGCGCTCGGCCGCTTCGAGGATGCGGCGCATCTGGCGCGTCCCGACCATGCCTGCCTCATCAATCACCAGCACATCGTTGCGCGTCAGGCGGTCCCGGTCGCGCGCCCAAGCGTATTCCAGGCTCGCCAGCGTCCGCGACGGGATGCCGGACCCCTTCTCCAGATTCTCTGCCGCGATGCCGCTAAGCGCCGCCCCCACGACCCGATAGCCCTCTGCCTCCCAAGCCGCGCGCGCGACGCCCAGCGCCGTGCTCTTGCCGGTCCCCGCGTAACCGACGACCGTCGCCAGACACCCTGCCGACAGCACGTGCGCCAGGGCCAGCACCTGTTCATCACCGAGCGGTCGCCCCAAGGCCGCCATCTCGGCCCTAGCCGCATCGGCCGACCGATCGGTGATGGCGCGATGAGGCTGGCTCTCCAGCCGGTCTGAGGCCCGGAGCATGGCCTCCTGTGCGCGGATCAGATCGCGGCTGGTGAAGCGCCCCCGCCCGCGTTCGTCGGCTCCCAGAGGCACCAACTCCGGCGACGCCAGTATTCTGGCGTGGAGCCGGTCAAACTGTTCCTTGCCGTCGGTATGGCGGAAGACGAACCGCGCCAGATCATGGCGGGTGAAGGTCTCCT
This sequence comes from Brevundimonas sp., assembly GCF_050729455.1. Classification (GTDB taxonomy): domain Bacteria; phylum Pseudomonadota; class Alphaproteobacteria; order Caulobacterales; family Caulobacteraceae; genus Brevundimonas. The sequence continues at coordinate 73,032 of NZ_JBOHLI010000003.1, forward strand.
GCGTGTGGGTCAGGGTTTCGAGCGCGGCGGCCGGATTGCGCAGCAGTCGCTCGCCGTTTCGGCGTGCAATGTCGCGGTGCTGTTCAGCCCATTCGGAGGCCCGTCCGCGCGCTTCAGATCGCGCGGCGGCAGGGCCGATCTTGAACTGGGGCTCAAGGTCGATGCCCTGGTCCTTGAGGCTGCGGTGATCAATGCGGATGTCGTGGTCGAGTTCGGCCAGACGGACGTTCACATGCTCCGCCCAGGCTTCGCGCCAGTGTTCCAGAAGGGCGGTGCTGTTCCAGTCCCGCGCCTTGGCGCCGAAACCATCGGCGCCCACCTCCCGGAGCGCCAGCATCACATGCGCATGAGGCTTCGGCAGGCCGTCCTCGCCGATGTCGCAATGGACGTTCAGATCGGCGACCATGCCGCGCCGCACGAACTCCCGCTCGACGAAGGCGCGGGCCAGATCGATGGCGTCGTCGGGCTTCATCTCTCTGGGCAGGGCGAACTCGATCTCGCGGCAGAGCTGGGCGTCTTTGCGCTTCTCGCCCCACTCGACGTCGTTCCAGAGCACCTGTCGGTCGGACCAGCGCTCGGGCGCGCCGTCTGGCAACAGGATCTCCGAATGCAGCACGCCGGACTTGCGGCTGTAGTCGAAGGGCTGTTCGGTGCGCTCGTCGAACAACCGCGACGCCGAGCGATAGGCCGCCGCCGCCACGGCGCTGCGGCCGGTCGAGCGGGAGATAACCTTGGCGGAGAAGTGGTAGATGGCCACGACCGCAGCGCCCCGAAGCAAAGCGCACGTCGGAACGACGTATAAGCGCGCACTCCGGACAGCATGTCCGTCGTGACGGGGACTGGCGTCCCGCAAGTCTACGGAGGCGGAAAGCCGCGATCCTTCATCGCGTCCGGTTTCCAGGCATGAGGGGACGTGCAAGGCTGAGCTGACCTACTCCCCCACCGCTAGGACCTGAATGCATGGATGAGCTGACCGCCGAGACCGACCTGATCGGCATGACCGCCGATATCGTTTCGGCCTTCGTGTCGAACAACGCCATCGCCGCCGACGCCCTGCCGCGCCTGATCGCGGGCGTGCATGGCGCCCTGGCCGGCACGACGCAGGGTGCGGCGCCGGAGCCCGAGCCACAGGCGCCTGCGGTGTCGATCCGCAAGAGCATCACCCCGGACCACATCATCTGCCTGGAGGACGGCAAGCCCTTCAAGTCGATGAAGCGCCATCTGGCCCAGAAGTACGGCCTCACCCCGGAGGATTATCGCGCCAAGTGGGGCCTGCCGAAGGACTATCCGATGGTGGCGCCTAACTACGCCGCCGCGCGGTCGGAACTGGCCAAGTCGATGGGCCTCGGACAGGGCGGTCGCAAGCCCGCCAAGCGCGGCCGCAAACCGGCGACCAAGTAGGCCGCTTACGCCCGCGCACCACCGCAGACTTACGGGGGCGCGCGTAAGGCGGGACGCAAGCATGATGGCGGCTCTTCGTAGGAAGAGAGAGCCGCCATCATGCGAAAACCCAAGGATATCGACGCCGAACTCGCAGCGCTGGCGGAACGCGCCGCCGTGCTGAAGGCGCGCCGGGTCAGCCAACTCGGCGAACTCGTCATCGCCAGCGGCGCCGACGCCCTAGGCGCCGACATTCTCATGGGCGCGCTGAGCGCCGCAGCAGCCGAGAAGAACGACCAGACCCGAGGCCAATGGCGCCAGCGGGGCGAAGCCTTCTTTCGCGGCGAACGGACGCGCGCCCCTGCGCCGGGCGCTTCGCGCAACGACCCTAGGGCTGGCCCGGCTTCCAGCCCTGATGCGCCGGGCTGAAGCCATGCAGCGGCGGGCCGATCATCGCGAACGTCAGGATGCCCGGCGCGCCCGCACCCGGCATCTGATTGAACTGGGCGGTCTGGTGCAGAAGGCCGGGCTGGTCGAACTGACCGGCGACGACCGCAACGCCATTCTCGGCGGCCTGCTTGTCGTCGCCGCCATGCTGCATTCTGATCGGCGCGACGAGGCTATGGCGGTTCTGGCGCACCGGGGACGGCGCGCCTTCAGGGGTGACAAGGAGTCCCCCAGCGGCGATGCTCCCGCCCCATGGTGATCCGTCGCGAATACCACAGAGCCGGCCGCGAGGAGCTTCGCCTTGCGAAGCGCGGCGGTAACGGCAAGACTCGCCGGATGAAGACGAGTCTTGACCATCTGCCGCTCGGCAAACGCCGCGAGCTGGAGCACGTGCTCGGCGTCATCAAGGACGAGTTCGGCAAGACTATCGCTAACCGGCGCGCCGAGGGCGTGAAGCACGGCCAGATCCTCAAGGTCATCCTCTACGGATCATACGCCCGAGGTGACTGGGTCGAGGATCCGGTCGGCCGCTACTTCTCCGACTTCGATCTACTGGTCGTCGTCAGCGACGAGAAGCTGACAGACGTGCTGGAGTTCTGGCAGGGCGCCGAAAAACGCCTGCGCGCGGACCTCGCTTCGGGCGCCAATCTGCGCACCCCGGCCGACCTGATCATTCATTCGCTCGAAGACGTGAACGATCAACTGATCCAGGGCCGGTACTTCTTCGCGGACATCGTGCGTGAGGGGGTAGTGCTGTTTGAGGAGGCGGATCAACCGTTTGCCAACCCTCAGCCTCTGCCGAGCGACGCCGCGCTAAAGGAAGCTGAGAAATTCTACCGCGAGCATTTCACGGCAGGTCAACAGTTCCTTCGGCAAGCGCAGCACGCCATCGATGACGAGGCGCCCAAGATCGCAGCCTTCGATCTGCATCAGGCGGCCGAGCACTTCTACAATGCGGTCCTGCTCGTCGCGACGCTGTACACGCCAAAGTCCCACAACCTGGTCCGGTTGCGGAATGCAGCCGAGCCGATCGACGCGCGACTGGCGGAGGTCTGGCCGACGGATACGAAGTTCCAGAAGCGGTGCTTCGAGCTTTTGCGCGCAGCCTATGTGAAGGCCCGTTATTCGGAGCATTACCGTGTGACCGCTGAGGAACTGGCTTGGATGCTGGAGCGACTGAAAATGCTCCAAGACTTGGTGGGGTCGATTTGCCAAGCTCGATTAAACTTGTTGAGCGACGCCAGCGAAGGCTGAAATGCCCCAGATGCAGCCTTTATGCTTGATAGACTTGGCTAATGGCTCTTGTGGACTGAGGCTGTGTGAAAACGTGCTGAGCTATGGCGGCGTGGAGTTGGCTATCAGCGCTTGGGTCAGAAGCGAGCGCTGACTGAGAAGCGAACGACGCGGCCGACCGGGTCTTGAGAATCTCGCCCATAGCCAGGGGCTCGGCGGCCGTCCCCCAGTCGAGCCAGCGGGCGGTCGTCAAGAAGGTTAGCGATCTCAAATTCCAATCGAGTGCTTGTCCCCATCCGCTGAGAGGTCGCATCCGCGGCCTGCCCCAGCGCCCGGACCAGCGAGTAGCTCAGTTTGATATCGATCGTGCGGAAACTCGAATGCTGCAGATCATCTGCCGTGTCGCGGTCGATCTCGCGTCTGACGCGGTATCCGTCCCTCCATCTGAGACCGCCGTTAAAACCGAATGCGCCGACCTGACCGTCAATTTGTGCGGTCAACTCGTGACGAGCAGTTCCTCCACCGTCTCCGGATAATCTGTCCAGTTCTTTCAGATCATCGCGGAGCGTCATGCGGCTGCGAAGACGCCAAGTATGATTGACTGAGAAGCGGACGTTTGCGTCGTTCGAAGCGCCAGCCAGGAAAAGCCACCGCGCAGGAAGGCCGAGCATGAGGTTGGAGGACAGAGCGTCGTCCTTCGATCGGTCGATATTGGTCAGTCGCTGGTCCACGCCGACCAGCCTGCCGTTCGCATCTCTTGTGAACCGCTCGGGAAACGCAGCCTCGACCGCGGGGGTAAGGGGCGGCAGCGACCCGATCGCCCCGCTGTCCCGATTGGACCGCAGGCTCATGCTTCCCGCGAAGTCCAGGGCCGTGAATGGGCCGATTGAGACAGCGATCGAGCGTTGCTCTGAGGCTTGGGGAGCCAATCTCGGGTTTCCGCCCAAAAGTGGCTGAACCTCCACGACTTCGCCTCTCGACAGGTCGAATATCTTGCGCGGCGCGCCGAAAAATGTGGGATCAAACCGTTGTGTGTTCGTAGGGTTACTGAACAGGTTCGACCAGGAAAGGTTGACGCTGAGCCTAGCAAGAGGGCTCCAGGTCAAAGCACCATTCAGTCCATTGCCGTCCGCCTGGCCGCCCGCGCTCTGATATGAGCCGCCCACCGTCAGCACGGTGTCTCCCATCAGTGATTTGAGGTCCCGGCCGTCGGCTTCTTCTCCGCTGCGGCGCGAGAGAGGAATGGTGAGGGCGCCGGAGAGATCGACAATCTGGCTTGTTTCTGGCGCGCGCTCGTCCAGATCGCCGCTCGCCTCCGAGCGCGTCCAGGTGGCGCGTCCGGTTAGGCTTGTTGTGATCGGTCCTGTTCGCAGCTCAAGCAGCCTCCCATCAGCAGTGGCGTTGGCGGACAGGTTTCGATTCCGGGTTTGCGTGTTCGATACGCCCGATTGCTCCGCCTCGACTGCAGTCCCCATCATGCCAAACTGGAAATTCCAGCCCGAAACGTCACCTCCGAGGCCGCCAGTAAGTGTCAATGTCTCCAAATCTCGATTCGTCTGGACCGGCTGGTCACTAACTGAGGTGATCGCACGATCGGTTTGACTCCGCGCATTGATGCTCGCGGAAGCGGCCCAGGCGCCGATGGAGCGGTTCATGCTCAGATTTGCGGAGAGAACGTTGCTTTCAGGCCTGAGGGAGGTGTCAGGCGGACCAACGGCTCCGCCTTCTGTCTCTCGTTCTGCGGCGCGAAGAGATGTATCCCGGGACGCACGGATTTCGATCAATCCGGTGTCATTGTTGTTGATGCTTGCCTGACGCAGCCCGCTGAGAAGTAGGGATTGCCCGCCGTTCGTGGGGCGCCCGCCGCTCCATGTTCCATCACGACCTCTATAGCGCGGCTGTAGAACGAGATTCAGGACCCGGTCGGATGCGCCTCCGCCGTAAAGCGCGCCGGAGCCGCGAGGCATGACCTCAAGGCGCTCCAGCGCGTCAGGCGGGAAGTCGAGGTAGTCCTGCGGTGACGCCACCCTGCGGCCGTTGATGATGACAATTGGCGGTGCCTCCAAACCATAGGCGCGGCTCAGTCGTGTGATGGCGTCGCCGATATTGTGTGCGCCGAGGGCGTCGATCTCCGTGGATTCGATCTCGCGCTCGGGTCGGGCGAGCAAGGGGCGGCGCTTGGCGAAGACATCTACCGGGTCAATCTCGATCGCAGGCTCTTCCGGTGTTGGGGCCTGTTGAGCAGCCGGCGAAGGCGATGCCTCAATGGCGTGTGCGGGGAGAGCCAACGGAAAGATGCTAGAAAGCGCGAGAAAGGAAAATCGCCACAGCATCCGGTGGAGTCTCGTGATCTGGGTTGGAGGATTCTCAGGCACTCTAAGGAAGGAATGTGTAGTCGACCCGGATCGCGATGTGGAGGTTACGCATTCACCAGCATGACGGGCTTTGAGACTGCGGTGCCCGAGTAGCCAAATCCGGAAGTGTCGGCATAGGCGGCGATGGCAGCGCTGACTTCCGATCTCACCTGGCCCTCGTCTTTATCCTCCCCCAATGAAGGCCGATCCTTGCGAGCCTCGAAGTATTGATCGAACCATTTTTCAGCTTTGTCATTCCAGTCCGAAGGGAAGTCAGGGTGCCCTGCCGTTGCGAGGTCTCCTGAAATCCCGCTAAACCAGGCCGCATCGATCTCGTGTCCGCTCTCACGAACATAACGCATACGCTGGAACAGTTCGTCCGCCGCCGCGGCTTCAGCTTCGGAGGGGGCGTTTCCTTCATCATCGACGATCATCGCAGCCGGACCGCTTATGAAAAGATTGTAGCCCGTTATCTGGCGGAACATGGCTTTGTCGTTGTCGGTGATCTTCGCCAGATCCCTGGCCACCGTGCGATCGGACGTGCTCCAGGTTTCCTCGGGCCCCATGGCCATGAACTTCGCCATATGCTCCAGCGGCGTATCAAGTGTTACGCCCCGCTTGATGACTGGGCTGCCCAGATCGCCGTGCTGAACCTTGCCGTCGACAAGCTGGAACAGGGCTGAAAGATTGGCAGAAGAAGTGAGCTGGGCCGAGCCGACGAACTGTCCGTCTGAGAACAGCGCTGCAGTTCGCATATTGGATCGCGGAGCCGCGCCTGGAGCGCCTTGGGAGTTCGGGACCGCCGAAGGCGCAGCGGCAAGACGTAGCCTTTGCGTGTAAGGTGCGGGGCTTGTGGACCCGATCAGCATCACGAGACTCCTTTATGGCCTACAACCACGCCTAGCAAAGCGTGCGCCAAACCGAGTTGAAAATTTATTCTTTTGTTTCAGCCCATTATTAGGACTTTATCTGTGCGACTGGTGAGAAAATATCGCCATGGAGGGTAAATATTGCCGATCTTGCATGGACCGTACAAATTCAAGGTTGTATAGCTTGGTAGTCGCAAATAGCGATGTTATTTGGGGGTTTTGCAATGTCTAGGTTGAAATTCTTCGTCGCCGCCTTTGCGGGCGGGGTCGCCGTCCTCGCCAGCGCGTCCGCGAGTGCTCAAACAGGAAACTGGTATGGCACCGTCTCCGCGCCCGTCATCCGCCAGACCAATACCGACTATAACTCGGGAAACATCAATCCGCAGGCGCAGCCGAGCGGCACCGTGATCACCAGCACGTCCTGGTACGCGACCTATTCGGGCGCGCCGGCAGGCATGTCGTTCAAGATCACCCATTGCCGCACGTCAGGGAGCATTTGCGCCCCTCTGAGCGGCTTTAATTCCGGTTCGACGAACTTCCATGCTGGAGTCGGCAGCCTTCAACCCTTCTTCTTCCGGGTGCGTGTGAACTCGACCAGCACGCAAGTTTTGAGTTCGTCGATGGTGAGCACGCCGCTTCAGCTCACGGTCAACTATTCCTACTGATCAAGGGGCCGGCGGGCGCATGAGCGCCCGCCGGTGCATCATGGCCAAACTGCGATCATTCATCTTGGCGGCGGCCCTTCTCGCTTTTGGAGCAACGGCCGCGGCAGACCCGGTTCCCTCTCCAACACGCCTGTTCATTCCTGGTGCGGATCAGCCAGCTAGCCTTGTCCTGACCAGCAACAGCGACACTCTGCGCCGATATGTCCTCAGCGCGATGCGTTGGGATCAAGGAGAAGACGGCAAACCGATTCTCTCGCAGACCGATGACGTCACGATAAGGCCTTCTGAACTCTCCCTTGCGCCCGGGGAGCGCGAGTCGGTCGACGTTAGATTCGTTTCGGACCTGCCTACCGGAGAGCGAACTTATCGGATCGTTATTCGTCCGGTTTCGGATGGCGCGACGCCGCAGGACCAGATTGAGATCGTTCCAGTTATCGACTTACCTGTTTTCATAGGAATGCCGGAGGGACCGTCGCGCCCCAGTATCGAGAAAGTGGATATTGAAGCAGGGGCGCTTGGGGTTACCGTCTGGAACGCTGGCGGAAGCTTCGTGAGGCCGTCCAGGGTCACGCTCATCGGTTATGCCGCCAGCGGCGTTGAGGTGTTCAGAGAGAGCTGGGACGGGTGGTACATCCTCGCCGGCGGCCGCAGGCGGTACGTTGCGGACATATCCCTGGTACTGTGTACTCGCGCGGTTCAGTATGCGGTAGCGCTCGACGCGCCCGAAGTTGGATCGGCAGAAGCGCTCTTCGATTTCGACGCCAAGGATTGCGCCAGCCTCCAACCTTCAAATGATGGGATGTCGGCCTCTCCGCAGGTTTGACGGGGGCGGAACTGTTCGAGGGCTGCAGATGGTCAGACTAAAATACGGGACGGGTCGAGACGGCCTAGCTGAGGGTGGCCGCGCCATCGGCCAGGGCGTAGCGATAGGCCCGTCCGAACTCCCCCACGCCGTCGGGGCCGAAGATCAGGGCGGAAGAAGCCGGCGTGAAGTCGAAGACATGATGGCGGACTATCCTGACATGAGGGGTGATCAGGCGGGGCTGGCCCGTGAGGCTTAGGGCATGCCACAACTCACGTCGCAGGGCCCAGCACGGGGGCGGAGGCTAGGCGGGAATATCCACCGTGCTGTTGATGTTACGGTGGCCCAAGCGGGCTCCCGCACCCAAAATCCCGAACCCAGCAGCCCTCGCTACGGGGATTTTGTGCCTCCAGGGTTCCGCCCGGGTCCAGCATGACGACCAGGCTACCGATGGAACTTGCCCAGGGCTTCCAGCGGAATGAAGTCCAGGCGATCAGCTTACGCAATTCCGCACGACCCTTCCTCGCCGCCTTCGCTGTCGATCGCCTGGTGCAGGCGATATCTGGTCTGATCCAACGCGAACGACCGATTGTCGGCGCGCGAAGCCAATGTCGGGTTGTGGCAGCTAAGCTGCCTCCCAACCCGGCAGACCTTGCAGTATGCGCGCCGCATTCTTCACCGGGTTGATGTGGCCATAATGATCTTCAATCATCTTCACCGACGTCCCCATCTGCTTCGATAGGAAATAGACATCCACGCCCTCCGTCAGGCGGAAGGTCGCGTAGGTGTGCCGGAAGCAATAGGTGGAACGCGTGCTGCCCGACGCGCTGAGAAGCAGGCCTGCTTCTCTCAACAGCGCTTCGATCTGGTCGGCATAGAGGGTGGCTGCGGGATCACCCTTGCCGTTGACGAAGACGGCGCCCTCGGGCGCCGGTTCATTGGTGGTTGTCAGGGAGCGAACTCGCTCCAGGTAGTCAGCAACGTTCCCGGCCGCAACCAGCTGTCGAGACTTGTCCTTTCCACGCACGTGAAGAACAACCATCCGCCGGCCGTCAGCGTCGGTGCGGATTGCTACGTCTCTCCAACGGAGGTTCTTGGCCTCAGCCGGGCGCATGCCCGTGTTGCACATGATCAAAATGAAGTTGTAGGCGAGTTGACGGTGCCATTCGAACTTCTTGGTCTTAGCGCGCTTGATCCAGCCGCGCGCGAAGGTATGGAGCTTGCGATACTCCTCAGGAGTGAACTCCTCCCGGCGTACCTTTGCTAGCGGCAGCTTGCCCTTGTAGACATGACTTTCCGGCACGAACCGCTTGCCAACAGCGAAGGCGATGACGGAACGGAAGATGGACATCTCATATCGGATGGTGGCGTCCGACACAGGTCGTCCGCCGCGACCCTGCCCATTCTGGCGGCGCCAGAGGGGATAACCCAGGAAGTCGTCGTGAGAGACGTGAGCGATCTGCTTGGCGCCCACGTAGCGATTAATCTGGGCGCGAATGATGGACTCCACCACCTCCCAGCGATGGTGAGTGATCTCACCGGCCTCGGAGCGGGCCTGCTGATGGTCGACGTACATCTTAGCGATCTGGGCGAAGGTCCGGTCGAACACCGGGACATCATGCTTCACTCGAAAGCGCAGATCCGCGTGGGCGTCGAAGGCGGCTTCCTTAGCCGCCGTCACGTCGGCGGTGCGGAGCGAGACCGTCTTGTATCGGTCCGAGCCGGGCACTCTGATGCGGCAGTACCAGTTGCGGTGCTGAACGTCCGCGCGGCGGAAAAGGATGAGGCCAGGCTTCAGCTCCTGGGGGTCGATCAAAAAGGCCATCGGGGCGGCTCCCTGTGCAGGGTTTGTGTCGCCTCAGGGCCTAAGTCCTTGACTCTCCATTGGCTGGATAGGCCCTGAGCAGGCCTTGAGCGTGGACAAATCTGAAGAGAAACAAACCCGTAACATCACCCCCTCTCCCCTTGAGGGAGAAGGGACATCTCACGCCATCGGGTCGACGGCCTGTCCATACTTGCCGCGGAAATAGGTCAGGGCGTCGCCGGGATGGGTCTCGAAGGCGGCGACCCGCCCCACGATGACCAGATGGTCCCCCATGACGATACGGTCGTGAGTCGTGCAGTCCAGCCGCGTCACGGCGTTGCGCAGGCGCGGCGGGGCCGGGTCGCCGACCTCGAACTCGTCCTCCGACAGGGTGCAGACGCCCCAGGCGAAGCGGTCCGACATCGCCTGGTCCTCGACCGGCAGCATATGGACGGCGAAGCGCTCGGCCCCGGCGAAGGCGTCATGGCGATCCGACTTGATGTCCATGCACCACAGCACCAGCGGCGGGTCCAGCGATACCGAGGTGAAGCTGTTGACCGTAATGCCCAGCGGCCCCTCGGCCGTATGGGCCGTCACCACGCAGACGCCGGTGGCGAAACCGCCCAGCGCCTTGCGATAGGCCTTGGCGTCGAATTCGAAAGAGGATGAGGTCACGGACACAGGCCTGACCTAAGCCGTGGGTCGCCGCGCGGCAAGGTCGCACCCGGAAACGCCCGCGCCGCAACCGCTTCTTAACGGGCTGCGTGAGATTCACGACTAACGAACGACGTTAAGATTGGCCTGCCCATGTCCGTGAGCGATCGCCCGATCCTCATCAAGAAGGTGAAAAAGGTGACCGCCGGCGGCCACCACGGCGGCGCGTGGAAGGTCGCCTACGCCGACTTCGTGACGGCCATGATGGCCTTCTTCCTGCTGATGTGGCTGATCAACACGACCGACCCGGAGCAGAAGCGCGGCATCGCCGAATATTTCGCTCCGGCCAACGTCTCGGCCTCGACCTCCGGCTCCGGCGGCATTCTGGGCGGCACCGCCCTCGGTGACGACGGGGCCAAGAGTTCCGGCTCCATGTCCGTGGTCGAACAACTGGCCCCCGAAGCGCCCGATTCGCCCGAAACCGCTGGCCAGAGCACCAACCTGGCCGCCGCCAGCGAGGCCGCCCTGCGCGCCGAGATCGCCAGGCGCGAGGCCGCCGACTTCGCCAGCGCCGCCGAAAGTCTGCGCCAGGCCATGCAGTCCATGCCCGAACTGGCCGAACTGTCGAAACAGCTGATCATCGACCAGACGCCCGAGGGCCTGCGCATCCAGCTGGTCGATCAGGAAGGCCGCTCGATGTTCGAGAACGGCTCGACCCGCCCCAATCCACGCGCCCAGCTGCTGCTGCGAGCCGTGTCCAAGGTCATCACCCAACTGCCCAACCGCATCTCGGTCACCGGCCACACCAGCGCCGTCGCCGGCTCCAGCCGCGCCAGCGGCGCCGGCGACTGGACCCTGTCGGCCGAGCGGGCCAACGCCTCGCGTATGGTGCTGCAAGGCGCCGGCGTCGACGCCGACCGGGTCTATTCAGTGGCGGGCAAGGCGGGCTCCGACCCCCTCTATCCCGACGACCCGTCGCTGGCCGGCAACCGCCGCATCGCCATCGTCCTGCTGCGCGAAGCGCCGGTCCTGCCCACGGACACCAGCCTGTGATCGCGAGCGCCGTCTTCACGGCGCTTGCGAAATCCCCCGGTTGCGCGCCAAATCGGGACATGGTGACCAACGCGCGATACAGCCGACGAGAATGGAAGCGGACCTGAGGCCGTGACCCAGCATTTTCCGACCCGGCAGCTGCGGTTCTTCATGACCGCCAACGCGCCCTGCCCCTATCTGCCCGGCCAGTTCGAGCGCAAGGTCTTCGCCAACCTGCCCTTCAGCGACGGCGCCGACGTCAACGACGCCCTGACCCAGGCCGGCTTTCGTCGCAGCCAGAACATCGCCTACCGCCCGGCCTGCGAGGCCTGCGCCGCCTGCGTCTCGGTGCGCATCCCGGTCGGCGAGTTCGTCTTCTCGCGCTCGCAGCGCAAGATCCTGAACCGCAACGCCGACCTGTCGCGCGATCTGGTCGAGGCCGAGGCGACGATGGAGCAGTTCGACCTGCTGCGCCGCTACCTGTCCGCCCGCCACCCCGGCGGCGGCATGAGCGACATGGGCTGGTCCGACTATGTGTCGATGGTCGAGGACACAGCCGTCCGCACCCACCTGATCGAATACCGCCTGCCCGCGACCGACGAGGGCCCAGGCGATCTGGTCGGCGTCTGCCTGACCGACCTGCTGCATGACGGCCTGTCCATGGTCTACAGCTTCTTCGACCCCGACCTGGAGCGCCGCAGCCTGGGCCAGTTCGCCATCATAGATCACCTGCGCCAGGCGGCGCAGGTCGGCCTACCCTACGTCTACCTGGGCTACTGGGTCCAGGGCTCGCCCAAGATGGAATACAAGGCCAAGTTCAGACCGATGGAGGCGCTGCGCCCCCTGGGCTGGGAGCGGCTCCCCTAGGTCCTCGGCACAGCCGTGCTGGCGTGCGAAGCGATCGGCGCCGACGGCCCCGCGTCCCGACCGCCGGCGAACTTCACCAGGGCCGCGATGCGCTTCTCGATCGGCGGGTGGGTGGCGAACAGGCCGGCGAAGTCCGCCTTGTCCGCCGTATTGTCCAGGAACATCCCGCGCAGTTCGTCCGGCGCCTCGATCTTGGACTGGCCCGACACCTTGCGCAGGGCCGAGATCATGGCGTCCGGGTTCTTGGTCAGCTCCACCGCCCCCGCATCGGCCACATATTCCCGCGTCCGCGACAGGGTCATGCGGATGACGGCGGCCAGACCGAAGCCGATCACGCCGATCGCCAGGCCGATCAGGACCAGCGGCAGGGCGTTCTTGTTGTCCCCGCTGCGCCCGCCGCGCACATAAAACAGCCCCCGGAACACCAGTTCGGCGATCACGCTGATGATGCCCGCAAAGATCGAGGCGATCACCATGGTCCGCACGTCCTTGTTGATGACGTGGGTCAGCTCGTGGGCCAGGACACACTCCATCTCGTCGCGGCTGAGGGTCTGCATCAGGCCGCGCGTGACGGTGACGCTGTAGTTCCCCTCGTGCAGCCCGGACGCATAGGCGTTCAGCGACGGGCTCTCGATGATCCGCAGGGTCGGCGTGCGCAGGCCGCGCGAAATGGCGAGATTTTCCAGAAGATTATAGAGCTCCGGCTCGACCCGGCGCTCGACCTTCCTCGCCCCGGTCATGGCGTCGATCATCGCCTGATTGCCGAAATAGGCGATGACGAACCAGATGACGGCCACGACCAGCGCCGTCGGCACGGTCCAGCCCAGCATGGAGGCGGCCAGCGCCAGGTCCTGCTCCAGACCGCCGCCCGAGTTGGGCAGCAGGCCGAAGCCCATCATCAGCACCTGGATGCCGAACAGGATCAGCACCAGCAGAACCGGAAACCCGGCCAGCAGGACCGCCGACCGGGTGTTGTTCTTCCAGATATGGGTCTTGAGGCCAACGGCCTGACCGAAAACCGCCATTGGGGCTTAGAACTTCACCGTCGGCGGAGCCGCGCTCAGGGCAGCGCGCTCGCCCTCGCCCACGTCGAAGAAAGGCTTGTCCGAGGCGAAGCCGAACATGGGGGCGAACACAACCGTCGGGAACTGGCGGCGCACGGCGTTGAACTCGCTGACCGCATTGTTGAAGAAGCGGCGCGTGGCGGCCAGCTTGTTCTCGATGTCCGACAGGTCCATCTGCAGCTGCTGGAAGTTGGCGTTGGCCTTCAGGTCCGGATAGGCCTCGGACACGGCGAACAGACGGCCCAGGGCGCCGGTCAGCAAGTTTTCGGCCTGCACCTTGTCGTCGACCGTACGGGCCCCGGCGGCGGCGGCCCGTGCCTGGGTCACGGCGTCAAGGGTGCCGCGTTCGTGCGTGGCATAGCCCTTCACCGTCTCGACCAGATTGGGGATCAGGTCCTGACGCTGCTTCAACTGCACGTCGATGTCGGCGAACGACTGGTTGGCCGCCTGATCCAGCGCCACCAGCCTGTTGTAGGCGCCAACCACAACGAACAGCAGAACGATGACGATGACGCCGATGATGATCCAGGTGATCATTAAGCCTCCTCCAGCATTTCAGGAGGAATATGGGGGGCCTCAGCCCCGGCAACCAATGAATTCGGCGTCACCCTTCCCTCTCCCGATGGGAGAGGGCTTGAGCCTCGGAGCGCCGCAGGCGATCCGCAAGGCGAAAGGGTGAGGGTTCTCGAATGAAATCGGCCAAAGGCCGTAGCGCGACGGCTTACGCCGACTGAGAGGACAAGCCCCTCCCCTTTCCGCAAGAACGATCGCTGCGCTCTCGTGCGCTCAAGCCCTCCCCCGCGCGGAGAGGGTTAAGTTCAGCGGAACTTCCTCATCCCGCGCGGCCCCTGGCGACCGGCCCCGGCGCGCTTGCCCAGCCAGTCCTTCCAGTCGGGCCAGTTGCGGCGGCGGCCGCCGCCGTCGGCCCATTCCGGCCCCGTCTCGGCGTTGAACACCGCCACGTCGACCAGACCGCCCTGCTTGTAGTTCTGCAGCTTCACGCCCTTGCCCCGGCCCATTTCGGGCAGTTCGGCGATGGGGAAGATCAGCGCCTTGATGTTCTCGCCGATCGTCGCGACGTGATCGCCGGTCACGCGCAGCATGGCCAGCATATCGCCGTTCAGCACCTGCTTGCCGCCGCGCTTCTGGGCCAGAAGCTCGTTCTCGGGCGCGACAAAGCCGTAGCCGGCCTTGGACGCCACCAGAAGCTTCGCATTCGGTTCGTGCGCCACCACGTTGATGATCTCGGCCTTTTCGTCGAGATCGATCATCAGGCGCAGCGGCTCGCCGTGGCCGCGCCCGGAGGCCAGCTTGTCGGCGCCGATGGTGAAGATGCGCCCGTCCGACGCCCCGATCAGGAGCTTGTCGGTCGTGAAGGCCGGGACCAGGAAGCCCAGGCTGTCGCCTTCCTTGAACTTCAGTTCCGACGGATCCTCGACCTTGCCCTTGGCGGCGCGGATCCAGCCACGCTCCGACAGGATGACGGTGATGGCTTCGCGGGGGATGAAGGCTTCCGGCGCCACGAAGGCCGAGGCGTCCACCGCCTCGCCGATGGTCGTGCGGCGCGGCGAGATCAGGGCCTTGCGAACGACCTCCAGCTCCTTGGAAATGGCCTTCCACTGCTTGGCCTCGGACGAGGTCAGCGCCTTCAACGCCGCAAGTTCCTCGGCCAGTGCATTGTATTCCTTGTCGATCGCCATTTCCTCGATCCGCGCCAGCTGACGCAGACGGGTGTCGAGGATGTAGTCGGCTTGAGGCTCGCTCAGACCGAACCGCGCGATCAGGACAGCCTTGGGCTGCTCCTCCTCGCGGACGATGCGGATCACCTCGTCCAGATTGAGGAAGACGATGCGCAGGCCTTCCAGCAGGTGCAGTCGCTTCTCCACCCGCTCGATCCGCCATTGCGAACGGCGGTTCAGCACCACGCGGCGGTGATCAAGGAAGGCCTGCAGGCAGTCCTTCAGACCCATGACGCGCGGCGTACCGCTGGCGTCCAGAACGTTCATGTTGATCGGGAAGCGGACCTCCAGATCGGACAGCTTGAACAGGCTCTCCATCAGCATCTCGGGCTCGATGGTGCGGTTCTTGGGCTCGAGGATCAGGCGGATGTCTTCCGCCGACTCGTCGCGCACGTCGCCCAGCAGAGGCGCCTTCTTGTTCTCGATCAGGTCGGCCAGACCCTCGATCAAGCGGCTCTTCTGCACCTGATAGGGCATCTCGGTGACGATGATGCGCCAGACGCCGCGACCCAGGTCCTCGGTCTCCCAGCGCGCGCGCAGGCGCACGCCGCCGCGACCGGTCTCATAGGCGTCGAGGATGGAGGCATGGCCCTCGACCGAGACGCCGCCTGTCGGGAAGTCCGGCCCCGGCACGATCTGCACCAGCTCCGACGTCGTCGCCTCGGGGCGTTCCAGTAGCAATTGGCAGGCGTCGATCAGTTCGCCGACATTGTGCGGCGGGATCGAGGTCGCCATGCCCACGGCGATACCCGACGAGCCGTTGGCCAGCAGGTTGGGGAAGCCCGCCGGCAGGACCAGCGGCTCTTCGTCCTGGTCATCATAGGTGGGGCGGAAGTCGACCGCGTCCTGATCGATGCCGTCCAGCAGCAGAACCGCGGCCGGCGTCAGCTTGCACTCGGTGTAACGCATGGCGGCGGCGCTATCGCCGTCGATGTTGCCGAAATTGCCCTGCCCGTCCACCAGCGGATAGCGCTGGGCGAAGTCCTGGGCCAGACGCACCAGGGCCTCATAGATGGAGGCGTCGCCGTGCGGGTGATAGCCGCCCATGACCTCGCCGACGACCTTGGCGCATTTGCGCGCCGCCGCCTGCGGGTTCAGCCGCATCTGGTGCATGGCGTACATGATGCGCCGGTGCACCGGCTTGAAGCCATCACGCACGTCGGGCAGCGCCCGGTTGGTGATGGTCGACAGGGCATAGGCCAGGTAGCGCTTGGACAGCGCATCGCCCATCGGCTCTTCAACGATGCGGCCGCCTTCGGGCGTCGGGGTGTGGATGGTCATGTGACTTCGAATCGGAGATCGGACGCTCGAAGTCTAGCCCACTGGCAGAATCAGAAGGGGGTAAAGTCGGGAAAACCCGCGCCCTGCATCCAGATGGCGGCTTCAGGCGTATCTTCACCCAAGGCGACCCGCCCGAGGACGACGTCATGCTCCTGATCCTGCTGTCCTATCTGGCCGGAGCGCTGACCATTCTCAGCCCCTGCATCCTGCCGGTCCTGCCCTTCGTCTTCGCGCGGGCCGGTCAGCCCTTCGCCAAAAGCGGCCTGCCCTTGCTGGTCGGCATGGCGCTGACCTTCGCGGGAGTGGCGACGCTGGCGGCGGTCGGCGGCGGCTGGGCGGTGCAGGCCAATCAGGTCGGTCGCTGGATCGCCCTGGCGGTCATGGCGGTGCTGGGGCTGACGCTGGTGTTTCCGTCGCTGGCGGATCGGCTGACCCGGCCTCTGGTGGCGCTCGGCTCGCGCCTGACCGAGAAGGCCAGCCTGGAGCAGCAAAGCGGCGGCGGCGTCTGGACCTCCTTTCTGCTGGGCGCAGCGACCGGCCTGCTGTGGGCGCCGTGCGCGGGACCGATCCTGGGCCTGATCCTGACGGGCGCCGCGCTTCAGGGGGCCAGTATGGGCACGACCCTGCTGCTGGTCGCCTACGCGGGCGGGGCGGCGACCTCGCTGGCCCTGGCCCTGCTGATCGGCGGCAAGGTGTTTCAGACGATGAAGAAGTCGCTGGGCGTCGGCGAGTGGGTGCGTAGAGGCCTGGGCGTCCTGGTCCTGATCGGCGTCGCCGCCATTGCGCTCGGTCTCGACACCGGCCTGTTGACGCGGCTTTCGACGGACAACACCAACCGGATCGAACAGGGCCTACTCAACCGCTTCGGCGCCGCCCAGCCGAGCGCCGCCCGCGCACCGCTGAACGCCCTGCCGATCGAAGGCGCCATGCCGCCTCTGACCGGGGCGACCGCGTGGATCAACAGCCCGCCCCTGACCACCGAACAGCTGCGCGGCAAGGTCGTGCTGGTCGATTTCTGGACCTACTCCTGCATCAACTGCGTTCGGACCATCCCCTATGTCCGCGCCTGGGCCGAGAAGTACCGGGATCAGGGTCTGGTGGTGATCGGGGTCCACACGCCCGAGTTCGCCTTCGAGAAGTCGGCCGCCAACGTCCGCGACGCGGTGCGTCGCTTCGGCATCACCTACCCTGTGGCCATGGACAACGACTTCGCCATTTGGCGGGCGTTCGACAACCGCTACTGGCCCGCCCACTACTTCATCGATGCCAGGGGCAACATCCGCCACCACCACTTCGGCGAGGGCGACTACGAGCACTCCGAGCGGGTCATCCAGCAACTGCTGAAAGAAGCCGGGGCCTCAAACGTCGATCAGGCTGTGGTTCAGGTGCGCGGTCAGGGCGCCGAGGCCGCCGCCGACATGGCCGAGGTCGCCTCGCCCGAAACCTATGTCGGCTATGCCCGGGCCGAGCATTTCGTCTCGCCCGGCGGCTTCGGCTTCGACGTGCGCAAGACCTATGCGCCCGCCCCGCTGAAACTGAACGACTGGAGCCTGAGCGGCGACTGGATCGTGCGCGCCGAACACGCCGACCTGCAGACGGCGGGCGGGCGGCTGGCCTTCCGCTTCAAGGCCCGCGACCTGCATCTGGTCATGGGGCCCAGCAACATGGGCCAGCCGGTGCGCTTCCGCGTTCGCATCGACGGACAGGCGCCGGGCGCCGACGCGGGCGTGGACATCGACACGCAAGGCCTGGGCCAGATCGACAGCCAGCGCCTGTATCAACTGGTGCGCCAGTCAGGCGGCGCGCGCGAGCGGACCTTCGAGATCGAGTTCCTCGACCCGGGCGTTCAGGTCTTCGCCTTCACCTTCGGCTAGAGCCGTCCCGCCTCGGCCAACCGCTCGATCATCCAGACGCGGGCGGGCGGCAGAGGCTTGTTCAAGGCGTGGAAGACGAACTGTTCGAGAAAGTGCCCGGTCAGGTCCAGGCCCGCCTTCACGTCGCCTTCACCCAGGCCCGCCTGCGCCCCCAGCATGAAGGGCGGCAGGTTCAGCAGCTTGTCGGCATAGGGCGCGCCCGCCTCGCGGCTGACGGCGCGGCCCGTGCGCGGGCTGACGTAGATCAGATCGTCCATCGACCCGGTGGCGGCGCAGCGCGACAGATCCAGCCCGAAGCCCAGGTCTTCCAGAAGCCCGGCCTCGAAGCGCACGAAGATGGCGGGCCAGACGTCGGGCATGGCGAAAGCGCCCATGAGGGCCTCGAAGGCGCAGAAGGCCCCCGGATGCGGCTCGCGCTCGGGCAAGGCCCCCTGCGCCACCGCAGCGGCGGCGTTCAGCCCGACCAGGGCCAGAGGATCGTCGAACAGGGCCGCCGGCCCCTCGCCCACCGGCTCCAGCCGCGCCGAGCCCAGCTGATCCGAGGTCCGCGACCGCAGGTCGGCCACGACCCGCGCCCCCGCCTGTAGAAAGGGCCGCATCTTGCGCGACGCCCCGCCGGCGACATAGGCGGCGCGCCGCCCATGCCGCTCGGTCAGCAGTTCGACCACCGCCCCCGTATCCCCATGCGCCCGCGCCGACAGGACGAAGGCGTCGTCCTGAACCTCCATCAGTCGGCCTTGATCACGTCGACGACGGCGCGCGCCTTGTCGTTCGGCACGGCGAAGCTGAGGACGTACTGCTCGATCTTCCAGCCGTCGTCGGTCAGCCGCAGCACGCCCGAACCGCGCGTGGTCCCATAGGCATCATTGTCCAGCACCTCGTCGAACCAGGCGACGCAGCGGCACTCGATCGGCGCGATGGTCACGGTCCGCATCACCGGACGATAGGTCCAGCCCTTGCCCTGCGAGAAGTAGGGCATGGCGTAGGCGCGGAACTCAGGCAGGGTCCACCGCTCGGTCGCATCCGTGCCGATGAAGCGCCCGTCGGGCGTAAAGGTCGCGAAATAGGCCTCGCCGTCGGCCGCCGAGGCGGCCGCGTGCATGGCGTCCAGCACGCGGTTCACCGGCGCTATTTCAGCCTCGGGCGCAGGCGCGGCCTGAACCGGGGCGGCGGACAGTTGGAGCATCATCAGGGCGGCGGTGATCATGGCTTTGTTCTAGTCCTGTTCCTCCAACGGGGGAAGCGCCGCCTTTCCTTCTCCCCTTGAGGGAGAAGGTGGCCCGTCAGGGCCGGATGAGGGGTGTCAGCGTGACGCTAGAATGGAAGCCGTCAGTCAACTTCCAAGCACCCCTCATCCGTCAGGCTTCGCCTGCCACCTTCTCCCGCAAGGGGAGAAGGGAAACGACGTCCGCCCCGTGCGTTCAGACCTCCAACCCGGTCACAGGAGAGCCACCATGAAGATCGTCACCAGTCTCAGCTTTCAGGGCCAGTGCCGCGAGGCGCTGGAGTTCTACGCCCGCGTGCTGGGCGGCAAGGTCACCGCCGCCTTTCCCTTCGGCGACGGCCCACCCGACATGCAGGTCGATCCCAAATACAAGGACTGGCTGATGCACGGCTGGCTGGAGGTCGGGGATCAGGCGATCATGGGCGCCGACATGCCGCCCGAGTTCGACCCGAACATCGACAAGCCCAAGAACGGCTTCGATGTTTCCTATCACACCGACGATGTCGCCGAGGGTCGCCGGGTGTTCGACGCTCTGTCCGAGGGCGGCAAGGTCGGCATGGCCTTCGCCGAAACCTTCTGGTCCCCCGGCTTCGGCACCCTGACCGACAGGTTCGGCATCCCGTGGATCGTCAACACCAACCCGGCGGCTGACTGGAAACCCGGCGGCTGACGACCTTGTGATTGCGCGTCGCTACGACCAAAGCCGTATTGGAATCAGGATGATGCGGCGCCTATGTCCGCCTCACTCCCCGAGCCCTCAAGGGCCGCAGTCGTCAGGTTTCCGATGTCCCGCGTCCGCAACGCCGCCCTGCAGTCGAAGATCATGTCCGCCCAGGACGCCGCCGCCCTGATCCCGGCCAACTCGACCGTGGGCATGAGCGGCTTCACCGGATCGGGCTATCCCAAGGTCGTGCCGATGGCCCTGGCCGACCGGATCGAGGCTGAGCACGCGGCGGGCAACCCCTTCAAGCTGAAGGTCTGGACCGGCGCCTCGACCGGGCCGGAACTGGACGGCGCCCTGGCCAAGGCGGACGGCATCGAGTTCCGCCTGCCCTACAACTCCGACCCCATCGCCCGCGAGAAGATCAACAAGGGCGAGATGGAATATCTCGACATGCACCTGTCGCAGGTGGCGCCGGTCGCCTGGCAGGGCTTCCTCGGCCCGCTGGAGACGGCGGTGGTCGAGGTGTCGGGCATCCGCGAGGACGGCGCGCTGATCCCCTCGTCCTCCATTGGCAACAACAAGACCTGGCTGGACCGCGCCGACCGCATCATCCTGGAGGTCAACAGCTGGCAGAATCCGGCGCTGGAGGGGATGCACGACATCTACTACGGCACGGCCCTGCCGCCCGCCCGCGTGCCGATCCCGCTGACCAAGCCGACCGACCTGATCGGCGAGACGGTCTTCCGCGTCGATCCGTCCAAGATCGCCGCCATCGTCGAGACCGACAGCCCCGACCGCAACCTGCCCTTCGCCGCGCCGGACGCCAGCGCCACGGCCATCGCCGGGCATCTGATCGAGTTCCTGCAGCAAGAGGTGAAGCTGGGCCGCCTGCCCGCCCATCTGCTGCCGCTGCAGTCAGGCGTGGGCAATGTCGCCAACGCCGTGCTGGCGGGCCTGCAGGACAGCCCGTTCGAGAACCTGACCGCCTATACCGAGGTGCTGCAGGACGGGATGCTGGACCTGCTGGACAGCGGCAAGCTGACCGTCGCCTCGGCCACCGCCTTCTCGCTGAGCCCCGAGGCCGCCGCCGACCTGAACAGCCGCATGGACCAGTTCCGCGGCAAGATCATCCTGCGTCCGCAGGAGATCTCGAACCACCCGGAGATCATCCGTCGCCTGGGCTGCATCGCCATGAACGGTCTGATCGAGGCCGACATCTACGGCAACGTCAACTCGACCCACGTCATGGGCTCGCGCATCCAGAACGGCATCGGCGGCTCGGGCGACTTTGCGCGCAACGCCTACATCTCCTGCTTCGTCACGCCCTCGACGGCCAAGGGCGGCAAGATCTCGGCCATCGTCCCCATGGCCAGCCACGTCGACCACATCACCCAGGACGTGCAGGTCATCGTCACCGAACAGGGCCTTGCCGATCTGCGCGGCCTGTCGCCCAAGCAGCGCGCCCAGGTCATCATCGCCAACTGCGCCCACCCCGATTACCGCGACGCGCTGAGCGACTATTACGCCCGCGCGCTGAAGGGCTCCTACGGCCTGCAATCGCCGCATCTGCTGACCGAGGCCCTGTCCTGGCACCAACGGTTTATCGAAACGGGGTCGATGAAGGTCTGAAGCTTTCCTCCCCATTCCATGGGAGGTGGCGCGGAGCCGGAGGCGACGTGACAAAGGGGGCGATTCGACGTCAGACGTCTGCGCCGCCCCCACCACTTCGTGGTCCCCCTCCCCACAAGTGGGGAGAAAAGCAGAGGACGTTCTTAGCGGTTCATCCCAGTCGGGAACTCGCGCCCCAAGGCCTCGGCCATGGCCTGCTGGCTCAGCATGAAGACCAGGTCGCGCTGGTGGTAGTTGTTGGACAGGACCACCACGGTCACGTCGGCGTCCGGCTGATACAGCACCAGGTTGCGGAACCCGGCCCAGCTGCCCGTGTGATATATCTGCTTGTCGTCGAAAGCGGGCCTCACCTGCTCGCCCAGGCTGTTGACGTAGATGCCGTAGCCATAGGCTCGGTGCGCACGGCCCCGTTCCTTGGGCGTGTTCGCCGGGGCGTGATCGGCGATCATCTGGGCGTAGGAGGCGTCGCTGAGGACGTGGCCCTTATGCAGGGCCCGGTTCCACACCAGCATGTCGTCCAGCGTCGAATACAGGGCGCCGGCGCCGAAGACGACGCTGACGTTGGCGATCGGTTGGGCCGCCAGACCGCCGGGGAAGTTGGCGTAACCCATGGCCAGGCCCTGCGCGTCGGCGTGAGCGTCCGATCCCGTGTCCTTCAAGCCCAGCGGCTTCAGGATGGCGTCGTTCAGATAGGTCTCGAACGGCTTGCCGCTGGCCTTGCTGACGATCTCGGCCGCCAGATTATAGGCGGCGTTGTCGTAGCGAATTTTGGTGCCCGGCTGGAACTGCAGTCCATAGCGGGCCGAGGTCTCGGTCAGCTCCTGCGGCGTGCGCGGGGTGACGCGGATACGGCCCCACTCGGACTGGGCCATCAGGTCGGGGATGCCTGAGGTGTGCGACAGCAGGTGGTGGATACGCAAAGGCTTCCACGCATCCGGGCACGGCTGGATCCATTTGCAGACCGGATCTTCAACCGAAAGCTTGCCTTCGTCCTGGAGCTTCAGGATCGCGGCGGCGGTGAACTGTTTCGACACCGAGGCCAGACGGAAACGGGTGTCCAGCTTCAGCGGTTGGTCGTTCTCGTAATTCGCCTTGCCATAGACCTGACGGAACAGGACCTGATCGCCCCTGGCCACCAGGATTGCGCCCATGAACTGCTTGCGCTCGGCCAGATAATCCAGCCGCGTCTTCAGTTGCGGCAGGGCCTCGACCACCTCGACCGGCGGTCGTTCCGGCAGCTTGGCCTTGGTCGCCGTCGCCGCCTGGGTCTCAGGCGCGATGGCGTGGACGATCCAGGCGCCGGCGCCGGCGGAAACCAGGGCGACCGCGGCCAGGGATCCGAGGAACCAGGGCCGCCCGCCTGCGGACTTGGGAACTACAAACACGATACTGAACTACGATCCTAGACGTCGAACTCCAGCCCGAACTGGGCGTACAGGGCGCGGCTGTCCTGCCATTTAGGGTCGACCTTGACGGTCAGGAACAGGTGAACGGGACGGTCGAGCAGCTCGATCAGCTCCTCGCGCGACTTCTGGCCGATCCATTTCAGGGTCTGGCCGCCCTTGCCCAGAACGATGGGGCGCTGGCTTTCGCGCTCGACATAGATGGTCTGCTCGATGCGAGCCGAGCCATCGGCCTTTTCCTCGAAAGCGGTCGTCTCGACCGCCGCCGAATAGGGCAGTTCCTCGTGGACGCGCAGATAGACCTTCTCGCGCGTGATCTCGGCGGCCAGGACCCGGACCGGCACGTCGGCCGACTGATCCTCGGGATAGAGCCATGGCCCCTCGGGCATGGAGCGGGCCAGACGCTTCTTCAGGTCGTCCACGCCGTCGCCGCTGAGGGCCGAGATCATATAGACCTCTTCATAGACGCCGGTTTCGAACAGACGGTGCGACAGGGCCAGCAGGGTGTCGCGGCGCATCCCGTCGATCTTGTTCAGACCCAAGATGACCTTGGTCCCCGTCGCCTTCAGGTTGGCGATGATGGTTTCCGTGTCCTCGGCGGACTTGCGGTCAGCGGGGGTGCCGTCACGGCCTTCCGACGCGATATGCGAAGGCGCGTCGATCAGGTGCAGCACCACGTCGGCGTCCTGCGCCCCGCCCCAGGCCGAGGCGACCATGGCGCGGTCCAGACGGCGGCGCGGCGTAAAGATGCCGGGCGTGTCGACCAGAACGATCTGGGCGTCGCCCTCGATGGCGATGCCGCGCACGGGGAAGCGCGTGGTCTGGACCTTCTGGGTCACGATCGAGACCTTGGATCCCGTCAGCCGGTTCACCAGCGTCGACTTGCCGGCGTTGGGCGCGCCAATGATGGCGGCGAAGCCCGCGCGCTGGTTCGGGTTGAGGGTCTCGGTCAAATTACGCCTTCTCGTTTCAACAGCGCCGTGGCGGCGGCTTTTTCCGCCTCCTGACGCGAACGTCCTGTTTGTTTCACGCGGTCGAAGCCGACCACCGTCGCCTCGACCACGAAGGTCGGAGCATGATCTGATCCGGTGCGTTCCACCACCCGATAGGTCGGCAGCGGACGCCCTTGGGCTTGGGCCCACTCCTGCAGAGCGGACTTGGGATTGGTCACGGCTGCGGCCGGCGGAGATGCGAACTCCTCGGCCCAGGCGAGATCGAACATGGCCCTGGCCGCCGTCAGGCCGCCGTCGCGATAGACAGCCGCCAGAATAGCCTCGACAGCATCGGCGATGACTCCGGCCTTTCTGCGGCCGCCCGTCTTGGTCTCGCCAGCCGACAGGCGCAGGGCGGCGCCGACGCCCAGCCGTTCGCCGACGCGGGCGCAAGCGGCCTTGTCCACCAGGGCGTGAAGGCGCGCCGACAACTGGCCTTCGTCCGCCGAGGGGAAGTCGCGCGTCAGGCGGTCGGCGACCAGCAGCCCCAGCACCCGGTCGCCCAGGAACTCCAGCCGCTCGTTGTCGGCGATGGTGCGGCCGTCGGCCTGTCCCCCGCCCTCGCCCACGCTGGCGTGGGTCAGGGCCCGCTCCAGCAAGGTCGGATCGGCGAAATCATGGCCCAGCCGAAGCCTGAGCGCGGCGACGGCCTCGGCCCGTAGGTTCGCCATCAGTCCAGAATCTTGAAGAACCGGCTGGGACGCAGGTTGGCGAACCAGCTGACCGGGTTGAACAGCGAAGCACCCGGCGACCAGGAGAACATGATGATCTCGGCCTTGCCGACCAGGTTCTCGGCCGGGACCATGCCCACGCCGGCCGACATCTCGACGCGGCTGTCGATCGAGTTGTCGCGGTTGTCGCCCATCATGAAGAAGAAGCCGGCCGGCACTTCATAAACCGGGGTGTCGTCCAGATCGCCGCCGGGACCGTAGTCCTGGGTCATGAAGCTCTTGCCGTTGGGCAGGGTCTCGCGGACCTGGGTCACCGGACGCGGACCGAAGACGTCCGCCAGTTCGGCGCGGCTGACCGCCACGTCCTTCACCGGCGCGCCGTTGATGTAGAGCTTGTTGGCGATCATCTGCACCTTGTCGCCCGGCAGGCCGATCACGCGCTTGATGTAGTCGGTCTTGTTGTCGCGCGGCAGCTTGAACACGACGATGTCGCCGCGCGTCGGATCCTTGCCCAGGATGCGGCCGTCGAACAGCGGCGGGCTCCACGGGATCGAGTGCTTCGAATAGCCGTAGGACCACTTCGACACGACGATATAGTCGCCCTCATAGAGGTTCGGCTCCATCGAGGCCGACGGGATGGTGAAGGGCTGGAACAGCAGCACCCGCAGCACGAAGGCGATCAACAGGGCGAAGACGACGGTCTTGATGATCTCGACCGTCTCGTTGCTCGCGGACTTCTCTTTTTTCACACGTTTGGCTTTCTTGGGACGCGGCGTGGCGTAGATCGGTTTGTCGCTGTCGAGGGCTTCGGGATCGTCGCCCAGATCGAAGGGGGCGTCGCCGTCGTCGCTCCAGATCGGTCGCGGCTCGGTCGGGTCGATGGCTGGATTGCCGGCGCCGCCGTTCGCCTTGGGGTCGTCGCTCATGGTCTGCTCGAATCCCCCGCCGAACGCGGGGTTGGAAGCCTGAGGCGTAAAGGCTGATTACGCCACGGGCAAGGCTTCGATCACCACGAAAGCGAGAGCATACGGGTGTTCGTCGCTGAGGGTCAGGTGGATGCGCGGCTCATGACCCGGCGGGGTCAGCCGCGCCAGGTGCTCGGCGGCGTGGCCGGTCAGGGCCAGGGTCGGCTGACCCGACTTCAGATTCACCACCCCCATGTCGCGCCAATAGACGTCGGACCGCATCCCGGTGCCCAGCGCCTTGGCGCAGGCCTCCTTGGCCGCGAACCGTTTGGCGTAGCTCCACGCCGGGTCCGGCTTGCGGTCCGAACGGGTGCGCTCGATCTCGGTGAAGACGCGGTTCTTGAACCGGTCGCCGAAGCGGGCCAGCGACGCCTCGATGCGCCGGATGTCCGACATATCGGCGCCGATGCCGATGATCACCGGTTCACTCCGCTGGTCGCTTCGTTCATCGCCGTCCGCATCCGGCGGATGGCGGCGTCCAGACCGACGAAGACCGCCTCCCCGATCAGGAAATGGCCGATGTTCAGTTCCTTGATCTCGGGAATGGCCAGAACCACGCTGGCGGTGGCGTAGTCGAGGCCATGCCCGGCGTGGACCTCCAGCCCCAGAATGTCGGCCTGGGCGGCGGCGGCGGCCAGACGGTCCAACTCGAAGGCGCGCTCGGCCGGATCGGTCAGGTGGCAATAGCGGCCAGTGTGGAACTCGACCACCTGCGCCCCCACGGCGGCTGCGGCCTCGACCTGGGCTTCGGACGGCTCGATGAACAGGCTGACGCGGATGCCGGCGTCGGACAGGGCCTTCACCACCGGGGCGATGCGCGCCTCGTGACCGGCGACGGCCAGACCGCCCTCGGTCGTGACCTCCTCGCGCCGCTCCGGCACCAGACAGGCGGCGTGCGGACGATGGCGCAGGGCGATGGCCAGCATCTCTTCCGTCACCGCCATCTCGAAGTTCAGCGGCTTGCCCGCGCGACGGCACAGGGCCGTCAGCACGTCGATGTCGGCGTCGGTGATGTGGCGGCGATCCTCGCGCAGGTGGGCGGTGATGCCGTCCGCCCCCGCCGCCAGCGCCGCCTCGGCCGCGCGGGCCGGATCGGGATGAGCGCCGCCGCGCGCGTTACGAACCGTGGCGACGTGGTCGATGTTGACGCCCAGACGAACCCGCTCGCGCTTCATCCCGTTCCCTCTTCTTACTTGGACAGCCGGCGACTGCCCGGATCCTCGACCGGCAGGGCGGCCAGTTGGGGCGGCAGGGCGTCGGCCGGGTAGGCCGGGACGTCCAGCGTCGCCAGGGCGATCAGCGGCACGCCCACGTCAGCGCGTCCACCCGAGCGGTCAACGATGCAGGCGGCGGCGACCACCTCGCCCCCGGCCTTCTGGATGGCGGCGATGCATTCGCGCGAAGAAAGCCCCGTGGTGACAATGTCCTCGACCATGACGACTTTCTCGCCCGGCTCGACGGTGAAGCCGCGACGCAGCTTGAACTCGCCGCCTTCGCGCTCGACGTAGAGCGAGCGCACGTTCAGGTGCCGCGCTGTCTCATAGCCGGGAATGATGCCGCCGACGGCGGGCGAGATGGCCACGTCGACCGGACCAACCGTGGCCACGATCTTCTCGGCCAGGGCCTTGCACAGGCGCTCGCAGCGGCGCGTGTCCATGAAGACCAGGTTCTTCTGCAGGAAGACCGGGCTGTGCAGGCCGGACGACAGGACAAAATGGCCTTCGCGCAGGGCGCCGGCGTCGCGGAATTCGTTGAGGACGTCTTCAGTGTTCATGAGAGCGTCCCTTAGACCCTGCGCCTCTCCCCCTCAAGCGACCGATCTAGGTCAGATCGCAGTTAGGCTTGACGCCGCCTTCCAGCAGCCTAGTCCAGACGGTTTCGGCGTCGTCGGCGAACGAGAACAGCGCCATGTCCGAGGCCTTGACCATGCCGTGCTCGATCAGGGTGTCGAAATTGATCACCGAGCGCCAATAGGCCTCGTCGAACAGGACGATGGGGATCGGCGGCGCCTTGTCGGTCTGACGCAGGGTCAGGATCTCGAACAGCTCGTCCAGCGTGCCGAAGCCGCCGGGGAAGACCACCAGACCATTGGCCCGCATGGCCAGGTGCATCTTGCGCATGGCGAAGTAGTGGAACTGGAAGGTCAGCTCCGGCGTCGACCAGGGGTTCGGAACCTGTTCATGCGGCAAGGTGACGTTGAAGCCGATCGAGGGCGCGCCCGCTTCATGCGCGCCCTGGTTGGCGGCCTGCATGATGCCCGGCCCGCCGCCGGTGGCGATGACGTTGTCGCGCACCTCGCCCGGCGCCCCGCGGAAGGCCCCGCCCCGCTCCGAGGCGATGCGGCCGAACTGGCGTGCCTGTTCGTACCAGTAGGCGTGCCGCCCGTCGCCGTTCACGCCGACGCGGGCGCTGCCGAACACCACGATGGTCGAGCGGACGCCCCAGGCCTTCAGCTCTTCCTCGGCTTTCTGGTATTCCATCTGGAAACGCACGCCGCGCATCGACTCGCCCAGCAGGAAGTCCTGATCCAGCGCGGCCAGACGATAGGAGGGCGACGCCAGCTGGGCGGCGTTGGCGACTTCTTGCTGTTTGGGCGTCATTTCGGCCTTCATTCAAACGCGCGCAGAGATCAGCCGCGCGCTCGATCCACGGTGTCGACGGACGGATTGGCGCGCAGGGCGGCGATGATCATGGTCGCGTGGCGGGCATCCTCGACCTCCACGTCGATGTCGACGTCGAAGAAGTCCTGCTGACGATGGGCCATCGACAGGTTCAGGATATTGCCGCCGGCCTCGCCGATGATGGTCGCCACCTGGCCCAGCACGCCGGGCGCATTGCGGATCGTGGCGCGCAGACGGGCCGAGGCCACTGCGTCCTGTTCCGCCTGCGGCGTCCATTGAAGGTCCTGCCAGACCGAGTCGTCGTCGGCGAAGTCAGCCAGGGTCTGACAGTCGATGGTGTGGACCGTCAGCCCCTTGTCGGGTTCCAGAATGCCGACGATGCGGTCGCCCGGCACAGGGCTGCAGCAGGAGCCGAAATGGATGCTGACGCCCGGCGTCAGGCCGCTGCCGCGCACGAACAGGCGCGCCTGTTCGTTGCCGATCCGTTTGCGCTCCGGCCCTGCCTTCAACTGGCCCTTCAGCGCCGGGAAGATGGTCTCGGCCACCTTGGTCGCGGCCAGACGCCCCCGCCCGATGGCGTCGAACAGGTCGTCTTCCGAGGCGATGGCGTGGGTTTCCAGCACTGTCTTCAACGTGACGGCGGCCAGCGACTTGCCCGCTCGCTCCAACGTCTGCTCCAGCGTCGCCTTGCCCAGACGCACGAACTCGTCGCGTTCGGATGTGCGGATGTGGCGGCGAATGGCCGAGCGCGCCCGGCCGGTGACGGTCAGACTGCGCCAGTCCGTCGGCACCTCGCGCTTGGTCCCGCGGATGATCTCGACCACGTCGCCGTTCTGCAGCGCCGTGCGCATCGGCTTCAGTTCGCCGTTGATCTTGACGCCCACCGCCGTGTCGCCGACCTCGGTGTGGACTGCATAGGCGAAGTCCAGCGCCATGCCGCCGCGCGGCAAGGTGATCAGCGCGCCCTTGGGCGTGAAGACGAAGACCTGATCCAGATACATTTCGAGCTTGGCGTGCTCGACCCAATCCTCGCCGCCCTCGCCGTGCTCAATGACCTGAACCAGATGGCGCAGGTTCAGCAGCGGGTCGCGCCCGCCGTCCGCCTCCATCGCCTCGCGGTCGAAGCCATAGGAATGGTTCTTGTAAGCCCAGTGGGCCGCCACCCCGTCCTCGGCCACGCGGTCCATGATCTCGGTGCGGATCTGCATCTCGATGCGCAGGCCGCCGGGGCCGACGACCGTGGTGTGCAGCGAGCGATAGTTGTTCGACTTGGGCGTCGAGATGAAGTCCTTGAACCGCTCCGGCACCATCGGCCAGGCGCGGTGGATGACGCCCAGGGCGCGATAGCAGTCGTCCTCGGCCTCGACGATCACCCGGAAGCCGTAGATGTCGGACAGGGACGAGAAGCCGACCGATTTGCGCTGCAGCTTGCGCCAGATCGAATAGGGAGTTTTCTCGCGGCCCCTCACATGGGCGCGGACGCCCGCCTCGCTCAGAACCAGTTCGATCTCGCGCGACACGCCCTCGATGGCGCGGCCGTGCTCCAGCTTCAGCGCCTCCAGACGGCGCTGAATAGCGACGCGCGCGGTGGCGTTCAGATGCTCGAACGCCAGTTCCTCCAGTTCGGAGGCGATGGAGTGGATGCCGATGGAGCGGCCCAGGGGCGCATAGACTTCCAGCGTTTCGCGGCTGATGCGCTCGCGCTTCTCCGGCTTCACATACTGGAGGGTGCGCATATTGTGCAGGCGGTCGGCCAGCTTGACCAACAGGACCCGCACGTCCTTGGAGATGGCCAGGATGAATTTGCGCAGGTTCTCGGCCTGGCGCGTGTGCTCGGCCTGAAGCTCCAGCCGCGACAGTTTGGTCACGCCCTCGACCAGGACGGCGACCTCTTCGCCGAACATGGCGGCGATGTCGTCACGGGTGGCCGAGGTGTCCTCGACCACGTCGTGCAGCAGGGCCGTGACGATGGTCGCTGTGTCCAGCTTGTAGTCGGTCAGGATGCCCGCGACCTGGATCGGGTGCGCGAAATAGGGATCGCCCGACGCCCGCAGCTGCGAGCCGTGCATCTTCATCGCATAGACATAGGCGCGGTTCAGCAGCGCCTCGTCGGCGGTCGGGTCATAGGCCTTGACCGCCTCGATCAATTCGAACTGGCGCATGATCGGCGCGCGCTTGGCTTCAGGCACTTGGGACTCGGACTGGGAGGGTGCTTCAGACGACAACGGCGCCGCCCCGGTGAGGAGCGACGCCGACTGGTCTATCTGATTCGCGACTTGGTCCGGCGACGGGTCCGCGGGGGACCGCGCCGGAAGGATAGTGACGCCGTTGACTGGCTCAGCCGTCAGTAGCGTTCCTCCTGGCCGCCGTCCCGGTCGCTTTGCAGGGCGCGGATCAGTTCGGCCTCAGCCATGTTCATGTGCTGCGGCTCGGCCAGCAGCGCCACGACTTCGGCTTCGTCCTCAGCTTCCGTGCGCTCATCGACGCGTTGCAGCGTGGTGATGATGTTCTCGCGCAGCTCTTCCGGCACGACGGTGTCGTCGGCGATTTCGCGCAGGGCCACGACCGGGTTCTTGTCGTTGTCGCGATCGAGCGTCAGCGCGGCGCCGTTGGCGATGTTGCGGGCGCGGTGGCCGGCCAGCAGAACCAGACCAAAGCGGTTCGGCACCTTCTCGATGCAGTCTTCGACAGTGACGCGGGCCATGAATTTCCTCTGGCGGCAGGGAGAACCGCACAAAATATAGGGTTAGACGTGATTGTGCAACGCCGCGAAGGCCAGAATGGGGCCTCAGGCGCGCGCTTTCGCCGGAACAGGACGCGCGTCTAACCCGACGGAGCAGGCGGCGGCAAGGGCGGCCGCGCTTCCCCCGACGACGGGATGCCTCCAGTCCGGCGCGATCTCGGCCAGCGGCCCCATGACGAACAGCCGCTCGGCCGCGCGCGGGTGCGGCAGAATCAGCCCCTCCAGATCACCGCTCAGCCGCCCATAGGCGATCAGGTCCAGATCCAGGGTGCGCGGCGCGTTGCGGACGCTGCGGCGGCGGCCGAACACGTCCTCGATCCGGGCCAGCTTGCTCATCAGGGTTCCGGGATCGTGCGCGGTCCGCACGATCACCACCCCGTTCAGGAAGGGCGGGTCGGTCGGATCGGGCCAGGCCTTCGACGACCACCAGGACGAGCGGGCCAGAACATCGACGCCCTCGGCCCGGAAGCGCGCCAGGGCGGCTTCCAGCGACTCTTCGCAAGAGGCCCAGACGCCCTTGTCATTGCAGCCCAGGGCGACGATGACTGCGCCGTCCAGATCGAGGTCGCCCTCGGGGATTTCGGTCGGGACGCTTATATTCTCGACCATTTCCACGGACTCATATTCATGACTGGCCACACGGGCGACCGCATCGCCTTGTTCATCGACGGCGCCAACCTCTACTCGGCGGCCAAGGCGCTCAATGTCGATCTCGACTTCAGAAAGCTGTCCGACTGGTTCGGCCAGAAGAGCCAGCTGGTGCGCGCCTATTATTACACGGCAGTGGTCGAGGGCGAAGAGTTCTCGCCGATCCGGCCGCTGGTCGACTGGCTCGACTACAACGGCTTCACGGTGGTGACCAAGCCGGTCAAGCGCTTCACCGACGCCCAGGGCCATTCGCGCATCAAGGGCAATATGGATATCGAGATCGCGGTCGATATGCTGGAGCTGGCGCCGCGCCTGGACCACATGATCCTGTTCTCGGGCGACGGCGATTTCCGCCGACTGGTGCAGGCGATTCAGGCCAAAGGCGTGCGCGTCACCGTGGTCTCGACCACCCGGACCCAGCCGCCTCAGATCGCTGACGAACTGCGCCGTCAGGCCGACGCCTTCATCGACCTGGCCGATGTCGCGCCCCACTTCAGCAAACCCAAGAGCGCCACTCCTCAGGCCACGGCCCGCACCTTCGACCGGGAGGACCGCACATGACCCGCGCCCTGAACCCCGAGCCGCCGCGCGACTGCCCCCTGTGCCCACGCCTGGTCGCCTATCGGCAGGAAAACATCCGCCAGAACCCCGACTGGTGGAACGGTCCTGCGCCGTCCTTCGGCGATCCCAATGCGCGGCTGCTGATCGCAGGGCTCGCGCCGGGTCGCACAGGAGCCAACCGGACCGGCCGCCCCTTCACCGGCGACCACGCCGGATGGCTGCTCTACGACACCCTGAGGAAGACCGGCTTCGCCCAGGGCGGCTACGATCCCGATGGAAACGACGACCTGACGCTGGTCGACTGCATGATCACCAACGCCGTGCGCTGCGCCCCGCCGCTGAACAAGCCGACGGGCGAAGAGGAGAACACCTGCCGTCCCTTCCTGGTCGACCGTCTGGCCGCCCTGCCCCGGTTGAAGGTGATCGTCACCTTGGGCGACGTGTCGCGCCGCAGCATCCTGCGAACGCTCGGCTATCCCGGCACGGCCATCCCCGCCGGACACGGCGTCGAGGGCAAGGTCGGCGGCTATACGATCATCAACAGCTATCACTGCTCGCGGCTGAACACGAACACGGGCCGGCTGACGCCGCAGATGTTCGAGGAGATCTTCCACCGCGCCAAGCTGGCGCTGGAGGAGTAGATCAGCCGCCGCCGGCGACCTCGCCGGCCACCATGACCGGCGCCGAGGGTTCGCGGAAGTAGCGGTCGATACCCTCGGCGACCGAACGCATCAGGCGGCGACGCGCCCGTTCGTCGGTCAGGACGCGCTCGTCCTCCGGATTGGTGATGAAGCCCATCTCGAACAGGATGGCCGGAACGTCGGGCGCCAGCAGCACGGCCAGACCCGCGTCGCGGTGGCTGCGGCGCAGGAGCGGATGATCTCCGCCTTCCAGATGCGTCAGCAGCACCCGCGCGAACTGAGCCGAACGGTTCTGGGTGGCGCGCTGGGTCATGTCCAGCAGGATGCGGTCGACCGAGGGGTCACGGCCCGGCAAGCGCAGATCGCGCTGCCAGTCGTCTCCGCGCGTGAACTCGCGCACCGCCCGGCCCGCGCCCTGCTCCGACAGGGTATAGACGCTGGCGCCGCGCAGGGCCGGGTCGGTCCCGGCGTCGGCGTGCAGGGAAATGAACAGGTCGGCGCCCGCGTCGCGCGCGATCTGCACCCGGCGGCCGTGAACGACATAGACGTCGCCGTCACGGGTCAGGCGCACGCGATAGCGGCCGGTGCGCTCCAGCGCGGCCTTCAGCTCGCGCGCGGCGGACAGGGTGACGGCCTTTTCCTGGGCGTGAACGCCCTGAGCGCCCGGATCGCGGCCGCCGTGACCGGCGTCGATGACGATCAGGGGCTTTTCGGCGCGCGCCTGTTCGCGGCGCGGCGGCGCGGCGGGGATCAACGCGGCGGCGCCTGTGGCCTTCAGATCAATGACGTAGCGATAGTTTTGAGCCCCGTCGCCCGGCGGCAGCAGGAAGCGGCGCTCGATTTCGGCGCCGCGCGCCAGGTCCAGACGCACGCGCGTCGCACCGCCGGTCGCGCTGACTTCATAGCTGCGCACCAGGCCTGAGCCGTTCCCGTCCAGTCCGCGCCCCGGCGTGATCCCCGACATGGACACGACGACCCGGCCAGTCGATCCGTCCTCGATCACCTGACCGCGCGTGTTCTTGCCCAGATCCAGAACGATGCGGGTGCGCTGGGCGTCTCCGCCGAAACGGACGGCCTTGATTTCACTGTCCGAGCCAAACGCCAGGCCGCGCCCAGCCGTCAGCACGACGGCGCAAATCACGACGAGGGCCAGGCCCGTCATCGCCCATTCACGCACGCCCCAACGGGCCAGATTGTCACGCCACCGGCCATACATGGACGGACTTCACCCTTCTGGTTCAGCCGACAGGGTGAGCAAACGTGCTAAGGATTTCGTTAAGACCTGTAACGGCGGCGGTTCTTTTATTTTCCACAAGTTAGGCCTATGGTGTGATCCGTTCGCGAACGATCGCGCCCTCTGCATGTTTCCGCAGGGCGGGCGCGCCCTCCTCGCAACGCTGACTTTCACCTCATTCCGAGGATCGCCCGGCCTGGCCGACGATCTGACGAACGGGTCCGGGACGCGGCCTTGAACGGCGCGTTCGGATCCAGGACCGACAGAACCTCATGGGCCGACCCGCCTGCGCTCCCGACCGGCAGTTTGATGCCGCTCTCGCTTACCGCGAGGGGATGACGCGCGCCTTGGCCCCCATTTCCATTCGGCGAGCCGCCCCCTTGTCCGCGGATGTATCCGCAGGGCCCGGCCTGGCGCGCCAGAGAGAGACTTTTAATGTCAAAGACAATGCTGATCGATGCGGCGCACGCGGAAGAAACCCGCGTCGCCATCGTGGACGGACGCCAGGTTGAGGAATTCGATTTCGAATCCACGGCCCGCCGCCAGCTTCGCGGCAACATCTATCTCGCCAAGGTCACCCGCGTAGAGCCCAGCCTCCAGGCTGCGTTCATCGAGTACGGCGGCAATCGTCACGGCTTCCTGGCCTTCAACGAAATCCACCCGGACTACTACCAGATCCCGGTCGCCGACCGCGAAGCCATCATGGCCGAAGCGAACTCGGACGACGACGATCACGACGATCTGGGCCGTGAAGGCGACGACGAGTCCGAAGGCGGCCTGGCCGACGAGGAACGTCTGAAGCGCCGCCTGATGCGTCGCTACAAGATCCAGGACGTCATCAAGCGCCGTCAGATCTTGCTGGTGCAGGTCGTCAAGGATGAGCGCGGCGCCAAGGGCGCGGCCCTGACCACCTGGCTGTCGCTGGCCGGCCGTTACTGCGTCCTCATGCCGAACACCGGCAAGGGCGGCGGCATTTCGCGCAAGATCACCAACACCTCCGACCGTCGCCGCCTGAAGGCCGCCGCCTCGGCGCTGAAGGTGCCCAAGGGCATGGGCCTGATCATCCGCACGGCCGGCGCCAAGCGCACTCGCGCCGAGATCAAGCGCGACTATGAATACCTGCTGCGTCTGTGGGAGACGATCCGCGAGACCACGCTGAAGTCGAACGCCCCGGCTGTCATCTACGAAGAAGAAAACCTCGTTCGCCGCGCCGTGCGCGACATGTACGACAAGGACTTCGACGGCATTCAGGTCGAAGGCCTGGAAGGCTTCAAGGAAGCCCGCGACTTCATGCGCGTGCTGATGCCGTCGCAGGCCAAGAAGATCCACCTCTATCAGGGCTCCAAGCCCCTGTTCGCCGCCAACGGCATCGAAGAGGTGCTGACCCAGATCCACCAGCCGGTCGTGCCGCTGAAGTCGGGCGGCTATCTGGTGATCAATCAGACCGAAGCCCTGGTCGCCATCGACGTCAACTCGGGCCGTTCCACCAAGGAGCGCAATGTCGAGGCCACCGCCACCAAGACCAACCTGGAAGCCGCCGTCGAGGCCGCTCGCCAGCTGCGTCTGCGCGACCTTGCCGGCCTGATCGTCATCGACTTCATCGACATGGATGAAGGCAAGAACAACCGCGCCGTCGAGAAGGCGCTGAAGGACGCCCTGGCCAAGGATCGCGCCCGCATCCAGATGGGCCGCATCTCGGGCTTCGGCCTGATGGAGATCAGCCGCCAGCGCCGTCGCCTGGGCGTGATCGAAGGCGCCACCGAGGCCTGCCCGCACTGCCAGGGCGCCGGCCGTATCCGCTCGGCGGAAAGCGCCGCCCTGACCACTCTGCGCGCCGTGGACATCGAAGCCGGCCGCAACGGCGCCGGTTCGGTCAACCTGCGCGTCTCGACCGCCGTCGCCCTCTACATCCTGAACCACAAGCGCAGCTATCTGCAGCGTCTGCTGGAACAGCGCGGCCTGAACGTCGTCATCCAGATCGACGACAGCCTGGCCCAGGGCGAGCACGCCATCGAGCGCACCTCGACCAACGAGGACTTCGTCCCGACCGTCACCCACATCTCGGCCGCCGAGCTGGACGACGGCTATGACGACCACGCCTTCGACCACGAGGACGAAGACGAGGACGAGGAAGTCATCGGCGGCGACGACGAGGACGAAGCCGACCTGGACCGCGAAGACACCGACGACGACGAGGCCCGCGAGCGCGCCGAGCATCACGACGGCGAAGGCCGCGGCCGCGGCCGCCGTCGCCGCCGTCGCGGCGGTCGCCGTGATGAGGAAGGCTCGGAAGAAGCCGTTGATGTCGTCGCCGCCGACGACGAGGACGACGACAGCGAGGCCGGCCGTCGCCGCCGTCGCGGCCGTCGTGGCGGTCGCCGCATGCGTGAAGACGGCGAACGCGACGCCTTCACCTGGGTGCGCGGCCGCACGCCGTCGCTGGACGATCCCTACGTCTGGTTCGACCCGATCAACCCGGCCCCGCGCAGCGAACGCGCGCCGATCGAGGCTTCGGAAGCCCGCGACGTCGAGGCCGTCGCCGACGAGCGTCCGGAAGGCGAACGCGCCGAGCGTGAAGGCGGCCGTTCGCGCCGTCGTCGCGGTCGCGGTCGCGGCCGGGATCGCGGCGGCCTGACCCACGAGGCCAAGGTCGAGGACCGCGCCGTCAACGAGGGCCTGCCCCCCGTCGGCTCGCCGGACACGCCGATCGCCACGATCATTCCCGCCGAGGAAGACGTCGCCAATGCGCCTGAGACCGTGGTCGAAGCCGTCGAGGCGCCCAAGCGTCGCCGTGTGCGCCGCAAGGTCAGCGCCGACGTCGCCGCCGAGGCCGTGATCGAAGCGCCCGCTGAAGCCGAGGCCGAACCGGCCGCGGTCCCCGCCCAGCTGGACGTGGAACCCGTGATCGCCGCCAAGGTCGAGGCCGCCATCGAGCAGGCTCTGGCTCCTGAGCCTGAAACCGCGCCCGAGCCGGTCTCCGTCGTCGAATCGACGCCCGCACCGACGCCCGAAGTCGACGTGGCCGCCATCATCGCCGAGGATCCCAACCAGATCGTCGCGCCGCCCGAGAAGCCGAAGCGCGGCTGGTGGCGCCGTTGATCGGACACGATTAGGCTTGAAGACACGGGGGAGACTGTCGCTCTGGAGTACGCCATGACCAGGCTTCCCCGTGTCGCAAAGTGTGTCGCACTACGTGTCGCCTACCGCTCGCTCGTCTCCGCCACGGCCGCCGTGGCGGTGCTGGCGGCGGCCGGATCAGCCTCGGCCCAGAGCCTGATCCGCGACACCGAGGTCGAGGGAATCATCCGCGAATGGTCCGACCCGGTCTTCACGGCCATGGGTCTGGAACCCTCGGAGGTCGAGGTCCTGCTGGTCAATGATCAGGACCTGAACGCCTTCGCCACGCGCGGGCGGATCATGGGCCTGAACACCGGCCTGATCCTGCAGACCAAGACCCCCAACCAGCTTCTGGGCGTGATCGCCCACGAGGCGGGGCACATCAAGAACCGCCACACCCTGCGCGACGGCGCCCAGAACGCCGGGATGCAGCCGATGATCATGACCATGGCGCTCGGCGCTCTGGCCGCGATCGCGGGCGCGCCGGACGCGGGCGCAGCGCTTCTGGCCTCCAGCCAGTATTTCGGCACCCTAGGCGCCCTGCGCTATATGCAGAGTCAGGAGGGTGAGGCCGACATCACCGGCGCCCGCGCCCTGGAACGCGCCGGGGAATCCGGCAAGGGCATGGTCGAATTCTTCGAGAACTTCCGCTCGCAGGAAGTCTTCTCGGACCAGCGCCGCTATCCCTATTTCCGCAGCCACCCCCTGTCGTCGCAGCGCATCGAGGCCCTGCGTCGTCCGGTCGAGACCGCCGCCCATTACGGTCACCAAGACAGCCCCGAGCGGATGGCCCAGCACGCGCTGGTGGTCGCCAAGATCCGCTCCTTCATGGACAGCCCGAACGCGACGCTGCGCGACTATCCATCGTCCGACACCTCCCTGCCCGCCCGCTACGCCCGGTCCATCGCCTGGTATCGCGACGGCCAGACGGACAAGGCCCTGGGCGCCGTCGACGATCTGCTGACCGAACAGCCGGACAATCCCTACTTCTGGGAGTTGAAGGGCCAGATTCTGTTCGAGGAAAGCCGCCCGGCCGAGGCCATCGGCGCCCATCAGAAGGCCGTCGAGTTGAAACCGGACGCGCCCCTGCTGCGCATCAACCTGGCCCACGCCCTGATCGAGACCAATGACGCCGCCAATCTGGACGCCGCCGTCGATCAGTTGAAGCGCGCCATCGCGCTGGAGAAGGACAACACCCTGGGCTGGCGCCTGCTGTCCCAAGCCTACGCAAGCCAGGGCAAGGAGGGCGAGGCGCGTCTGGCCTCGGCCGAATACTGGTTCGCCCTGGGCCGCACGGAACAGGCCAACCAGTTCGCCATGCGCGCCCGCGACATGCTGGACCGCAACTCCATCGAATGGCGCCGCGCCACCGACATCGTCCTGTCGTCGGGCGCCTCGGAAAAAGACATCACCGACGCCGAGCGCCGCAACGAACAGCGCAACAATCGCGGCGTCATCCTGCCCAACGGCTGACGCCGCCCGCTTACTGCTGCCGAGACTTTCATGACCGACGACGCCCGCCCCGATGCCCCCGAGACCCAGGCCCAGACCCCGACGCCCGCCCCGAAAGGCAGCGTCCTGTCGTCGCTGTCCGGCAAGACCTTGGCCGGCGCGGCTCTGGCCGTCTCGGTTCTGGCGCTGGGCGTGTCCGCTGCCCCCTATCTGACCGGCGGCGACTTCGGCGGACGGGTGCGGTCCTATCTGATCCAGAACCCGCAGGTGCTGGACGAGGTTCTGGCCGCGCGCGACACAATGATCGCTGCCGATCAGGAAAAAGAGGCCGTATTGCACGCTCAGGCGGTCACCGCCGCGATCGCCGCCAACCCGACGCTTCTGGCCCCCGACGCGCGCGACCCCAGCTTCGGCCCCGCCGACGCCAAGGTGACGGTGGTCGAGTTCTTCGACTTCCGCTGCCCGGGCTGCAAGGCCGTG
Source organism: Brevundimonas sp. (assembly GCF_050729455.1). Taxonomy (GTDB): domain Bacteria; phylum Pseudomonadota; class Alphaproteobacteria; order Caulobacterales; family Caulobacteraceae; genus Brevundimonas. The sequence goes on from NZ_JBOHLI010000003.1 coordinate 112,143, forward strand.
GCCCACGACTATCGCGCCCTGATGGCCGCCCACCCCGAGGTCCGCTTCGTCTTCAAGGACTGGCCCATCCTGGACCGAGGCAGCGACACCAACTCGCAATACGCCGCCCGCGCCGCCCTGGCCGCGCATCAGCAGGGCAAGTACCTGGAAATCTACGACGCCCTGATGACCGAGCGCGCTCTGGACCGCGCCGCCATCGACGGCATCCTGACCCAGCACGGCGTCGACATGACCAGCGCCCAGGCCGCCATCGCCTCGCCCGAAATGACCCGCCACGTCACCGACATCCACACCACGGCCGCGACCCTTGGCCTGAAAGGCACGCCGACTTTCATCGTCAACGGCAAGGCCAGCCCCAGCATCGACCCCGGCGAGGTCGCCAAGCTGATCGAAGCGGCGAAGCGCTAAGCGGCAACCAGCGTCCGTTCGCCGCCGATCCACTCGACGTTGGCGCGTCGGGTCGCTTCGGCGGCGGCGTCTGCGTTGCCCAGCTTCCGCTCGGCCTCGGCCAGCACGAAATAGCTGTAGGGTCGCTGGGCCAGTCCTTCAGCAGTTCCTCGATCCTGGCCTTGGCCCCCGCCGCGTCGCCGCTGGCCAGCAGGGCCGCCGCCAGACTGCGACGCGTCGGATACCAGATGATCGGCGGATCGCCGCCCTCGTCGTCCATGGCCTGGATTTGCGCGGCGCGGGTGAAGGCGGCGACGGCGGCGCTCGCATTGCCCTCGATCATGGCCGCCCGGCCTTCCAGAATGCGCTGGGACAGTTCGGTGAAGACCGCCCGCTGCTCGGCCATAGGCCCGACAAAGGTTGTCGCCTCACGCAGGGCCTTGATGGCGTCCGCCTCGGCGCGCACGGCGGCGGCGTCACCCGCCCGCGCGGCGGCCTCGCCCCGCGCATAGCGCCAGCTGATCCGCAGCAAGGGATGGGTCGCCGGCGGCTCCTTCAGCGCCGCCACCTGCTCCGGCGTGCCGAAGCGGCCATAGAGGGCGTAGGCGTTGTTGGCGACGATCTGGCGCCAGTACTCCTGGGCGCCGATGTTCGGATAGGTGGTCAGGAACCAGTCGGCGAGCTTCAAGCCCTCCTCGCCGCCCCCGGCCATTAGGGCGCCGCCCATGCCGAAGTGGATGTTGTGGGCGTGCAGCCGCATCGCCGGAACCCCGCCCGGCGGCTTGGCCAGGGCGTCATAGCGCCGGTCCAGCGCCACGGCGTTGACGTTGCTCTGCATCGCATCCCGATAGCGCCCGACGCGGTAATAGGTATGCGACGGCATATGCACCAGATGACTGGCCGCCGGGGCCAGCAGGGCCAGCTTCTCGCCGTAGGGAATGGCCTTGTGCGGGTCGTCCGACCATTCGGTCAGGTGGATATAGAGGTGGATCGCCCCCGGATCGTTCGGGGCCTTGGCCAGGGCCTGTTCCAGCAGGCCCATGGCGCGCGGGATGGCCGGATCAGCGGCCTTGCCGTCGTCGTCCCACCATTCGTCAGCGGCCAGCAGCCAGGCGTCGGCGGTGATGTTGGCGATGGCCCCGTCATCGGGGTTCTGGCGCGCGATCCGGTCCATGCGCTGGGCGAAGCGGTCGGCGCGGCTCTTTTCCGATCCGGAATAGCGCTGGATCAGGGCGTCGATCATCTGGCGCTGCACCGGCGTGGCGTCGCGGGCCAGACCACGGGCGTCGCGGGCGGCCTTGCGGGCCGCCTCGATCGAGGCCTTGTCCTGACCGCCGCCGTTCAGATTGGGGCCGATGGCCCAGGCTTCGCCCCAGGCGCACATCCCGCAGGACGGGTCCAGCGCCCGCGCCTTGCGGAAGGCCCGCACCGATTCGGTGTGCTCGAACGCCCAGCGCAGCCGCACCCCGTGGTCGAACCAGGCCTGGGCCTCGGGATTGGTCGTATCGATCTTGAAGCCGCCGGTTCCGAAGCCCTCGACCATGACGATGTCGTCAGCCGGGATGGCCTCGATGGCCGAGCCGCCGGGACCGCAGACCTGCGGCTGGTCCAGCAGGTCGCGCACGGCCTTGTCCGCGGTTGCGTCCGCCACCGCCATCGGCCCGATCATCCAGGCCGCCAGGGCCGTGCAGGCCATCAATCCGAAACGCATCTTCCCTCTCCCCAGAGCAGACGGGAGAGTGCGCGTCCGACGACGGCCGGGCAAGCCGCCCCGGAATCCCGGAATGGAGTCGCGGTTCCTAGATCAGGCCTGCCAGCGGCGAGGACGGATCGGCGTAGAACCGCTTCTTCATGCGACCGGCCAGATAGGATTCCCGCCCAGCGATGACCGCGTGCTTCATGGCGCTGGCCATCAGCAGCGGATCGCGCGCCTCGGCGATGGCGGTGTTCATCAGCACGCCGTCGCAGCCCAGTTCCATGGCGATGGCGGCGTCCGAGGCCGTGCCAACGCCGGCATCGACCAGCACCGGCACCTTGGACTGCTCGACGATCAGACGGATGTTGATCGGGTTCTGCACGCCCAGACCCGAGCCGATCGGCGCGCCCAGCGGCATGATGGCCACGGCGCCCGCGTCTTCCAGCTTGCGCGCATAGACGGGATCGTCGGTGCAATAGACCATGACCTCAAAGCCCTCGGCGGTCAGCAACTTGAGCGACCGCAGGGTTTCTTCCATGTCGGGGAACAGGGTGCGCTGGTCGGCCAGAACCTCCAGCTTCACCAGGGTCCAGCCGCCCGCCTCTCGCGCCAGGCGCAAGGTCCGCACCGCGTCCTCGCCGGTGAAGCAGCCCGCCGTATTGGGCAGGTAGGTGTATTTCTTCGGGTCGAGGAAGTCCGTCAGCACCGGCTGGTTCGGATCGGTCAGGTTCACCCGGCGCACCGCCACGGTGACCATCTCGGCGCCCGACGCCTCGGCCGCCGCCGCGTTCTGGGCGTAGTCCCGGTACTTGCCGGTGCCCACGATCAGGCGCGAGTTGAAGGTGCGGCCGGCGACGGTCCAGCTGTCGGTGCGGGGGGCTGTATCGGTCATGCCCCTGACCTAGCGCCGCCGGGCCGTGGGGGGAAGCGGCGTTGCGGGATTTGATGGGCCTACCCCTTCCTTCCCGCTCATCCCGGCGGACGCCGGGATGAGCGGTGGATAGGGCGGCGTCAGCCGCCGCCCACGAACTGCACCAGCTCGATCCTGTCGCCCTCGGCCAGCGCCGTCTCGCCGTGCAGCGAGCGCGGCACGATCTCCAGATTGCGCTCGACCGCCACCTTCTTGGGGTCCAGCGACAACTCCTGAACCAGGCCCAGAATGGTCGTGGCGGCGGTGTCCCGCCCCTCGCCGTTGACTTCGATACGCAAACTGTTCGCTCCAAGGGATGCAGGCGGGAGGCGAAGCCCCATTCAAGTGGCGCAGATAATGAGGGTTCACGCGTCGGACTTCAAATCCCGGACCTTATGACCGCAACCGACCCGTTGCGGACATTCCTCCCGTCTGGACCATGTGCAAACCTCGCTTCGCGACCCATTGCGGATCCTTAGGCGAGCTTCGTCCCATTACCGAGCAACGAGTTGGCCCTCTGGGACCGCCAAACACCCCAGAATCCTATGGCGTAGGCCGCGCCCAAAACGAAGACGAACGCAGATGCAGCAACCGCGAAGGTCTCAATCGGGGAGGCCCAGTTAGCCCGGCTAAGAAACGGGATGACGACGAGGCCGCGCAGGAGAAAAATCAGGGCGACGCCACCCAACACCGTTTTGAGCAGTGGCAGCGGACGGATCCAGCCTGCTCCCGAGAAAGCGTATACCCCCCACACAGTCAGCAGCGCTGCTATCCCGAGCGCCCCAGCAGGAGCTAGCCAAGTGCCCTCCATCGCGGAGCGCACTACTGAGGACGGCGCACCGACAAACTCAATCCACCGCGGCCCACCAGCCAATGCGGCAACGTGAACGCCTGCCCCCACAAAGACGCCGAGCCCACCCAATACGAGGCACTGCTTCTCAAGCGTCATCGGCTGTCTCCCTAGATGCAGCGTAACACCTAGCGTGGCTCAGCTTGGCCGTCCAATGTCTGTTCTCCACCCCTAGCTGACATTCAAGCGGTCCGCTTTGCGGCACCTCCATAGCCGGTTCGACACCCCGCACCTCCCCCAGCGTCAACCTTTTCAACCACCCGCTTTGCGGCGCGCCACACCTGAGCTACAACGCGCGCTCGATTCCGCGCGGACACGGCGCGCCTGTTTTGCGAGCGAATGCCCGAAACCCTCACCCTGCATGTCCTGAACGGGCCCAACCTGAACCTTCTCGGGGTTCGGGAGCCGGACATCTATGGCCACGAGACCCTGGCCGATGTTCAGGCCATGTGCGAGGCGGCGGCCGAGGGCGCGCGGGTCGTGTTCCGCCAGTCGAACCACGAAGGCCAGTTGGTCGACTGGATCCAGGAAGCCCGGCTTGAGGCCAGCGCACTGGTCATCAATCCTGCGGCCTTCACCCACACCTCGGTAGCCCTTCTGGATGCGTTGAAGACGCTGAGCATCCCCGTGGTCGAATGCCATCTGTCGAACCCCGCCGCGCGCGAGGCGTTCCGACATCACTCCTATGTTTCCCTGGCCGCGACCGGCGTCATCGCCGGCTTCGGCCCTCGCAGCTACGAACTGGCCGTCCGGGCCGCTCTGGATCTGGCGCGCCGCGCCGGGGCCCAGGGCTGACCCCCTCGCGCCGCAAGAAGATCAAGTAGAAGAGACCCCCATGTCCGACGACAAGCACAAGAACGACGCCATCGACGCCGGCCTGATCCGCAGCCTGGCCGACATCCTCAACGACACTGGCTTGACCGAGATCGAGGTCGAGCGCGGCGAACTGCGTATCCGCGTCGCTCGTGAAGTCACCGTCGCCGCCGCCCCGATCCAGTACGCCGCCGCCCCGGCCCCGGTCGCCCACGCCGCTCCGGCCGCCGCCGCCCCGGCCTCGATGCCGTCGGACCCGGCCGCCCTCGTCTCCCGCAAGGGTGAAGAGGTGAAGTCGCCGATGGTCGGCACCGCCTACCTGCAGCCGTCGCCGGAGGCTCCCGCCTTCGTGAAGCCGGGCGACAAGGTCAAGAAGGGCCAGACCCTGCTGATCGTCGAGGCCATGAAGACCATGAACCCGATCCAGGCCCCGCGCGACGGCGTCGTGTCGGAAATCCTGGTCGGCGACGCCCAGCCGGTCGAGTTCGGCGAAGCTCTGGTTATGCTGGAAGCCTGAGACCCGTCATGTTCACCAAGGTCCTGATCGCCAACCGCGGCGAAATCGCCCTGCGCATCCACCGGGCGTGCAAGGAGATGGGCATCTCCACCGTCGCCGTGCACTCCGAGGCCGACCGCGGCGCCATGTGGGTGCGCCTGGCCGACGAAAGCGTCTGCATCGGCCCCGCGCCAGCGGCCAAGTCCTATCTGAACATCCCGCAGATCATCGCTGCGGCGGAAATCACCGGCGCCCAGGCGATCCACCCGGGCTATGGCTTCCTGTCCGAGAACGCCCGCTTCGCCGAGATCATCGAGGCCCACGGCCTGACCTTCATCGGCCCCAAGCCCGAGCATATCCGGGTCATGGGCGACAAGATCACCGCCAAGAAGACGGTCATGGACGCGGGCATTCCCGTCGTCCCCGGCTCTGACGGCGAGGTCGAAACCGTCGAGGCCGCCATCGCGGCGTCCAAGACCATCGGCTTCCCCCTGATCGTCAAGGCCGCCGCCGGCGGCGGCGGTCGCGGCATGAAGGTCGCCCTGACCGCCGACGACCTGGTCGAGGCCGTTCAGACCGCTCAGACCGAGGCCAAGGCCGCCTTCGGCAACGGCGCCGTCTACATGGAGCGCTACCTCCAGAAGCCGCGCCACATCGAGATCCAGGTCATCGCCGACAGCCACGGCAACGTCGTCCACCTGGGCGAACGCGACTGCTCGCTGCAGCGCCGCCACCAGAAGGTGCTGGAAGAGGCCCCCTCGCCCGCCCTGTCGGCCGAAGGTCGCAAGAAGATCGGCGAGACGGTCAACAAGGCCATCGCCGCCATCGGCTACCTGGGCGTCGGCACCATCGAGTTCCTGTGGGAAGACGGCGAGTTCTTCTTCATCGAGATGAACACCCGCCTGCAGGTCGAGCACCCGGTCACGGAAATGATCACGGGCGTCGATCTGGTGCGCGAACAGATCCGCATCGCCGCCGGCCTGCCGCTGTCCTTCACCCAGGACGACATCCACTTCGAGGGTCACTCCATCGAAGTGCGGATCAACGCCGAAAACGCCGAGACCTTCACCCCGTCGCCGGGCACGATCACGGACTTCCACGCACCGGGCGGCCTGGGCGTGCGCCTGGATAGCGCCATCTACGCCGGCTACTCGATCCCGCCCTACTACGACAGCCTGATCGGCAAGCTGATCGTTCACGGCCGCGACCGCGAGGAAGCCCTGGCCCGCCTCAAGCGTTCGCTGGGCGAGATGGTCATCGGCGGCGTCGACACCACCATCCCCCTGTTCCAGAAGCTGTTGGCCGAGCCCGATATCCTGTCGGGCGACTACGACATCCACTGGCTGGAGAAGTGGGCCGCCGCCCAGAAGGCCAAGGCCTAAAGGCCCGCCTTGGACGACCCCGAGTTCAGCGCCAGCAGCCCCTACGGCGTCTTCGGACCCGAGGAGCTGCTGGCCTGCTACGCTCGCGGCGTCTTTCCGATGGCCGAGGCGCGTGACGATCCGCGCGTCTTTCTGGTCGAGCCTGACCAGCGGGGCGTCATTCCGCTGGATCGCTTCCATATCCCGTCACGCCTGCGCCGCACCGTCCGAGGCGAGCCCTTCCAGGTGCGCGTCGATACGGCCTTCGCCGCCATATTGGACGCCTGCGCGGCCTCCATGCCGGGCCGCGAGGACACCTGGATCAATGATCCGATCCGCCGCCTCTATCTGGAGCTTCACGCGCGCGGGCACGCCCACAGTATCGAGTGCTGGCAGGACGACGTGCTGGTCGGCGGCCTCTACGGGGTGACCCTGGGCGGCGCCTTCTTCGGCGAGAGTATGTTCAGCCGGGCGCGCGATGCGTCGAAGGTCGCCCTGGTGCATCTGGTGGCGCGGCTGCGATTGGGTGGATGGGGCCTGCTGGACGCCCAGTTCCTGACCGAGCACCTGAGCCAGTTCGGCGCCGTCGAGACGCCGCAGACGGCCTATCTGCGGCTGCTGAAGCCCGCCTTGCGCCTGACGCCTGACAAGTCGGCCCTGACCGCGCCCCTGACGGGCGCGGAGGCCGTGGCCTATGCCTTACAGCCGACCACCCAGGCGTCGTAGATCGGGTGTTGCAGGCCGCTGACGCCCGGCGATGAGGCGAACATCCAGCCCTTGAAGATCTGGCGCGCCTCGGTCGGCACGGCGACGCCGCGCGGCTGAACCCCGACTTCCAGATAGGCGACCGCGTCCTCGGTCAGTTCGTCCGAGGCCGAGACCTCGCAGGCGCGGGCGCTGAAGATCAGGGTCTTGTTGAAGCGCACCGGGCGACCGCCGACCTCGACCTCGAACCGCATCGACTCGGCCGTGACCTTGTCGATGGCGTGAATGATGGCGACCGGACGGCGCTGGCGGCGGCCGGGCGTGGCCACGGGCGCGGACGCCGGCTTGGGCGCTTCGGCAGCAGCCGCCTCGGGCGGCGCTTCTTCCTGAACGGCGGCGACTTCTGTTCCCAGGACCACGGGCTCGCCCGGAAGCGGGGTCGGAACGCCGGCGGGTGGCGTCGCGGCAGGCGCGGTCGGCGCGGGCTGAGCCGCAGGGGCCGTCGGCGTGGCCTGGGGCGGCGCGCGGTTGGCGTCGCGCAGCAAATCGCCGACGGGATCCTGAACCGGAGTCGCATCCTGCGGCAGGTCCATCAGGGCGCCGGCCATGCCCGCGCCCGAGACCGCCAGTCCCGCCACGGCTACGCCGATCAGCAGGACGCGTCGTTTCATTCCGGGCTCCAGGCCTGGTAGTCGCCGGTGGCGGCGGGACGCTTGCCCTCGTTCAGCAACGAGCCTTGCGGACGCCACGCCATCGGCGTGCCGGTCAGGTTCGGCAAATGGTCCTTTTCCCAGGCGCGGCGGGGCAAAGCCTTCTCAGCGGGCGATTCATCATAGGTGTAGCGCAGCCAGCCCTGCCACTCCGGCGGGACCTTGGAGGCGTCGGCATAGCCGTCGTAGATGACCCAGCGGCGCTTGCGGCCGTCATAGCTGACGTTGTCGCGCGACTGGTAATAGCGGTTGCCGAACTCGTCCGTGCCGACCAGTTGGCCGCGGCGGGCCACGGTGAACAGGGTGCCGATCGTGGCGCCGTTCCACCAAGCGAAAATCTTGTTCAGCACGTCGTCGAACTCACTTGAATTCCACCGCGCGGGGAGGTCCGGCGGCGCAAGATGATCATAGAAACCGCAGCCGCCCGCGTCCAGCCCAGGGTCGGTATGAGACGCGACGGCGCGCCATCAACATCTTGGGGGTAACCCTGACTCTGACCGCAAGATTTATTGAAACCTCTCGCACGGCGTCGTTAATGTCGCGATCAGGACACGCGCGGAGACGTTTGATGCGCATCAAGCCCCGATTTGCTCCCCTCGCCGCGACCCTGGCGCTGGAGCCTCGCCTGATCGAACGCCCCGGCGCGATGACGCCGACGCTTGTTCCCGGCGACTGGTCCGATGTTCGCGTCGAAGCCTGGCTGGACTGGGCCGAAAGCCTGCCGATCGACCTGCCGGAAGACGCCGCTGCTCTGGACGAAGACCACGCCGCCTGGCTGGGCGGCGCCGCCGACCGCTGGGCGCATCGTCTCGGCGCCTGGGGGCGAGAGTTGGGCCTGTTCGACAGCGCCGATGACGCCGAAGCCTTCACCGACGAGCTGTGGGCCGCTTTGCTGCTCGGCCTCGCGGCGCCCGCCATCGGCGAGACCACGCTCGCCCCCGGCTTCATGGCCCTGAGCGAACCCGGCGCCGCGCGGCGCCTGGCCGATCTGACGGCCGCCCGGCGCGGCGAACGCCTGGCC
>NZ_JBOHLI010000004.1:0-110174 GCF_050729455.1 Brevundimonas sp.
ACCCCGGCCCCCGCGCCCAAGGCGACGCCCGCGCCTGCTCCGACGGCCCCGGCCGCCGCCGGTGGTTCCTCGGGGGTGCAGATCGGCGCCTTCTCCTCGACCGCCATCGCCGATCGTGAATACGCCGCCGTCGCCTCGCGCTTCGGCTCGTTCGCCTCGGGCGCGGAAAAGCGGGTGCAGGAAGTCACCGCCGCCAACGGCTCGACCGTCTATCGCACCACCTTCACCGGCCTGAGCCGCGACCGCGCCGTGGCCTTCTGCAACGCGCTGAAGGCCGCCGGCCGCGACTGCATCGTCCGCTAAGACGAGCCGGAAAGAAGACGCATGACCTCCGCCGCCATCTACGGCTGTTCCGGCCATAAGCTGACGGCGGAGGAGCGCGCCTTCTTCGCCGAGACCAGGCCCTGGGGCTTCATCCTGTTCCGCCGCAACGTGGACAGCCCCGCTCAGGTCAGGGCCCTGGTCGATGAACTGCGCGACAGCGTGGGCCGCGCCGACGCCCCGGTCCTGATCGACCAGGAGGGCGGTCGGGTGCAGCGCCTCGGCCCGCCGCACTGGCCCAAGTATCCGCCCGGCTCGGCCTACTTGAAGGCCGTCAACGACCCGATGGCCGCGCGCGAACTGGTGCGTCTGGGGGCGCGGCTGATCGCCCACGACCTGCGCGAGCTGGGCATCACCGTGGACTGCGTGCCGGTGCTGGACGTGCCGGTGCCGGGCGCCCACGACATCATCGGCGACCGCGCCTACGCCCAGGACCCCGCCACCGTAACCCAGCTGGGCCGGGCCGCGGCCGAGGGCCTGCTGGCGGGCGGCGTCCTGCCCATCATCAAGCACATTCCTGGCCACGGCCGCGCCTTCGCCGACAGCCACCACGACCTGCCAGTGGTCGAGACCGATCTGGCGACGCTGGACGCCTGGGACTTCGCCCCGTTCAAGGCCCTGTCGGACATGCCGATGGCGATGACGGCCCACGTCGTCTTCACCGCCGTCGACGCCAAGCGCCCGGCCACGACGTCGAAGAAGGGCATCCGCCTGATGCGCGAGCATCTGGGCTTCTCCGGCCTGATCATGTCCGATGACCTGTCGATGCAGGCCCTGTCGGGCACCCTGACCGAACGCGCCGAACAGTCGCTGAAGGCGGGCTGCGACGTCGTCCTGCACTGCAACGGCGACCTGACCGAGATGCGTCAGGTGGCCGAGGGGACCGGCAAGCTGAAGGGCGAGGCCAAACGCCGCGCCGAGGCGGCGCTGAACCGCATCGTCCACGCCGTCGAGCCGCTGGACGTAGCCGAGGCCCGCGCCCGACTGGAGGCGGCGTTGTCAGGTCGCTTCGACGCCGCCAAGGGGCCGGATGTCGGCGAGGCGCAGGCCTAAATGATGGATCAGGCGTTCCAGCCCAATCTGGACTTCGCCGCCGTCGATGATGCTGACGCCGCCGAGGCCTTCGTCGTCGATCTGGAAGGCTATGAAGGACCGCTGCACGTCCTGCTGGCGCTGGCGCGCACGCAGAAGGTGGACCTGCTGAAGCTGTCGATCACCAGGCTGGCGGAACAGTATCTGGCCTTCGTTCACGAGGCCCGGCGGCGCAACTTCGCCATGGCGGCCGACTATCTCGTGATGGCGTCCTGGCTGGCCTATCTGAAGTCGCGTCTGCTGCTGCCCCGCAACGAGAAGGGCAAGGCCGAGGAGCCGCCGGCCGAGGAAATGGCCGCCGCGCTCGCGTTTCGCCTGCAGAAGCTGGAGGCCATGCGCCGCTCGGTCGAGGCCATCACCAGCCGCCCGCAGCTGAAGCGCGACGTCTTCACCCGCGGCGACCCCGAGGCCACCGTCATCATCCCCTCGGACCGCGTCGACGCCAGCCTCTATGAGCTGATGGCCGCCTATGTCGCCCAGCGCCGGCGCGAGGAGCGCCGCCGCTACGCCCCCGGCCAGCGGGTCGAGGCCTTCCAGCTGGAGGCCGCGCGCGACTGGCTGCGGTCCATGATGCCGCGCCTGGCCGACTGGACCCCGCTGAATCAGGTGGCGCCCGCCCGCGAGGACGACGACGGGGAGGGGCCCAGCCAGGCCAGCTATACCGCCTCGACCCTGTCGGCCAGTCTGGAGCTGGTGAAGGAGGGGGCGATGGACGTGCGCCAGGCCGAGGCCTTCGCCGACCTCTTCCTGAAACGCCGGGGCTTCGGCCAACCGCTGGAGCTGACGCCGTGAGCCTGACCTTCACCCCCGACGAAACCGAGATCGAGCGCCGGGTCGAGGCCCTGCTGTTCGCCGCCGCCGCGCCCTTGTCGGCGGCCGAGATCGCGCGCCGCCTGCCGGAAGGCGCCGACGCGGGCCGGGCCATCGCCGCCCTGCGCCAGCGCTATCAGGGCAGGGGGGTCGAGCTGGAGTGCGTGGCCGACCGCTGGCGCTTCCGCACCGCCGCCGACCTGGGCGTCCTGATGACCGAGGAGCGCGAGGAGCCGCGTCGCCTGTCCAAGGCCGCGCTCGAGACCCTGGCCATCATCGCCTACCACCAGCCCTGCACCCGCGCCGAGATCGAGAGCGTGCGCGGCGTCTCCCTGTCCAAGGGGACGCTGGACCTGCTGCTGGAGATGGACTTCGTGCGGCTGCGCGGGCGGCGTCGCACGCCGGGCCGGCCCGTCACCTACGCCACGACCGACCGCTTCCTCGAGCATTTCAGCCTGGCCAGCCTCTATGATCTGCCTGGCGTGCAGGAGATGAAGGCGGCGGGGCTACTCGACCTGTCGATTCCCGTCGGCTTCGAGGTGCCCGATCCGACCCGCAGCGGCGAGAGCGAGGGCGAGGACCTGTTGACCGGTCTCGACGACGGCGCGCCCGAGTTCGCCCAGGATTTCGTCAGCGAGGACTGAGAGTCGCGGCGCCGCCAGCGACGCATCGCCACGCCTGCGCTGGAGCGGGGAAGAAGGTTAGATATTCCAAGGCCTTGCAGGCCGCGTTCCACGCCTTGACCTGCGGCCCCCTCGGCTATAGGTTCCGCGCCGAATTCAGACCTGCCTTGGCGTCCTTGCCGGGGCGCTGAGCGCACAGGCCATGTCCCCAACGATGGAATCGCGCGAAGAGGCGATCAAACGCCTCAACGAGCAGGCCGACTCGCTCAAGGCACGGGCCACGCCGACGCCTCCCGACTATGGGGCGAACGCGGCGGGCTACGGCTATCGCCTGATGGGCGAAATGATCGCCGGCCTGGCCGTCGGTCTGGGTCTGGGGTGGGGTTTCGATCTTCTGGTCGGGACCATGCCTTGGGGAATTATCGCCGGGACCCTGATCGGTTTCGGCATGTCGATCTGGCTGGCGCTTCGTTCGGCCCGAAAGATGAGTGCGGCCGCGTTGAAGGAACTGGGGCCTCCCCAGGATCTTCCCGACGACGAGGTCGAGGACGAGCGGAATTTCTGACCAAACCGTCGTACGGCGGTTTGGCCTTTTGACTTAGGAGACCGGGCGGCATGGCCGATCCGATGCACCAGTTCCAGATCGCTCCGGTGATCGAGCTTCCGACGGTCGAGTTGCCGCTGGTCGGCGCTGTGAACCTGTCGATCACCAACTCGGTGCTGGCCATGCTGGTCGCCGCGGTGCTGATCACCCTGTTCTTCACCGCCGTGACGGCCAAGCCCAAGCTGGTGCCGGGGCGGTTGCAGGTGGTGGGCGAGGGGGCCTTCGCCTTCATCGACGACCTGGCGACCTCGATCATGGGTGAACAGGGCCGTGCCTTCTTCCCCTTCATCCTGACGCTGTTCGTCTTCATCCTGGCGCTGAACCTGCTGGGTATGTTCACGGTCTTCACCGCCACCTCGCAGGTCGCCGTCACCGCCACCTTCGCCCTGCTGACCATCCTGCTGGTCATCGGCGTCGGCTTCGCCAAGAACGGCATCGGCTTCTTCAAGCTGTTCACCCCCTCGGGCGTGCCGTGGTACCTGCTGATCCTGGTGACGCCGATCGAGTTCATCTCCTTCCTGCTGCGTCCCGTGTCGCTGGCCCTTCGTCTGTTCGGCAACATGCTGGGCGGTCACGTGGCGATGAAGGTCTTCGCCGGCTTCGTGGTTTCGCTGGGCGCCTTCGGCCTGGTCGGCATCCCCGGCGCGGTTCTGGCCATGGGCGGCGTGGTCGCCATCACTGCGCTGGAGTTCCTCGTCGCCTTCCTGCAAGCATTCGTTTTCGCCGTTCTGACCACGGTCTATCTGAACGACGTCGTGCATCTGGATCAGCACTAAAGCTGACCCAGCCCGCCAACCCCTTCTTTCAAACCATCCCAACCAGGAACTACTCTCATGGAAGCTGAAGCAGCAAAATACATCGGCGCTGGTCTCGCCACCCTCGGCATGATCGGTTCGGCCCTCGGCGTCGGCCTGATCTTCTCGGGCTTCCTGCAAGGCGCCACGCGCAACCCTTCGGCTGCTCCCGGCCAGTTCACCAACCTGATCCTGGGCGCCGCCCTGGCTGAAGCACTGGGCATCTTCGCCTTCGTGATCGGCCTGCTCTGCCTGTTCGCTTAAGTCGAACTGAATATCTGGGCGGCGGCGCGGTCTTGACGACCGTTCCGCCGCTCGCGTCTTTCTGAGATCACCGGATAGAGCCCATGGCCGCCCCTATCGCGAGCGTCGCCTCGCAAGACCCGACCCAGCCTGCGCCGACCGTCACCGTCCAGAACGGTGAGATCGCGCCCGTGGCCGCCCCCGAGGCGACCCATCAGGCCGAAGTCGCCCACGGCGACGCCCATGGCTCCGGTGGTCTGCCGCAGCTGGAGATGCAGCACTGGGCCGGTCAGATCGTCTGGCTGCTGCTGATCTTCGTCGTCCTCTACATTCTGCTGTCGAAGGTCTTCCTGCCGCGTCTGCGCGCCGTTCGTGACGAACGCGCCGGGACGATCGCCGGCGCCGTCGACGCCGCCCGTCAGGTTCAGACCGAGGCCGCGACGCAAGCCGAAGCCGCCAAGGCCGAAGTGGCCAAGGCCCGCGCTGACGCCCGCGCCACCGCCGCCGCTGCCAAGGCCCGCGTGACCGAAGAGGCCAACGCCCGTCAGGCCGCCGAGGAAGCCGTCGTCAACGCCCGCATCGCCGAGGCCGAGACCGCCATCGGCAAGACCCGCGACGCGGCCATGGCCAATGTCTCGACCATCGCCTCCGACACCGCCCGCGCCATGGTCGAGCGTCTGACCGGCAAGGCCGCCACGGCCGCCGAAGCCGACGCCGCCGTCAAGGGAGCCGCCTGATATGCCCGCCTTCTTCCACGCCGCCTTCTGGGATCTCTCGAACGCCGAGTTCTGGGTCGCCGTCGGTCTGGTGATCTTCCTGGGCATCCTGGTTCTGGCCAAGGTGCCGGGCGCCATGGCCAAGGCCCTGGACGACCAGGGCGCCAAGATCCAGTCGGAACTGGATGAAGCCGCCCGCCTGCGCGCCGAAGCCGAAGCCATGCTGGCCCAGATCCGTCTGGAGAAGGCCGAAGCCGAAGCCCAGGCCGCCGATATGCTGGCCGCCGCCGAAGCCGATGCACGCCGCCTCGAAGCCGAAGCCAAGGCCAAACTGGAGGAGAGCCTGGCTCGCCGTCAGGCCCTGGCCGAGCGCCGCATCGCCCAGGCCGAGGCCCAGGCTACGGTCGAGGTCAAGGCCGCCGCCGCCGACCTGGCCGTCAAGGCCGCTCAGGACATCCTGACCGCCCGTCTGGCCGCCGCCAAGTCGGACCCGCTGATCGACGCCGCCATCAAGCAGATCGGCGACAAGCTGAACTGATCGCGGTCATAGCGACAAGCGCATCTGGCCCCGCCGGCGATGGCGGGGCCTTTTGCGTTCTAACGGTGCGCCGCAATCAGTGAGCAGGCGCGCCGTGGATGAAGCCGGCGCGTTTCTCGCGCGCCAGCAGCCGGGCATAGACGTTGCCCAGCACGCCGCCGAAGACCATGTGGGTGATCAGCATCCAGCCGAAGGTGCCGAAGCCGGCGCTGCCGGTGAAGGTGCGGGGGTCGCCCATCATGGTGATGATCAGCATCATGCCCACCCAGGCCGCCACGGCGAACAGGATGCCCCGGGTCTCGGGCGTCTTGGTCGGCAGTCGGGTGTAGAGCAGGGCGAACAACGGACCGAGCACCAGAGAACCGATCACGAAGTGAATGGCCCAGCCGGCGGCCAGATTGCCCGACAGGCCGAACATCCTGGCCACGATGCCCGGGAAGGGGTCGAACATCCGGCCGAGCAGCATATTGCCGGCCTCAAGGATGGAAACCGCGACGGTGGCTGAGAAGCCGGCGAGGATTCCCTTTTGTACGCGTGGCATCATTTGAACAGCGCCTCCCAACGCTATCGGTTTCTGACTACGCGAGAGGAAGCATACGCCGATCGCGACGGACCGCGCGGCGGCTGTGTTCACGTTACCGTGTGCGGCGAAGCGTCGCTGTTAAGGGAAGGCGCGACGCAGGACGCGACGGGCGCGCTTGCGGGCGCGGATCAGCCCCCGCGAGGGCCGTTTGCGCAGCACCGCCTTCTCGGCGCGCAGGGCCTGTTGCCAGAAGACAGGGGCGATCTCGGGCTTCTTTCGCATCAGGCGACGGAAGGGATAGACCCACTTCGGCCGGGCGTGCTGGGCGCGGATGAACTGGCGCTTGGCCCACCACGAGTTGCGCAGCAGCAGGACCAGGCCGACGGCGATGACCGGCACCCCGCCGGGGCCGGGCAGGGGGGCGATCAGGATGCCCAGGCCGATGATCAGAAAGCCCAGCGCCATCATCCCCAGACGCTTTGCCCGGCGCAGCAGTCCGGGCCTCTGGCGAGGCCGGCTGTCGGCGCGGAAGGGGATCAGGGCGAGGGTCAGGGCGGTCACGCGGGAGGAGGATGAAGCGACGACCTTGGGAGGCGTCGTCAGCCTATCCTAGACACGGACGACAAGGCCGAACCGTGGCGTCGGCGTGAAGCTTTCGTAAGAGGGGCCTGAAAAGCAAAACGCCGTGTCCCGAGGGACACGGCGCTTCACTTCAGACCTCGATCAGACGCCTATTCGGCGGCGATGTTGGAACCTTCCGGGGCGGTCCAGCGCAGACGCGGCGAGCGCGCGGCGCGGGTCTCGTCCAGACGCCGCAGGGGCGCATGGAAGGGCGCGCCCTTGAAGCGCTCCACTTCGCCGGCTTTCGCCGCCTCGGCCAGCAGACGCATGGCGTGGATGAAGCGGTCCAGCTCCTGCTTGGATTCCGTCTCGGTCGGCTCGATCAGCATGGCCCCGTGGACGACCAGGGGGAAGTACATGGTCATCGGGTGGAAGCCCTCGTCGATCATCGCCTTGGCGAAGTCGAGCGTGGTGATGTCCGTGCCCTTCAGCCATTCATCGTCGAACAGGGCCTCGTGCATGCACGGTCCCTCGGGGAAGGCCGGGCTCATCAGGTCCTCGAGGCGGGCCTTGATGTAGTTGGCGTTCAGGACGGCGTCCTCGGCCACCTGACGCAGACCGTCAGAGCCGTGGCTCATCATGTAGCTGAGGGCGCGCACATACATGCCCATTTGCCCCTGGAAGGCGCACAGACGGCCGAAGGCGTCCTTGGCTTCGTCTTCCTCACGCTCGACCAGCTTGTAGCCGTCGCCGGTGTTCACGACCCACGGAGCGGGCGCGAACGGGGCCAGGGCTTCCGACAGCACGACCGGACCGGCGCCCGGACCGCCGCCGCCGTGCGGCGTCGAGAAGGTCTTGTGCAGGTTGATGTGCATGGCGTCGACGCCCAGGTCGCCCGGGCGCACCCGGCCGACGATGGCGTTGAAGTTGGCGCCGTCGCAGTAGAAGTAGGCGCCCGCCTCGTGCGTCAGGCGGCTGATCTCCAGGATGTCGCGCTCGAACAGGCCGCAGGTGTTCGGGTTGGTGACCATGATGGCCGCCACGTCCGGACCCAGCTTGGCGGCCAGGTCGGCCACGTCCACGCGGCCGTCGTCGGTCTGGGCGACCTCGACGACCGAATAGCCGACGAAGGCGGCGGTGGCCGGGTTGGTGCCGTGGGCCGAGGTCGGGACCAGAACCTTGCGGCGCTGCTCATGCTCGCCCTTGGCTTCGTGGGCGGCGCGGATGGCCATCAGGCCGCACAGTTCGCCGTGAGCTCCCGCTTTCGGAGAAAGCGCCACCGCGGGCATGCCCGTCAGCGTCGTCAGCCAGTGGGCCAGATTGTCCATCAGCTCCAGCGCGCCCTGCACCGTCGACTGCGGTTGCAGCGGGTGGATGTCCGAGAAGCCCGGCAGGCGGGCCATCTTCTCGTTCAGGCGCGGGTTGTGCTTCATCGTGCACGAACCCAGCGGATAGATGGCCAGGTCGATGGCGTGGTTCTTCTGGCTCAGGCGCACATAGTGGCGCATGGCCTCCGGCTCCGACAGGCCCGGAAGACCAATGGGGTCCTTGCGGACCAGGTCGCCCAGGTCCGAACCGTCCGTGGCGGGTTTCGGCAGATCGACGCCGGTCTTGCCCCAGCCTTCGCCTTCGAAGATCAGGTGCTCGTCCTGCAGCAGGCCGCGCGCGCCCGTCAGGGTCGGGTGCTTGTAGTCGTTGTCCGGCAGGGCGTTCGGGGCGGTCGGGCGGCCGACAGTGTTCATCGTGCTCATGGTTCTATCTCCCCTCAGGCCGCCAGGACCTTGGCGAGCGAAGCCGCCAGGATCTTGATGTCGGCGTCCAGCGTCGTCTCGGTGGCGGCGACCAGCAGCACATTGTCCAGGCCTGCTTCCGGGGCCAGACGGCTGTAGGGCACGCCGGCCAGGATGCCGTTGTCGGCCAGGGTCTGGACGACCTCGGCGGCGTTCTTGGGCAGCTTGACCGCGAACTCGTTGAAGAAGCGCGGGGTCAGGACCTCGACGCCTGGAATGGCGGCCAGGGCGTCGCGGGTGGCGACGGCCTTCTCGTGGTTGAGCAGGGCCATCTGACGCAGGCCCGTCTCGCCCAGCAGGCTCATGTGGATGGTGAAGGCCAGGCAGCACAGGCCCGAGTTGGTGCAGATGTTCGACGTGGCCTTGTCGCGGCGGATGTGCTGCTCGCGCGTGGACAGGGTCAGGACGAAGCCGCGGCGGCCGTCGGAATCGACCGTCTCACCGCAGTAGCGGCCGGGCGTCTGGCGCAGCAGCTTCTCGCGGGTGGCGAACAGGCCGATGTAGGGGCCGCCGAAGTTCAGGGCGTTGCCGATCGACTGGCCTTCGGCCGCGACGATGTCGGCGCCCATTTCGCCGGGCGACTTCAGCAGGCCCATCGACACGGCTTCCGTCACCACGACGATCAGCAGGGCGCCGGCGGCGTGAGCGGCCTCGGCGATCTTCGTCACGTCGGTGGCGGTGCCGAAGACGTTGGGGGTCTGGACGACGACGCAGGCCGTGTCCTTGTCGATGGCGGCGATGACGGCGTCTTCGGCGTCAACGGCGGCGGTCAGGGCCTGGGTCTCGACGCCGACGGCGTGAACCACGGTCTCGGTGGCCTTGACGTAGTGCGGATGCACGCCGCCCGAGATGACGGCCTTGTTGCGGCGGGTGACGCGGGTGGCCATCAGCACGCCCTCGGCCATGGCGGTCGAGCCGTCATAGAGGGAGGCGTTGGCGACTTCCATGCCGGTCAGGTTCGCGACCTGGGTCTGGAACTCGTACAGGTACTGCAGGGTGCCTTGCGCGATTTCCGGCTGATAGGGGGTGTAGCTGGTCAGGAACTCCGACCGCTGGATCACGTGATCGACCGTGGCCGGGACGTGGTGCTTGTAGGCGCCGGCGCCGCAGAAGAAGGGCACGGTTCCAGCCGTGGCGTTCTTGCCGGCCATGGCCGAGAGGGCGCGTTCGACCTCCAGCTCGCCCGCCACGCGGGGCAGGTCGACGAAGCCGTCGCGGCGCGCGGCCTGCGGCACGTCGATGAACAGGTCGTCGATGGATTTGGCGCCGATGGCGGCCAGCATGGCCTCACGGTCGTCGGGCGTCAGGGGGAGGTAGCGCATTACAGGTCCTCGGCGGCATCCCGGAGGTCGCGATGGCGACGCTCCGGGTGCGCTTCAAGCGGCGGGAATCCGGCGATCCCGGATCGGCGCGCCGCGCCGTCCGGGGACGACGGCGGGTCTTACAGGGTGGTCAGGTAGGCGTCGTAGGCGGCCTGATCCATCAGGGCGTCGATCGCCGAGGCGTCCGAAACCTTGATCTTGGCGAACCAGCCTTCGCCTTCGGGATCGGCGTTGACGGTTTCCGGGGCCGAGGCCAGGGCGGCGTTGCCCTCGACCACTTCGCCGGCGACCGGGGCGTAGACGTCCGAGGCGGCCTTGACCGATTCCACGACGGCGAAGCTGTCGCCGACCGAGACGGTCTTGCCGGCTTCCGGCGTCTCGACGAACACCACGTCGCCCAGGGCGTCAGCGGCGTGCTTGGAAATGCCGACCGTGGCGACGTCGCCCTCGAGGCGAACCCACTCGTGATCTTTGGTGAAGCGCATGTGTCTGATCTCTCAGGCTTTAGGTTTGCGATAGTAGCGGGTGGCCACGAAGGGGGTGGCGACGACTTCGGCGGCGGCGGGTTTGCCGCGCACGATGACTTTCAGGTCCGTGCCCAGTTCGGCGAAGGCCGGCGGGACGTAGCCCATGGCGATGTTGTGCCCCAGGGTCGGCGAGGGGCCGCCCGAGGTGATCTTGCCGATGAGGTTTCCGTCCAGGTCGGCGATCTCGGCGCCTTCGCGGGCCGGGGCGCCTTCCTTGACGTTCAGGCCGATGCGGACGCGCGACGGGCCGTCGGCCAGTTCCTTGAGGATGCGCTCGGCGCCGTTGAAGTCGGCGGCTTCCTTGCGCGACTTGGACAGGGCGAAGGTCAGGGCACCTTCGACCGGGCTGGTCGAGGCGTCGATGTCGTGGCCGTGCAGCGGCAGGCCGGCTTCCAGACGCAGGCTGTCGCGGGCGCCCAGGCCGATCGGCTTCACGCGGGCGTCGGACAGCAGCAGGTTCCAGACGCGTTCGGCGTCGGCGTTCGGCACCGAAATCTCATAGCCGTCCTCGCCGGTGTAGCCCGAGCGCGAGACGAAGCAGTCGACGCCGAACAGCATCAGGCGGGCCGAATCCATGAAGCCCATCTCGCCCAGGGCCGGCTCGTGCTTGACCATGACCTCGACGGCTTCCGGTCCCTGGATGGCCAGCAGGGCGCGGTCGTCGAGGACGACCAGCTTGGCGTCGCCGGCCAGATTGGCGTTGAGGAAGGCGAAGTCGGCGTCCTTGTTGCCGGCGTTGACCACGACATAGAGGCCGTCGTGGTCGGGCTTGCCCGCCATCAGGTCGTCCATGATGCCGCCCTCGGCGTTGAGCAGCAGGGAATACTTCTGCTTGCCGGCCTTCAGGATTTCATAGTCGCCGGGGACGAAGCGCTGGAACTGTTGAATCGCGTCGGCGCCGGTGATGCGGGCCTGGCCCATGTGCGAGACGTCGAACAGGCCGGCGTGTTCGCGGGTCCAGCGGTGCTCGGCCAGCACGCCTTCGTACTGGACCGGCATGTCATAGCCGCCGAACCCGACCATGCGGGCGCCCAGCGCGCGGTGCGCGGCGTTGAGAGGGGTGGTCTTCAAGGCCTGGTCGCTCATCGAGCATCCTCCGGGTCGCGGGTTGCGGCGATAGCTTCGCCGTCGTCGCGCCCCCGCTGTCCTGAAGCCTGAGAGATTCCGACCGCCCCCGGAAAAGAGGTCGGCCTTGCTCCGTCGGCGCGCCCATGAATCCCGGGAAGGGGGGCGACTTTCCAGCGTCCGTGCGCTTTCGCGGTCCTTTTGCCTGAGCGTTTCCGGGGCGGTTGCGCCTTCGGCTCCGGCAGCCGCTACGCGACCGCCGATCTCTCCCGCGAGAGCGTGCGACCTAAGGCCCCGACTCCGAGGCGAAGTCAAGCGGGACCGGGCTTGCCGCGAACGATCCGACAGGCCATGAGGGCGCGAACCGCCCTCTCGGACAGGATTGAAGGCCGCCATGACCGCCCGCACCGACCTCGCCGCCCACCTGGCCTCCCTCGATCTGCCGCAGGGCCTGACCCAGACCCTGACGGTCGCCGCCGCCGCCTGCGTCGAGATCCGCAAGATCGTCTCGGGCGGGGCCCTGGTCGGGGCCCTGGGCGCATCGGGCGCGGTCAATGTTCAGGACGAGGAGCAGAAGAAGCTCGACGTCATCTCCAACGATGTGCTGACCGACAGGCTGCTGGCCTGCCCGGCCGTGGCGGGCGTGGCGTCGGAGGAGATGGACACGGTCCAGCCGGCGACCAATCCGGCGGGCGAGTATCTGGTCCTGTTCGACCCGTTGGACGGTTCGTCCAACATCGACATCAACGCCCCGGTCGGCACCATCGTCTCGGTGCTGAAATCGCCGTCGGCCACGCCGACCGAGGCCGACTTCCTGCAGTCGGGCCGTCATCAGGTCGCGGCCCTCTATTGCCTCTACGGCGGTCAGACCATGCTGGTGCTGACGACGGGCCAGGGCGTGGCGGGCTTCACCCTGTCGCACGACGGCCAGTGGCTGATGACGCACGAGCGGATCACGGTCCTGGCGGACACCAAGGAGTTCGCCATCAACATGTCGAACCAGCGCCACTGGGCCGAGAGCGTCCAGCGCTACGTCGACGGCTGCCTGCGGGGCGCGGACGGCCCTCGGGGCAAGAATTTCAACATGCGCTGGGTCGCCGCCATGGTGGCCGACGTTCACCGCATCCTGATGCGCGGCGGGGTCTTCCTCTATCCGTGGGACAAGCGCGAGCCGAACAAGCCCGGCAAGCTGCGCCTGATGTACGAGGGCAACCCCATGGCCTTCCTGATCGAACAGGCGGGCGGCAAGGCGACGACGGACGGCAAGCAGGCCATTCTGGACGTGACCCCGACCGAACTGCACCAGCGCATCCCTGTGGCCCTGGGCTCGGCCAACGAGGTCGATCAGATCGCGGCGGCCTGAGCCATGAAGATCACCGCTTCAGACGCCCTTCTGGTCATCGACGCCCAGAACGACTTCTGCGAGGGCGGGGCTCTGGCGGTGCAGGGCGGGGCGGGGATCATGCCCCTGATCAATCAGTTGGCCGAGCGCTTCGACACGGTGATCGCCACTCAGGACTGGCACACGCCGGACCAGATCAGCTTCGCCTCCAACCACGACGCCGTGACGCCCTTCACCGAGGTCGAGGTCGCCTACGGACGCCAGATGCTGTGGCCGGACCACTGTGTGCAGGGGACGCCGGGCGCGGACTTCCACCCGCACGTCGCGCCCGCCGTGACCAGGGCCCTGGCCGTGATCCGCAAGGGCTACAACCCGGCGGTCGACAGCTATTCCGGCTTCTATGAGAACGACCATCGCACCGCGACGGGCCTGGCGGGCCTGCTGCGCGACCGGGGCGTGAAGCGCGTCTTCCTGTGCGGTCTGGCCTATGACTACTGCGTCCGCTTCACCGCCGAGGACGCCGTGCGCGAAGGCTTTGAGGCTGTGGTGATCGAGGACGCTTGCCGGGCCATTGCGCCGGACACGGCGGCGGCCGCCAAGACGAGCTTCGCGGCGCTGGGCGTCGCCGAGATCGAGGCCGCGCTGCTGCTAGGCTAGGCAGGCCTCTTCTTCTTTCGTCATCCTCCGGCAAGCCGCGCAGCGGCGCCGACCGGGGGACCCAGCGGCGCCGAAGGCGATCTTTGCAGCAGACGTCGCACGTGGACGTTTCGCCCTCACGGGCGCCGCTGGGTTCCCCGGTCTCGCTCCGCTCGCCGGAGGATGACGGAAGAAGGGCTCAGTGCGCCGCCGCGTAGGCGTCCACCTCGGCGATCCTTGCGGCCTTGTCGGCGTCGCTGAGGAAGCTGCCTTCGAAGCTGTTCTTGGCCAGTTGCGTCACCTGCTCGCGGGTCAGGCCCACGGCCTTGGCCAGCTGGATGTAGTTGGCGTTCACATAGCCGCCGAAATAGGAGGGGTCGTCCGAGTTCAGGGTGACGTGCAGGCCGCGGCGCAGCATCTCGGGGACCGGGTGGTCCTTCAGGTCCTTGACCACGCACAGCTTCAGGTTCGACAGGGGGCAGACCGTCAGGGTCATTTGCTCGGCGGCCAGACGCGCGATCAGGGCCTCGTCCTCCATCGAGCGGTTGCCGTGGTCCATGCGGTCGATTTCCAGCAGGTCCAGCGCCTCGCGGACGTATTCGGGCGGGCCTTCCTCGCCGGCGTGGGCGCACAGCTTCAGACCCAGTTCGCGGGCGGCGGCGAAGACGCGCTGGAACTTGGACGGCGGATGGCCGACCTCGGACGAATCCAGTCCGACGCCGATGAAGTGGTGCAGGTAGGGCTTGGCCATTTCCAGCGTGGCGAAGGCTTCGTCCTCAGACAGGTGGCGCAGGAAGCTGAGGATCAGGCCGCTGGTGACGCCCAGCTCGGCCCTCGCCCGGTCCATGCCCGCGATCAGGCCCTCGACCACCACATTGAAGGCCACGCCCCGGTCGGTATGGGTCTGGGGATCGAAGAAGATCTCGGCGTGGCGGACATTGTCGGCGGCGGCGCGCTGGAAATAGGCGAAGGCCAGATCCTCGAAGTCCTGACGCGTCAGCAGCACGGCGGCGCCCGCGTAATAGATGTCGAGGAAGTCCTGCAGGTTCGAGAAGTCATAGGCCGCGCGCACGGCCTCGACGCTGTCGTAGGGGATGGCGACGCCGTTGCGCTGCGCCAGTTCGAACATCAGTTCGGGCTCAAGGCTGCCCTCGATGTGCAGGTGCAGTTCGGCCTTGGGCAGGCCGGCGATGAAGGCGTCGAGAGACATGAAAGGGGAGGCTCCTTGGCTTAGCCTCCCCTTATCACATTGGCGCGGGGTTACATCCGCTCGGGCGTCTCGATGCCCAGCAACTGCAGCGCCTGTTCAAGCTGGTGCAGGCTGGCGGCGGCCAGGGCCAGGCGCGAGCCCTTGGTCGCCGCGTCCGGCGCGACCAGGATCGGGCAGGCGGCGTAGAATTTCGAGAAGCTCTGCGCCAGGCGATAGGCGTGCTCGGCGATCAGGTTGGGCGAGCGCTTGTCATAGGCGTCCGCCGTGGCCGCGTCGAAGGCGTCCAGCGTCAGGGCCAGATCGCGTTCGGCCGGTTCGGCGATGGCGATGGGAACGAACTCCACGCCTTGATCCGCCGCCTTGCGCAGCAGGGATTTGATCCGCACGGCTTGAAACAGCAGGTACGCTCCGGTCTTGCCCTCGAAGCTCATGAAACGGTCGAGGTCGAAGACGTAGCTGGTGGTGCGGTTGTTCGACAGGTCGGCGAATTTCAGCGCGGCCACCGCCACCTTGCGGGCGATGTCCTCGAACTCGGCTTCCGGCAGGTCGTCGCCGAGCCTGGCTTCCTTCAGACGCTCGCGCGCCTTGTCGGTGGTCATGGTGATCAGGTCGTGCAGTTTCAGCACGCCGCCCGCGCGGGTCTTGAAGGGCTTGCCGTCGGCGCCGTTCATGGTGCCGAAGCCGAGGTGCTCCAGCGATTTTTCAGGCGCGTAGCCAGCCAGATAGGCGGCGCGGAAGACCTGTTCGAAATGCTCGGCCTGACGCTCGTCGACGACGTAAAGGATCAGGTCGGGGTCGATGGATTTGCGGCGATCCAGAATGGTGGCCAGGTCGGTCGTGCCATACATGGCCGAGCCTTCCGACGACACCACCAGCAGGGGCGGCGGGCTGGGGGCCTCGATCACCGAGCCGTCGGCCAGCTTCTTCTTGCGGGTCTCGCCGGGCTTGGCGACGTGGACCACCTGGGCGCCGGCGTCCTCGACCAGCAGGCCGGTTTCCTTCAGGTGCGCCAGCATCTCGGGCATCAGGGGATCGGCGTCGGATTCGCCGTTCCACAGGTCGAAGGTGACGTCCAGAGCGCCGAACTCGCGCTTCAGCGCGGTGCGGCTGACGGCGACGAAGTGCGCCCACAGCGCGCGATAGCCGGGGCGGCCGCCTTGCAGTTCAGCGGTCGCCTTGCGGGCGCGGTCGCGGAAGGCGGGATCTTCCTTGGCCTTGGCGGCGGCCTGGGGATAGAGGCGCTCCAGGTCTTCCAGCGTCACCGGGCTGTCGGCGGGGAAGGGACCGTCGCCGTCGGCCATGAAGGCCAGGCCCAGGCCTTCGTCGCCGCAGGCGGTGATCAGCAGGCCCATCTGGAAGCCCCAGTCGCCGAAGTGGGCGTCGCCCCAGACCGCATCGCCGCGGAAGCGGAACAGCCGCTTCAGGCTCTCGCCGATGATGGACGAGCGCAGGTGGCCGACGTGCATCGGCTTGGCCACGTTCGGGCCGGCGTAGTCGATGACGACCTTGCGCGAGGGCGTGTTCAGCGAGGCGCCGGCCAGGACTTCGTCGGTGGCGACCTCTGCGGCGCGCTGCGACAGGGCGGCGTCGGAGAGCTTCAGGTTGATGAAGCCGGGACCGGCGACCTCGACCGACGACAGGCGTGGATCGGCGGCCAGGCGTTCGGCCACCTTGGCGGCCAGTTCGCGCGGATTGGCTTTCAGCGCCTTGGCGGCGGCCAGGGCGCCGTTGGACTGGAAGTCGGCCAGGTCGGGACGGTCGGAGGCGACGACACGGGCCAGGGCCTTGTCCACGCCTTCGGCGGCGAAGGCGGCTCCGACCGCTTCGCTGAGAGAGGTCTTGAGATCGGTCATGTTCTTAGGGGTTCGGTTGGGTCTGGCCGGCGTTCGGGCGGAAACGGCTGCCCGAACGGTTGAAGTCCGCCATTTCGGGCGTGACCTCAAAGCCCACCAGGACCTCGAAATTATTGCCGCTGGTGGTGGCGTCGGCGCGGGGAATGACGATGGAGCGGGCTTCCTGGACCGTGGCCGTCGTCTGACCGTCGAAGTTCACCGGCAGGTCGAAATATTCCTTGGCCAGAACGGCCGTGTTCCGTTCCGTCACCGCCACCCAGTAGCGATAGGTGCGGGCGTCGCCGCTGGCCTGGGGGCCGCGGCCGAGGTTGAACAGGATGTTCATGTCCAGCCGGATCGGATCGGCGTCGCGATAGACGCAGTCGGCCGCGACGCCTTCGATCTCGCCGGTGAAGCCGACGGTCGCCGTGGACGGGCGGTTGAAATCGGTCATCTCGACGTAACGCGCGGCGTCGTACAGCACCTTCACATAGGGGCAGGGACCGGCGTTGGCGCGGCGGTTCAGCGGCGCGATGCGGACCGGGCGATTTCTCGGCTCTTCCTGCTGTTGTTGCTGCTGTTGCTGACCTTGGCCTCGCTGGCCGCTGAACTGGGCGGAGGCGGTCGAAGGGACAAGCGCGGCTGTCATCGACAGGGCGGCCAGGGCAGTGAAGACGCGACGCATCAATTTCATTTCCGGCAAGCGAAAGGGAGCGCGCGACAGTCGGCGCCGACCGGTGCACGCTCGATGCTGATAGCGGCTAAAGCGAGGCGCGGCAAACGCGACCACGCGCCCGGTGGCGGGAAGGGCCGCAAGCGACTAGGTTCCGGGCCATGAACGCGCCTGTCTCGCCCTCCGCCTTTGATCGCCGCCCGCTGAACGTGCGCCTGGCCACGCCGCGCGGCTTTTGCGCCGGGGTCGACCGGGCCATCCAGATCGTCGAGCGCGCGATCGAGAAATTCGGCGCCCCCGTCTATGTGCGCCACGAGATCGTCCACAACCGCCACGTCGTCGAGCGGCTGAAGGGCATGGGGGCGGTCTTCGTCAAGGAGCTGGACGAATGCCCCGACGACCGGCCGGTGGTGTTTTCGGCCCACGGCGTGCCCAAGTCGGTGCCGGCGACGGCGCGGTCGCGCGAGATGCTGTTCCTCGACGCCACCTGCCCCCTGGTCTCCAAGGTCCACGTCGAGGCTGAGCGCCACCATGCGGCGGGCCGGCACATCGTCCTGATCGGCCACGCCGGCCACCCGGAGGTCGTCGGCACCATGGGCCAGCTGCCGCCCGGCGCCATCAGCCTGGTCGAGACGGTGGCGGACGCGGAGGCCTTCCAGCGCCCCGGCGATCAACCGCTGGCCTACGCCACCCAGACCACCTTGTCGGTCGACGACACCGCCGACATCCTGGCGGCGCTGAAGCGGCGATTCCCCGAGCTGCCGGACCCGCACAAGGAAGACATCTGCTACGCCACCACCAACCGGCAGGAGGCGGTCAAGCGTCTGGGCGAGGGCTGCCAGCTGGTGCTGGTGGTCGGGTCGAAGAACTCGTCCAACTCGGCCCGTCTGGTCGATGTGGCGCTGAAGGCCGGGGCGGGCGACGCCCGTCTGGTCGATGACGCCGGCGATGTGGACTGGTCGTGGTTCGACGGCGTCACCACGGTCGGCGTCACCGCCGGGGCCTCGGCCCCCGAGCCGCTGATCGAGGCCCTGATCGACGCCATCCGCGCCCGATTCGACGCCGTGGTGACCGAGGACGACGGCGCGCGCGAGACCGTCTCGTTCAAGCTGCCGCGCGCCCTGACGGTCTGAGCAACGGATAAAAGAAAAGGGCGCGTCCGGCGAACGGACGCGCCCCTGATTTCCTGGCCTTCCGGCCCTGCCTTACAGACCCGGCAGCTTGAAGCGGCTGTCGCGGCGCGGCGTGATGGCGATGCCTTGCTGGCCGCCGGTCAGGGCCTGCAGACGGGCCTGTTCGGTGGTGGCGTCGATGGTGCGCGAACCCTCGGCCGACTGGCTGACGGTCGGGGCCTGGGTCGCCGGGTCGTCCTTGCGCCAGAACATGACGCGGTTGGCCCAGCTTTCTTCCTTGTGGGCCAGGTCGCCGAACTCGTCGTCGACGACATAGCGGGCCAGGGGATCGGCGCGGTCGGCGCCGGCCTGGGTCACCAGGGCCTGCTCGCCGCCGGTGCGGGTCACGGCCTGGCGTTGACCCAGCAGAATCTGACGGGCGGCGCTTTCGGGGGCCAGTTCTTGCGGGCGCGGCTGGCCCGGCGACGGCGGGGTCAGGCCGTATTCCGGCGGCACGGCCAGCGGGGCGCTGGCGACGGTGACGAACTCGTCCGGCACGACCTTGGACAGGCCGATGCTCTGTTTCATGCTTGCGCATGCGGTCAGGCTGAGGGCGGTGGCGGCGAGAAGGGCCACGGTAGCGGCGTTGCGGATACGCATAAGGTCAGCTCGGCTCCGGGAGGCGCGCCCTGTGGCGCTGGCTCGGGACGATAGTGAAGAGGGGGTGATTACGACTTTTCGTGGGCCGCGCCAACCGTAGAGCGGCGTTCCGACAGGAAGCTGTCGAGGATCAGCAGGACGACGCCGACGGTGATGCCGGCGTCGGCGACGTTGAAGATCCACGGAAACAGGCCCGTTCCCGAGAAATCGAGGAAGTCCACGACCCCGCCGAAACGGATGCGGTCGAAGACGTTGCCGAGCGCGCCGCCCATGACCAGGCCGATGGCCGCGATCATCAGCTTTCGGTCCGAGCGCGTCGCCCACCAAGCCAGGGCGGCCGCCACCAGAATCGAGAAGGCGCTGAGAATCCAGCGGCCCGCGCCGCCGCCGAACAGGCCGAAGCTGACGCCCGTGTTCAACACATAGGTCAGGTTGAAGACCGGCGGCATGACCTCGGCGATGCGATAGCCGTCGGGGATCTGCGAGATGTGGGCCGCGTCGATGGCGCCCAGAACCCAGGCCTTGGTCAGCTGGTCCAGGACGATGACGACGAGGGCGATGCCGTAGGCGGCATAGGCGAGGCGAGAAATTTTCATGTTCCAAGCCGGTTAGCAGGAAGCGGGGCGAGGGCGAAGAGGGAAAGCGACCGCAGCGTCGGACAGCCGCGCCCTTTCCCCCGGCGTTCCGGCGGCTATAACCGGCGCATGACCTTGCCTCACGCCTTGCCCCGCCTGTCCGCCGTCGCCGACGACTATGACATCCTGCTGTGCGACGTCTGGGGCGTGATCCACAACGGCCGCGAGAGCTGGGCCACGGCCTGCGAGGCCCTGATCCGGTTCAACGAAAAGGGCGGCCATGTCGTCCTGATCTCCAACTCGCCGCGTCCCTCGTCGGACGTGGTGGCGCAGCTGGACGCGCTCTGCGTGCCGCGCAGCGCCTGGAAGGCCTTCGTCACCTCGGGCGACGCCACCCGCGTCGAACTGGCCCGCCGCGCCCCCGGCCCGGCCTGGATCATCGGCCCGGATCGCGACTTCGTTCTCTATGAGGGCCTGGACCTCGACAGCGCCCACGATGCGTCGGACGCCGCCTTCCTCTCCGTCACCGGCCTCTACGACGACGCGACCGAGACGCCCGAGGACTACCGCGAGCGGCTGATCCCGGCGGTCGAGCGCGATCTGGAGCTGATCTGCGCCAACCCCGACCGCATCGTGCAGAAGGGCGACAGCATCATCTATTGCGGCGGCGCCATCGCCGATCTCTACGAATCCATGGGCGGCCGGGTGGTCATGGCCGGCAAGCCGTTCGGTCCCATCTACGAACTGGCCCTGCGCGAGGCGCAGAAGCTGATGGGGCGGCCCGTGGATCGCTCGCGCGTCCTGTGCATCGGCGACGGCGTGATCACCGACGTCCTGGGCGCGGCCGAACAGGCGCTGGATTGCCTGTTCATCGCCCAGGGCATCCACGGCGACGCCGCCAAGGGGCCGGACGGGACGCTGGACCCGGCCCTCGCCGGCGAATTGCTCCGGGCCGAGACGACCTTCGCCCGCTACGCCGCGCTCGAACTGGCGTGGTGAGGCTCGCCATTTCGTCGCACCTGCCGTAAAGCCCGCTCATGGTCGAATACGTCACACAGCATCCGTCGGGCGGTTACATCCTCGACGAACTCCACGTCGGCATGGCCGCGGAGAAGACCGTCCACGTCACCGAGGACCGGATTCGCCTGTTCGCCGAGGCGTCGGACGACTTCAATCCGGTGCATCTGGACGAGGCCTTCGCGTCCAAGACCGCCTATCGCGGACGAATCGCCCACGGCCTGCTCAGCGCCGCCTTCGGCTCGGCGGTGGTCGGCACCATCCTGCCGGGCGCCGGGTCGATCTATATTTCGCAGACCCTGGCCTTCCACTTCCCGGTCCGCATCGACGATTCGGTTCGCATCGTCATCACGGTGATCGAGATGGAGACGGACAGCGCCCGCGTCGAACTGAAGTGCGAAGGCTTCGTCGGCGACAAGCTGATCATGGACGGCGTCGCCGTCGTGCGCGTGCCGCGCCGCCGCAAGCCTTCGGCCCGCTGAGGCCCGAGGTGGTCTCCAGGACCGTCGAAGTGATCCGCGGCTGGCGCGACCTGCCGGCCTCGCAACGCGGCGCGGCCGTCGCCGTCGGCGCCTTTGACGGGGTCCACCGGGGCCATCAGGCGGTGATCGCCTCGGCCCGCGCCGCCGCCGAGCGCTTGGGCGTCCCCTTGGCCGTGGTCAGCTTCGATCCGCATCCGCGTCGCCTGTTCCAGCCCGAGGCCGCGCCCTTTCGCCTGATGACGGCCGACCAGATGGCGCGGGCGCTCACGCCTCTGGGCGTCGACCGCCTGTATCTGATCCCCTTCGACGCCGAGATGGCGGCGATGAGCGACGAGGAGTTCGCCCGTCGGGTCCTGTCCGAAGGTCTGGGCGTCGCCCACGCCGCCGTCGGCTTCGACTTCACCTTCGGCAAGGGCCGTTCCGGCTCGCCCGAGGCGTTGCGGGCTTATGGACAGGCCCAGGGCTTCACCGTCTCCGTCACCGACCGCATCGACGACGCCTCGGGCCTGAAGCTGTCGTCCTCCGCCGTGCGCGAGGCGCTGAAGGCTGGGGACATGGACCGCGCCGCCGCCATCCTGGGCCGCCCCTTCGCCATCCAGGGCGAGGTGATCCACGGCGACAAGCGCGGCCGCACCATCGGCGTGCCCACCGCCAACGTGGCCCTGGGCGACTATATGCGCCCCGCCTACGGGGTTTACGCCACGCGCACCCGCCTGGCCGACGGCCGCGTCATCGGCGGCGTCGCCAACCTGGGCGTCCGTCCCATGTTCGAGGTCGAACAACCCTTGCTGGAAGTCTGGCTGCTGGACTTCAACGAGAGCCTCTACGGCCAGACGTTGGAGACCGAACTGGTCGCCTTCCTGCGCGGCGAGATGAAGTTCGACAGCCTGGATGCGCTCAAGGTCCAGATCGAGGCCGACGCAGTGGCGGCGAGGGCTGTGCTCTGAAGGTTGCGCGCATCACCAGCATGGATGTCGCTGAAGAAATTTCTTCTGTGATCGGATCATATGTCCATGCGGAGTTCATTGAGTTCTTGTCAGCGGAGAACGACCGCGTTCGGTGTTGGTATATGAACTCCGGGGGGCGAGGGCCCTCGTTTGAGATCGAGCTTATTCGTTCGGCCGATGCGTGGTCCTTGGAGCTTACCGAGCACCCGTCAGGGACTGAGCCGCCGGAACGACGGTAATTCTGCTTTTCGTTGGCTGTGCTCGATCGCTTTCAGCAGGCGCTCTGACAGGGGCGGACGACTCGCTACCAGAACGTCCGCCGCGCGCCGGGCCGTGTAGGCCCTTGCGGCTAGCCCCCGGCCTTCTCGGCGATGGCCATCAGGACGTCGTGCAGGGACTTGCCCTTGTCGTCGATGACGTCGGCGATGCGCCACATGGGGCCTTCCTTGACCAGCTTCAGGGTCTGGCGGTGCGTCTCGCCGTGGTTGGTGAAGACGACCTCGGCCGAGGCGGCCTTGTCGCCCTCCGGCGTCATTTTCAGCGACGTCAGGGCGAAGCCGTCCGTGTCCTGACAGGCGCAGACCGGGTCGTAGTTCAGATAGGGAACCTCGCCCTTGGCCGCGTGGAAGTCGGCG
The DNA here is from genome assembly GCF_050729455.1 of Brevundimonas sp. Taxonomy (GTDB): domain Bacteria; phylum Pseudomonadota; class Alphaproteobacteria; order Caulobacterales; family Caulobacteraceae; genus Brevundimonas. The sequence goes on from NZ_JBOHLI010000004.1 coordinate 22,651, forward strand.
CCGACCAGGGCGTTCAGGGGGCGGGAATAAAGCGGGTCGCGACCCGGGCTGATCGCGGCCGCCGCCGGGTCCGGCGTCGTGGAGGGCGAGGAGGCGCCGGCGTAGAGGGCGCGCACGAAGGCCTCGGCGTCCTTCTCGCCCGCGGCGTAGATCGCCGCGCGCCCGGTCAGCGGCGCCTCGGCCGGGGCGGGCGCCTTTTCCTCGGCGGGGGAGCAGGCCGCCGCCGTCAAAACCAGCACCGCCGCCGCCGTCATGATCGCCTGAACGCGCATTCGCCCGCCTCCCGTTCCTGTGTTCGCTTCGACTATGGCGCAGGCGCCGCCCGGTCTGCTAGACCGTTTCAACCATGACCGTTCGCGAGATCCGTCCGATTTCGATTAGCCGCCCGGCGTAGCGCCAGGGCTGGTCAGCCCCGCGCACGTCGGGATCGAATATCGCCGATGCCGTCCAACGGCCTTCACGCTAGACTGCGTCCGCGTCGCCCCCTCGGCGCCCGCGCATAAAGACAAAGATTACCCCATGGCCGACGCCACCAACGACACCGCTTCCGACGCATCGGGCCGCGACTATCGCGACACCGTCTTCCTGCCCGAGACGCCCTTCCCCATGCGGGGCGGGCTGCCCAAGAAGGAGCCGGAGATCATCGCCGCCTGGGGCGACCTGTACAGCCACCTGCGCGCCACGCGTCAGGCCCAGAAGGCGCCACTCTACGTCCTGCACGACGGCCCGCCCTACGCCAACGGCGACATCCATATCGGTCATGCCCTGAACAAGACGCTGAAGGACTTCGTGGTCCGCTCGCGCTTCCTGCTGGGCTACGACGTCGACTACGTCCCCGGCTGGGACTGCCACGGCCTGCCGATCGAGTGGAAGATCGAGGAGCAGTTCCGCGCCAAGGGCCGCCGCAAGGACGAGGTCTCCAAGTCGGAGTTCCGCAAGGCCTGCCGTGAATACGCCGCCGGCTGGATCGACGTGCAGCGCGATCAGTTCAAGCGCCTGGGCATCACCGGCGACTTCGACAACCGCTACGCCACCATGGACTTCACGACCGAGGCGGCCATCGTCGCCGAGTTCCACAAGTTCAAGAACTCGGGCCAGCTGTATCGCGGCTCCAAGCCGGTGATGTGGTCGCCGGTCGAGCGCACGGCCCTCGCGGATGCAGAAGTCGAGTATCACGACCACGTCTCGCCCACGATCTGGGTCAAGTTCCCGGTGGTCGGCGCGACCGACAGCCACCCGGACGACCTGCTGTCCTTCCGCGCCGCGACGCCGTCGATCGTCATCTGGACGACCACGCCCTGGACCATCCCGGCCAACCGCGCCATCAGCTACGGCCCCGAGATCGCCTATGGCCTGTACGAGGTCACGGCGCTGGAGGAGGGCCTGGACTATGAGCCCTGGGCCAAGCCGGGCGACCGCTTCATCATCGCCGACAAGCTGGCCGAGGACGTGTTCAAGGCCGCCAAGATCAGCGGCTTCACCCGCGTCGACGCCATCAACCCGTCGGGCCTGGAATGCGCCCACCCGCTGGCGGCGCTGGACTCGGGCTACGGCTTCTCGGTGCCGCTGCTGGCCGGCGACCATGTGACCGACGACGCCGGCACCGGCTTTGTCCACACCGCCCCCGGCCACGGCGCGGACGACTACGCCGTCTGGCAGGCTCACGGCCACCGCGAGGTGCCGGACACGGTCGACGCCGACGGCGCCTATTACGACCACGTCCCCCTGTTCGCCGGCCTCAAGGTGCTGGAGACCGAGGGCAAGAAGACCGGCAAGTTCGGCCCCGCCAACGGCGCGGTGATGGAAAAGCTGATCGAGGCGGGCGCCCTGCTGGCGCGCGGCCGGATGGAGCACTCCTATCCGCACTCGTGGCGCTCCAAGGCCCCGATCATCTTCCGCAACACGCCGCAGTGGTTCATCAGCATGGACGAGCACCTGGCGGACGGCGACACCCTGCGCGACAAGGCCCTGACGGCCATCGACGCCACCGCCTTCCACCCGGCGGCGGGCAAGAACCGCATCCGGAGCATGGTCGAGACCCGCCCCGACTGGCTGATCAGCCGTCAGCGCGCCTGGGGCACGCCGCTCGCCATGTTCGTGGACAAGCAGACCGGCCAGCCCCTGCATGACCCCGAGGTCGACGCCCGCATCCTGAAGGCCGTGTCCGAGGGCGGCGCCGACGCCTGGTTCGACCGTCCCGACGCCGACTTCCTGGGCGCGCACGACGCCGACCGCTACGAGAAGATCCAGGACATCCTCGACGTCTGGTTCGACTCGGGCTGCACTCACGCCTTCACGCTGGAAGCCCGCGACCCGGCCCACGGCTACACGGGCGACCGCCCGTCGCACTGGCCCGCCGACCTCTATCTGGAAGGCTCCGACCAGCACCGCGGCTGGTTCCAGTCCAACCTGCTGGAAGGCAGCGGCACGCGCGGCCGCGCCCCCTATGACGCCGTCCTGACCCACGGCTTCACCCAGGACGAGAACGGCGAGAAGATGTCGAAGTCGCGTGGCAACACCACCGACCCGGCCGTCGTCATCAAGGAGTCGGGCGCCGACATCCTGCGCCTGTGGGTCGCCCTGGTGGACTATGCCGAGGACCAGCGGATCGGGAAGCAGATCCTGCAGACCACGGTCGACGCCTATCGCAAGCTGCGCAACACGGTCCGCTATCTGCTGGGCGCCCTGAACGGCTTCGACGAGGCCGAACGCCTGCCCTACGACCAGATGCCGCCGCTGGAGCAGTTCATCCTGCACCGCCTGCATGAACTGGATGGTCAGGTGCGCGAGGCCTACCGCGACTATCGCTTCCAGGACGTGGTGCGTCCGGTGCTGGAGTTCTGCTCGGGCGACCTGTCGGCCCTCTATTTCGACGTGCGCAAGGACAGCCTCTACTGCGACCGTCCCGACAGCGTCCGCCGCCGCGCCGTGCGCACGGTGATGGACGAGGTCTTCAGCCGCCTGACCGCCTGGCTGGCCCCCCTGACGCCCTTCACCATGGAAGAGGCCTGGACGACGCGCTTCCCGGACGCCGGCAGCAACTGCGCGCGGGTGATCCCGGAAACGCCCGGCGAATGGCGCAACCCGGCCGAGGCCGAGCGTTGGGCGGGCGTCGAGACGGTACTGGAAGTCGTCAACGAGGCGCTCGAAGCCGCGCGTCGCGACAAACTGATCGGCGGCGCCCTGGACGCCTGGCCGGTGGTGACGGCCCCGGCTGAACTGCTGACCCCGTTCGACGGTCTGGACGCCGCCGAGGTCTTCCGCACCTCGGGCGCTGAACTCGTGGTCGGCGGCGACGCCGTCACCGTCGAGGTCAAGCTGGCCGACTATCCCAAGTGCGCCCGTTCCTGGCGCCGGGTGCCGGACGTCGGCTCGGACGCCGACTTCCCCGACCTCTCGGCCCGCGACGCCGACGCCGTCCGCTGGCTGGACGTGCAGAGGGCTTAAGGGATCAGGCCCCTTCGTTTCGACGGAGGGGCCTTTTTTCATGAATGGGTGTCAGAGGGCATCATGAAAGATCAGCCCCAGCGTCATCCGTTTGCCCGCGCGCACCGTGCTGACGCCGTGGCGCATCTGCACGCGATAGTCGCCGCGCGTGCCGGCGACGGGGCGTTCGCGCACGGCGAAGATCACCGCCTCGCCCTGTTTCAGCGGCACGACATGGGCCTGTGACTGCGACCGGGGCTTCTGCTCGACCAGGACGAACTCGCCGCCCGCGAACGCCGCCGGATCGCTGAGCAGGATGGCCGCCTGCAGCGGAAAGACCAGGTCACCATAGAGGTCCTGATGCAGCCGGTTGTAGTCGCCGGGGCCGTAGCGCAGCATCAGCGAGGTCGGCCGCGTCTGGCCCGCCGCCCGGCACTGGGCGGTCAACTCATCCAGGCTGTCGGGAAAGCCCGGTCGCTCCAGCCGCGCGGCCCAGTCGTTGGCGATCGGCGCCAGCCCCGCATAGAGCCGCGTCCGCAGTCGAGGCAGGGGATCGGGCAGGGGATTGGCGAAATACTGATACTCGCCCTGTCCAAAGCCGTGGCGCTGCATGACGATGCGGCTGCGAAACCGCTCGGGCTGGTCGTAGAGGGCTTGCAGGACCTCGCAGGTCGAGGGCGTCAGCAGCGGCCCGACCACGGCCCAGCCCCGGGCGTTCAGATCGTCGGCGATGCGGGGCCAGTCGAGCGTGTCGGTCATGGGCGTCATAGACGCCGGTCGAGGCGGCCTGTCTGGCGGCTTTCGGCCCTTCTTTCCTCCCCATTTCATGGGGAGGTGGCGCGGGCGCGCAGCGTCCGTGACGGAGGGGGCGGCGGGACGGCAGACATAGGGAGTGCTGAATAGGAGACGGCGGCGTCGCCCCCTCCACCACTTCGTGGTCCCCCTCCCCACGCGTGGGGAGGAAAGAAGCTAGAACCGGCGGCGCTGCTCGGCGGACTTCAGCGTCGAGCGGACGAACTCGACCGGCGGGTCGGTCTCGGCCAGGACGGCTTCCTTTATGGCGCGGGGCTCGCCGAACAGGTGGCCCTGGCCCATGCCGACGTCCAGTTCGAGGATGTCGACGACCTGTTTCTCGCTCTCGACCTTCTCGGCGATCAGCTCCAAGCCGTAGCGGCGGGTCAGGGGCGCGAAGTCGGCCGCCTGGATGTCGGGCTGGGTGGCTAGCGGGGCGGCCCCGTCCAGATCCAGAAGCTGTTCGATCAGCAGGTCGGCCGCGACCTTGATGAAGCGCACGTCCGAGCGTTGCAGGTCGGCGAAGTCCAGATCCAGGGTCTGCACCTTGTCGATGGAGAAGCGGAAGCCCAGGTCGGCCAGCTTGGCCATGTTGCGGGCTTCGGACGCGCCGCGTGCCTCGAAGGTCGCCTGACCCAGCTCGAAGATCAGGGCGTCCTTCAGGTCGCGGTTCTGGCTGAGGAAGTCGAGGAACTGCGGGAAAAAGGTCTCGTCGCCCAGCGAGGCGAGGGAGATGTTGCAGAAGACCCCGACCTTGCGGTCCTGACGCGCCAGACGGCGCACGATCTGGGCGCAGCGGAACAGCAGCAGGTTGTCGATGGCGGGCAGCAGGCCCTCGCCCTCGGCCACCGACAGGTATTCGGCCGGCATCATGACCCGGTTGGACGGGTCGCGCAGGCGGGTGAAGCTCTCGTAGAAGACGGTGCGGCGCTGCGGCAGGGTGACGACCGGCTGCAGATAGAGGTCGATGCGGTTTTCCGTCAGAGCGTCGTGGACGGTCTTGAGCAGGGTGTTCGACTGGACCTGACGGCGGCCCTCATAGGTGTCGGCGGTGATCGGCGAGGAGGCCAGACGCTCGTCGATCGAATCGCTCATCTGCTGGACCAGGCCCTCCAGCATCCGCACCTCGCCGGTCAGGGCCTCGGTGCGCGTCAGGGCGCCGCTCTCGATGGCTTCGGCCAGTTCGGTCAGGGCGCCCTGGGTCGACTCCATCGCGTCGGCCAGCAGACGGTGCGCCTCGCGAACCTTGGCGACTTCCTTGCGCAGGGCGCGGCGGTCCAGAACTCCAGCGACCACGGCGTGCAGCCCGATCAGAAGCCCGAGCGCGCCGAGCACGCCGGCGGCGCCCGCGCCCGCGCCCATACCGGCGCGCCAGATCGCCGCCCCGATGGTCAGGGACAGGAACAGGTAGCCGAAGAACAGAAAACCGCCGGTAATCTTGCGCATGGGACCGGTGTTAAGCCGCCTTTCCCTTATAGAATCGGCCGAGTATCGGTCTAACTAGAGGTAACGGCTAGGGTTGGGGCGCAGAAAACCCGCCCCAAGGGAGGTTAACGCATGGAATTGTTCGATCTGAGCGGCAAGGTCGCGGTCATCACCGGCTCCTCCAAGGGCATCGGCAAGGCCATCGCCGAACGTCTGGCCGAGCACGGCGCCCGCGTCGTCATCTCCTCGCGCAAGACCGGGCCGTGCGACGAGGTCGCTGCCGCCATCAACGAAAAGCACGGCGCGGGCCGCGCCATCGCCATCCCCGCCAACATCGCCTCCAAGGAAGACCTGCAGCGTCTGACGGACGAGACCAACAGCGCCTTCGGCCAGATCGACATCCTGGTCTGCAACGCCGCGACCAACCCCTACGCCGGGCCGATGGCGGGCATCAATGACGACCAGTTCGAGAAGATTCTTCAGAACAACGTCATCTCCAACCACTGGCTGATCCAGATGGTCGCGCCGCAGATGCTGGCGCGCAAGGACGGGGCGATCCTGATCATCTCGTCCATCGGCGGGCTTCGTGGCAACGCCCTGATCGGCGCCTACAACATCTCCAAGGCCGCCGACATGCAGCTGGCGCGCAATCTGGCGGTCGAGTTCGGCCCGTCGAACGTGCGCGTGAACTGCATCGCCCCGGGCCTGGTCCAGACCGACTTCGCCAAATACCTGTGGGAGAACCCGGAGCTGCTGAAGACCGTCACCGAACCCGCCCCGCTGAAAAGGATCGGTCAGCCTGATGAAATCGCGGGCACGGCGGTCTATCTGTGCAGCCCTGCCTCGGCCTATGTGACCGGGCAGACCCTTGTGGTGGACGGCGGACTGACGATTGCCTGGTGACGACGAGAAGAAGATCGGGTTTTTCCAGGACCTGAACTGGCGGCTCGAGGCGGCGGCCTTCTCGGCGCTGTTCGCCTTCCTGCGGGCGCTGGGCGTCGAGGGGGCCTCCGGCTTCGGCGGCAAGCTGTTGCGTTGGCTGGGCCCGCTGACGGGCACGCACAAGACGGTGACGCGCAACCTGCGAATCGCCTTCCCCGACATGGACGCCGCCGAGCGCGAGCGTCTGGCCGTGGATCAGTGGGAGCAGACGGGCCGGACCTTCGCCGAACTGGCGGTCATGGATCGCCTGACGCCGGAGAGCGGCCGGATCGACGTGGTCGGCCTAGAACGGCTGCACGCGGTGCGCGACAGCGGCAAGCCCGTGGTCCTGATTTCGGGCCACCTGGCCAATTTCGAGGTCATGGCGGCGGTCATCATGGCGGCGGGCGTGCCGTGTCAGGTGACCTATCGCGCGGCCAACAACCCCTATGTCGACGCCCTGATCCGCCAGAGCCGCGAGCGCTACGGCATCAAGCTGTTCGCGCCCAAGGGCGACGGCACGCGCGAGCTGATGGCCGGCATGAAGCGCGGCGAATCCATCGCCCTGCTGGTCGACCAGAAATACAATCAGGGGCCGGAGGTCGAGTTCTTCGGCCAGCCGGTCAACGCCTCGCCCGGCGCGGCAAGACTGGCGCTGAAGTTCGGTACGGTGATGCAGCCGCTGTCGGTGACGCGCCTGCCGGGCGTGCGTTTCCGCGTGACGGCGCACGAACCGATCGCCGTGCCGGATACGGGCGACAAGGCCGCCGATGTTCTGGCCGGCATTCAGGCCGTGAACCGTTTCGTCGAGGACCGCGTGAAGGAACATCCGGTGGACTGGTTCTGGGTCCACAAGCGCTGGCCGGCGAAGGTCTATGAGGCGCTGAAGGCGTCCGAGGCCTAATCGATCACGGCGTCGCTGGCCCGGCGGAACGGCCCGGCATAGTTCTCCGGCTGGGTGCGGCGGCGGTCGGGTCCGAAATACTGGCCGCCTCTGATGAAGGCGCGCGGCCGCATGATCACCGCCTCGATCCGCGCCAGAAGGGCGGGCGCGTTGACCGGCTTGGTCACGAACTCGGTGACCCCGGCGTCGCGGGCTTCGGTGACGCGGCGGCGCTCAGAATGGCCCGTCATCATGATGATCGGCAGATAGGGGTTGGGGCTGTCCTCTGCGTTGCGGATCAGCTGGGTGAAAGTCACCCCGTCGATCGGCAGCATCCGGAAATCGACGATGGCCATGTCGGCCGGGCGCGCTTTCAGCGCCTCGAGCGCGGCCGCGCCGTCATCGACCTCACGTACTCGCCCCACGCCCACGGACTTCAGCATGGCCGAGACGATGGCCCGCATGTTCGGATTGTCGTCGGCGAGCAGGATGTCGAGCGATTGCAGGGCGGACATGGAAAATACGACGCGATCTGACAGGCGGCGGGAAGATTGGACGGATATCAGGCGTCGCGCGCGGCGGCCATGAATTCCAGCGGGCTGGCGTAGGCTTCCTGTCGCTCGACGGACCAGTAGCGAAGGGCGGCCAGAGGAATCGGCACGCCGCTAACAGCGCAGGTCACATAGGCACCGGGGCGCAGCACGGCGAATTCGCCGTCGCCGTAGTGCAGCGTGGCGGGCGAAGGCGAAACAGGCGGAGAAACAGGCGGCGTCATGGGCCGATGATAGGCACGGCTTGGCGCGCGAGACGAGGGGCGAATCGCTGTCATCTGAAAACAAGTCGATGACAGGAGCCGCCCATGACCCGTTCACACGCCCTTCTGGCCGCCCTGGCTCTGGCGGCGACCCTGACGGGCTCGCCCATCGCGGCGCAAACGGGCGAAACCCGGCCGACGATTCGCGATCTGGGCCGGACGCCCGGCGTCCTGTCGCCGGGGCCGCTGAACGCCATCACCGATGTGGCGGGCGTGCGGGTGGGGCAGGTCACGCTGCGGCGCGGCGACAGCATCCGCACGGGCGTCACCGCCGTCCTGCCGCACGGCGGCGACCTGTTCCGCGACAAGGTTCCGGCGGGGCTGTCGGTGGCCAACGGCTTCGGCAAGCTGGCGGGCGCGACCCAGATTCGCGAACTGGGCGAGATCGAGACGCCCATCGTCCTGACCAACACCCTGTCGGTGGCGCGCGGCGTCGACGGTGTGCTGGACTGGACGCTGAAACAGCCGGGGCATGAGGACATCCGCTCGGTCAACGCCGTGGTGGGCGAGACCAACGACGGCGGGCTGAACGACATCCGCGCCCGCGTCGTCACCGCCGCCGACGTGGTGCGGGCCATTGAAACGGCGACGAGCGGCCCGGTCGAGCAGGGCGCGGTCGGCGCCGGGACGGGCACCATCGCCTTCGGCTTCAAGGGCGGCATCGGCACCAGTTCGCGCCAGCTGCCCGACAGCCTGGGCGGCTTCACCGTGGGGGTGCTGGTACAGTCCAACTTCGGCGGGGTGCTGAGCATGGACGGGACGCCCGTCGGGGTGCCGCTGGGCCGCTATTTCCTGCGTCAGGAGGTCGAGGCCGAGCGCGCCGACGGCTCCATCATGATCGTGATCGCCACCGACGCGCCCCTGTCGGACCGTAATCTGGAGCGGCTGGCGGATCGCGCCTTCGCCGGTCTGGCGCGGACGGGGGCGGCCTTCTCGAACGGGTCCGGCGACTACGCCGTCGCCTTCTCCACGGCCGAGGGCGTGCGGCGGACGCCGGAGCGGCGGGCTGACGTGACGACCGTGGCGGACTGGCCCAACGACCGCATGTCGCCCCTGTTCGTCGCCGTGGCCGAGGCGACCGAGGAGGCCATCCTCAACTCCCTGCTGAAGGCGGAGACCACGACCTCGGTCATCGACGGCAAGCCGGTGACGGTCGAGGCGCTGGACGTCGAGGCGGTGAAGGGGCTGCTGGCGGCAGGTCGCTAACGCTTCATCCCCGCTCATCCCGGCGGACGCCGGGATCCAGTGAGAGCCATGCGCTCCGCAATCTGAAGCCTTCTGCGGGAATTCCAGGCGCTGAAATTGAAGCCAAAGCACTGGATCCCGGCGTCGGCCGGGATGAGCGGATATTTCAGGCTAGAACAGGTCGCCCTGACCGGCTGCCGGCGGTTTCGGACGCGGCGCCGGCTTGGGCGCGGGCGGGGCGACGGGCCGAGACGCGGCCCCCTCGCCATCAATCGTCGCGCCCTTGGCGCCGTCGCCGAAGACGATGCGCACCGCCTGGCCGGGCGACAGGGCGGCGGCGGAGGCGATCATGGCCCCCGCCGCGTCCTCGATGCGGGCGAAGCCGGGCTTGGGCCGTTTGGGGTCCAGCGTGGCCAGGGCTCGCGACAGGGCGGCCAGCCGGGTCTCGTCGCGGTCCAGCCGGCGCTTCATGGCCGGGGCGAAGCGGTCGGCATAGGCGGCCAGCCGGTCGCCGCGGCGTTCGATGGCGCGGTCCAGCAGCCCCTTGGACAGACGTCCGCCGACGACCGCCAGCTGGCGTTCGTGCACGGCGACGTTGCGGTGCAGGCCCGAGCCCAGACGGCTGGCGGCGTGGTCGAGGCGTTGCTGCGGCAGGGCCAGCAGGTCCTCGGGCCGGGCGGGCAGGCCGCGCGCGGCGGCGCGCAGACGGGTGCGACGGTCCTCCAGCAGGCGCGAACCGGCGCGCGCCAGACGGCCTTCCAGATCGGTCAGGGCCCAGCGCAGGTCGGCCAGGACCGGGGTGGCGATTTCGGCGGCGCCGGTCGGGGTGGGCGCCCGGCGGTCGGAGACGAAGTCGATCAGGGTGGTGTCGGTCTCGTGCCCGACGGCCGAGATGATGGGGATGCGGGCCTCGGCCACGGTGCGGGCCAGGGCCTCGTCGTTGAAGCACCACAGGTCCTCGACCGAGCCGCCGCCGCGCGCGACGATCAGCAGGTCGGGGCGGGGGATCGGCCCGTCAGACCGCATGGCGTCAAAGCCGCGAATGGCGTTCGTCACCTGACCGCTTGCGGCGTCGCCTTGCACCACGACCGGCCAGACGATGACGCGGCAGGGCCAGCGCTCGGCGATGCGGTGCAGGATGTCGCGGATCACGGCCCCGGTCGGGCTGGTGATGACGCCGATGGTCGCCGGGAAGCTCGGCAGGGGCTTCTTGCGGCTCGGCTCGAACAGACCCTCGTCGCGCAGGCGCGCCTTCAGCCGCTCCAGCTGGGCCAGCAGGGCGCCTGCGCCCGCCGGCTCCATGCTCTCGATGACGATCTGATAGGACGACCGGGCGGGGTAGGAGGTGATCTTGCCGGTGACGATGACTTCCAGGCCGCTTTCCGGCTGGGCGCCCAGACCCTTGACCACGCCCTTCCAGATGACGCCGTCGATGGCCGCCTTGTCGTCCTTCAGCGTCAGATAGACGTGGCCCGAGGCGTGGCGGTTCACCTTGGAGATCTCGCCGCGCAGGCGGACATGGCCGAAGCGGTCCTCCAGCGTGCGTTTCAGCGCGAAGCTGAGTTCCGAGATCGACAGGGGCGGATTGTTGTCGCGGGCGGCGGCCGGCGCCTCGGCGGGCCCTTCGAAAGCATAGTCGTCGTCGGAGATCATGAAGGCATCTTAGCCTCTGCCGCGCGCGGCGGGAACGGGGCGCGGACCCGGCCGTTAGCGGAGCCATGGAGCCCGCCGATCCCCCCGGAACCGATCCCGCCGAACGCGCGCCGCGCGAGGATGACCTGTCGCGTCGCAGCAACGCCCCGGCCGTCAGCCCCTGGCTGGCGGTGTTCGTCATCCTGCTGCTGGGCCTGCTCATCTATGTCGGCCTGGCCCTCCTTTAGGCCGCTAACCCTTTCCCCCGCTTGACCCGGACGGCCGGGGCGGTCATTGCGCCCGTATGAACATTCTGCTCGTCGGATCCGGAGGGCGTGAACACGCCCTGGCCTGGAAGATCGCCCAGTCGCCGCTGGTCACGCGGCTCGTCGCCGCGCCCGGCAATCCCGGCATGGCGAAGCACGCCGAGCTGCGGCCCGACCTGAAGGCGACCGACGCCGAGGGCCTGGCCGCCCTGGCCCGCGAGATGAAGGCGGACCTGGTGGTGGTCGGCCCCGAATCGGCCTTGGCCGAGGGCCTGGCCGACCGTCTGAACGCGGCGGGGATTCCCTGCTTTGGCCCCACCGCCAAGGCGGCGCAGCTGGAAACCTCCAAGGCCTTCTCCAAGGCCTTCCTGCAACGGCACGGCATCCCGACGGCGGGCTACGGCGTCTACGAGGACGTGGCCTTGGCCAAGGCGGCGCTGAACCAGTATTCGGCCCCCTATGTCATCAAGGCCGACGGGTTGGCGGCGGGCAAGGGCGTGGCCATCAGCCCCGACAGGCAGGACGCCGAAGCCGAGATCGAGCGGATGCTGGGCGGACGCTTCGGCTCGGCCGGGTCGCGCGTGGTGATCGAGGAGTTCATGGACGGCGAGGAGGGCTCGCTGTTCGCCCTGTGCGACGGCCAGCGCGCCGTCCTGTTCGGCGGGGCCCAGGACCACAAGCGCGCCTTTGACGGCGACATGGGTCCGAACACGGGCGGCATGGGCGCCTATTCGCCCGCCCCGGTCTTCACCCCCGAACTGGTGCAGCAGGCCGACGAGCGCGTGGTCCAGCCGACCATCCGCATGATGGCCGCCGAGGGTGCCCCCTATCGCGGCGTCCTCTACGCCGGTCTGATGGCGACGAACGAAGGCCCCAAGGTGGTCGAGTTCAACGCCCGCTTCGGCGACCCGGAATGCCAGGTGCTGATGATGCGCTTCGACGGCGACATCGTGCCGCTGCTGCTGGCCTGCGCGCGCGGCGACCTGTCGAAGGCGCCCGCGCCCCGGTTCAAGGACGGCGTGGTCATCACCGTGGTCCTGGCCGCCAAGGGCTATCCCGACAGCCCGCTGGAAGGCTCGGTCATTCGCGGCGCCGATCAGGACTTCGGTCCCCACGTCCAGGTCTTCCATGCCGGAACGCGCAAGCGTGACGACGGCGCCCTGGTCGCGGCGGGCGGTCGTGTGCTGAACGTCTGCGCCTATGGCGCGGACATCGCCGAGGCGCGCGCGCGGGCCTATGAAGCCATCGCCAAGATCGACTGGCCGGGCGGTTTCCACCGCAGCGACATCGGCTGGCGGGCGCTGGAGCCGCGTTAAGCGGCTCAAAGAAGGATGGAGCCGCGCTAAGCGGCGGCTGGAGAAATGGAGCCGCGCCAAGCGGCTCCGCAAAGGCTTAGGCCATGGCGAACAGCAGCCGGCCCTCGCCCATGCGTTCGCGCAGGGGCGCCAGGTCGGCGTGGGACACCGAGAAGCAGCCGTAAGAGCGGCCCAGCTTGCCTTCGCGGGCCAGGAAGGCCGGGTCGGCGTAATCGGCGCCGTGGATGATGATGGCCCGCTCGCGCGCCCGGTTGTTGGAATACTCCAACCCGTCCAGCAGGACGTTCGGACCCTGCTGCGAGCCCCAACTGGCCCCCGCCGTGGCGAAGGCGCCGATCGACGACATGTGGCTGTTCATCTCGTTCGAGAAGCGCTGGGCGAAGCCCGAGTGCGCCGGGTCCGAGCCGCGGCCGTGGCTGGTGCGATAGGCCGTGACCCAGCCGCCTTCCAGATCGACCTCGTAGAAGCGGTCCTCGCCCGAGAACTTCTGGAAATCGACCAGATACATCCGGTCGCGCTTGCTGATCTTGTGACCGTGGGTGTCCAGCGCGGCGCGGGCGCGCTCCATCAGGTCCTTGCGGACGACGCCGTGCGGGTCGATGGCGGGGCCGGTCGTCTTGGCCACGGAAACGGGCTGCGCCGTGGTCGGGACCGGAACGACGGGGAGGCTGGCAGGCGCGGCGCCGGCGAGCTGGAGGTTGCTGGTCGAAGCGGCGGAGGAACATCCCGCCAGCAGGGCCGAACCGCCCAAGATCAAGCCACGTCTGGAAAGCCGCATGCGACGCCCCTCGCACGATTTAAACAACTGTGACGGCTTGTTTCACAAAGCCCCGTAACGACGCAACCTGAGCCTTGGCGAAAGCCGCCGACCCGCTAAGGTGACGCCAGTAGTTCTGGGAGGGACCGATGAAGAAACTGGCTCTGATTGTGACCGCTGCCGTTCTGGCGGCCACGTCCGCACAGGCGCAACAAGCCCCTGCGGCCCCTTCGGTTTCCGCCGAACAGCCGACGACGTTCGTTCAAGTGGGGCGGCTTTTGGCCGATCCGGCCAGCGGCCGGGTGCTGCGCGATAAAACTCTCGTGATCAGAGGGAACCAGGTCGTCGAAATCCGCGACGGCTTCGTCGGCGACGGCAAGGTGGTCGATCTGCGTAGCGCCTTCGTCCTGCCCGGACTGATCGACAGCCATGTCCATTTGACCAGCCAGCAGAGCCCGACCTCGCGTCTGGACAATGTGACGGAGTCCGAGGCCACCCAGGCCATGATCGGCGCCCGCTACGCTCGCCGCACCCTGAACGCCGGCTTCACCACGGTCGCCGACCTGGGGGCCAGCAACGAGGCCATCTTCGCCCTGCGCGACGCGGTGCGGCGCGGCGACGTGCCGGGGCCGCGCATCATCGCTTCGGGTTCGGCGGTGTCGGTGCACGGCGGGCACGGCGACATCAACGGCTATTGTGAGGACATCATGCATGTCCTGTCGCCGGAAAGCGTCTGCTCGGGCGTCGAGGACTGCATGAGGGCCGTGCGCCTTCAGGTCCGCAGCGGCGCCGACATCATCAAGATCACCGCCACCGGGGGCGTCCTGTCCAATACGGCGGCGGGTCTGGCCCAGCAGTTCAGCGAGGACGAACTGGCCGCCATCGTCGCCTCGGCGCATCGGATGGGGCGTCAGGTCACGGCCCACGCCCACGGCGTCGACGGCATCAACGCATTCCTGAAGGCCGGCGGCGATTCCATCGAACACGGCACCTATCTGGACGACGAGTCCATGCGGCTGTTCAAGTCGCACGGCGCCTGGCTGGTGCCGACCCTGATGGCGGGCGACTTCGTGGCGCGCGTGGCCGCCAGCCCTGACAACTTCTTCAGCCCTGCCCAGACGGCCAAGGCGCTGGAGGCTGGTCCCAAGATGCTGGACATGGCGCGCCGCGCCCATGACGGCGGCGTCCGCATCGCCTTCGGCACCGACTCCGGCGTCTCGGCCCACGGCGACAACGCCCGGGAGTTCGCCCTTCTGGTTCGCGCCGGCCTGACCCCGCTGGAGGCCATTCAGGCCGCCACCGTCGGCGCCGCCGAGCACCTGAAGATCTCGAACGAGGCCGGTCGTCTGGCGGCGGGGATGCCCGCCGACCTGATCGCCGTCTCGGGCGATCCGCTGAGCGACGTGACGGAGCTGCAGCGCGTGCGCTTCGTGATGAAGGGCGGGCAGGTCTTCCGCGCCGACTAAGTCCTTCTCCCCTTGCGGGAGAAGGTGGCCCGCGTCAGCGGGTCGGATGAGGGGTTTCTGGCGGTTGAATAAAGGGGGCGTTGGCAAGCGCGGCGCGACCCCTCATCCGTCAGCCTTCGGCTGCCACCTTCTCCCGCAAGGGGAGAAGGGCCTTGGCAAGGAAGCCGGCGAAGGCCGCTTCCTGTTCCAGTCGGGCCGCCACGGGCCAGGCGACGATCCGTCCGCGCCATTGGGGCGACAGACGCACCCAGTCCTTTTCGGTCGTCACCAGACCGGCCTCGAACAGGGCCGCCCGATCGGTCAGCAGGGCGAAGTCGCGCTCCGACAGTTCGGCGTGATCGGGGAAGGGGACGAAGTCCTTCAGGTCGCAACCGGCGGCGATCAGCGACCGCTCGACCTTCCACGGCTTGGCGATGCCGGCGAAGCCGACCTGAGGCCCTGACGGCGGCGCGACGGCGGGCTCCAGCCGGGCGATGAAGACGGGCAGGGCGCCGAAGGTCGCGACCAGTTCCGGGTCGGCTTCGGACAGGTCGGCGGGCAGCAGGACGACGACCGCGTCGGCGCGGGCCAGTCCGGCCGCTAACGGCTCGCGCATCGGCCCGGACGGAAAGACCGAGCCGTCGCCGAAGGGCCATTCGTCGCCGCGCGTTTCGCCGTCGACGACGATCAGGCTGAGGGTCTTCTTCAGCGTCGGGTTCTGATGGGCGTCGTCCAGAACCAGGGTCTCGGCCCCGGCGGCGACGGCGGCTTTCGCCCCGGCGACGCGGTCGCGGGCGATCCAGGCGGGGGCGTCGGCGGCCAGCATCAGCGGCTCATCACCCACGTCGGCGGCGGTGTGGACGGCCAGATCGACCTGAACCGGGCCTTCCAGCGCGCCGCCATAGCCACGTGACAGGGCGGCGGCCTTGATCCCTTGCGCGTGCAGCAGGCGCAGGACCTCGCGGGTGATCGGGGTCTTGCCCGAACCGCCCACGGTCAGGTTGCCGATGGAGATGACCGGCGCGCCGGGATCGACGGGCGTGGCGCGGGCGATGCGGCGGGCGGTGACCCCGGCCCAGAGCCATGAGGCGGGCTTGAGCAGCATGCGCGTCATCGGGGCATGGCGGCGGTCGCGGCTGTACCACCAGCGGGGGGTGTTCAGCTTCATCGGCGGCCTCGCGACGGGGCGGCGGGCAGGTGGGCCTGTAGGGCCAGCCACAAACGGTCCAGCCCGGCGGCGGCCTCGGCGGCGGCGCGGCGGCCGCGCTCGCCCATGTCGCGCGCCGCGTCGGGATCGGCCAGCAGAGGTCCGACGCTCCCCGGCAGTTCGGCTGGCGACAGGACGGAGACCAGTCCGCCCGATTGCTTGAGCATCCGCGTCACCGCGGCCCAGTTGCTGGCGTCGGGGCCGGTGACGACGGGCTTGGCCAGACGCGCCGGCTCCAGCGGATTGTGCCCGCCGACGGCGCCGCCGCCCAGCGCGGGCGCGAAGGAGCCGCCCATGACCACCACGTCGGCCAGCCGCATGAACAGGCCCAGTTCGCCGAGCGTATCGGCCAGATAGATGTCGGTCTGATCCGTCACCGGCTGGCGCAGGCTGCGCCGGGCGAAGCTGTAGCCGTCCTGGGCCAGTGACCGGGCGATCTCGTCGGCGCGGTCGGGATGGCGCGGCACGACGATCAGGAACAGCCGGTCGGCCAGATGGTCCAGCGCCCCGACGATGGCCATTTCCTCGTGCTCGTGGGTGCTGGCGGCGACGACGACGGGGCGGTCGTCGATCAGGGCCGACAGGCGGCCGAACTCGCCCTTGTCATAGGGCAGGGGCTCGCCGGACAGCTTCAGGTTCACCTGGCCGTCGACGCGGGCGCCCAGGGCCGTGAGCCGATCGGCGCTGTCCTGATCCTGGGGCCAGACATGGGCGAAGGTCGCCATCAGGGCGCGCGCCATGCCGGGGGCCTTCTTCCAGCCCTCGGCGGTCTTGTCGGTGATGCGGGCGCTGACCAGGGCCAGGGCCACGCCGCGCTTCTTGGCCGCCGTCAGCAGATTGGGCCACAGCTCGCTTTCGACGAAGACGCCGACGGTGGGCCGCCAGTGGTCGAGGAAGGCGGCGACGGCGCCGGGGCTGTCCACCGGGGCGAACTGGTGGATGACGCCGGGCGGCAGACGCTGGGCCAGAATCTGCGCCGAGGTCAGGGTGCCGGTGGTGACCAGGACCGTCACGTCGGGCCGGTCCTTGCGGATGCGCTCGGCCAGGGGAAGGATGGACAGGGCCTCGCCGACGCTGACGCCGTGAATCCACATCAGCGGCCCGGCGGGACGGGCGACGCCGGCCAGGCCCAGGCGCTCGTCGACCCGCTGCGGGTCTTCCTTGCCCTGCTTGACCCGGGCGTCGAGCAGGCGCGGGGCCAGGGGCTCGATCAGTCGGGTCAGCAGGCGATAGGCGATCAGGGCGGGGCTGAAGATCACGGCCTAGATCCGCTTCAGGCCGACGATGGCGTCGGCGCGGGCTTCGACCGCCGTCAGCCGTTTGGTCCAGTCGGCGACGACCTCAGACATCTCCGCGCCCTCGGGATACCAGGCCTTGTCCCAGACGATGGCGCCCTTGCCGAAGGGCAGAGGCAGAACGGCCTTGTCCCAGCTGTTCAGCCGGATCGCGGGCTTGCACGAAATGCCGATGAAGAGGGCGGGCGCGCCTGACAGCTTGGCCATCAGCGGCAGGCCCTCGGCCATCTGCTGCGCCGGGCCGCGCGGCCCGTCCGGGGTGACGGCCAGACCGCCGACCTTCAACTGTTTCAGGCCGTCGCGCAGGGCCTGGGTGCCGCCCTTGGACTGCTTGGCCTTGTCCTTGTTGCTGGAGGAGCCGCGCACGGCGGGGATGCCGAGGCGTCCCACGGCCTTGGCGAAGAATTCGCCGTCGGCGCTGAGCGAGACCAGGCCCTTGATCGGCTGCGCCCGCTTCATCGGCCAGCAGGCAGGCGCGAGGGCAAGCCGGGAGTGCCAGAAGGCGCACAGCACGCCGCCGCCCTGGGCCCAGGCCTCTTCGGCGACCTGCTCGTTCTCATGCTCCCAGCGGATGGTGGCATAACAGAACCGCATCCATTCCGAGAGGATCCAGGCCATGGAGGTCTGGATGATCGGGTTGCGCAGCGGCCTCATGCGCCGGTCTCGTCGGGCAGGGGCGAGGCAACGACGGGCGACGGGCCGTCCAGCGACTGCTGCCGGGCCAGGCGGGCGTAGAGACCGCCCTTCTTGACTAGGGCGGCGTGGCTGCCCTTTTCGACCACGCGGCCGGCCTCGATGACATAGATGCGGTCGGCGTTCTGAACCGTCGACAGGCGGTGAGCAATCATCAGGGTGGCGCGGCCCTGCATCAGCCGTTCCAGCGCCGCCTGGACCAGGGCCTCGCTCTCGGTGTCCAGCGCGCTGGTGGCCTCGTCCAGCAGCAGGATGGGGGCGTTCTTCAGGAAGGCGCGGGCGATGGCGATGCGCTGGCGCTGACCGCCCGACAGCCGCATCCCGGCCTCGCCGACGCGGGTGGCGTAGCCCTCGGGCAGGGCGGCGATGAAGTCGTGGGCGGCGGCGGCGCGGGCGGCCTCGATGATCTGCTCGGCGGTCGCGCCCTTGCGGCCGTAGGCGATATTGGCGGCGACCGTGTCGTCGAACAGGAAGGGCTCCTGCGTCACCAGGGCGATGTGGTCGCGCAGGGACTGCAGCTTCAGTTCGCGGATGTCGCGGCCGTTGATGGTCACGGCCCCGGCGGTGACGTCGTAGAAGCGTGGCAGCAGCGACAGGATGGTCGACTTGCCGCCCCCCGACGGGCCGACCAGGGCGATGGTCTCGCCCGGCGCGACGCGCAGGCTGACGTCCGACAGGGTCGGCGCGGCGCCGTCCTCGCTGGTCTGATAGGCGAAGGAGACGTGATCCAGGGCCACGGTGACCGGACCGGTCTCCAGCTCTATGGCGTCGGTCGCCTCGCGGATTTCAGGCTCGATATCCAGGGCGGTGAACAGGCGCCGCGCGGCGGTCAGGCCTTCGCTGAGGACCGTGGTCAGGTTGGTCACCTGACGCAGGGCCTGGCCGGCCAGCAGCAGCATACCGATGAAGGAGGCGAAGGCGCCGACCGTCATCTGACCCTGGCTGGCGCTCCAGCCGGCATAGGCCATGACGGCGGCGACGATGCCGTAGGCGACGATGTCGCTGGCCGGCCCGGCGAAGGCGCGGCTGTCGGACCCCCTGATGATGTGGCGTTGGCGACGCGCGATGACCTCGCCGACGCGGGCTTCCTCGGCGGCCTCGCGGTTCTCGATCTTGATGACGCGGACGCCGTCCAGGTTCTCCATCAGGGCGCTGGACAGGGCCTCGGTCTCGACCATGGCCCCGCGCGCGGCCTTGCGCGACTTCTTGCCGAAGCGACGGATGATCCAGCTGACCACCGGCACGCCCAGCAGGACGATCAGGGTCAGCGGCAGGTCGATGAAGCCCATGGCGATGATGACGCCCAGCAGCATCAGGGCGTTCTGGGTGTAGTTGACCACGCCGGAGGTGAAGGCTTCGCGCACCAGATTGGCGTCGAACAGGACGGACGAGACGAAGCTGCCGGAGTGCTGGCCGCGCAGGCGCGACAGGTCGGCCCGGATCATGCCCGAGAAGAGCTGTTTCTGGATGTCGCCGACGATGCCGTGGCCCAGCCGGTTCACCAGCGCCGCCTGCGCCGCCATGGCCAGCGAGCGGACGACCGCCACCATGATGATGAACAGCGGGATGAGGATCAGCACCTTGTCCGACGGAATGCTGACCAGACCCCAGACCTGAACCGGTCCTTGGTGCCTGGTGAACAGCAGGTCGATCGCGGGTTCGAGGAACTTCAGCAGCAGGGCCGTCAGTCCGCCCGAAACCGCCGCACAGAACATGGAGGCGAAGAAGGCGCGCTTGTGCCGGGACAGGTAGTCGCGCCAGATCCGGCCCAAAAGCGGCCGCAGAGGTTCGCGGGTGTTGGGTGCGGGCGCGGGAACGGTCATTGGCTCTCGGTCGAACGGGACGGGCGTCAAGTCAAGCCGCCGCCGTCAAGCTGGTGGTGACGCGGTGCGGATTCATCGCTATCTGCGGCCTATGGCGCGCTATGATCTGACAACACTGATGGGCCGGTTCAAGGCGCATTGGTCCTATTTCTGGGCGGATCACGCCTTCCTGCGCACGGCCTTCACCAACGCCCACTGGCTGGGGCCGGACCTGGTGCGCACCAACCAGCCCTCGCCGGGGCAACTGGCCTATTGGCGGCGGCGCGGGATCACGACGGTCATCAACCTGCGCGGTCAGCGCGACGAGGCCTATTACTGGCTGGAGAAGGCGGCGTGCGAGCAGCTGGGCCTGACCCTGATCGACGCCCCGCTGGATTCGCGCGATGCGCCGGGCCGCGACCGTATCCACCGGGCGCGCGAACTGTTCCGCACCATCGAATACCCGGCCCTGATCCACTGCAAGTCCGGCGCGGACCGGGCCGGGATGATGGCGGTGCTGTATCGCCATTTCCATCTGGGCGAGCCGATCTCGGCGGCCATGTCTGAACTGGGCAAGCGCACCCTGCACAGCCGCGAGGGGCTGACCGGGGTGCTGGACTATGTGCTGGAGAAATATGTCGCCGAGGTCGAGCCGACCGGCGTCAGCTTCGAGGACTGGATCGACAGCGACGCCTATGACCCCAAGACGATCCGCGCCGAGTTCAAGGCCGGCTGGTGGGGCAAGCTGGTCGTCGACCGCCTGCTGAAGCGCGAATAGGCGATCAGCCCTTCAATTAGCCCCAGGGGCCGCGCTTGGCATGACCGGAGCCGGGGCTGGAGGACTGGCCGTTCTCGGCGTCACGGCGGGCCTTGCGGTCGGCCTCCCACTGGCGGAACCAGCGCCCATAGTGGCGCTCGCGCCCCAGAACGATCAGCCACAGGGCCAGGACGCTCAGCAGGGAGATGAGGCCGAACAACTGTCCGCCGTCGATGGTGTAGCCGAACAGGGTCATGGCCGCGACTCCGGTTCGTGGGGGTGGTGATGGTGGGTTTCGGCCGGGGTGATCGGGTCATTCCAGGCGGTGTCCTGATCCTCGCCCGGACGCGGCGCGTGCGCCGGCTGGCGCCGCACCACCCAGACGATCACGGCCACGGCCACGATCACCAGCAGCAGGACGATCAGGGTGGGCATCATGACGGCAACCTCTCCAGAAACGCCAAAGGCGGCTGACGGGAAAGCGCGTCAGCCGCCTGTGCGGTTCCGAAACCTTGCCGTGAGGCGTGCTTTCGCCTCAGACGTCGCTGCGCGGGTCGATCAGCTTGTGCGCGTGCAGGATGAAGTAGCGCATGTGGGCGTTGTCGACGGTGGCCTGGGCGCGGGCCTTCCAGGCCTGTTTGGCTTCTTCATAATTGCCGTAGGCGCCAACGAATTCGACCTTGGACAGGTCACGGAAGATCGGCTCGGCCGGGTGGCGCATCTCGCCGCCGATGACGAGGTGAAGCAGTTGGGGGTCGTGGGCGTCAGCCATGGAGCGGGCAATCCATTGCGAAAGGAGATCAGATCGCCAGCGGGATAGGCGCTGTGCGCCTGACGATCAACGGGTGAAGGGCCGGCGCGGCGCAGATCAGGCTGGTTTGTCGCGGATCGGGGCGATTAAACCGCCACGGACGGCCCATATGGTCGCTGACCCTGGCCCCGGCCTCCTCGGCGATCAGGGCGCCGGCGCAGACGTCCCAGTCCCATTTGGGGCTGATGGCGATGGCCGCGTCAAAGGCTCCGGCGGCGACCAGGGCCATGCGGTAGGCCAGGGCGTTGCGCTTGGTGAAGCGCATTTCCGGCCAGGGCTCGGCCCATTCGCGCGCCTCCATCAACCGGGCGTCGGCCAGAAGCTCGGCGTCCTCCAGGGTGTCGGTGTCCGAGGCGCTGATAGGGCGGCCCTGCAGCCGGGCGCCGCCGCCCAGGGTGGCCTCGAACATCTCGCCCAGCATGGGGGCGTGGATGACGGCGGCGACGGGGCGGCCGTCCTCGACCACGGCGATGGGCACGCACCACCAAGGCTTGTTCTTCATATAGGCGACGGTGCCGTCGATCGGATCGACGACGAAGATGCGCTTCTTCGTCAGGCGCTCGGCGCTGTCCGCCGTCTCCTCGGACAGCCAGCCGTAGTCGGGGCGGGCGCCCAGCAGCGTATCGCGCAGCAGTTGATCCACCGCCAGATCGGCGCTGGTGACGGGCGAGCCGCCTTCCTTGGACCAGACCTTCAGCCCCGTCTCGCGATGCTCGAGTGCCAGCCGGCCCGCAGCCAGCGCCGCATCGCGGATCAGTTCGAGGTCGGAGAGAAGGTCGGTCATTTTCCGGCGATGGCCACCGCGTCGAACATCAGGGAGGGGCTGTTGAAGGAACCCCGGAACTCCAGATCCGATCCGCGCACCAGTCGGGCGTAAAGGTCGATCAGGTTGCCGGCCACGGTCACTTCGCTGACCGGATAGGCTGCCTGGCCGTCCTCGAACCAGAAACCCGACACCCCCGCCGACCAGTCGCCGGTGTTGGCGTTCAGCGAGGGGCCGAACATGGAGGTGATCAGCAGGCCCGACCCGGCCTCGGCCATCAGGCCCGCCTTGTCGCGCTCGCCCGGCGCCAGATGCAGGTTGTGGGTCGAGACGCCCGACGGACCCGCCAGACCGCGCGAGGCGTGACCCGTCGAGGCCAGGCCCAGCTGAGCGGCGGCGGCCGTGTTCAGCAGCCAGGTGGTGATGACGCCGTCTTCGACGATGTTGCGACGCTCGACCGCCACGCCCTCGTCGTCGAAGGGGGTGGAGCCCAGGCCGCGCAGACGGAACGGGTCGTCGATCAGGTCGACGCCGGCGGGCAGGACCCGCTGGCCCAGCTTGTCCTTCAGGAAGGAGCTGCCGCGGGCGATGGCCGGGCCGGAAATGGCGCCCAGCAGGGGCGACAGGACCTGGGTGGCGATGCGGTTCTCGAAGATGACCGGGGCGGTGGTCGAGGCGATCTTGCGTGAGCCCACGCGGGCCACGGCGCGCTCGCCCGCCTTCAGGCCGATCTCGGCGGCGCCGGGCAGGTCGGACAGGTAGCGGGTCGCGCGGCTTTCGCCGCCGCGCTCCATGGCGCCGTCCTTCTCGGCGATGACGCCGACGCCGAGCGAGAAGGCGCTGCCCTTATGACGACCGTCAAAGCCGTGCGAGGTGACCAGACGCCATTCGCTGGCCGACCAGGAGGCGTGACCGCCCTCGGACTTGGACACGCCCGCGACGCCCAGGGCTGCGGCCTCGGCCTCGGCGGCGGCGGCTTCCAGCGCCTCGGCGGTGCGCTCGGACGGATCGAACAGGTCGAGGTCGGCGTGCGGACCCTTCGCCAGCCGGTCCTGCGGGGCCAGCGAGGCATAGGGGTCTTCGGGGGCCAGCTTCGCCATCGCCACGGCGCGCTCGACCAGACGGGCGCGGGTCGCGTCGGACAGGTCGGAGGCGGAGACGGTGGCTTGGTGGCGGCCGATGAAGACGCGCAGGCCCAGGTCGCGGGCCTCCTCGCGCTCGACCTCTTCCAGTTCGGCGTTACGCACGCCGACGGACAGGGAGGCGCGGTGGGCCGAGACGGCCTCGGCGGCGTCGGCGCCGGCCTTCAGCGCGGCGGCGACCAGATCATGCAGGATGTCGGGGGAGGGCGTCTGTTCGGACATGCCCCGATATGGCGGACCCGCCCCGGCGCCGCAACTGCTCGCTGCTAGATCACCGACCAGGCGATCAGGCTGACGGCGGCGACCAGCAGGGCCAGCCAGGTCAGGACCGTGCCCGTCACCCGGCCCAGCGACGGCCCCTTCTGGAACAGCAGGCCCAGACCGTGGATGACGCGGCCCAGGAACAGCACGCCGCCGACGCCGTGGATCAGCAGGGGCGGGGCGCCGACGAAGGCCAGCAGGATCAGGCCGCAGATGCCGGCGGGCACATATTCGGCGGCGTTGCCGAAGGCCCGGACGGCGGGCGTCATCTCGGGATTACCCCCGTCGCCGAACTCGATCATGAACCGACGGCGTCGGCTGACCACGACGCTGGACAGGACCAGCAGGGTCAGGATCAGCATCCCGCCCCAGAGGGCGGCGGCCTGGATCGAAGGGACCATGCTCACTTCTCCCGTCCGACCGGATACAGGCGGTAGCGCTGATCATAGAAGGGCGT
Source organism: Brevundimonas sp. (assembly GCF_050729455.1). Classification (GTDB taxonomy): domain Bacteria; phylum Pseudomonadota; class Alphaproteobacteria; order Caulobacterales; family Caulobacteraceae; genus Brevundimonas. The sequence goes on from NZ_JBOHLI010000004.1 coordinate 46,701, forward strand.
GCGCTCGTAGAACCAGGCCAATCGCGCGTCGCCGTCGGCGGCGAAGGCGGGCTCGGCGGCCAGCTTGGCTTCGAACTCGGCCTTCAACGCCGGATCGGCGGCCAGCATCTTTTCGGCCAGGGGGGCGATGGCGTAGGCCTCGATGTACTCGACGCGGTTCAGCACCTCGGGGAACATGCCCCAGGCGAAGAAGCTCTCGCTCGACTGCGGCTCCAGCAGCAGGATGGCGACGTCGCCCATCGGCTGATCGGTCGGCACGCGCACCGAGCCGACCGGGAAGGTCCAGTCCTTGGCCTCGGCGCGGACCTCGCCGACCGTGATCGGCACATGGCCTTCGTTGGTGCGGCTTGAAACCTTGGGATCGACCAGGCGCAGCATGTCGACGGCGACCGTGCGCGGCGCGGACAGCGTCTCCATCTGCACGCCGTGGGTCTTCAGCCGCGCGATGATGTCGGCGCGGTAGGACGGCACCCAGTAGGCGGTCGGGCGCTTCAGCGTCAGGGTCGGGTGTGAGCCGAAGTAGGGCACCTGCCACAGCACCGGGTCCGGCTGGCCCAGCCAGCGCAGTTCGGGACGGCCCGAGGCGACGCTGTCATAGGTGTCATAGAGGATGCCCTTGAAGGGGCGGATGCGGATCGGCTGCTCGTCGCCGACGAAGTTGGCGGGCAGTTCGGCGGGACGCAGGGCGCGGTCGGCATTGATGGCGGCGCGCAGGGTCTGCGACTTGTCGGCCAGCAGCTTCAGCGCTTCTTCCAGGAAGACATAGGTGCCCAGCACCCGCTGCTCGTGCGGCTTCAGGCTGTGGTTCTCGATCAGGATGGTCGGGACGTGCGCCGCCGAGCCCCAGCCGTTGGAGTAGCGCTCGCCCAGACCGCCGTCGTTCATGCCCTTCTTCGGGTCGCGGTCGTCGATGGCGAAGACCAGTTCGCCGGGGATGTGGCCCTGGGCCTCCAGCGCGGCGTCCATGTCGGGCTTGAAGGCGTCGTCCAGCCACTTCGCGATGGCCGGGCTGCGGCTCCAGATCCCGTCCTCGCCGTTGTAGCCGTAGGTGACGTCGTACTGGTAGTCGATGCCGTCGGTGACGTGGATGTCGACGTAGAGGTCGGGCTGATACTTGTGGATCAGCCCCATGACGGCCTGCATCTCGGCCTGATCCAGCTTCATGAAGTCGCGGTTCAGGTTCTGGTTGGTCGCCGTGTGGCGCCAGCCCTGATTGCGCGGTCCGCGCTGGTTGGGGCGGGAGTAAGGGCTGGTGCGCTCGTGCCCGTCCACGCTCAGGATCGGGATCAGGATCAGGTTGGCGCGGTCCAGCAGGCCGTCCTTGCCGTAGAAAGCCATGTCGCGCAGCAGCATCATGCCCGCGTCCTTGCCGTCGATCTCGCCGGGGTGGATGCCGGCCTGGGCCAGCAGGACGGGCTTGTTCGGGTCCAGCGTGGCGCCGTCCTTGGACGCGATGACCGCATAGATCGGGCGGCCCTCCGGCGAGACGCCGAACTGCTCAATGCGGATCAGATCGCTGGCCGCGTCCAGACGGTCGAACCAGGCGCGGGTGTCGGCGTAGGAGGGCGAAAAGTCATGCGCAGCATCGGCTTCGAAGGCCGTGACCCAGGGATCGGAGGCGTCGCGCAGCAGGGCCTTGGACGCGCCGTTCCACGCGGGCGCGGGCGGCAGGAAGGCCTGATCCCAAGGCGCTGAATTGGGCGCGGCGTTCGGAACGGAGGGGGTCTGGGACATGGCGGGACTCGAAGCGAACGCCGCGACGGCGGCGAGAAGCAGACTGGTGCGCATGGCGCCTGTCTTCCGCCGTCGCGTTCGTCCTGGCAAGCCCGATCAGCCGTTCTGTTTGGCGCGCAGACGCTCGACGGTGGCTTGAGCCGCCTGGCGGCGGGCCGTGTGGCTTTGCCATTCCGTGCGCTGCGCCTCGGTCAGGCCGCCTTCGGCTGTATTGGCGGCTTCAAGGTCAGCGATCTTGTCGTCCAGTTCGAACACCTCGTCCTCGGCGGCGATCAGGCGTTCCTGTTCGGCCTCCGAAAGGCGCGGACGCGGGCGAGGCGGCGAGCGCCGGGCCATGCCGCCGGATCCGACACGCACCTGAGCATCTGCGAGCGTTGGGACATAGAGGGCGGGGGTCGCCACGGCGAGGGCCAGGACCAGGACGAATGCGGGCTTCATGGAGCGCTCCGATTGCTATCCCGAAACGCTACGTTGAGATTACGACTTCGTCATCTGAAAATCGTATTTGCGCCACATTTGGCTAATCGCAGGTATTTCTAGCCGCCGCCGCTCATCGGCGCCCATCCGCCCGCTGCCGCCAGCGCCGCCGCCGAACGGGCCATCTGCCACAGGCTGTAGAGCAGGACGACGGCCAGGGCCCCCACCGCCACCCGGCGCCAGGGCGCAAAGGCCGCCGTGGCGGTGCCGACTACGAAGATGGCGACGCCGGTCCATAGGGGCACGGAACTGGCCACTCGTGCGAACCCCGGGTTCCTCTGACCCAGGATGATCACCATGACGGCGACGATCAGATTGGCGGCCAGGATGCAGCCGAAGACCAGCCGCCGGTGCGCCCAGAAGTGGGTATCCATGTCGATGCGCTCGTGGGCGCCTTCCGCCGAGACGCGCGGGAAGGTGACGCTGGCCGCCACATAGAAGGTTGCGGCGATGCTCAGGCTGACCAACAGCAGGAAGGTGTTGAACGGGGCTCCGCGAAAGATGACCCAGGCCTGGTTCCAGAAGGTGGCGATGTCGATGGCCACGAACAGGGCGAGCGCAGGCGTCAGCCAGCCGAAGCGGATGCGCTCGCGCTCATGCAGCACGCGCGCGAAACCGCCGACCAGTTCGGCCACCGACAGGCCCAGCAACAGGCCGTAGAAGCTGAAGAAGAACTCGAACGCGCTCAATGCAGCCCCCCGACCTAGACGCGGGGCAAGCTAGACGGTTACCCGCCGCCGCACCAGTCGGCGGCGGGGAAGGTCGGGCTCCGGAATTCTTCCCAGTCCTCCGTCGATGCGGTGCTCCTTGGCAAGGAGAAGGGCGGGGGCGGCACAGCGACGGCGAGGCCACCCCGGGGGTCATGCCTGGGTGAAGTCCATGATCCAGTTGACCTCCCACGTCGCGCCGCTGTCGTAGGAGAAGGCCTGGCTCCACCGGGCGCTGTCAGGGCGGATATCGGACCAGATGTAGCGGGCGATGATCGGGCGGTCGCCGTCGGTGTCGGGGCCTTCCAGCGTGCAGCCGTCCGCGGTGAACCGGCCGCGCACTGGTGGCTGCAAGACGCCGTCCAGACTGTTGACCCAGTGGATCGACCATTCGCCCGAGGCGACGTCGAGGGTTCTGACCGCCATGCCGCTCCAGCCGCGCGCGGGGCAGCTCATCTCCTCGATATTGGCCAGACCGCCCAGGCGCGGCTCGCACGATGCGACGGCGTCGAATACGTCCCAATCCGCAACGCCGTCCCGACCGCCGCCGCGTATCTTCAGTCGGCGATGGGCGACGTTCCAGCGCCCGTGGATGAAGTCGAAATCGCGAATTTGGGGGATGGTCTCGGATGAGGCGACTGACATGGCGGGTCCTTTCTGACGGCCGGGATGTCCGGTCGGGCAGGGATAGGCTGTATAAACTGTCATCCAATGTCAGGATTTATCGACTAGGGTCGAAAAATGCGCGCTAGCCGACTGCTCTCGATCCTGCTGCTGCTCCAGACCCGGGGGCGGATGACCGCCGAGACGCTGGCGGCGGAGTTCGAGGTGTCAGTGCGCACCATCTATCGCGACATCGACCAGCTGAGCGCCGCCGGCGCGCCGGTCTATGCCGACCGGGGGCGATCCGGCGGGTTCCAACTGATGGACGGCTATCGCACCCGGTTGACCGGATTGACCGACGCGGAGGCCGAAACGCTGTTCCTGGGCGGTCTGTCGGGACCAGCGGCGCAGATGGGATTTTCAGCCGCCGTCACCACCATGCAGTTGAAGTTGCTGGCCGCCCTGCCGCCCGAACGTCAGGCGGCGGCGGAGCGGCTGGCGGGGCGTTTCCACCTGGATCCGGTCGGATGGTATCAAAATCCCGACGACGCCAAACGGCTGCCGATCATCGCCCAGGCGGTGTGGAACAACCACAGAATCCAGGTGCGCTACGAAAGCTGGAAAGGCGTCGTCGATCGCGATCTTGAGCCTCTGGGCCTGATCCTGAAGGCCGGGCTCTGGTATCTGGCCGCCCGCCCGACGGAGGGCGCCGCTGGTGATCCCAAGCGGGACCCGCGCACTTACCGGGTGACGAAAATTCGGGACCTGTCGGTCAGCGATGAGACGTTCGAGCGCCCAGCGGCGTTCGATCTGGCGGACTGGTGGGGCGCGACCTCGCGGCGCTTCGAGGCCGAGATTTTAACCGACCGGGCCACGTTGCGCCTGTCGGCGGAAGGGCTGAGGCGGCTGGTGCGGTTGGGCGCCGAACAGGCCCGCATCGCCGCGGAAGCCGAGGTCGGCGCCGACTGGGTCGTGGTCAACCTCCCGATCGAATCAATCGACCATGCCGCGACCGACCTGTTGCGGCTGGGGGGCGAGGCGGAAGTGTTGGCTCCACCGGCGCTGAGAGCTGCGATGCGTGCGACGGCGATGCGGCTGGCGGCGATCTACGAGACTTGAATCATTTCCAGATCGGCTTGCCGTCGCCGGGCAGGCCCAGTCGATCCCAGATATCTGACACCCGCTCGACCACGCCCTCGTCCATGCGGATATCCTCGCCCCATTCGCGCTTGGTCTCGGGCTCCCACTTGTCGGTGGCGTCCAGACCGATCTTGGAGCCCAGGCCGCTCTCGGGGCTGGCGAAGTCCAGATAGTCGATCGGGGTGTTCTCGATGACGGTGATGTCGCGCGCCGGGTCCATCTTGGTCGAGACGGCCCACATGACGTCCTTCCAGTCGCGGGCGTTGATGTCGTCGTCCACGACAATGATCCACTTGGTGTACATGAACTGGCGCAGATAGCTCCAGCAACCCATCATCACCCGCTTGGCGTGGCCCGAATAGGCCTTCTTCATCGACACCACGGCGATGCGATAGCTGCAGCCCTCGGGCGGCAGCCAGAAGTCGGTGATCTCGGGGAACTGCTGGCGGATCAGGGGGATGAAGACCTCGTTCAGCGCCTCGCCCAGCACGCTCGGCTCGTCCGGCGGACGGCCGGTGAAGGTGGTCAGATAGATGGGGTCTTTCCGCATGGTGACGGCGCTGACCTGGAAGACCGGGAACTTCTCGACCGAGTTGTAGTAGCCGGTGTGGTCGCCGTAGGGGCCTTCGTCCTCGAACTCGTCGAGCAGGACGTGGCCTTCCAGCACGATCTCGGCCTGGGCCGGGACCATCAGCGGCACGGTCTTGCAGGGGACCAGCTCGGCCTTGGAGCCGCGCATCAGGCCCGCGAACTGATACTCCGACAGGGTCTCCGGCACCGGGGTCACGGCGGCCAGAATGGTGCCCGGATCGGCGCCGAGCACGACGGCGCAGGGCAGGGGCTCGCGCTTGCCCGCCTTCTTGTGCCGGGCGTAGTGCTGGGCCCCGCCGCGATGGGCCAGCCAGCGCATGATGGCCTTGTCCTTGCCCAGCACCTGCATCCGATAGATGCCCAGGTTGAAGTCGTCCTCGCGCTCGTCCGACGGCCCCTTGGTCACGACCAGGCCCCAGGTGATCAGCGGCGCGGGCTCGCCGGGCCAGCAGCCTTGAATGGGCAGCCTTGTCAGGTCGATCTGGTCGCCCTTCAGCACCACTTCCTGAACGGGCGCCTTCTTCACCGTCTTGGGCCGCATGGACATGACGGTCTGGGCCAGCGGCAGCATCTCCATCGCGTCGCCGAAGCCGCGCGGCGGCGTCGGATTGCGCAGGAAGGCCAGCAGTTCGCCGACTTCCCGCAGCTCGCCCGCCGTGGTGCGCGCCTTGCCCTCCAGCGTCACGCCCATGGCCACCCGCTTCACCGTGCCGAACAGGTTGGCCAGGCAGGGGATGGGGCTGATCGAGCCGTCGGGCATGACCGGCTTTTCGAACAGGACCGCCGGGCCGCCGTTGCGCAGCAGCCGGGTCTGGATCTCCGTCATCTCCAGATGGGTGGAGACGGGTTCGGCGACGCGAACCAGTTCGCCATCGGCTTCGAGGACAGCGATGAAATCGCGCAGGGACTTGTAGGCCATGCGCTGACGCTTAGGCGGGTAGAGGCCGTCTGTCACGCCGTCCGAAGGTGCGGTCGATCGCCACGATGATCAGGCCGACGATCAGGAAGAAGACCAGCAGGCCCGCGAAATAGGCCATGACCGTGCCCAGCCCCAGCTTGTCCGCGTCCACGAACCAGTAGGGCCACCAGCCGCTCAGCGTGCCGTGCAGCAAGGTCCAGGCGCCATAGATCAGCACCGGGATCAGCCATTTCACCGGATCGATCCAGCGCAGCCGCCCCTTGGGCGTGAAGGCCAGCCAGTCGACCACAAAGGCGATCGGCATGACGTAGTGCAGCAGGTTGTTGCCCACCAACGTCCAGCCCTGCGGGTTCCATGTGGCGGCCAGCAGGAAGTGATAGGTCATGCCGACCACGACGATATACATGGCTACGGCGGCGCGGACGCCCTCGCTGGCGGCCCAGCGCCCCAATCGGCTGCCCGGCGACAAGGCGGGTCCGGTCAGGGCCAGGGCGACCAGAATATTGCTCAGGATGGTGAAGAAGCTGAAGTAGTTCAGCGTCATAAGGCCCAGGCTTGGCTGCGTTTCGTCGATCAGCGCCAGGACGTATTGCAGGATCAGCGCGAACCAGCCGACGCAGGCGAAGGCGGCGCGATAGAGGCGGGCCATCAGTATTCGGGCCGGTCGGCTGCCAGCGCCCACACCGGCAGGTGCAGGGCGCGGGTGGCGGCGTCGATGCCTGCGGAATCCAGATGCTCGCGACCCGCCTCGATCCGGCGCAGGGCCTCGGGCGTCAGGTTCAGGGCGGCGGCGAGATCGGACGAGGCGACGCCTCTCTGATCCCGCCAGCGCCGAATGCGGGCGCCGATGGCGGCGTCCATCGGGTCAATGCCCGGAAACCCCAGAACCGAACCCATCGTCGCCTCCCGACGCCCTGATCAGGCTTTGCCGTCAGACGGCATCCTGATCCCATTGGAAGGCCGCGTCCAGCCAGTCGCCGAGGCGGCCGTCGGGACGGGCCAGGGCGTGGATGCGCGCCATGTCGTCCGCTGACAGCTCGAAGTCGAAGATGTCGAAGCTCTCGCGGGCGCGCTCGACCTTGGTGGTGCGCGGAATGGCGATGACGCCCTGCTGGATGAACCAGCGCAGGGTGACCTGGCCGTGGGTCTTGCCGTGGGCCCTAGCGATCTGGCCGATCACGGCGTCGTCGGCGATCTTGCCCTGGGCCAGCGGCGACCAGGCGGTGATGGAGGAACCCAGTTCGCGCGCCGTCTCGATCAGGGTCTTCTGCGACAGATAGGGGTGGTGTTCGACCTGGTTGGTGATCAGCGGCGCCTGGGACAGGGCCGCCGCCTGGCGGAACTGCGCCGACGGGAAGTTCGACAGGCCGATATGCTTCGTGAAGCCCTTCTCCTGCGCCTCGTTCAGGGCGCCGATGGTTTCGGCCAGCGTCGGCGTCGGCTTGGGCCAGTGCAGCAGCAGCAGGTCGGGCGTCAGGCCCAGGCTGATGGCGGACTCCTCGGCCTGACGCAGCAGGGCGTCGCGATGGAAATGCTCGACCCAGATCTTGGTGGTGACGAAGACCTCCTCGCGGGCCACGATTCCCTCGGCCACGGCGTCGGCGATACCGTCGCCCACGGCCTTCTCGTTTTTGTAGATCCAGGCCGTATCGATGTGGCGATAGCCGATGCGCAGGGCCTCATGCACCATGCGCCGCGCGTCCCCGGCCTCCAGCTGCCAGGTGCCGAAGCCCAGAAGCGGAATCTCGACGCCAGATGCGATGGCGGTCGGCTGATCAGAATAGGGCATGGGAGGCTCCGCGCGTTCAGGAGCGCTCGATATAGGCACCCGATCAGGCGTCGCCATTGTCCAGCCAGTGGAAAATCCGGTCCCACAGGGGCTCCATCCCCTTGCGGAAGGCGCCTTCGTGGCCGATGCGCCGAGCGCCGAAATCTGACGGAGCGTGGACGCTGATCTCGGACGGGGCCTTGGTGTAAACCGTCAGCAGGTCGCGCGCTGTGTTCGGCGTGGCGATGGGATCGTCGGTGAAGATCCACGAGCGGATCGGCGCGGTCACGGCCTCATAGTGGTGGGGCCGCAGCGTCGTCTCCAGTTCGCGCGAGAAGTATTCCCGCTTCAGGCACCAGCGCCGCCAGGTGGTGAAGACCCCGCGCGGCAGGTCGGTCCCGCCCCACAGCCCGCCGCCCTTGATGTAGCCGTGCCGCATCAGGCTGAACGGCCCGAAGCCCAGCCAGAAGAAGAGCTCCAGCGGATTGTAGCTGCGATGGTGCCCGCCCCACCATCCGGTCCCGACCGAGACGAAGGCGTGGCGGTCGATGCGGTCCTGATTGTGCATGAAGCCCAGGAAGTGCCCGCCGACGCTGTGGCCGACATGGACGACACGCAGGCCCGGCGCCGCCGCGATCAGGGCGTCCAGGGCGGCGGGCATGTCCAGCCGGCCCCAGTCGGGATAGTCCATCGCCATGGCCTTCAGGTCGTCGGGCCGCGACCCGGCTATGCCCCGGAAGTCATAGGTCAGCACCGCCGCGCCCCGCTCCGCCATATGCCGGGCGAACCGCTCGTAGAAGCCCTTGGGAAAGCCGGTGCCCGACGACACCAGCACCGCCACGCGCGGCTCCGCTGCCGACACCAGCCGCATCGACAGCGGATAGCCGTCAGCGGCCGGGGCGGTGATGTCGCGCGTGATGAGGTCGCTCATAGAGTCCGTCCTGTTTGGAAACGAACTCTAGGCGATTGACGCGGCGTCAGGTCAAGAGGCCGGATCAATAGGCCAGGGCGTTGCCGTCTTTCCGCATCTCGGTGGCCGCGCCGTAGGTCCAGCGGCCCTGTTCGTTGATCTGCTTCATGACGTTCTGATAGCCGCCGAAGCCGCCGTCGGGCGGGCCGAGGTCCCAGCCCATGGCGGTCAGTTGCTGCTGGGTGGCCTCGGGCACGCCGGATTCCAGGTGCAGCTTGCCGACGCCCTCGGCGGGCTGGCCGGTCGGTTCGGACGAGCCGTAGTGCTGCCAGCGCGGGCTGTCGCCGGCCTCCTGCGGGTCCAGGCCGTAGTCGACCATGTTGATGATGATCTGGGCCTGGCCCTGCGGCTGCATCCCCCCGCCCATGACGCCGTAAGCCATCCACGGCTCGCCGTCCTTGCAGGCGAAGCCGGGGATGATGGTGTGGAAGGGCCGCTTGCCCGGCGCATAGACGTTGGGGTGGCCGTCGGTGAGCGAGAACAGCTCGCCCCGGTCCTGGAACATGAAGCCCAGGGTGCCGCCGTCCGGGCCGTCGGGCGTCAGGCCCGAGCCCATGCCGCGATAGTTGGACTGGATCCAACTGACCATCATCCCGTCCTTGTCGGCCACGCTGAAATAGGTGGTGTCGCCCTGGGTCGGGGCGTCGCCGGGGAAGACGCGGTCCATGACGCGGCTCGGGTTGATCAATTTCGCCCGCTCGGCGGCGTAGGCCTTGGAGTTCAGCCAGGTGGTCGGGGCCTTGGCGAAGCGCTCGTCGGCGAAGTAGCGGGCGCGGTCCTCGAAGGCCAAGCGCTTGGCCTCGGCCTGGACGTGGATCGAGGCGGCGGACTGGAAGCCCATGGCCTTCAGGTCGAACTGCTCGCAGATGTTCAGGATCTGGTTGGTCGACAGGCCCTGGGTGTTCGGCCCCAACGAATAGACCTCGACCCCGCGATAGGTGGTCATCAGCGGCTCGACCCATTCGGTGCGGTGGACGGCCAGGTCGGCGCGGGTCATCCAGCCGCCGATACGCTTGAAATAGCGTTCAATATGGTCGGCGATGGCGCCGTCATAGAAGGCGTCGCGGCCGCCCTCGGCGATCATCCGGTAGGTGCGGCCCAGGTCGGGGTTGGCGAAGACCTCGCCCGTCTTCGGCGTCCGGCCGTGGGGGCGGTACACCTTCTTGCGGTTGTCATTCTCCTCGATCTGGGCGCTGGCGCGGTCGAAGCCGGCCATGTTGCGTTCCAGATACCAGGCGATGACCGAGGGCACGGGCACGCCCTGTTCGCACAGCTCAGCGACCGGCAGCAGGACCTCCTTCCACGGCAGCTTGCCGTAGCGCTGGTGGGCGCTCCACCAGGCGTCGACCGTGCCGGGCACGTTGACGGTCACGGCGCCGTATTTGGGCAGGTAGCCGTCGGGGCCGGCCTTGGACCGGGCGGTGGCCAGCGACAGGCCGCGTGGGCTGTTCCCCGAGCCGTTGAAACCCACGACCTTTTTCTGCGCCGGGTCCCACATCAGGCAGAAGGCGTCGCCGCCGATGCCGTTGGCGGTCGGCTCCAGGAAGCCCAGGGCGGCGTTGATGGCGATGGCGGCGTCGATGGCCGAGCCGCCGCGCCGCAGGGTGTCCAGGCCGATCAGGGTGGCGGCGGGGTGGGCGGTCGCGGCGGCGCCGTTCGCGCCCCAGACCGTCGAGCGGCCGACGAACTTCGGTCCTGTCACCCGGTCGCCGATGCCGACGCCTGCATAAGGATCGGCCGGGCGAGGCGAGGGGGCGGCGGGCGCTTGCGCTGTCGGCTGGCTCGTCGTCTGTGCGGCGACCGATCCGGCTCCGGCCAGAAGGGCGCTCGCGGGCAGGGTGGACAGGAAGGTGCGGCGACGCATGGCGAAATTCCCCGAAAACTGACGGACCGCATCAAGGACCGGCCTTGCATCTGGGGCAAGCGCGCTATGACGTTCAGGCAAAGAAAAAGGGCCGCTCCCGGAGGAACGGCCCTGATTCATGAGAGAGGATGTAAGTCCTACTCGATGTCTTCGTTCAGGAGGCCGACCTTGTAGAAGCCGTTTTCCTGAAGCTTGTTCATGACTTCCATGAACTGGTTGTACTTCACTTCGGCCTGGGCGCGAACGAAGACGCGCTCCTCGCGGCAGTCCGTGGCCACGGCCTGAGCCGAGCAGACGTCGGCCGGCAGGGTCGCGATCGAGGTTTCTTTCTCGGCGATGTAGATGCTGCCCGATTCCTGGATCGTGATGTACACGGGTTCCTTGGGCTTCTCGGTGGACGGGTTCGGAACCGCCGGCGGCAGGTCCAGCTTGATCGACACGGTGGCCAGCGGCGCGGCGACCATGAAGATGATCAGCAGCACCAGCATGATGTCGACGAACGGCGTGACGTTGATGTCCGCGTTCTGTTCGATCGTTTTGCCACCCTGGCCCGCGGGACCGGAAAGTTTAGAGCCCATACGCCGTCGTCTCCATCACAGCTCGCATTCTTCGGCGAGCAGCACTCAAAGGTATGGATCGTCTCTTGGCGTCCCGCGCCGGGCTTGTAAAGCCGTCTTGCGTGACGAATTCGCGTCAGAGGGCAATAAGATTGCCTAACCGGCCGTTTCGCAGGTGCGAGACGACAGGTTCAAACCCTTTGCTCTCAGCCCCTTGTCCTTAGCCCCTGGCCAGCTTGAGGAAGCGGTCGGTCAGGGCCTGGTCGTTCTTGAAGGCGCCGGTGAAGCGGGTGGTGATGGTCGTGACGTGGCGGTGATGCACGCCGCGCGTGGTCATGCACTGGTGGGCGGCGTCAACCAGCACGGCCACGCCGCGCGGCTGCAGGTTCGATTCGATGGCCTCGATGATGTCGTTGGTCAGGGTCTCCTGGTTCTGCAGGCGACGGGCGTAGATCTCGACCACGCGCGCCAGCTTGGAGATGCCCACGACCTTCTCGCCCGGCAGGTAGGCGACATAGGCCTTGCCGAGGAAGGGGGCCATGTGGTGCTCGCAGTGGCTCTCGATCTCGATGTCGCGCAAAATGACCATGTCGTCGTAGCCGGTCACGTCCTCGAAGGTGCGCGACAGCTCCTTGCCCGCGTCGGCGTCATAGCCGTCGAACCATTCGCCATAGGCGTCGACCACGCGCTTGGGCGTGTCGATCAGGCCGGGACGCTCGGGATTGTCGCCCGCCCAGGCGATCAGGGTGCGCACAGCCTCCAGCGCCTGCTCGCGGCTGGGGCGCTTGGGGGCTTCCTCGTTGGCGACGAGAACGGGCTTGGCGGGCGAAGTGCTCATGAACTGATCCAGCGCGGCGGGGACGAGCCGCCAAGGCTACCTTTTACCATTCACATATGACTGTGTATCAGGCCGCTATATGGGACACGTCGTCCGTCCCGCAAGAAAACTCGCAAAGACCATCTCCCATGCCGTTGCACATCCACGACACCCTTCGCCGTGAAAAGCGCGCTTTTGAGCCGCGCGATCCGAACCGGGTGACGCTCTATGTCTGCGGTCCGACGGTCTATGACTACGCCCATATCGGCAATGCGCGCCCGCCGGTGGTGTTCGACGTCCTGGTGCGGCTGCTGCGCCGGACCTATGGCGCGGATCAGGTGATCTACGCTCGCAACGTCACTGACGTGGACGACAAGATCAACGCCAAGGCGGCCAGGGAAGGCGTGCCGATCGGCGAGATCACGGCGCGCTATGAAGCCGCCTATCTGGTCGACATGGGCCTGCTGAACGTGTCGCCGCCCGACATCGCCCCGCACGTCACCGACTACATCGACGCCATCACCGCCCAGATTCAGGCCATCATCGACGCGGGCAGCGCCTACGCCGCCGAAGGTCATGTCCTGTTCGACGTGTCGTCCTACCCGTCCTACGGGGCGCTGTCGGGCCGCAATCTGGACGACATGATCGCCGGGGCCCGCGTCGAGGTCGCGCCGTACAAGAAGAACCCCCACGATTTCGTCCTGTGGAAACCGTCCAAGGCGGACGAGCCGTCCTGGCCGTCGCCGTGGGGCGAGGGGCGCCCCGGCTGGCACATCGAATGCTCGGCCATGATCGAGAAGACGCTCGCTCTGCCCATCGACATCCACGGGGGCGGCATCGACTTGGTCTTCCCCCACCATGAGAACGAGATCGCCCAGGGCGTCTGCGCCCACGGCCATGCGCATGGGGGTCAGGCGCACGACGAATACGCCCGCTACTGGATGCACAACGGCTTCCTGACCGTGGACGCCGAGAAGATGTCCAAGTCGATCGGCAACGTCCTGCTGCTGCATGATCTGGTGAAGGCCATGCCGGGCGAGGTGGTGCGCTGGGCCCTGCTGAGCGCCCACTATCGTCAGCCGCTTGACTGGAACCAGACCCTGCTGGACCAGTCGCGCAAGAATCTGGACCGTCTCTACGGCGTCCTGCGCGACGCCGACGCCAAGCTGGGCGATTTCGATATCGCCACGCTGGAAGAGGCCGAGATGGAGCTGGCCGAGAACGCACTCGATCCGGTGCTGGACGCTCTCGAGGACGACCTGAACACGCCGGGGGCCATCGCCCAGCTGTTCGGGCTGGGCAACACCCTGCGCGATCTGCTGAACGACGCCGAGGCCGACATCAATGATGTGGCCATGGCCCGCTGGACGCTGCAGGAAGCCGCCGGCCTGCTGGGCGTGCTGGCCCTGACGCCGGACGCCTGGTTCGAGGGCGGCGATCCGGCCCTGAAGGCCGAGGTCGAGGCCCTGCTGGAGCAACGCGCCGCCGCCCGTGCTGAAAAGAACTGGGGCGAGGCCGACCGCATCCGCGACCGTCTCAACGAACTGAACGTCGTCGTCATGGACGGCCCGCAAGGCGCGACCTGGCGGGTGAAGGGCTGATCCCTCAGCGATAGTCCGGAAATGAAAAAAGCCCCGCTGGCGACAGCGGGGCTCTTTGCTGAAGGGGGGAAGCCTACCGCGCCCTTCGGATCAACTCGTCCGCCAGCACGTCGGTCAGATAGCCGTCCGCCACCCGTCCATTGGCCTGCTGCCAGCGGCGCAGGGCCGCGCGGGTGTTGGAGCCGATGACCCCGTCCACCCCTTGCGTGTCGAAGCCCATGCGCGTCAGGGCCTGCTGGGCGCCGACGCGCTGTTCGCGGGTCAGGGGGCCGTCGTTGGGCCAGGTCGCGGTGAGGGGCGGCTTGCCCTGCACCCCGTCGGCGATCAGGCCGATGGCCAGCGCATAGCTGACCGAGTTGTTGTAGCGCCGGATCACATAGTGGTTGGGCAGGGCCAGGAAGGCCGGTCCCTTGGCGCCTTGCGGCAGCAGGAGGGTCGCCCCCTCGGCGGCTTCCTCGCTGTTCGGCGCCGAGCCGTTGGCCAGGCGCACGCCGCGCGCGGCCCAGAAGGCCCACGGATGCTTCGGCCCCTCGGCTTCGCTGTAGTCGAAGCCGGCGGGCAGGATGACCTCATAGGCCCAGCCCTGACCGCGTTTCCAGCCGGCCTGGGCCAGCAGGTTGGCGGCCGAGGCCAGGGCGTCGGCGTCCGAGCCCCAGATATCCACCTGGCCGTCGCCGTTCTGATCCACGCCCAGCTTCAGGTAGTTGTCGGGCATGAACTGGGTCTGGCCCATGGCCCCGGCCCAGCTGCCCTTCAGGCCGCTGCGCGCGCGCTTGCCGTCGATGACGATGTCGAGGGCGTTCTTCAGCTGGTCCTCGGCCCAGGCGCGACGGCGGCCGTCATAGGCCAGGGTCGCCAGCGAGCGGATGACGTCGAAGTCGCCCTGGACCTGGCCGAAGGCGCTTTCCTGGGCCCAGACGCCCAGCAGGATCTCGGTGGGCACGCCGAATCGCTGGGTCACGTCCCACGGCACGCGGTCGACGCGCTGGCGGGCCATGGCGATTCGGGTCGGGGCGGTGGCGCTCTGGATATAGGCGCCGGCCGGGCGCGAGAATTCGGGCTGGTTGCGGTCCAGGCGGATGACGCTGGCGTTCGGGGTGACGCCGTTCAGTTCGCGCGAATACTCCCACTTCCGCGCGCCGCCGAGGCGGTTGAGGAAGCCCTGTTTCCAGGCCTCGAACCCGGCCTGATCATAGGCGTCCGACAGGTCGACGGGCGGGGTGGTCGCGGGCGTGGCGGGGGCGGGGGTCACCACGGCCGGCGGGATCGGCTGCGGTTGCGGCGGCGGCGGGACCATGGGCGCGCAGGCCGCGACGGAACCGATAAGCAGAAGACGATAAGCGAAACGCATGACCACAGGCTAACGCCCCCGAATTCCACGACCAATCACAAGCGCGCGAAGCCGGGATCTGTTTCCGTGAAAAGGATGAAGGCGGCGCTAACCATGCGTTGAATTGACGGATGCGAGGGCGCAAATGCGTCTGGCGTGCGTGCCGCGGCTGGGCCTTCAGCTGAATCCCGGCGCGGAATGTTGACGAAAGGCGGAGGCCTCTCTATACGCACCGCTCCGCCGCAAGGTCCTGTTCACAGGGTTTCGCGCATTTGTTTTTGTCCGCCCTCACGGGCCTCCAATCTTCGGGACGTCCGACCATGAAGGTCCGCAGCTCGCTCAAGTCGCTCAAGGGTCGCCACCGCGACTGCAAGATCGTTCGCCGCAAGGGCGTGGTCTATGTGATCAACAAGA
Organism: Brevundimonas sp.; assembly: GCF_050729455.1. Lineage (GTDB taxonomy): Bacteria > Pseudomonadota > Alphaproteobacteria > Caulobacterales > Caulobacteraceae > Brevundimonas. Next base: position 62,193 of record NZ_JBOHLI010000004.1, read on the forward strand.
CCGATCCGCGCTTCAAGGCCAAGCAAGGCTAAGAACCGCGTCGGCGCCTGCAACGGCGCCGCGGTTGCGATATTCAAGGCTGCGGACATTGTCCGCGGCCTTTTTCGTGTCTGGACGTCAGGCTGCGGGATCAGGCGCGATTCGGCCTTGAAGGCCGTTCGGGCGATTCCTTTCTTGCCCTGTCGGCCCCGGGTCTGCTTGAGAGTGGTCTCACGGTCGCCCGCCGGCCAATTCAAGTTTCGGAGCTTCCTTCATGGCCGACGACGCCCCCGCCTTCGACAATCCCGATGTCCTGACCGCCACGGCCCAGGGCCGTCTGCGCTCGATCATCGAACGCCTGGAGCGCCTCGAAGAGGACAAGCAGGCCGTCATGGTCGACATGAAGGAGGTCTTCGCCGAGGCCAAGGGCGAGGGCTATGACGTCAAGGTCCTGCGCAAGGTCCTGCGCCTGCGCAAGCAGGACAAGGCCAAGCGTCAGGAAGAAGAAGCGATTCTGGACCTCTACCTGTCGGCCCTCGGCGAGATCTGAGGGAGGCGGGCCTGAAGCGCACGCCCTTCAAGCCCCCCAGCGACCGCCCTTCACGCTCCAGCAGCCTGAAGGGCGGCGACGCATCCAAGCTGCGCTCCAGCGGCTTCAAGAGCAGCGGCGCCTCAAGCCTGCGCTCAGGCAGCCCGAAGGACGGGGCCGCACTCCAAGCGCGCTCAAGTAGCCCGAAGGGCGATAGCGCCCCCAAAAAGAAGCCTTCGCTGTCTCCCTGGGAGCAGCAGAAGGAGGCGGCCAAGCGGTCCGCGCTCAACGCCCTGAAACGCGCCCGTCGCTCGGCAGAGAAGGCGGGCGTTTCGCTGTCCGAATGGGAGGGCGACTTCCTCGATTCGGTCGGCGAGCGCATCCAGACCCACGGCCGCGCCTTCGCCGACCCTGAAAAGGGCGCCCCCGGTCAGGCCTTCTCGACCATGCAGGGCCGCAAGCTCAAGGAAATCACCGCCAAGGCCAACGGCGAGGAAACCCGCCCCTGGATACGCAAGGCGAAAAAGGCGCAGGAGTAGGGGGCAGCGCGACCTTTCCGCCGTCATTCCGGGGCGCGCAGCGAACCCGGAACCCAAACGCCCGACGCGTCACCGCCCGGGCCGTCGGATCCAGCGCCTAGGCCCCGGATCGCCCCTTCTGGCCGTCCGGGGTGGCGGTTTGTGGTGGACCGAGCAATGGCTGTTCACTACCCATTGCGGACGTTGGTGGGCTGCGCGAAGGTCCCGCCATGTTCAAGAACTGGCTTAAAAAGCGCGCGCCGCATGAAGCTGTAAGCAGTGCTTGGCCGTCATTACCCACGAGCGGCTTTATGCTCGGCCGGGCGGCGACGGCGGCAGACATCGATCTAGGCGATGCCGTTTTTTCTCAGGCGACTAACGATGGCCTAAAGGTCGAGCCCTGCCCGATCGCTATTCCTCAGTATGCGCTTTGGCAGGATGAGGATGGCTCAACCCATCCGGTTTTCGTGGTCCAAGCTGAGAAGCATGTGTCCGATCCCACTGGAGAACCGATCTACGGTTTGCGGACCTTTGATGGCGAAGAGATCGTCGCATCGTGTGAAGAGGTTCGGTTGCTCGGGGCAGTTGCACCGGCGACGTAACGTCCGCTTCCCACCCTGAGCCGACATTCAGCCCGTCCGCTTCGCCGCTAGCCCTACTTGCTGCTCCACGGCCGCGCCGCCCCGCTCTTGATCCGGGCGGCCTGTTCGCGCTGGAAGCGGCCGCCGCGCGGGGGCTTGGGGCGGGCGGCGATGGCTTCCTGCTTTTCACGCAGGGCGCGCTGGATCGGGGTTTCCGTCGGCGCGGCTTCCGCCGGGGCGGAGAGGGGCTGGTCGTCGCTACGGTCGCTCATGACGACAACCTAGCACGCCTTCAGCCCGCTTCCTTCAGTTGCTCTTCCAGCCCCTGTTCGCGGACCTTGCGGTAGAGGGTCGAGCGGCCGATGCCGAGGCGGCGGGCGATCTCGGACATATGGCCGGAATAGACCTCGATGGCGTGCTGGATCAGGTCGCGTTCGATCTCTTCCAGCGTGCGCAGGTGGCCGCGGGCGTCGATGATGCGCACCGGGCTGTCGGGCTGGGCCTCGGCGTCCGCGTCGCTGGCGGGCGCCTCGGCGCGCTCGTGCGAGACGACCGGGTTCAAGGGCATGGCGACGCCCGAGATGGCCGGGAAGTCGTGCGGCTGCAACAGGGGCGAATCGGCCAGGACCAGGGCGCGATAGATCGAGTTCTCCAGCTGGCGCACGTTGCCGGGCCAGTCGTAGCCCTGCAGCAGGGCCATGGTCTCGACGGCGCAACCGGCGACGCGCTTGCCTTCCTCGACGTTGAAGCGGGCGATGAAGTGCTCGACCAGGGCCGGGATGTCCTCGCGCCGTTCGCGCAGGGCCGGGGCCTCGATCGGGAAGACGTTCAGGCGATAGAAGAGGTCCTCGCGGAAGGCGCCTTCCTTGACCTGCTGGGCCGGGTCGCGATTGGTGGCCGAGACGATGCGGACATCGACCTTGACCGCGCGCTTCGATCCGACCGGGTCGATCTCGCCTTCCTGCAGGGCGCGCAGCAGCTTGACCTGCATGTCCAGCGGCAGCTCGCCGATCTCGTCGAGGAACAGGGTGCCGCCGTTGGCCTCCATGAACTTGCCGGCGTGCTTGTCGGTGGCGCCGGTGAAGCTGCCCTTCTCGTGGCCGAACAGGATGGACTCGACCAGATTTGCGGGCAGGGCGCCGCAGTTGACGGCCACGAAGGGCTTGCCGGCCCGGTCCGAGGCGCCGTGCAGGGCGCGGGCGATGACCTCTTTACCCACGCCGCTCTCGCCGGTGATCAGCACCGGGATGCCGGACTTGGCGGCGCGGACGCCCAGGGCCTTGACCATGCGCATCGGCGGGCTGTCGCCGACGATGTCGTCGAACGAGGTGCGGCCCGAGACGTGCTTCTTCAGGCGGCCGATCTCGGCCGACAGCTGCGTCAGTTGCAGGGCGTTGCGCACGCCGATCAGCAGGCGTTCCGGCCCGACCGGCTTGACGAAGAAGTCCTGCGCCCCGGCCTGCATGGCCTTGACCACGGTCTCGATGCCGCCGTTCGCCGTCAGGACGATGACCGGCACGGCCACGCCCGCCGTGCGGATCTCCGCCAGCGTCTCCAGCCCCGACAGGCCCGGCATGACCAGGTCCAGCAGCACCACGTCGGCGCCGCCGCCCTTGGTCAGGCGGTCGATGGCCTCGCCCCCGCTCTCGGCGTGGACGACGGCATAGCCTTCGCGGTCGAGCACCGCCTGAATCAGGCGGCGCTGCGTGGGATCATCGTCGACGACCAGAACGGTCTTGGCCATGTGAACACACCCTAAATCATCACCGTCACGGCCGTCCTCGTTGCTCGGGATCGGCTCGTTTCGAGACAAGCCTTAGCAGGCAGGGGGTGAAGATCGGGTTTCGGAGAACTGAGTCAGGGGTTAACGCCGAAGGGGATCGGGCAGGCGTCGTTCGGCTGGAAACGGGCTTCGCCACGCGGGGTGAAAAGGTCAGGCCAAGGCGAGGCGACCGGTGCGGTCTGGGGCGCTTTCAATGTCTCGCGTAGGTCTCCGGGGGCGGAGTTTGGCCCCAAATCGCAGAAGGAGACTCGATAGTCGCCCTGGTGGGTCCAGGTTCCGTCGGCCCCTTGCGCGAAAAGTGCGATGCGGAAGCGGTCGGCCATCAGCACCTCGGTCTTGTTGTCGCCGTTCAGATCGCGGGCCGTTGCCACGCAACCTCCAGCATCCTCACAGTTGTAACGAGGATCGCCGGGCTGCACCGGGGACATGAAGCCGGCAGGAAGGGGCGCGCCAGAAGGCCAGACTTCAATGCTCGGCGTGCGGAATGGAATGGTCGCTCGCTCTACATCATAGCGCGCGTTGGCGACCTGAGCCTGTTTGGCTCGCCGCGCGATCTCGGCGTTGGAGGACTTGGCCAGATCGGCCAAGGCGAGACGGCCTGCCTTGCCAGCGTTAAAACGCAGAAAGCTGTAGTCGAACTGGGCCGCGCTGACGTCGCCCCGCTTCAGCCGGGCCATTTGATCGCCGACCGACAGGCGGGCGGGGTCCAGCAGGGGGCTGAACAGGGCCAGGATGACGCCGACGGTCAGGACGGCGGCGGCGACGTTGGTCCGCTCCAGCGGCTTCATCCATGCCGTGCGCTTCCAGAAGGGCGACAGCGCGGCCCAGCCGTAGCCCGCGGCATAGACCACCCCGACCAGGGCGCAGGCCGAGGCGATGATCCGGTCCGGCGTCAGGCCGTGCTGGCCGATGCGAAGGGCGAGGCCCCAGAAGGCGATCAGGATCAGCGGCGTCAGCAAGACGGCGGCGATCCGCACGGCCACACGCAGCACCACCGGCGGCAGGTTGTCTTCGCGTCCGTCCTGATAAGCGGTGTTGATCAGGATGATCAGGGCGGCGGCGGCCGACAGCACCAGAGCCGTGGCGCTGCCCGTCTCCCACAGGCCGTCCAGCCCGGTGAAGGGCAGGGCCAGCAGGAAGCCCGCCACCAGCACCGTGATGACCAGCAGCAGCCAGGACAGCAGCATCAGGGCCACGGTCCGCACGCCCCGGATCAGGCCGGCGCGCACGTCGGTCAACTGGACCGCGACGGCGAACACCAGACAGGTGACGGGAATGGCGAACCATTCCTCGCCGATCAGGTCGGACAGGAAGCTGAGGCCGATGACCTGGAACAGGGCCGCGCCGAGAAGCAGCAGCAGCCAGAAGGCCCCGGTGAAGCCCAGCGACAGGACCAACTGCACCCCGGCCTTCCACGCCGTGTCGAAATAGTCGTCGAAGTCGGCGATCCAGCGGCGGGCCCCATTTGCAGGTGCGACCGCCGGGACGATCAGGTGGTGGGCGATGAACAGGGCGGCGGCGGCGAAGGCTGTGACCGGGAAGCGCAGATAGGGCGGCCGGAAATAGTCCTGGGCCTGTTGCGCGGCGTCGTGCCAGCCCAGCAGGGCCAGAACCGCGGCGGCGACCACGCCCCAGAGCGCCAGCGTCTTGATCGACAGCCGCCCGACCCCCGCCAGCAGCATGACGGGCGTAAAGCCGCAGGCCAGAACCAGGGCCGCGAACAGCGGCGGGTGGGTCGCGGGCCAGGTCAGGGCGTCGTGCGTCGCCATGCTGCGATAGAGGCCATAGAGCAGCAGCCCCTGGATCAGGCCGATGCCGAGGCGAACGGGGGCCAGTCCCCGCGCGCCGTCCAGCGAGACGCGGCCGGTCTGGTCGTGGAACGGGTCGGTCATGACGTGGCCCCCTGAGCTTTGCAGGCAGGTTGGACCGGGACGCGCCCGATGGGAAGCCTGACCGCTAGGCTGGTCGCGAGGCTGCGGCCATGTAGCAGCCGCGTCGGGCGGTATGGATGTGAACGGTTTCGATCAAGGGATCAGCCAGTCGCTCGCTGAGCCACATTTCGACGGCCTCGCCTTGCGCCACCTCGGCGTCCACCATCATCCAGTCGCGATCATAGGCGTGCAGGGACAGCAGACGGTTGGCCAGAATGGCGGGCAGGGCGTTGGCGACGGGCGTCGCCTCGACGGCGGCTTCCCGCACGAAGATCGGTCCGGCCGCCCGATAGGGAGAGGCGGCCTCCGTCAGATGGGCGTGGTTGAGCAGAATCAGCCGTTCGCCCGGTTCGGCGTCGATCAGGGAGACGCGGCACGGCGCGCTGTTCGGCGTCTCGGCGATCATGCGGCGGGCCCCGCGCGCCGTAAGTGCGGCGTCGTCGAGGACGAAGAGGGGCTGGAAGGGCGAGAGCGACAGGGGCGTGATGCAATAGGTCATGCGGCGTCATCGCCCGGGCAGCCGCCGATGTCTGGCGTCTTTCGGACGTTGCGTCTCCGGCTTGCGGTCCCCACAACAGAGGCATGAACGCTCCCGCCAAGACGACCGACTTCGCCGACGCCCCTTTGTGGGACCTGTCCGACCTCTACGCCTCGCGCGAGGATGCGCGCATCAGCGCCGACCTTGAACGGGCCAAGGCGCTGGTGGACCGGATGAACGCCTTCCAAGGGCAACTGGTCGGTCAGCGCGGCTACGCGGCGGCGCTGGGGGCGGCGCTGGATCAGACCATCGCCCTGTACGAACAGGCGGCGGATGTCATGGGCGGGCTGGGCGCCTACGCCTTCCTGGCGGCGTCCACAGCGCGCGACGACGCGGGCGCGCAGGGCTTCGAGGCCAATATCCGCGAGAAGATGACGGTCATCGCCACCCCGACCGTCTGGCTGACGCTGGAGATCAACCAACTGGACGAGGCCGAGATCGCGGCGGCGATGGCCGCCCATCCGGCCGCCGCGCGCTGGTCGCCGTGGCTGCGTCGGGTGCGGGCGATGAAGCCGCACGAGTTGTCGACCGAGTTGGAGACCTTCATCGCCGAACGCGGCCCCATTCAGGCCCAGTGGCCGCGCCTGTTCGACGAGACCCTGGCGGCGCTGCGGGCCGAGGCGGACGGCGAAAGCCTGACCCTGTCGGAAGCCCTGAACCGCCTCAGCGACGCGGACGCCGCCCAGCGCCAATCGGCCGCCGAGGGCCTGTCGAAAGCCTTCGCCGACAAGGCCCAGACCATGGCCATGGTCATGAACACCGTTGCCGCCGACAAGGCGCTGGAGGACAAGTGGCGCGGCTTCAAACGGCCCGCCGACAGCCGCCACCTGGGCAACGAGGTGGACGGCGAGAGCGTCGACGCCATGGCCGAGGCCGTGGCCGAGGCCTATCCGCGCATCTCGCACCGCTATTACGCGCTCAAGGCCAAGGCCATGGGCAAGACGGCGCTGGACCACTGGGATCGCAACGCCCCCATCGAGGTGACGCCGCCGCGCACCTATGACTGGAAACAGGCGCGCGAGGTGGTGCTGGCAAGCTTCAATGATCTCGGCGGCGACTTCGCCGAGCGTGCGGGCTGGTTCTTCGACCGCCCGTGGATCGACGCCAGGGCGCGGCCGGGCAAGCAGTCGGGCGCCTATGCTCACCCGGTGACCGCCGACCGCCATCCCTATGTCTTCCTCAACTGGATGGGCGAGCGGCGCGACCTGCTGACCCTGGCCCATGAGTTGGGTCATGGGGTGCACCAGACCCTGGCGGCGGCGCAGGGCTCGCTGCTGGCCGATACGCCGCTGACCCTGGCCGAGACCGCCTCCATCTTCGCCGAGGGGCTGACCTTCGACCGCCTGCTGGCCGATGCGACGCCGCAGGACCAGCGCGCCCTTCTGGCGGGTCGCATCGAGGACGGCCTGAACACGGTCGTGCGCCAGATCGCCTTCCACCGCTTCGAGACCCGCTTCCACGACGAACGCGCGGCGGGCGAGGTCTCGGTCGAGCGTCTCGGCGAAATCTGGATGGAGGAACTGGGCGCCAGCCTCGGCCCGGCGGTGACGCTGAACCCCGGCTATGAGAACTGGTGGGCCTATGTCAGCCACTTCGTCCACTCGCCCTTCTATGTCTACGCCTACGCCTTCGGCGACCTGCTGGTCGCGGCCCTGATGGAGACGCGGGCCAAGGACCCGGCGGCCTTCACGCCCCTCTATCGCGAGTTGCTGTCGGGCGGCGGGGCGCACACCTATGTCGAGGCGCTGAAACCCTTCGGCCTCAACCCACGCGACCCGGCCTTCTGGACCATCGGTACGAAGCGGCTGGAACGTCTGGTCGATCAGTTCGAGGCGCTGGCCTAGGTCGCTAGGCCCTGGCCTGCCGCACCACCAGCACGTCGGACGGCAGGCGTTTCAGCAGGGTCGACGCCTGTCCGCCGAGCGTCGCCTGCACCCAGCCGCTGCGGCCGTGCGAACCGATGACGACCAGATCGGGCGCGTCCTTGACCACGCGCTGCTCCACCACCGTCTCCACATCGCCCTTGAGCACGAGGGTGCGCACGGCGCCGGGGCGAGGCGGCGCGGCGCGGGCGACGAAGGCGGCCATCTCGGCCTCGGCCTCCTCGCGGGCGGCCTCGGCGATGTCGGCCGAGGGCGTGCGCGCCTCGAACGGCACGCTATAGGCGTTGACGACCTCGAAGTTCGCCTCGGGGAACAGCCGCAGCGCGGTCTGGAAGGCCTGCAGCGCCCCGTCGGAGTAGTCGGTGGCCAGCAGGATGGAGCGATAGGGGGCGGTCGCGCGCCGCTTGACCACCAGCACCGGCTGGTCGGCGTGGCGGACCAGATGGTCGACGGCGGTGCCCAGGAAGAAGTCGCTCAGGCCGTTGTAGCGGCCCGTGCCGGTGACGATGACGTCCGCCTTCTCGTTCTGCGCGAACTCGGCCAGGACCTTGGGTGCGGCGCCGTGATCCGACACCACGGCGGCCTTGGTCAGAGCCGGCGGCAGCGAGGCGCGAACAGCGCGCAGGATCTCCTCGTCCTGTTCGCGGTCGAAGCCGGGGCCTTCGATGACGTGGGCGACGGTGACGCCGGCGCCGATCTGATCGGCCAGCAGGGCGGCGCGGTCCAGCGGTCGGTCGCTGCGGGCGGTCAGGTCGGTGGCGACGAGAACGGTCGGGGCGGGCATGAAGGCTCCTTGATCCGGCGGGACGTTCGCAGTCGCATCATGAACGTTGATACGTTCGCGTCAACGCGTTGACAGGTCGTCGCGGGCTGCGAAGCTGGGGGCATGATCACCCTGTTCCGTTTCGTGGCGGTCGCGGCCGCTTTGGCCCTGCCGACCGCCGCCCTCGCCCAGACGCCGCCCACGGCCAACCACCGCGCCCTGGCCGCGGGCTACAAGGCCCTGACGACGTGCAGCGCCGTCCATACGGCGCGCGAGGCGGGTGCGACGCGCGCTCCGGCCAGCGTCGAGGCGAACGAGTTGGTCGGAATCTTTCAGCCCCTGATCGGCGCCATGCCGGTCGAGATGGCGGGGAATATCGTTTCCGTCGCCTGGGACGACGCCGCGCCGCCGCGCATCGCCACCTACACGCCGGGGCGCGGTTGCGTGATCGAACCCATGGGCCAGATCGTCGGACGAGGGGCGGCGCGCGCGCCCCTGGTTCGTCGGACCTCGACGCCTGAACTCCCGACCGCCACGCCGCAGGGGAATGCGAGCGCCCTGAACGGCGCCGTCGACCGCGCCTTCGCCGAGGGTTTCGGGGCAGGAACCAACACCACAGGCGTGGTCGTGCTGCAGGGCGGCCGCATCGTGGCCGAGAAATACGCCCCTGACTTCGGCCCCAACGTCCCGCAGCGCACCTGGTCCGTGGCCAAGAGCCTGGCCGGAACCCTGATCGGGGCGGCGGTCCAGCGCGGCGAGGTCGATGTGAAGGCCCCGGCCGCCATCGACAACTGGCGAGGGCAGGGCGACCCGCGCGGCGCGATCACGCTGGAGAGCCTGATGCGGATGTCGTCGGGCCTGACCAGCGACACGGCGGGCAACCGCACCGACGGCCTCTATTTCGGCGGAACCGCCGTTGACGAGCAGGCGCCGGGCTGGCCGCTGCTGGCGCCGGTCGGCTCGACCTATCGCTACGCCAACAACGACACCCTGCTGGCGGTCATGGCGATCGCCCCGACGTTCGAGGCCCATCCGCCCGCCGAGTTGTTCGACAAGTTGGGCATGACCCACACCTTCGCCGAGACGGACTGGCGCGGGAACTACATCCTGTCGAGCCAGGTCTGGACCACGGCGCGCGACCTGGCTCGCTTCGGCCAGCTCTATGTTCAGGACGGGGTGTGGGAGGGCGAGCGCATCCTGTCCGAGAACTGGCGCACCTTCGTCTCGACGCCGTCGGGACCGCAGCCGCCCACCGGCGCTTTCGGCTACGGCGCGACCTTCTGGGTGATGAACCGGTCGGAAGGCGTGCCCGCTGACGCCTTCGCGGCCTTCGGCAATCGCGGCCAGTATGTGGTGATCGTGCCCAGCCGTCGGGTCGTCATCGTGCGGCGCGGCGAGGACCCGGCGGGCAAGGGTTTCGACGTCGCCGCCTTCGCCCGCGACGTTTTGTCGGCGCTCGACTGAAGACCGAAATCGGACGACGCGGCCGCCGCCCCTTGAGCCAGCCGTGGCGGCCGCTATAAGAGCGCCAAATATCGACTCCTTCTGGATGATCCCGATGGCCGACCAGCACGCAGACACCGCCGAACACGACTACGTCCACGGCGAGATGGAAATTTCGGAACAGGTCTCGACCTGGCACCTGTTCGTCTTCCTGGCGAAATGGGGTTCGCTGCTGACCGCCGCCCTCCTGCTGTTCCTGACCGTCTGGTTCGCCGTCGGCGCGGGCTTCGTCGCCGGCCTGATCAGCGGCGTGGCCCTGTTCGTGGTCGGTTTCCTCGTGCTGCGCTCCAAGCCCGCCCACTGAGTTTCGCGCCGCGCTTGCGGCGTTGCGAAATCCGGAAAGCCCGTCGAACCTCGCGTTCGGCGGGCTTTTCTTTTTGAGATTGCGCGGCGATGCGGCATGATTTGACCTTTTGTTGTCGCCGTGTCGGCGTGACGCGCAAGGAAATTACGCAGTTGCAGCAATTTCAGCTTTGACGCGCCCTTCCGCTTCGTCCTAACGTCCCAGGGCTGGGGGATAAGGGAGGGATTCGCTTGGCTGTCGCCATCGCCGTGACCCGCGAGCGCCGTGAAGGCGAAACGCGCTGCGCCGTAACGCCGGAGACGGTGAAGAAGCTGATCGCCCTGGGCGCGACCGTCTCGGTCGAGGCCGGGACGGGGCTCGGCTCGTCCATTCCCGACGCCGACTACGCCGAGGCCGGGGCGGCCGTGAAGCCGGACACCCGCGCCGTGCTGGACGGCGCCGACATCGTGCTGAAGGTGCGCGGTCCGACCGCGCAGGAGACCGCCGCGCTGAAGCCCGGCGCCATCGTCATCGCCATGCTGGACGCCTATCGTGAGAAGGATACGGTCGAGGCGCTTAAGGGCGCGAACGCCACCGCCTTCGCCATGGAATTCGTGCCGCGCATCACCCGCGCCCAGGTCATGGACGTGCTGTCGTCCCAGGCCAATCTGGCGGGCTATCGCGCGGTGATCGAGGCGGCCTACGCCTTTGGCAAGGGTTTCCCGATGATGATGACGGCGGCGGGCACGGTCGCCCCGGCCAAGGTCTTCGTCATGGGCGTCGGCGTGGCGGGGCTACAGGCCATCGCCACGGCCCGGCGTCTGGGCGCGGTGGTCACCGCCACCGACGTGCGCCCGGCCACCAAGGAACAGGTCGAGAGCCTGGGCGCCAAATTCCTGGCCGTCGAGGACGAAGAGTTCAAGAACGCCCAGACGGCGGGCGGCTACGCCAAGCCCATGTCACCTGAGTATCAGGCCAAGCAGGCCGTTCTGACCGGCGAACACATCAGGAAGCAGGACATCGTCATCACGACTGCCCTGATCCCCGGCCGCGCGGCGCCGGTGCTGGTCAGCGCCGAACAGGTGGCCTCGATGAAGCCCGGCTCGGTCCTGATCGATCTGGCGGTCGAGGCGGGCGGCAATGTCGCGGGCGCCAAGGCGGGCGAGGTCGTGACCACGGCGGGCGGCGTGTCCATCGTCGGCTACACTAACCTGCCGGGCCGCATCGCCGCCGACGCCAGCGCCCTTTACGCCCGCAACCTGACGGCCTTTGTCGGATTGATGCTGAATGACGGCGTCGTGACGCTGGATCTGGAAGACGAAATCCTCAAGGCCGCTGTCGTGACGCACGGCGGGGCCGTGGTGCATGAGGGCGTGAAGGGATGATTTCATCCAGGCTAAGGGACGCGCTGGCCGCCTTCGCCATGCTGGTGATGATCGGCGGTCCAATCGTAGCGGTCGTGGGCGTCATCGTGCTCGCCGTGGACGGCAGCGGGTCGGGAGCCGCAGTCGGAAACGTCCTCAAGTTCTTCTTCCTCTCAATTTTGAGCGGCGGAATTCTAAGACTGCTGGCAAGCATAGACGCGAGATTGGAGGCTCGAGGCTGATGGAACACGTCGATCCCACCGTTTTCCGGCTGGCCATCTTCGTGCTGGCGATCTTCGTCGGCTATTATGTGGTGTGGAGCGTGACGCCCGCCCTGCATACGCCGCTGATGGCCGTGACCAACGCCATTTCCAGCGTCATTATCGTCGGCGGCCTGATCGCCGCGGCGGCGCTCAGCCCCGAGGCCGCGGGCCCGAACGCCTGGATCGCCAAGGGCGCGGGCGTGGCGGCCGTGACCCTGGCCAGCGTCAACATCTTCGGCGGCTTCATGGTCACGCGGCGGATGCTGGCCATGTACAAGAAGAAGGAAAGGCCCAAGGCCTCGTGATCTTCTCGCCTGTCCTGTTCGCCTTCTACGTCTCCTGGGCCGTCACCGGCCTGGGCGTGGCCCTGTGGATCTGGAGCTGGGTGCGGGTGAAAGACCCCATCGCCAGGCTGCGGTTCCAGGACTGCGGCGTGGTGCTGGTCTTCGCCGCCGTGATGACGCGGATCGTCATCCAGGACCGCGAGATGACCGTCTTCGACTGGGCCATGTTTATACTGGGGCCGCTGTTCATCGCCGCCGCCCTATGGCGGCTGACCCGCACCCAAAGTCTGACCAAACGCTAAGAGTAACCGTGATGAAGACCACCCTGATTTTCGCCGCCGTCCTGACCGCCGCCGTCGCCGTTTCCGGCGCCGCCTCGGCCCAGAAAACGGAAGAAGTCGGCCAGAACCCTTACGGCGGCCTGCACTGGTCCGTCGCCGCGCCCGAGGGCGCCAGCTGGGCGCTGCAGTGCCAGTTCGCACCGGTGACCGTGCGCGGCATTCACATGAACCGCATCAATCACACGGGCACGGGGCGCATGGCCGGGCGTCTGCCAGGCGACAACGGCAGCTGCCGCCTGACCAAGACGGGCGGCGAAGGCGGCGTGGGCGTCGCCATCGTCAAGAACGGCGCGGCGACCGCCGCCGGCACCAACGACCCGGCCAAGCCGGCCGTCATCAACGTCTTCTGACACGCTGAACTGAACCCTGGGGGAGGGGATCCGATGAACGCATCCATTGCCGCGCTGGCCTATCTGGCCGCGGGGGTCCTGTTCATCCTCTCCCTCAGGGGCCTGTCCAGCCCGGAGACCAGCCGGCGCGGCAATACGCTGGGCATGATCGGCATGGGGCTGGCCGTCGGCGTGACCCTGCTGACGCTGGGAACCTCGGGCGCGCTGGACCTGCTGACCCTGGCCCTGATCGGCGGCGGGGTCGTGGTCGGCGGCGGGGCGGGGGCTCTGATCGCCAGGCGCGTGCCGATGACGGCCATGCCGCAGCTGGTCGCGGCCTTCCACTCTCTGGTCGGTCTGGCCGCCTGTCTGGTGGCGGTGGGCGCCGTCTATGCGCCCGACGCCTTCGGCATCATGACGGTCAGCGGCGGCATCAAGACCCTGTCGATCGTCGAGCTGAGCCTCGGCGTGGCCATCGGGGCCATCACCTTCACCGGATCGGTCATCGCCTTCGCCAAGCTGGACGGGCGGATGAGCGGCTCGCCGATCCTGCTGCCGGCGCGGCACCTGATCAACATCGGCCTGGCCCTGGGTCTGGTCTTCCTGATCGGGGTGCTGATCGGCACCGGCGGCACGGCCATCTGGGCCTTCTGGGGCGTCTTCGCCCTCAGCCTGATCCTGGGCGCGACCCTGATCATCCCCATCGGCGGCGCAGATATGCCCGTCGTGGTGTCGATGCTGAACTCCTATTCCGGCTGGGCGGCGGCGGCGCTCGGTTTCACACTGGAGAACATCGCCCTGATCATCACCGGCGCCCTGGTCGGGTCGTCGGGCGCCATCCTCAGCTACATCATGTGCAAGGGCATGAACCGCAGCTTTATCAGCGTCATCCTGGGCGACTTCGGCGGCGGGGATGCGGCGGCGGCGGGCGGCGGCGTGGTCGAGACGCGCCCGGTCAAGCAGGGCTCGGCCGAGGACGCCGCCTTCATCATGAAGAACGCCTCCAAGGTCATCATCGTCCCCGGCTACGGCATGGCCGTGGCCCAGGCCCAGCACGCCCTGCGCGAAATGGCCGACCTGCTGAAGGCGGAAGGCGTCGAGGTGAAATACGCCATCCACCCCGTCGCGGGCCGGATGCCCGGTCACATGAACGTCCTGCTGGCCGAGGCCAACGTCCCCTATGACGAGGTGTTCGAGCTGGAGGACATCAACTCCGAGTTCAGCTCCGCCGACGTGGCCTTCGTCATTGGCGCCAACGACGTGACCAACCCCGCCGCCAAGACCGATCCGCAGTCGCCCATCTATGGGATGCCGGTGCTGGACGTGGAGAAGGCGGGGACCGTCCTCTTCATCAAGCGCGGCATGGCGGCGGGCTATGCCGGCGTCGAGAACGAGCTCTTCTTCCGCGACAACACCATGATGTTGTTCGCCGACGCCAAGAAGATGGTCGAAGGGATCGTGAAAGCGCTGTGAGCATGAAAAGCTGGACGCTGGCGGCAATCATAGTCTGCTCGATCGGCGCGACGGGATGCACTTACAGCATTCCAATGTTCCTGGAGGGCGGGCTTGAGGCGCCGGTCGTTCGCGTGAAGCGCGTCGGTTGGGTGCGTACATTCCAGCCGTGCGTCCGCAGCCTTCATGTCTCCAGCACGGCCGACGATACGCCTCTCTGGAGCGTTCGAGCCGCCGACGGGGCGTCCTGCATGGCGCTTCAAGAGGTCGTATATGGGCAGGAGCCGGAAGGGTTTGTGACGGTTAATCCGGCTCGGCCCTTGGCTGCGGGGGTAGCCTACCGACTTTCAGCCCGAGGGGACGGCGGAATAGGACACGTGGAAGTGGTCTATGTGCGTGGGAAGTGGCGACCCCTCGAGTAATTGGGTGAGAGAGCTGCGGCGTTGAGTCCCGCCGCAAACAGCGCCATCAAGACCCGAGCACTAGCAGCGGGATGGCCATGGCAGAGGAGGGGGAGATGGAGTTCAGCGCCGACGAAGTCATCGCCAACCTCTCGCTGATCCCCCATCCCGAGGGCGGGCATTTTCGGGCCATGACGCGCGATCCGGGGCTGGCGGCCTGCGGGTCCGAGGCGGCGACCGAGTATCGGCTGCTGACGGCGGACGACGCGGACGACTGGTGTCCGGTCGAGGCGACCGAAATCTGGGCCTTCTACATGGGGGCGCCGCTGACGCTGGAGATCGTCACGGATCAGGGGCTGAGGCCCCTGGTGCTGGGCCCCGATCAGCGGCAGATCGCGGCCCCCGCCGGGACCTGGCGGCGGATGCGCAGTCAGGGCGACTGGACCCTGGCCGCCTGCTCGACGGCGCCGGGGCTGGCGATCGAAGCGGTGGAGGCGCCCCGTGTCTGAGCTGAAAACGCAACCGACAGAGGTTCCGGTTGAGGATTTTCTGGCCGCCGTCGAGCCAGCGCGGCGACGCGAGGAAGGCCGCATCCTCTGCGCCCTGATGCATGAGATCACGGGCGAGGCGCCGGTCATGTGGGGGCCGTCCATCGTCGGCTTCGGCCGCTACGCCAACGTCACCGCCAACGGCAAGAGCGCCGACTGGCCGCGCATGGGCTTTTCGCCGCGCAAGTCGGCCCTGACCCTCTATCTGGCCTCGACGCCCGAGACGAAGGCGATGCTGGCGCGGCTGGGGCCGCACACCACCAGCGTGGCCTGCCTCTACATCAAGCGGCTGGATCAGGTGGACATGGGGGTGTTGCGCGACCTGTGCGTCGCCAGCCGGGACGAGATGAACCGCCGCTATCCCTGATCGGCTTGCGGCGCGCGCGCACCGGCGTATAGCGGATGCTCATGCGCACCTTCCTGATCGTCGCCGCCGCCGCCCTGCTGTCCGCCTGCGCCATGGCGCCGCTGAGGGCCGTTGAAACCCCGGTCGAGACGGTCGACCTGCTGCTGACCTCGGCCACGGTGGTCGATGTCGAGAAGGGGACGACGACGCCCGATCAACTGGTGGCCGTGCGCGGCGGCGACATCGTCGCCGTCCGGCCCGAAGGTCAGGCCAGCCGCTATCGCGCGACGCGGACGGCGGACCTCGGCGACCGCTACGTCATGCCGGGCCTGTGGGACATGCACGTCCACTTCGGCGGGGGCGAGGCCCTGATCGAGGAAAACGCCGAGCTGATGCCCCTCTATGTCGTGAACGGCGTGGTCGCGGTGCGCGACGCGGCGGGCGATCTGGCGCAGCAGGTGCTGGACTGGCGCGACGCCCCGCCGACGCCCGACAGCCCGCGCATCTTCACCTCCGGCCCCAAGATCGAGGGCGTGGCCCCCGTCTGGAAGGGCGTGATCGAGACCGGCAGCGAGGCGGACGTCGACGCGGCCCTGGACCGGCTGCAGGCCCTGCGCGTCGACTTCGTCAAGATCACCGACAACACCCTGAAGCCCGAGCTCTTCCTCTACGCCGTGCGCGAGGCGAAGAAGCGAGGCATGAAGACCTCGGCCCACATCCCGGCCAGCATCACCGTGCTGGAGGCGGCCGAGGCGGGCCTGTCGTCGATCGAGCACCTCGACTACGCCATGAAGGCCGGCTCGAAGGATGAGGCGGCCATCGCCGCCGACTATCTGGCGGGCAAGTACACCTACGCCCAGACCATGCGGCGCTACGCCGACACCTTCGACGTGGAGACGGCGCGGCGGGTCTATGCCCGGTTGCGGGAGCTGGGCACGGCGGTGTCGCCGACCCTCTACGGCTCGACCACCCTGGCGAACCTCGATCTGGACGATCACTCGCACGACGCCGGGCTGGCCTATGTCGGGCCGGGCATCCGCGCCACCTACGCCTGGCGCGTCGAGCGGGCGGCGCGGGCCACGCCGCAGCAGGTGGCCGACCGCCATTTCGTCAAGGACGTCACTGCCCGCACCCTGCCCATGTTGCGCGACGCGGGCGTGGTCATCCTGACCGGGACGGACGCCGGCTTCCTCAACTCGTTCAACTATCCGGGCTTCTCGCTGCACGACGAGCTGGCGCTGTATGTGAAGCTGGGCCTGACGCCGCGCGAGGCGCTGATGGGTTCGGTGGTGGACGGGCCGCGCTTCCTGAACCAGGGCGCGCGTTACGGCGCCGTGGCGGCGGGCAAGTCGGCCGACCTGCTGGTGCTGGACGCCGACCCGTTGGCCGACATCGCGGCGACGCGCGGCGTCCACGACGTGGTGCTGCGCGGCCGTCTGATCGACGCAGGCGAACTGGAGCGGATGCGCGGCGATATCCGCGCCCGCGTCACGGCGCGCAACGCCAGCTTCAGGCCTTCGCCAGCTTCCTGACCCGGAAGGCGACCCAGATCAGCAGCAGGCCGAACAGCACGGCCCAGGCCGCGATCAGCCACAGCAGGCCCATGGCCCCCGCGCCCGGCGCGAAGACCAGGATCAGGCCGAAGATCACCGACAGGGCGCCCGCCGCGCCCAGGGTCCATTCGTTGGCGATCTCTTTCCTCAGACGGATCGCGCCGACGATCTCCAGTACGCCGCGCATGATCGACCAGAAGCCGATCAGATAGATCAGCACCAGAGCCGTCAGGCCGGGCCAGACGAAGGCCAGGATGCCGGCGAGAATGCTCACGATCCCGCCCAGCGCCAGCCACAAGCGGGGCGCGATCCCGCCTCCGCGAACGGCGGCGATCAGCGCCAGCACCCCATCCGCCACGGCGTAGATCCCGTAGACCAGGATCAGGCTCAGCAGGCTGATCTGCGGCCAGACGAAGGTCGCGACGCCGAAGGCGAGGGCGATGATCCCGCGCAGCAGCAGAAGCCACCATGAGCGGTGCAGGGCCGATTGGACGATGCTGTCCAGCGAGGGGGCGGCGTGGGACGACGTCATCTGGAGTTTCCCGTCTGGCATGACCTGATACGGCCACGCTCGGGCGAACGCCGTCAGGCTGAGCCGGTTCCTTCAGGCCGCCATGCGCCAGTCGTGGGCGGCGGCCGGGGCGGCGTGGAACTCGTCCCACAGGGCGTCTTCGTCGGAATAGCGGCTGCTGGCCGAGGCCGAGATGACGTCCACGACCTGTTCTTCCTGACGGTCCCAGATGACGGCCAGATCGCCCTCGGCCTCGCAGGGCACGATCATGTAGCGGTCGGCGAAGGTCTTCTTGGCGGGCTTTTGAACCGTCGGGGTGCGGGCGAAGGCCATGTCGTGATCTCCTGAAGCGATTGCCTCTTGCTGATGTTGAGAGGATGCGACAGCATTGCGCCAGTTTCGGACGTAGACTTGTGGAGAAGTTTCTTGCGGCACGACAAGGCGGCGATGGTCATCGATCTGGCGCGCGGCATGGCCGCCAGCGCCGAGGGGCTGACGCTGAACGAGATGGCGGGGCAGCTGCGGGTCGGGCGGCGCACCGCCGAGCGGATGCGCGACGCGGTCCTGATGTTGTTCCCGCAGGTCGAGGAGGTGTCGGATCCGCCGACCAAGCGCTGGCGCATTCGCGGCGGCCTGTCGGCCTTCGAGCAGGCGCCGACCGCGACCGAGATGCTGGAGCTGACCAAGGCGGCGGCGGGCCTGCGCGGCGCGGGCGAGGCCGGCCGGGCGGCGGCGCTGGAGGGGCTGGAGCGCAAGGTGAAGGCGGCGATGCGCTCGACCACCCTGAACCGGCTGGCCCCTGATCTGGAGGCTCTGGTTCGGGCTGAAACCATCGCCGTCCAGGCCGGGCCGCGGCCCTCGGCGGACGAGGCGGTGCTGGCTGAGATTCGCGGGGCGGTTCTGGCCGGGCGGCCGCTGGGCTTCATCTATTCGCGTCCGGGGGCCGAGGCGCGCAGCCGCAGCGTCGCGCCCTGCGGCGTCATGTTCGGCCGCGCCAACTATCTGGTGGCGGCGGACCGCGAGAGCGGGCGCATCCAGACCTTCCGTCTGGACCGCATGACCTCGGTCGAGGCGGGCGAAGGGGTGGCGACGCCCCCGGCGGATTTCGACCTGGCCGCCTTCGCCAGCCAGTCCTTCGGCATCTATCAGGACGAGATCGAGGAGGTGGTGCTGCGGATCACGCCCGAGGGGGCGGCCGAGGCGAGGGGCTGGCGCTGGCACCCGACGCAGACGCTGGAGGATCAGCCGGACGGATCGGTCGTGGTGCGGTTCCGGGCTTCGGGGATGCGGGAACTGGCCTGGCACCTGTTCAGCTGGGGCGAGCAGGTGACGATCGAGGCCCCGCAGCGGTTGAAAGCGGTGATGGCGGGGGAACTGGCGGCCGCGGGCCGCGCCCTCGCACGGGCGCAATCCTGAGCAAACCGTAAGCTGACGTCGGCGTTGCGACGTCTATGCTGAAGCTGAACCGTATGGAGCCCGTCGCCTTGCGCCTGAAAGCCCTCGCCGCCTCAACCGTTCTGGCTGCCGCCTTGACCGCCTGCGCCGCCGCGCCGCTGCCGCCGGGGATTTGGGACGCGCGGGCCGCGCCGGTGGTCGAGGTCACGCGCGACGGCGACCGCTGGACGGCGGACTATGTCTTCAACCGGGATGCGCAGGTCTGGGCCTTCATGGATTCGGCCCTGGTCGTGGACGGGCGCCAACCGTGGCGGCCGGGCCAGTGGACCGTCGAGACGCCGGGCGTGGTCATGGAACGGCGCGGGAACTACGACGTGATCCGCAGTCTGGACGGCGGCCCCGTGCCGCGTCACATCCGCTTCTCGATCAAGCCCAAGGCGGTCGATCTGGAGGCGGAATACGGCACGCTGACCTTCTCGGACGGCGCCGTGGCCCTGCCGACGCGACAGTTCGACGTCTTCGCCCTGTCGTCGGTCGAGGCGGCCGAGGCCATGCCCGCCGACCTGAACGGGGTTGATCTGGAGGGCGGCCCCTCGACCGTGACCTGGCGCGACACGGCCGGGCCGGTGCTGATCAATGGCGAGCGCCGCGCCCAACTGACTACGACGGGCGAGCGTTCCTACGTCCTGCTGGGACAGGCGCGGGTGACGCCGGGCGAAGGGCTGACCACGGTCATCGACCCCAACCTGCCGTCGTGGATCGGCGAGGAGATTCGCGGCTTCGCCCCGCGCGTCGGCGACTATTACCAGCGTCGGCTGGGGCCTCCCGGCGTCGGCAGCGAGACCTCGACCGTCATGGTCAGCTGGAACGGCCCGACCGAGCGCCTGTCCAGCATGGGCGGCAGCGTCCTGCCCGGGCTGATCGTCATGCAGTTCGAGGGTGTCGGCGTGCTGAGACCCAACAAGGAGATGCTGGAACGGTCGCGCTGGTTCATCGGCCACGAGAGCGCGCATTTCTGGCTGGGGCAGACGGTCCGCTACGAATTCGCGCGCGACGCCTGGATCACCGAGGGCGGGGCCGACCTGATGGCGGTGCGGGCGCTGAAGGCGCTGAACCCGGCCTATGACGATCGGGCCGAACTGCAGACCGAGGTGGACGACTGCATCGCCCTGAGCCGCGGCAAGCCGCTGGCCGAGGCGGGCGCGCGGGGCGAGCACCGCGCCTACTACGCCTGCGGCGCCGTCTTCGCGATGGCGGCGGAAGCCGCGCAGAAACGGCGCGACGGCGGCGACTGGTTCGACTTCCTGCGCCCGGTCCTGGCGGCCAACCGCGAGGACGGCGTCCTGACCCGCGCCGAATGGCTGGAGGCCCTGACCCGCGTCTCGGGCGACCCGTCGCTGGCGCCGACGATCAGCCGGATGCTGGATCAGGGCGCGGCCGATCCCGCTGCAGAAATCGCCAGCCTTTTCCGCAAAACGAGCGTGCCCCATCGGTTCGAAAACGGCAAGGTGACGCTGCTGTCCTGACGGCTGCGGTTATTTGATCGGAATCAAGGCCGAATGGCCGCGTTGCGCGTTCTATCGCTCAAGAGCGAAAGGAAGCCGCCATGACCTGGTCCAGCCTGATCGTCTATGTCGATGACGAGGCCGACAACATCCAGCGGATCGAGCAGGCCTGCGACCTGGCGCGCGCGCACGACGCCCATCTGATCGGCGTCTCCGCCTGCGCGCCCGAGACGCCGATGGCCGACGCTTACGGTGCGGGAATCCTGCTGGGCGAGGTGCTGGTGGTGCAGCACGAACGGGCCGAGAGCGCGCTGAAGGGGGCGGAGGCCCGCTTTCGCGAGGCCGCCACCCGCGCGGGCGTGCGCTGCGAATGGCGCGCCGACGTCGGCGATCCGACCAGTCTGCTGACGCATCACGCCCGCGCCGCCGACCTGCTGATCGTCGGGCGGGACGCCGCCGACGCCAGCGGCTGGCGCGCGCCGCATCCGGCTGATCTGGTCATGCGCGCGGGCCGGCCGGTGATGGTCGTGCCGCCGACGCCGGCGCGCCCGGCCGCGGATGCGCCTGTCCTGCTGGCCTGGACCGACAGCCGCGAGAGCCGCCACGCGGCCCATGTCGCCCTGCCGCTGCTCGAGAAGGCCGAGGCGGTGCAGGTGGTCGAACTGTGCGATCCCGACGACCTGGACGGCGCCCGGCTGCGGACCACCGACGTCTGCGCCTGGCTGACGCGCCACGGGGTGAAGGCCGTGGCGGACGCCCGCGCCTACGACGACCGTTCGTCCGGTCGGCGCCTGCTGGACTGCGCCGCCGAGATGAAGGCCGGGGTCATCGTCAGCGGCGCCTGGGGCCATGCCCGGATGCGTCAGTGGATCTTCGGCGGCGTCACCCAGACCCTGCTGACCGATAGTCCGGTGGCCCTGCTGCTGGCGCATTAGGCCTTTCTCCTCTTGAGGGCGGCTCGTCAGGGCGCTTGCCTCCCTCATCCCGCTCATCCCGGCGAAGGCCGGGATCCAGATTGCAAGACGCTCCGCCTGGTTCGAATGGCGCAATCACGTCCTGAAAAGCCTGCCGCTCTGCCATATGATCTGGATCCCGGCCTTCGCCGGGATGAGCGGATTTTGAGGCGCGTTAAGCGAAGGGATAGGGGCTCACCGACTTCGACCAGTCGTCCACCGTCAGCGCTCGCCCGACCGGCGGGGCGGCGCGTTCGGCGCAGGGGTGGCGTTCACAGAGTCTGCAGGCCGGGCCGATGGGCGTGACCTCGGGCTTTTGCAGGTCGAGACCGCGGGCGTAGATCAGGCGGTGGGCGTGCTTCAGTTCGCAGCCCAGGCCGATGGCCAGGTCCTGTCCCTCGGTGAAGGCGTCCTGGCCCTGACGGTCGACGGTGCGGGCCAAGGTGAACCAGCGGCCGCCATCAGGCGTCTCGATGATCTGGGTGACGATGCGGCCCGGCGTGCGGAAGGCCGAGTGCAGCCGCCAGCGCGGGCAGGCCCCGCCGAAGCGCGAAAAGGGAAAGGCGCCCGAGGCATAGCGCTTCGACACATTGCCCGCCTGATCCACCCGCATCAGGAAGAAGGGCACGCCGCGCGCCGTGGGTCGCGACAGCGTCGTCAGCCGGTGCGCCGCCTGCTCGAAGCCGACGCCGAAGCGGGCCTGCAGCCGGGCCAGATCGTAGCCGGTCTCTTCCGCCGTGCGCTGGAAGGCGGCGTAGGGCATGAGGATGGCGGCGGCCAGGCTGTTGGTCAGCGAGGTCTTCAGCAGGTTGCGGGTCGGGGCGTCTGGGGCTTTGGCCGCCTCGGTCAGGGCCTGAAGCTCGGCCCCATGCTCCATCAGGGCCAGTTGGCAGGCGACGGCGAAGGCGCGCGACGACGGCCCCAGCGTATCGGACAGCAGCAGCCGCCCCCGGTGCGGGTCAAAGCGACGGGTCCATTCCACCATGACCTCGGCGGGCAGGGTGCGGACCGTCAGGCCGTGGCGCGCGAACAGCCGCGCGCGGGCCAGGGCCTCGAAGCTCTCGTCGGGCGATGACGCTTCGGCCTTCAGGGCGTCGTGCAGGGTCTCGCCGAGGGCGTCCAGCTCGGGGACGTGGTTGTGGCGGCTCTGGATGTATTCGCGCACCCATTCCGACGGGCTGTCGGCGGGGGAGGCGGCGCCGGCGACCTCGGCCTCGGCCCGGTCGCGCACGCGCCGGTCGGAGAAGGCGCGGTAGAGGCGCAGGATGGCGTCGGCGGCGGCGGGCTGATCCTCGGCCAACTGGACGATCTCGTGGCGCGGCACGGCCAGGCCCTGAAACAGAGGGTCGGCGAAGGCCTCGGCCAGTTCCGTCTCGGACGCCGGGCCGCCGGACTGGCCGAGGTTCCTCAGGTCGACGTCATAGGTCTCGGCCAGACGCAGCAGCAGCTGGGCCGAGACGGGGCGCTGATTGCGCTCGATATGGTTCAGATAGGAGGGAGAGACGCCCAGATCGCCGGCCATCGCCGTCTGCGACAGGCCGAGGTCGCGTCGTAGCCGCTTGAGGCGGCCGCCGAGGAAGAGTTTGCGATCGGCGGCGGCGTTCATGGCGCGATGATGTCACGATATGACTGATTAGCAAGTGTCATGATGTGACTGTTTGACTTGAATGATGCGGTCCAGCGTGTGTCAATCGTGACGACGACGTGTTCAGGTCTTCGGGACAGCGGCTGCGGCCGCGCCTTATCGAGACCGAGACGAACATGACGACCTTCGCCGATCTGGTTCCTTCGCCCGCCGGCCGCTTCGACGGCATCGAGCGCCCCTATACGCCGGAGGACGTCCTGCGTCTGCGCGGCTCGGTGCCGATCACCCACACCCTGGCCGAGCGCGGCGCCAATCGTCTGTGGCAGCTGCTGCACGACGAGCCCTTCATCAACGCC
This sequence comes from Brevundimonas sp., assembly GCF_050729455.1. Lineage (GTDB taxonomy): Bacteria > Pseudomonadota > Alphaproteobacteria > Caulobacterales > Caulobacteraceae > Brevundimonas. The sequence continues at coordinate 85,670 of NZ_JBOHLI010000004.1, forward strand.
CTGGGCGCCGTCACCGGCAATCAGGCGATGCAGATGGTCCGCGCCGGTCTGAAGGCCATCTATCTGTCGGGCTGGCAGGTCGCCGCCGACGCCAACACCGCCGGGGCCATGTACCCGGACCAGTCTCTGTATCCGGCCAACGCCGCGCCGGAACTGTGCCGCCGCATCAACCGCACCCTGCAGCGCGCCGACCAGATCGAACACGCCGAGGGCGGCGCCAAGCGCGAGTGGTTCGCCCCCATCGTCGCCGACGCCGAGGCCGGTTTCGGCGGTCCGCTGAACAGCTTCGAGATCATGAAGGCCTTCATCGAGGCGGGCGCCGCCGGCGTCCACTTCGAGGACCAGTTGGCCTCTGAGAAGAAGTGCGGCCACCTGGGCGGCAAGGTCCTGATCCCGACCCAGGCGCATGAGCGCAACCTGGTCGCCGCCCGTCTGGCCGCCGACGTCATGGGCACCCCGACCATCACGGTCGCCCGCACCGACGCCGAGAGCGCCCAACTGATCACCTCGGACATCGATGAGCGCGATCAGCCCTTCATCGACCGCGAGAACCGCACGCCCGAGGGCTTCTTCCGCCTGAAGGAAGGCACCGGCCTGGACCACTGCATCGCGCGCGGGCTGTCCTACGCCAACATCGCCGACCTGCTGTGGTGGGAGACCTCGCACCCCGATCTGGACGACGCCAAGAAGTTCGCCGAGGCGATCCAGAAGAAGCATCCGGGCAAGCTGATGGCCTACAACTGCTCGCCCTCCTTCAACTGGAAGGCCAAGCTGGACGACGCCACCATCGCCAAGTTCCAGCGCGAGCTGGGGGCCATGGGCTACAAGTTCCAGTTCGTGACCCTGGCCGGCTTCCACAGCCTGAACAACTCGATGTTCGAGCTGGCCGACGGCTACCGCGATCGCGGCATGGCGGCCTATTCCGAGCTGCAGCAGCGCGAGTTCTCCAACGAGGCGGCGGGCTACACCGCCACCCGTCACCAGCGCGAAGTCGGCACCGGCTACTTCGATCAGGTCGCCACGGTCATCTCGAACGGCCAGTCCTCGACCACGGCCCTGAAGGACTCGACCGAAACCGCCCAGTTCCACGCCGCTTAGATAGGGAAAGACTCCAATGGAACCTCTGAACCGACCCCACGCGATCATCGAATTCTGCCTGGCGCCGCTGGGTCTCGACCCGGACGCCGAGGCGACGAAGGAGGTCCGCAAACGGCTGGACCACGTCATCAAGACGTTTCAGGCCAAGGCGGTGAAGCCGGTCAGCATCGACTTCTCGACGATGCCGTCGCAGGTCATCAACGAAGCCGCTCACGGCTACGAATAGGAAGAAACCCTCAGGCCGCCTGAACAGCGGCCTGAGGCGCGTCCGAGGTCAGGTCCTGCACCAGGGCCAGCAGGGCCTCGACGCTGAACGGCTTGGCCAGATGACGGTCGGCGCCGGCCTCAAGCCCCGCTGCGATGTGTTCGGGCAGGGCGTTGGCGGTCAGCATGACGACTGGGGTGCGCGGCGCGCCCATGGCCACTTCGTGCAGGCGGATTTCGCGGGTGGCGGTCAGCCCGTCCATGACCGGCATCTGCATGTCCATCAGCACCAGGTCGAAGGCGGCGGCGCGACAGGCCTCGACCGCCTGGGCTCCGTCCTCGACCGAGACCAGATCGACGGCTTCTTGGTCCAGGATCAGCTCGACCACGCGCCGGTTGGTGGGGTGGTCGTCGGCGACCAGGATGCGCAGGCGGCGCGTGGCCTCGCTCGGCGCGGCTTGGGCGGTGGGAACCATCGTCAGCGTTGGGGCGGCGGGCGCTTCGGCGACGCGCAGGGGCAGGGTCAGGATGAAGGCGGCGCCGCCGCCGGGCTCGCTCTCACAGCCCAGTCCGCCGCCCATCATGGCGGCCAGTTCCTGGCTGATGGCCAGACCCAGGCCCGAACCGCCGAAACGACGGGTGATGTCGCCGTCCGCCTGTTCAAAGCGGCTGAACAGCCGGTCTCGCGTCTCGGCGTCGAAGCCGATGCCGGTGTCCTGAACCACGAAGCGTAGGCCCTGAGGGCCGGCGTCGACCGTCAGGCTGACGAAGCCCGAAGCGGTGAATTTGACGGCGTTGGAGACCAGATTGGTCAGAATCTGCTTCAGCCACACCGTGTCGCCGTGCACCCAGATGCGCGCCTCGGGCGCGACCTCGACGAAGAACTGCAGGCCCTTGTCGCGCGCGGCGGCGGCGTAGAGCTGGGCCGCTTCCTCGACCGTACGGGCCAGGTCGAAAGGCTCGTCGCTGAGTTCCAGCCGGCCGGATTCGACGCGGGCCAGGTCCAGGATGTCGCTGAGCAGGGTCTGGAGGGTGCGGCTGGAGGAATGGATCAGGTCCAGCATTTCGCGCTGGTGCTCGTCCAGATCGGTGCGCGCCAAGGCCTGGGCCACGCCGATGACGCCGTTCAGCGGGGTGCGGATTTCGTGGCTCATATTGGCCAGGAACTGGCTCTTGGCGCGGTTGGCGGCGTCGGCGGCGTCGCGCGCCTCGGCCAGGGCTTGGGCGTCGCGTTTCAGGTCGGAGATGTCGGAGCAGACGGTGACGGTGCCGCCCTCGGCGGTCTTGCGATCCTGAACCCGCAGCCAGCGGCCCCCGACCTCCTGCTCCATCGCCCCTTGCGGGCGACGGCGATTGGCCATGCGTTCGGCCACCCAGGCCTGTTCACGGCCCCTGGCGGCGGGATAGAGGCCGTTCTTGATCCCGGTCAGAAGGATGTCCTGGAAGCTGACGCCGACCTTCAGCGTGTCGGCGACCTCGGGATTGATCTCGGCGTAGCGGCGGTTCCAGATCGCCAGCCGGTCGTCCGCATCATAGAAGCCCAGGCCGTCGGGCATGGCCTCGATAGCCTCGCGAATCTGACCCAGGGCGCTGTGCCGCGACCACCAGACCATGCCGGTCAGGAAGGCGGCGATAACCGCCAGAAGAACCACGCTGATGCCGATCCACAGGTTCAGGGTCGATTCGGGCGCCGCGGCGAGGGGCAGCAGGACGCCGGGCGTGGGCGTGATGACCACGGCGCTCATGGCGACGAAATGCAGCCAGCAGATGCCGAAGGCGGCCAGAAGGATGGTGACGCCGATTCGCTTGAGCCCCGAAAGCGGCGGCGTCAGGGCGCTCGCGCCGACCAGCAGCAGTCCGCCGCCGACGGCGGCTGCGACCAGGGGCGCGTTCCACGTCAGGGTCGCGCCGGACAGGCGCAGCGCGGCCATGCCGACGAAATGCATCGCCGCCACCCCGGCCCCGCACGTCAACGCCGTCAGCAGTCGCCAGCGCTTTCCGCTCTCCGCCAGGGCCAGATTCATGGCGACGAAAAAGGCGACGACGACGATGGCCAGGGAGGCGGCCGTTTCCATCGCGCTATAACGAGCGGGCGCGCCGATGTCATAAGCCTGCATGGCGATGAAATGGGTGGCCCAGACGCCGAGACCCGCCACCAGGGGCGCGGCGATCAGATAGGCGCGGCGCGATCGCCGCGCGACGCCGCGCGCGCGATCAAACAGGCATAGGGCGATCAGCAGACTGAAGACAGAAACAAGCAGGGCGAACGGCAGTATCCGCCAATCATGCTGCTGAATCAGGCAATTCAGTATGGTGTTCACGTGAGAAGCCCCTCCGCGCCGTTGACAAAGACTGCCGCAAATCGGTGAAGAAACTACGCTATGCACAACGAGGGTGACCGCCCTCGCTCCAACTGTTGCGACAGCCTATCGCCCGTTCGCTAAAGAATGAGATAACGTCGATCCCTATGCCTTATGAGCAGCCGCCTTCGCCCGTCGCGCCGACCGCTTCGTCACGGCTGTGGACCGCGGGCGCCAGCGGCGGCGTGGCCATTCTGGTGATGGCGGCGCTGGCGGTGGTGAAGCCTGAACTGGCCGGATGGCTGGCGGCGGGAGCCGTGGCGGTGGCTGTCGCGACCTGGCTGGTGAACCGCGCCCCGCCGGTCACGCTGGACGAGGCGGAGCTGGAGTCGGCGGGGGTGGTCGATCTGGCGCCCGACGCCGCACTGCTGGGCGACGTGTTCGAGGCTCTGGACGATCCCATCCTGATCGTCAGCGGCGGCGAGGCCGACGACATCGCCGGGCGGCGCATCGCCCTGGCCAACGCCGCGGCGCGCGACCTGTTTCGTCTGAACGGCGTCGGCGGCGGCCTTCTGGTGTCGGTGATCCGCGAGCCCAAGGTCCTGGAAGCGGTGGACGAGGCCCTGTTCGGCGGCGTCAGCAGCACGGTCGACTATGTCGGCGGCGGCGCCCAGGAGCGGCATTGGCGCGCCTTCGTCCGGCCGCTGCCCGCGCGCGACCACGCCTGGGGGGAGGGGGCGATGGCCCTGATCGGCCTGCGCGACGAGACCGACGTGCGCCGCATGGAGATGATGCGGGTCGACTTCCTGGCCAACGCCAGTCACGAACTGCGCACGCCCCTGGCCTCGCTGTCCGGCTTCATCGAGACGCTGAAGGGCCACGCCAAGGACGATCCCAAGGCGCGGGACCGCTTCCTCGACATCATGGCGATCCAGGCCGACCGGATGGGGCGTCTGGTGGCCGACCTGCTGTCGCTCAGCCGAATCGAGCTGAACGAACACATCGCGCCCCAGGGCCGGGTCGACCTGTCGCGAGCGGCCTCGGACGTGGTCGACGCCGTCAGCGTGATCGCGCGCGAACGCGGCGTGACCATCCGGGTGGACCTGGGCCAATCTGAACGGGGCCAATCTGAACGGGGCCAATCTGAACGAGGCCAATCTGAACTGGGCCAATCTGAACTGGGAAGGGGCGGCGCCACCGTCTCTGGCGACCGTGACGAGATCGTTCAGGTGATCCAGAACCTGGTCGACAACGCCCTGAAATACTCCGCCAGCGGCGGCGTCGTCGAACTGTCGATCGACCGCGACCGCACCCTGGACGAGGCCATGGCGGCGCGGATGCCCGAGGGCACGCGTCTCTCGCTGGCCACCCCGGACCGCGAGGCGGGCCAGAAATACGCCGTCGTCACCGTGCGCGACCACGGACCGGGCATGGCGCGCGAGCACCTGCCGCGCCTGACCGAGCGATTCTATCGCGTCGAGGGCCAGAAGAGCGGCGAACGCCAGGGCACAGGTCTGGGTCTGGCCATCGTGCGCCACATCATCATCCGCCACCGCGGCGGCCTGACGGTGGACAGCGCCCTGGGCCAGGGCGCGATCTTCGCCGCCTGCTTCCCCCTGGCGCCCGCGCGGGAAGTCGAGTCTGTGGTCGGCCCTGCGACATGAAGGATGGGCGCCGTAACAGAACTGTCACGCGCCCGTCTTATTCCGCTCGCCAATCGCAGGCAGTTTCCCGGCCGAAACGCGCCGGACCCGGCACGTTAATGATTCACGCGTGCACGGACCCGGATGATCTGGATTTTCCTGTTACTGCTGACCGCCTTCTCGGTGCTCGCCTACCTGGGCGGGCGCAGGTTGGCTGCGCGTCGCAGCCTGGGCGTCAGAGCCCACTCGCGTCCGGGCCAACATGGCCTCTACGCCCTGATCTGGGTCGGCGTGCCGGCCCTGGTCGTGCTGATCGCCGCCTCGATCTTCTCCGCCCCGCTGGAGCGTCAGATGCTGGCGGCCGGCGCGCCGGACAGCGTCACCCAGCTGGAGCCCTTCCGTCGCGAAGCCTTCTTCTCGGATGCTCGGCGCATCGGCGACGGTCTTGAAGCCCAGCAGATCTGGCCCGCTCCCTATGCCGAGGAACTGCCGGCCGAGGGCCGTCGCGCCCACCGCATCTCCTCCGCCCTGAGCTGGGGCGGCGGCGTCGCGGCCCTGATCGCGGCCATCCTGGGCGGGGTCTTCGTCTTCGTTCGCATCCGTCCCGACCTGCGCGCCCGCAATCGGGTGGAGAGCTGGATCAGCGTAGTCCTGTTCGCCTGTTCGGCGGTGGCTGTGCTGACGACCGTGGGCATCATCTTCTCCCTGGTATGGGACAGCCTTCGCTTCTTCGCCACGGTGCCGGTCACCGAGTTCCTGTTCGGGACCAAGTGGAGCCCGCAGATGGCGATCCGCGCCGACCAGATCGGCTCGTCGGGCACCTTCGGGGCCGTGCCCCTGTTCGCCGGCACCTTCCTGATCATGTTGATCGCCATGATGGTGGCGGGACCGATCGGCCTGTTCTCGGCCATCTATCTGTCGGAATACGCCGGGCGCCGCACCCGCGCCGTGGTCAAGCCGATGCTCGAGGTCCTGGCCGGGGTTCCGACCGTGGTCTACGGCTTCTTCGCCGCACTGACCGTGGGGCCGGCCTTCCGCGTCTTCTTCAACACCATCGGCGGCTGGCTGGCCGGCGGACCGCTGGACGGCGTGGGGCAATACCTGCTGCTGGTGCAGAACCAGATGGCCCTGGTGGCCGGCGCCGTCATGGGGATCATGCTGATCCCCTTCGTCAGCTCCCTGTCCGACGACATCATGAACGCCGTGCCGCAGTCCCTGCGCGACGGCTCCTACGCCATGGGCGCCACCAAGTCCGAGACGGTCAAGAAGGTGCTGCTGCCCGCCGCCCTGCCGGGCATCGCCGGGGCCTTCCTGCTGGCCATCTCGCGCGCCATCGGCGAGACCATGATCGTGACCATGGCCGCCGGCCTGGCCGCCAAGCTGACCCTGAACCCGCTGGACACGGTCACGACTGTCACGGTGCAGATCGTCACCCTGCTGACCGGCGACCAGGAGTTCAATAGCCCGAAAACCCTGGCCGCCTTCGGCCTGGGCCTGACCCTGTTCGTGGTCACCCTGCTGCTCAACATCGTCGCCATGCGCATCGTGCAAGCCTATCGGGAACAGTATGACTGACGCCGCCCAAAACCCGGTGGGGCAGACCGTGACCGGCGTCAGCCCACGCACCCAGCGTCTGCAGGCGCGTCTGCGCGGCCGCTACGCCCGCGAGACCCGCTTCAAGTGGTATGGCCGCGCGGCCATCGGCTTCGCCCTGGTCTTCCTGGTGATCCTGCTGGGCAGCATCATCATGCAGGGCCGCACCGCCTTCTACGCCCACAGCGTCACCCTGCCGGTCTACATGGACCCGGCGCGGATCGACCGATCCTATCCGCAGGGCGCCAATTTCGAGCAGATTGTCGCCGAGCAGCAACTGCGTCGCCTCGGCATTCAGGACGACGCGCAAGGCTCCAAGGCCGCCGCCATGAAGGCCCTGTTCTCGTCGGAGCTGAAGTTCCAGGCGGCGGGCATGATCGCGCGTCAGCCCGGCCTGCTGGGCCAGACCGTGCCGGTCTCTGCGCCTCTGGCCGACAACGCCGACCTCTATCTGAAGGGCGAAATCTCCAGGGCTGTGCCCGAGGACCAGCGCCGCATCAGCAATGAACAGATGGCCTGGCTGGACCGGATGAAGGCCTCGGGCGCGGTCCGGGCCCACTTCAACACCACCCTGTTCACCAAGGGCGACTCGACCCAGCCCGAACTGGCGGGCCTGCTGGGCGCCGTGGTCGGTTCGGCCCTGATGCTGCTGGTTACGGCTCTGATCGCCATTCCGGTCGGCGTCGGCGCCGCCGTCTGGCTTGAGGAATACTCGCCGCGTAACCGCATCACGGCGATCATCGAGGTCAATATCAACAACCTCGCCGCCGTGCCGTCGATCGTCTACGGCCTGCTGGGTCTGGCCCTGTTCATCAACTTCCTGCACCTGCCGCGCGCCAGTCCGCTGGTCGGCGGTCTGGTCCTGGCCCTGATGGCCCTGCCGACGGTGATCATCGCCACGCGTTCGTCGCTGAAGGCCGTGCCGCCCTCGATCCGCGAGGCGGCCCTGGCCATGGGCGCCAGCCGCACCCAGACGGTGTTCGGCCACGTCCTGCCCCTGGCCATGCCGGGCGTCATGACGGGCTCGATCATCGCCATGGCCCACGCCCTCGGTGAAACGGCGCCCCTGCTGCTGATCGGCATGATCAGCTTCGTCCCCGGCGTGCCGCACGCCATCGACGAGCCGGTCGGCGCCCTGCCTTCGCTGATCTACATCTGGGAGAACGCGTCGGAGCGCGCGTTCCACGAGCGGACCGCCGCCGCCATCCTTGTGCTCCTCGCCTTCATGATCGTCATGAACGCCGCCGCGATCCTGCTGCGTCGGCGGTTCGAACGCCGGTGGTAAATCCTATGAAGTTCAACATTTTCCGCGCCCCCGACGGCCAAGCCAGCGGTTCCGGCGGTTCCGAGCCCTCGACCCTGTCTACCGCCCCCATCGTCGGCGCCCACGCCTCGGCGCCGCTCGGCCCGATCAAGATCGCCGCGCGCGACGTCAGCGTCTTCTATGGCGAGAAGCAGGCCCTGTTCGGCGTCTCGCTGGACATCCCGGACAAGACCGTCACGGCCCTGATCGGCCCGTCGGGCTGCGGCAAGTCGACCTTCCTGCGGACCATGAACCGCATGAACGACACCATTCCCGGCTGCCGTGTCACCGGCGAGATCGTCATGGACGGCGGCGACATCAACGACCGCAAGATCGACCCCGTGCTGCTGCGCGCCCAGGTCGGGATGGTGTTCCAGAAGCCCAACCCCTTCCCCAAGACGATCTACGAGAACGTCGCCTATGGGCCCAAGATTCACGGCCTGGCCTCGTCCAAGGGCGAGCTGGACGACATCGTCCAGAAGGCCCTGAAGCGCGCCGGTCTGTGGGACGAGGTCGCCGACCGTCTGCACTCGCCGGGCACCGGCCTGTCGGGCGGCCAGCAGCAGCGTCTGGTCATCGCCCGCGCCATCGCGGTCGAGCCGGAAGTCATCCTGATGGACGAGCCCTGCTCGGCGCTGGACCCGATCGCCACGGCCAAGATCGAGGAGCTGATCGACGAGCTGCGCGAGCGTTACTGCATCGTCATCGTCACCCACTCGATGGCCCAGGCGGCCCGCGTGTCGCAGCGCACGGCCTTCTTCCACATGGGCAAGCTGGTCGAGACCGGCGACACCGAAGAGATCTTCACCAACCCGCGCGAGCGTCGCACGCTCGACTACATCACCGGCCGCTTCGGCTAAGGGCGCGAGCATGAACCAGCATACGGTCAAGGCTTACGGCGACGAACTGAACCAGCTGACGGCCGAGGTCGTCCGCATGGGCGGTCTGGCCGAGGCGCAGGTCGCGGACGCCATCGAATCCGTCGCCCGCCGCGACGTGGCCCTGGCGAAGGCGGTGGTCGAACGCGACAACCGCCTCGACGCCCTGCACCGCGACATCGAGAAGAAGTCCATCCGCCTGATCGCCCTGCGTCAGCCGGTGGCCTCGGACCTGCGCCGCACCCTGGGGGCCATGAAGCTGGCCTCGGATCTGGAACGCACCGGCGATCTGGCCAAGAACATCGCCAAGCGGGCGCTGATCCTGGCCGAGGGCGAGCCGATGCAGCCCCTGACCCGCTCGATCGAACGGATGGGCCGCCTGGTCTCGACCCGCCTGCGCGACGTGCTGGACGCCTATACGGCCTCGGAGATCGAGCGCGCCCTGTCGGTGTGGAGCACCGACGACGAGGTGGACGAGCACTACAACGCCCTGTTCCGCGAGCTGCTGACCTACATGATGGGCGACCCGCGCACGATCACGGCCTGCACCCATCTGCTGTTCATGGCCAAGAACCTGGAGCGGATCGGCGACCACGCGACCAACATCGCCGAGACCGTCCACTATGAGATCACCGGCGAGGAAATGCTGGGCGAGCGGCCCAAGGCCGTGCCCGGCCCCGGCGAGGAGCCTTCGCCCACGCCGCACATCGCGACCCCGGCGTCCGATCTGACGGACGACTGACCCTTCCTGCTGACGACATCGACCGACCGGAGAGCCTGACGTGCAACCCTATATTCTGGTGATGGAAGACGAGGACGCCCTGGCCACCCTGCTCCAGTACAATCTGGAGAAGGAAGGCTATGACGTCACCGTGGCCGCCGACGGGGAGGAGGGTCTGCTTCAGGTCGACGAGCGCCTGCCGGACCTGGTGCTGCTGGACTGGATGCTGCCCAAGCTGTCGGGCATCGAGGTCTGCCGCCGTCTGCGCGGCCGGGCCGAGACCCGCAATCTGCCGATCATCATGCTGACGGCGCGCGGCGAGGAATCAGACCGCGTGCGCGGCCTGGACACCGGCGCCGACGACTACATGACCAAGCCCTTCTCGATGACGGAACTGACGGCCCGCATCCGCGCCGTGCTGCGCCGTATCCGTCCGGGTCTGGCCGACGACCGCATCAACCACGCCGACATCGTCATCGACCGCGTCGCCCACCGCGTCCGCCGCGCGGGCAAGGAGGTCCACCTGGGCCCGACCGAGTTCCGCCTGCTGGACCACCTGATGAAGCACCCGGGCCGGGTCTTCAGCCGCGAACAGCTGCTGGACGCCGTCTGGGGTTCCGATGTCTATGTCGAGGCCCGCACCGTCGACGTCCACGTCGGCCGCCTACGCAAGGCCCTGAACGTCGAGGGCACGGTCAACCCGATCCGCACCGTGCGTTCGGCCGGCTACTCGCTGGACCTCAACAGCTAGGGGGCGTCGCCGGCCGCCGTCGGCGCGCGTTTAAATTCGGTCATCTGCATCCGCTGGGGCTACGCTCGGCCTCATGACGACAGGTCATGGGGAGGGCGAGATGCCTGACGCGATCATTGCAATGCTGGGTTGGGTCGGCGCCGTCGCCCTGGGCGGTCTGCTGGCGGCTGGGTTGATGAGGGGGGGCGTGCGGTGGGGGTGGCTGATCGCCGCCCTGCTGCTGATGGCGGTCTATGACGCAGTGCTGACGCGGGGCTATGGTCATATCCCCCTGTCGTTCGGCGCCTCCGACTGGAACTGGGAGGGGAAGGCGATGGCCGTCCTCCTGTCCCTGGCCATAGCCAGTTTGCCGGTCGTCGGCTGGCGGCGAGCGGGCCTGACCTTGAAGCAGGATCCACGGGGACTGACGGGCGCCCTGGTCCTGTCCGGCTTGCTGGGCGTCCTGTTCCTGGGGCTGGCGGTCTATTTCCCGGGACAGGGCTTCGATCTCGACAGTCTGGCCTTCCAGCTGACCATGCCGGGGCTGGACGAGGAGCTGTTCTATCGCGGCGTGCTGCTATTGATGCTGAACGAGGCCTTCGGCAAGCCAGTGCGAATTCTGGGCGCGTCGATGGGCTGGGGCGCGGTGCTGTCGTCGCTGGCGTTCGGCCTGACCCATGCCCTTGGCTATTCCGACGGCGGTTTCACCTTCGAGCCGCTGCTGATGGCGACGACGGGGGGCGCGGCCCTGCTGCTCGTCTGGCTGCGCGAGAAGACCGGCAGCCTGCTGCTGCCGATCCTCCTGCACAACTACGGCAACGCGATCTTCATGCTGGTCTAGGCGGCCGGCTGTTCGATCTCGCTCGGGTCGATTTCATAGACGGTCGAGCAGTATTCGCAGGTCGCGCGGATCTTGCCGTCGTCCTCGATCATCTCGGCGCGGTCTTCCAGCGGGAAGGACTGCATGACGGCGACGATCCGCTCCTTCGAGCAGCGGCAGACGGCGGCCAGGGCCTTGGCGCCTTCCAGCCGCACGCCGTCCTCGTGGAACAGGCGATACAGCAGGGTTTCGGCGCTGATGGTCGGGTCGATCAGTTCGTCGTCGCCCAGGGTGGCGAACAGGGCGCGGGTGCGTTCCCACACCTCCTCGGTCGAACCGCGAGCTGCGTCGCCGGCGATGACCTGGATCATGGCCCCGCCCGCACGCCACGACGTGCCGACGTCGGTCGTCACCTGACCCACGGCCAGACGCACCTTGGTCGGCACCTGCTCCGATTGGGTGAAGTAGTGCTCGGCGCACAGCGACAGGCTCTCGCCCTCGATCGGGGTGATGCCCTGGGTGCGCTCGAAGTCCTCGCCCCGGTCGATGGTCATGATGAAGACGCCCTGGCCCAGCAGGGTCTGCGCGCCGGGCCGGACGAAGCCTTCCGACGCCTTGGCGACCTCTTCAGGGTCAAAGCGGCAGAAGCCGCGCAGCGTGCCGGCCGTGTCGTAGTCGGCCACGACATAGCGCACCGGGCCGTCGCCCTGGGCCTGGACGATCAGACGCCCCTCGAACTTCAGCGCCGAGCCGACGATGGCGGCCAGGACGCAGGCCTCGCCCAGCAGGGCGGCGACCGGCTCGGGATAGTCGTGGGCCGACAGAATCTTGTCCACTGCCTCGCCCAGCCGCACCAGGCGGCCGCGCACCGGCCAGCCTTCGATCTGGAAGGCGGCGGCGAGGTCGTCGGTCGGGGCGGCGATGGGCTGTGCGGCGGGCGCGTGATCGGTCACGGCTGAGATCCTGGAAAAGGCGAAACTGTTCGGAAGCGGCGCAACATAGGGAGGCGATCCCCGCTTGGTAAGAGGCGGCGGGAAGGCGCGTCATCCGCTTGCAGCTTGGCCGTTTGTGGCGGAACCTCTTGCGGCGCGGTTCGCTCCTGTCCCTGACGACAGTAGTTCTGACGAGAAGAGGTTGCCGATGGTTCGACAGTTCAATGCCTTGGGCGAAGTCCGCAAACACCCCAGCCTCGCCGCCGGCGTGGTCGCCGTGCTGGCGGGCGTGGGAATCGCCGCCCTGCTGCTGAATCAGCGCTCCGGCCCGCGCGAACGGGCCCATCCGCGCGGCTGGTTCGACGCCGAGGCCCTGCGTCATCGCTTCGATGACATTGCGCGCGGCGTGCGCCACGGCGCCGACGGCCTGACCCACCGGGCCGCCGGTCTGGGCGACTACGCCAGCGAACGCGCGGGCCATTTCGGCCATGAGGCGCGGGCCAAGGCCGAACACTGGCTGCACCATTCGGGCAAGAAATCCCGCAAGCCGATGAAACGCTACGCCAAACAGGCGCGGCGCTATGTCGAGGACGCCGGCGACTTCGCCCGCGACCACGCCAGGGAGGGCGGAGCCTTGCTGGCCGTGGCGACCATCGCGGCCGCCATCGGCGCGGCGGCCCTGGAAAGCCGTCGCAAGGGCGAGGGATCGCGCGGCTTCGGCAAACTGTGACGCTTTTGGAAAAATCATGCGGAAAGGGGCGCTTCGGCGTCCCTTTTCGTTGCTGCAAGTGCGAAGGTGGGCTAGGTGCGGGGCATGACTTCGCCTGTCTTCATCTTCGACTTCGACTCCACCCTGGTGCGTATCGAGACGCTTGAAGCGCTCGCCGAGATCGCCCTGTCCGACGCCCCCGATGCGGCGGCCAAGAAGGCCGAGATCGCCGCTCTGACCGATCAGGCCATGTCGGGGCAGGTGGATTTCGGCACGGCCCTGCGCCGTCGTCTGGACCTGCTGTCCCTGACCCGCGCCCACGTCGAGGCCCTGAGCGACCGGATCCTGGACGAAGCCAGCGCCTCGGTGCGGCGCAACGTGGACTTCTTCGAACGCCACGCCGAGCGGGTCTATATCCTGTCGGGCGGGTTCCGCGAGATCATCGCCCCCCTGGCCGCGCGGCTGGGGATCGCCGCCGATCACCTGCTGTGCAACGACCTGATCTATGACGCCGAGGGCCGGGTCGCGGGCGTGGACGACGCCAACCCCCTGTCGCGAGACAACGGCAAGCCCGAGGTCATCAAGGCGCTGAAACTCGACGGACCCGTGGTCATGGTCGGCGACGGCTGGACCGACGCCGAGGTCAAGCTGGAGGGCGCCGCCGACCGCTTCTACGCCTTCACCGAAGTCGTCAGCCGTCAGAAAGTCATCGACATCGCCGATGCGACCGCCGCCTCTCTGGACGAAGTCCTGTTCGCCGAGGGCGTGGCCGGGCGCTGGTCCTATCCGCGCAATCGCATCCGGATGCTGCTGCTCGAAAACATCCACCCCGCCGCCGTCGAGCGGCTGGAGGAGGCGGGCTACACCGTCGAGACGATGAAGGGCGCGCTGGACGAGGACGACCTGATCGAGGCGATCAAGGGCGTGCACGTCCTGGGCATCCGCTCCAAGACCAATGTCAGCGCCCGCGTGCTGGAGCACGCCGACCGCCTGCTGGCCATCGCCGCCTTCTGCATCGGCACCAACCAGATCGACCTTGAGGCGGCGGCGGCGCACGGCGTGGCCGTTTTCAACGCCCCCTATTCCAACACCCGGTCGGTTGTGGAACTGGCCATCGGCCTGACCATCGTCCTGATGCGCGACGTGGCCGACAAGTCGGCGGCCATGCACCGGGGGGAATGGAACAAGTCCGCCACCGGCTCGCGCGAGCTGCGCGGCAAGACCCTGGGCATCGTCGGCTACGGCGCTATCGGTTCGCAGTTGTCGGTCCTGGCCGAGGGGCTGGGGATGCGGGTCATCTTCCACGACCTGTCCGAGCGTCTGGCCCTGGGCAACGCCTGGCGGATGCGCTCGCTGGACGCCCTGCTGGCCGAAGCCGACGTGGTCAGCCTGCACGTCGACGGCCGCAAGGAGAACACGGCCATCATCGGCGCGGCCCAGTTCGCCAGGATGAAGCCGGGCGTCCTGTTCCTGAACCTGTCGCGCGGTCACGTCGTCGATGTCGACGCCCTGGCCGCGGCGGTGAAGTCGGGCCGAGTCGCCGGCGCGGCGGTGGACGTCTTCCCCGAGGAGCCGCGCACCAACGCCGATCCCTTCGCCAGCCCCCTGCAGGGCCTGAAGAACGTCATCCTGTCGCCGCACATCGGGGGCTCGACCGAGGAGGCGCAGGAAGCCATCGCCGAGTTCGCGGCCGAGCGCCTGCTGGGCTACATGAACCGGGGCGACACCACCTTCTGCGTCAATCTGCCGAACGTGCAGCTGGCCGAGGTGTCGCGCGCCCACCGTCTGCTGCACATCCACCGCAACCAGCCGGGCGTTCTGGCCGAGCTGAACCGCGCCTTGTCGGCGGCGGGCCTCAACATCCTGGGCCAGCATCTGAAGACGGACGAGCGCACCGGCTACGTCATCACCGACGTGGACCGCGACTATGATCCCGAGGTGCTGAAGGTCCTGCGTGACCTTCCGGGCACAGTTCGGTTCCGTATACTTCACTGAACGTTGTTCAGCTTCCCTAGGGGCATCTTGCGCTGACTGAAAAGCGGCGCAGACTGCCGAACAACGACCGCGCACTGACGGTCGAGGGAGGAACACCGATGTCTCGTCTTCTTCACGGAGCGGCCCTGGCCGCGCTGACCTTGGCGGCTGTCTCGACGGCGAACGCCGCCAGCGCCCAGAGCTACAACCGGCTGGTCGTGTTCGGCGACAGCCTGTCGGACAACGGCAACGTCTTTCTGGCGACGGGCGGGACGACCCCGGCCTCGCCGCCCTATTTCCAGGGGCGATTCTCCAACGGGCCGGTCTTCGTCGAGCGGCTGGGTTTCAACGCCTCCAACTTCATGGGGCCGGTGACGGGCAGCATCAACTACGCCTTCGGCGGCGCGCGCACCGACAGCCAGGCCTCGCCGATGGGGATGCGGTTGCAACTGGCCCAGTATCAGTCGCGCGGCGGCGTGTTCGGAGCCAATGATCTGGTCAGCGTCCTGGGCGGGGCCAACAACATCTTCCAGGGCCTGCCGGCGGCGGGCGCCTCGCCCAATCCGACGGCCAGCATCGCGCCCGTCGCGCTGGGCGCCGCGACCGACATCAACTTCATCGTCAACGGCGTGGCCCAGGCGGGGGCGGGGACCATCCTGGTCACCAACCTGCCCAAGCTCAGCCTGACGCCGCAGTTCCGGAACACGACGGCCGCGCCCCTGGCCGACTACGCCGTGACCACTTTCAACGGCGCCCTCCTGACCGGGTTGAACACCACGGCGGCGGCGCGGCCGGGTTCGAACATCATCATGATGGACCTGTTCAAGATCGGCGACGTCATCGCCGCCAATCCCAGCGCCTTCGGCGTGACCAACGTCACCCAGCCCTGCTTCAACGGCGCCACGGTTTGCGCCAATCCGAACGACTATTTCTACTGGGATGGCGTCCACCCCACCGCCAAGGGCCATGCGGTCATGGCGCGCCTGGCCAACGACTACCTCTACTATGGCGACCTGGGGACGCAGAGCGCCGTGCTGGGCGAGACGGCCTGGCGGCACCGCGAGGATGCGCTGGACGGATCGACCGCCAGCCTGTCGGGCCGCGAGGCCTGGACAGCGGGGACCGCGATCTCGGTGGCGGCCCTGGCGGACCGGACCAAGACCGATGCGCGCGGCGCCATCGGCGAGGCGACCTCGGACGGCTACGGCGTGCGGATCGCGCTGGAGTCGGGCAATGGGACGATGAAGGTCGGTCTGGCCGGCAGCTATCGCAACGCCGACGTGGACGCGGGCGCCGTGAACGTCGAACTGGATACGTTCGGCCTCGACCTCTACGGCGGCTGGCGTTCGGGCGATATGTTCGTCAATGCGGCGGCCGGCGTGGCCCAGGACGACTTCAACGACATCAGCCGCCTGACCTCGTTGGCTCCGGTGGTTCACACCGGCTCGACTCGGGGCGTCTCGACCGGCGCGCGTCTGCAGGGCGGGATGTGGTTCGACATGGGCGGGATCGCCCTGTCGCCGCGCGCCGCCCTGGCCTGGATCAACAGCGACGTGGACGGCTTCACCGAGCAGGGACCGGCGGCCCAGTACGCCTATCAGGACCGCTCGGTTCAGGGCACGACGGCCGAGATCGCCCTGCGCGCCGAGGGCGGAATCGACCGCTTCCACTTCTACGCCGAGGGCGGCTATCGCGACTCGCTCAGCGACGACAGCGACGCGGTGCGCACCGGCATATCGGGCAATCCCGCGAAAATCCTGGCGCGCGAGGTCGAGCAGCCCTGGGGCGGCCAGTTCCTGGCGGCGGCGGGCATCGAGGGCACGGTGATGGACCGTCTCAAGGTCTCGATCGGCTACAAGGGCCGCTTCGGCGACCAGGCCGACAGCCACATGGGTGGGGTGCAGTTGACCCTGCCGCTGTAGGGCGTCCGGCAAAACAGGGGAGGGGCCGCGCGGCGCACGTCGCGCGGCCTCTTTCGTTCCGGGTTCCACGGTGCGACGCCTTGTCGCCCCTCGTGCGCCCCATTCGCGTCCCGGTGTGATGGCAAAAGACGGTCACACACGGCCGTCGGCGACTGACTATCTCGCCACCCGCGCTGCCTATTCCGCGTGAACACGACGGCCCCCTCCCGCTCATCGAGCGAGACCGGAGCCTTTGTATAGTATGCGTATTTTTCCCCCGGCCGTGAGGCCGTTCGTGATCCGTTTCGGCCAAACCGGCGTCGTCGCCGTCACCGCAGTCCTGGCCATGGCCGGCGCTCCCCTGGGCGCCGCCAGCCCGCCGTCCGACAAGGCTGAAGTTCTGTCCGTCCCTGCCGCCCCGCCGGTCAAGGCCGTGGCCAAGCCCGCCGGCCCCGTCACCCGCAAGGTCGCCTTCGAGACCCCGGTGAAGGGCTATCGCATCAACTCGGCCTTTGGCCTGCGCAAGCTGGCCATCGAGGCCAGGGCCCGCGCCCACAAGGGCGTCGATATCGCCGCGCCCACGGGCACCAGCGTCTTCACGACTGCCGAGGGGCGGGTGGTCCGCGCGGGCTTCCAGGCGGGCGGCTACGGCAATTTCATCGAGGTCAAACACCCGAACGGTCTGAGCAGCGTCTATGGCCACCTCAGCCGCATCGACGTGCGTACGGGGCAGACGGTCGCCTCGGGTGAGCAGATCGGCCTGGTCGGCTCGACCGGCTATTCGACCGGCCCGCACCTGCATTTCGAGGTGCGCCGCAACGGCGGCCAGGTGAACCCGACCAAGATCGTCGGTCGGGCCTTCGACGTGAAGGTCAGCGCGCCGAAGTAGCCGCCTTGCGGATCATGACCAATCCGTAATGTAAAATACCCTTTCCATTACCCCCGTCGCGCCGTTAGGCTTCGCCCCTGACGGTTGCACGGGGGAAACGGCATGGCTGCGGCGCTGACGCTGGACGGGATCAGCAAGAGATACGGCGGCTTTCAGGCCGTTTCCGACCTGAGCTTCCAGGTTGAGAAGGGCACGATCTGCGGCTTCCTCGGCCCCAACGGCGCGGGCAAGACCTCGACCCTGCGCATGATCCTGGGGCTGCAGCCCGCCACCTCCGGCCGGATCGAGATCCTCGGCGCCGACGACGGGCGCAAGGTGCGCGACCGCATCGGCTTCCTTCCCGAAGAACGCGGCCTCTACAAGAAGATGACCCCGGTCGACGCCATCGCCTTCTTCGGCGGGCTGAAGGGCCTGCCTGCGTCCGAGGGCCGCAAGCGCGCCCGCGAGATGCTGGAGCAGATGGGCCTCGGCGACGCCCAGAAGAAGAAGATGAAGGAACTGTCCAAGGGGATGGCCCAGAAGGTCCAGCTGATCGCCTCGGTCGTGCACCGGCCCGAGTTCGTGATCCTGGACGAGCCGTTTTCCGGCCTCGACCCGATGAACCAGCAGGGGCTGGAGGCCATGATCCGGGCCCTGGCCGCCGACGGCGCGACCGTCCTGTTCTCGACCCACGTCATGCAGCACGCCGAGCGGCTGTGCGACAAGGTGGTGCTGCTGGCGCGCGGCAACAAGGCGTTCGAGGGCACGGTGGATGAGGCGAGGGCGACCTCGCCGCGCTTCCTGGAATTGGAGGGGGCGCTGGACCACGCCGCCGTTTCGGCTCTGCCGGGCGTTTCCGGTGTCGAAGTCCTGACTGACAGCGACGGCGTGCGCACGCTCCGCGCCGGACTGGCGCAGGGCGCCGGCGGGCAGGAGGCGCTGAAGTCCGCCTTCCTGACCGGGCTGGACGTGCGTCGCTTCCAGATCAAGGAGCCGACCCTGCACGACGCCTTCATCGCCCTGACCGGCGATCATCCCGATGAGGATCAGAGCGTCGCCAGAGACGCCGCTCGAGACGTCGTCAAGGCGGAGGCCGTCCGATGAACCGCACCCTTCTGATCGCGCGCCGCGAGTTCATGGCCTACGCCAAGACGGTCGGCTTCTGGCTGTCGCTGCTGGCCTTCCCGCTGTTCGGGGTGCTGGGCGGGGCCATTCCCCTGATGATGAAAAACGCCGAGCCGACGCGGCAGGTGGCCCTAATCGACGAGGCCCCGACCGGCTCCGGTCTGGCCACGGCCGTGCGTCAGGCGCTGGACAGCGAACAGGCGCGCCGCGACATCAGCGCCCTGCGCATGGCCGCCATCCCTGAGGCGGGCGTGGCCGGCGGGAATCGAGTGCGGAAGGTCGCCGAGGCTGAAGGTTTCGAGGCCGGAGTCGCGGCGTTGAAGCGCGAGGCGCCGCGCGCCGGCGCCGCCTTCGAGACGCCGAAGCGCAGCCTGACCCTGGTCGCGCCTCCCGCCGAGATCGCCGCCGCCCCCCCGGGCGAGGCCCGCGACGCCCTGGCCCGCCGCTATGTCGGCGAGGACGTCCCCGAGGGCGGCCAGAAGCTGAGCGCCGTCGTCTTCCTGACCGAGGTGGACGGCCAGCCCGGCGCCCGCGTCTGGACCGCGCGCGCCACCGACGACGCGGTCGAGGACGCCGTCCGCGACGCGCTGAAGGAGGCCAACCGCCATCAGGTCTTCGCCGCCAGCGGCATCGACCCGGCCGTGGTGGCCCAGACGGACCGCTTCCGTCCTGACCTTTCGGTCTTCTCGCCCAAGGCGGCGTCGGGCGGCGAGGTTTCCTTCCGCGACAAGCTGCCGACCGTGGTCGGGCTGGCGGTCGGCTTCATCCTGTGGTCGCTGATCATCACCGGCGCCTCCATCCTGCTGAACAGCGTCATGGAGGAGAAGTCGAACAAGATCCTGGAGGTCCTGCTGTCCTCGGCGTCGGCGACCGAGATTCTGACCGGCAAGGTTCTGGGCGTGGCCCTGCTGACCGTGACGGTGCTGGTCGCCTGGGGCGGCCTGGGCGGGATCGGACTGGTCGCCGCCGCGCCGGACATGGCGCGCGACATCGGTTCGGTGCTGATGAGCAACGGCCTGCTGATCTACTTCCTGCTGTTCATGGTGGGGGGCTATCTGATGTACGCGGTGCTGTTCGCCGCCATCGGCGCCTTCTGCGAGACGCCGCGCGACGCCCAGACCCTGATGGGCCCGATCATGATGGTGCTGTTCGTCCCCCTGCTGGTCATGCAGATGGCGATCCGCACCCCGGACGCGACGGTGGTCAAGGTCATGAGCCTGATCCCGCCCTTCACCCCCTTCGTCATGGCCGCCCGGGCGCCCAGCGGTCCGCCGCTGATCGAGATCGTCGGCGCCCTGATAGGAATGTTCCTGTTCGCCGCCCTGATGGTCTGGGTTGCTGGCCGGGCCTTCCGCGCCGGCGCCCTGTCGGACGTGAAGCTGAACTGGAAGAGCTTCCTCGGCGCGGTGCGCGGGGAAAGCTGAGAGGTTTTCACTCCCTCCAGCCGCTCATCCCGGCGAAGGCCGGGATCCAGATTGTAAGGCGCGACCCCGCCTTCAAAACCGACCGTCCCGTCCTATGATCTGGGTCCCGGCCTTCGCCGGGACGAGCGGTGAAAGGGGCTGAGCCTTCACATCAACGCGTCCCAATCCTTGTAATCGCAAGGGATCGCGCCTCGCTCGCCCCCATACGCTCGCCCCACCCGCAACCTGCCCCATCCTTCCCTCGTCCCGTCGCAAGGGAGGGCTCGCTCGGCCGGCGAACCGAAGCGGCGGCGGGAGCGGAGAGAACGGGGGTCTTGTCGAGCTGTTGGTCCTCCATCGCGCGCGCCGGGCAAGGGAGCACCCAGCGGAAGGCGGCGACGGATCGGGCGAGCGGTTCTCCACGTCACGTCTCAGGACGGGGCGTGTCGTGGTCTCAAGCAGCGCGAACGCGCGCTAGACCACAAGAAAGACAGACGCCGATGGGGCCTAGAGACGGGGCGTTCGACCCGTCCGCCATAGAGGTCTCGGTCAGGGTCGCGGGGGTTACGCGGACCGTTCCAGGACTGCACGCCGGTGCAGCCTGCCCGTCATGGGCGCCGGGGGTAGCCGCAAAGAACGGCGCCTGCCCCGAGCTCATGTCCAACTCTTCGCGCGGGGCGTCGGCCTTCGTCGAAACGGTAAAACACATCTGTCTCCGGGCGAAGCCCCGGCGCCCCGCCCAGCCCTCCACCGCCCGCGATTTCGCGAGGCGGGCGCCCGCGCTCAAGCAGCCCAAAGGGCGATAGCGCACCCAAGATGCCCTTCTCCCCTTGCGGGAGAAGGTGGCTGCCGAAGGCAGACGGATGAGGGGTCTCGCAACACCGGAAGAGGGGAGCCCAGACCTTCTGTTCAGCACCCCCTCATCCGACCTCGCTCCGCTCGGTCACCTTCTCCCGCAAGGGGAGAAGGGATTGGCGCAGCGTCCCAGCTTCCGCGACCCGTCGTCGCGCACGCAGGTTTGATGAGGTCGAATCGGTTTCATCCCGGCAAAATCAAGGGGTAAGCCTTGCCGTGGCGGCCTTGCGCCCCCAAATTGAGGTTTCCAACCCCAAGGAATCCCTTCGCCTGCCACAGGAGCGCCGATGCCCCATGCCGACAGCCTGATCATCACCCTGGTCGGAGGCTTCGTCCTCGCCTTTGTGTTCGGCATGTTGGCCAATCGGCTGAAGCTGTCGCCCCTGGTCGGCTATCTGGTGGCGGGGATCGTGGTCGGCCCCTACACGGGCGGCTTTGTCGCCGACACGGAGTTGGCGCCGCAGCTGGCGGAGATCGGCGTCATCCTGCTGATGTTCGGGGTCGGGCTGCATTTCTCGGCGGCGGACCTGATGAAGGTGCGCAAGGTCGCGATCCCCGGCGCCCTGGTTCAGATTGGGGCGGCGACGGCGCTGGGCTGGGGCCTCGGTCGGTTGATGGGGTTGGGCGACCTGGAAGCGACGCTGATGGGTTTCGCCCTGTCGGTGGCCTCGACCGTGGTGCTGCTGCGGGCGTTGGAGGAGCGCAAGCAGCTGAAGAGCGACGCCGGGCGCATCGCCATGGGCTGGCTGATCGTCGAGGATCTGGTGATCGTCATCGCCCTGGTCATGATGCCTCTGCTCATCATCCAGCCGGGCGAAACCCTGAGCGGCGCCGAACTGGCCAGGTCCATCGGCTGGACCCTGATCAAGGTCGCTGGCTTCGTCAGCGTCATGCTGGTGGTCGGCGCCAAGGTCCTGCCCTGGGTGCTGGTTCGGATCGCCCACACCAAGTCGCGGGAGTTGTTCACCCTAGGGGTGCTGGCCATTGCGCTGGGGATCGCCTGGGTGGCCTACTACCTGTTCCATTCCTTCGCTCTGGGCGCCTTCCTGGCCGGGCTGGTGCTGAACAGCTCGCCGCTTGGGCATAATGCGGCCGAACGGTCCCTGCCGCTGCGCGACGCCTTCGCGGTGCTGTTCTTCGTCTCGGTCGGGATGCTGTTCGATCCGACCATTCTGGTGCGTGAGCCTCTGGCTGTGCTGGGCGTTCTGGGCATCGTCATCGTCGGCAAGTCGCTGGCGGCGCTGGCCATCACCACGGCCTTCAAGCTGGACCGGGCGACCAGCCTGACCATTGCGGCCGCCCTGGCCCAGATCGGCGAGTTCTCCTTCATTCTGGCCGCCATCTCGGTGTCCCTGGGCGCGATGAGCCGCGAGACCCACGACCTGGTCCTGGCGGCGGCCCTGCTGTCGATTTCGTTGAATCCCTTCGTCTTCGCCCTGATCGACCGGCTCGGCGGGCGGACCCCCGCGCCGCCCAGGAAGGAAGAGCCCAAGGCGACCCTGGCCGACGTCATGTAACGAAAAGAGGCCCGACGATCGTTCGCCGGGCCTCCGCATCCGCGTCCTGACAGGGGGGCTTACAGGACGCCGATCATGCTCGCGACCAGGGGGTGGCGCACGATGTCGCGTTCGGCCAGGCGGACCACGGCGATCTCCGGCACCGCCTCCAGTCGCTCGGCGATGTCCGACAGGCCCGACACGCCGGGCAGCAGGTCCGACTGCTGCGGGTCGCCGGTCACCACCATGGTCGAGTGCCAGCCCAGCCGGGTCAGCAGCATCTTCAACTGGACGTAGGTGCAGTTCTGCGCCTCATCCACCACGATGAAGGCATTGTTCAGCGTGCGGCCGCGCATATAGCCGATGGGGGCGATCTCGATCAGCCCCTCGGCCATCAGGGCCTTGACCCGCTTCATGCTGAGACGGTCCGACAGGGCGTCGTAGAGGGGGCGCAGATAGGGGGCCAGCTTGTCCTCCATATCGCCGGGCAGAAAGCCGATGGATTCCCCGGCCTCGACGGCGGGGCGCGACAGGACGATGCGGCCGACCTTGCCCGCCTCCAGCGCCTCGACCGCCTTGGCCACGGCCAGATAGGTCTTGCCGGTGCCGGCCGGGCCCAGGGCCAGGACCAGGTTGGCGTGGTCGACGGCGGCCATGAGTTCGGCCTGACCGTCCGACTTGGGCTTCAGCGTCTTGAGGTAGCCCTGGTCGCGTTCGTCGTTCGAAGGGTAGGGCGACCAGCCGTTGCGCGGCGGCAATCGCCGGACCTTGGCGTCCTGCAGGAACTGCTGCGAATCCAGCACGCCTTCACGGACTTGATGCTTGATGGCCGAACGCTTCGTCATGAACGCCTCCAGGGCATGAAAAAAGGCGAGCCCGACAGGGACTCGCCTCGTACGACGGTGGGGGAGGAGGGGGCCGGATTCATGCGGCGGCCGGTCGGATCGGTCGCGGGGTCGTCGCCGCAGCAGAGGCGTCGTCCCGGAACTGGTCGCGAACACGCCACGCGCATTCTCCAGTATCTGACCGGACCGGGCTTGATCCGGCTTCGGATCCGGGGCCGATATGGCGACCTCGAATCGCATCAACAGGATGATGCTAGCGTAGTTTATGAAGGCTTAAAGCCTTCATTTTCTGAAACATAGGCGGTGTTCGGATGAGTGTTTACAGTCTTGGCGACAGCAAGCCGCAGCTTCCGCCGGAGGGCGAATACTGGATCGCGCCGAGTGCAACGGTCCTAGGGAATGTGATTCTGCATCCCGGCGCCAGCATCTGGTTCAACACGGTTTTGCGAGGCGACAATGATCCCATTGTGATCGGTCGTGACAGCAATATCCAGGACGGCAGCATCCTGCATACGGACGTCGGCTCGCCGTTGACGATCGGCGAGGGGGTGACGGTGGGCCACAAGGCCATGCTGCATGGCTGCACCATCGGCGACAACAGCCTGGTCGGGATCGGGGCGGTGATCCTGAACGGGGCGAAGATCGGGAAGAACTGCCTGATCGGCGCCAACGCTTTGATCACCGAGGGCAAGGTCATCCCCGACAACTCCCTGGTCGTGGGCCAGCCGGGCAAGGTGGTGCGGGAACTGGACGAGGGGCAGGTCGAGGCCCTGCGGATATCGGCCCAGCACTATGTCCAGAATTGGAAACGCTACCAGCGCGATCTGGCGCCCCACATCCGGCCCTGATGCTTCAGGATGGCACAGGCGACGTCGTCGTCTGCGCCGGATGTCCTGAAAAGCACGTGGTTTCCGCCGGATTCGGCGGCTGGAACCGGCCTGCGACTTGCACTGACGTCGATACGATCAATGCAGGAGTCCGGGCCCATGCGGGTGGGGATCAAGAAATTGCTGGCCGGCGCGGCGGGCTTCATCGGCCTGATGGCGGTCGCCGACGTGGCCTCGGCCGCGACGGGGTGCGGCGGCGGCGGATGCCAGCCGCCCCCTC
>NZ_JBOHLI010000005.1:0-77881 GCF_050729455.1 Brevundimonas sp.
CGGCCTCGTTCTCCCGCAGGATCCCGATGATCTGCTCTTCCGAGAATCTCGCTCGTTTCATTCCGTCCGTCCTTTCAAGGGCCGGACTCTAGCTCCGCGTGGAGGAAATTCTCAGGGGCACGTCAGCAACAGAAGCGCTGTCGCAGAGCGCAACAGCCGCTTCTCTCAAATTGCATTATTTTTGGCGTTAATTCAGCCATTTATGGCTGCAACAGTTTCCGAACCTGTGCAGTCTGCGAAGGTCGACCAGGTTCATTTCCGTTGCAACGTGAGCTCAAGCCCAAGCTGCGCAGCCATTCAAACAGCGCAGCAGCTGGGCTTTGAGCGGTCCACATCACCAACGTTCAGACTTGATCAAAGCGCTGCGGTTGTGACAAGGCGCACTTGATACCCTTATCGCGCGTCTGGTTATGCAACTTGCCCTTTCTGAGCCCCTGACCGGGCCGTACTGCGCCGACAAGATCGGTCTCCCTCGCTATTGCGCAACGATTTGGATCGACGTTCTAAACGGTCACCTCGCGCCATCGACGAGGTATGCGTACGCTAAGGCGGCGGACTCTATGTATCGCCAAGCTGAAGCGATGGTGCCGCCAGTAGATTTGGATGCAGCGCTGATGGCGCCTGACCTCCACTAACACGCTACCATGCACACCCAGTTCGGTTCACTACTCGGCGCATTGCGGAGTTCCTTACCGCAATGCGCCATGAACCGACATTGGCTCACCTCCAGAAACGCGACCTCCAGGGTGTCCGGCTCCGCAAAGATCAACGTGGCGAGGACCGAAACCTAATGGTCCCGCCACCTGGTGTTAGCCTGACGGCCCCCTGCATCGAACCGATCGGCTTTCGCCAACCGCCAATCCGGCCGCACTCGCTACGAGACGCTATCGTCAGTTTTCGACAGCGAGATCGGGGATGTATTGCGAAGCAATCTTGTCAGCAAATCTCTGGGGCCCAGCGCCCAAGAGGTTCGTCAGAACGATCACCGTAAGGTCATCCTGGGGGTAGATAAAGATGGCCGCGCGATCGCCGCCCGTGGGCGTGATCGCGGGATGTTCCGCGCGGCGTATGACCGGCCAGCCCAGTCCATAGCCATTGATGGTCCTGTTGAAACCGCGATAGCTTCCGTCGGGCAGCTGATGCGGCGTCCACAGCTGTTCGAGGCCCCTTTCGCTGACCAGTTTCCCGGTCTGTAGCGCGATAACCCATGCGGCCAGATCCGTGGCTGTGGCCTGAACGCCTGCCATGGGATGCATGTAGGCGGGCCACGTCTCCTGGCGCGCCATCGGGGTCTCGCTGCGCTCGACGCCGACGGTCCTCATGTCCGTTATCTGCAGCGTCAAATAGGTATAGAGCGAGGCGTGCTCGGGCACGGTGTCGGCAGTGTGTCCAAAGCGTGCCTGCTCCATGCCCGCCGCGTTGAACTGCCCCTCGCGAACGAAATCAACGAAGCGCTTGCCCGAGACCTTCTCGATGATCTTGCCCATCAGGGCATAGCCCGTCTGATTGTAGGCATACTGCGTCCCGGGCGCATACTTCAGGGGAAGTTCCTGCACCTTCGCCCAGGCGGCGTCGGGTTCGGCGCCGTCGATCAGTCGGGTATTGTCGTCAATGATCTCGGGCAGGCCGGATGCGTGCGTGAGGATCTGGCGGACAGTGATCTCATTCCACGAGGCCGGAAGCCCTTCAAGATACTGCGTCACCGGTGCATCGAGATCGAGTTTTCCAGCCTCGACAAGCTGCATCGCCGCCACGCCGGTGAATGCCTTGCTGATCGAATTGATGCCGAAAACAGTGTGTTCCGTTACGGGCTTCGCGGTCGTGAGGTCGGACTGGCCGTAAGCGCCCGAGAATATGATTTCGCCGTTTTTCACGATCGCCAGCTGGAGCCCCGGAATACGGCGAGACGCCATCTCGCTTTGGACCAGGCGTTCAATCGCGGCGGTCTTGTTGTCCGCTTCTGCGACCTGCGTTGTGCGGGCGTTTGCGCTATCGGCAAGACCGCCCAGGACCGCAATCAGGCCGATTGCGACAGAAATTTTGTTCAGCATTCTTTTGGTTACCCAGAACTTGAGGGGTGTATCGGCTGCGATTGTGGATCGGCTATCGACACGCCCTTGCGATCACCGGGGCGGGAAGAACAGGCGCTGCGGCGGGCGCAACGTCGCGTTGACTGGGAGAAGGGCTGGTCATGGCGTCAGTTGACCCGTTTGCTGCACGCTCGTCCATCCCGGCTCGGTCAATGGTGCGCCATGATCGGTGAACAGCAGTGCATCCCGGTGAACGGTTGCCTCAAGACAGCCAACTGCGGTGTAGATGATGAACTCATTGGCCGTCACGCGACGCGTGCTCGCCTGCCTTGACCCGAATCCGGGCGCACCCGAAGCTGGGCGTTTGTTTGGAAGAGAGAGCTCCGATGAGCAGGGCAGTCACAGTGATCACCGGCGCCTCGGGCGTGCTCGGACGGGCGATTGCGGACGCCGCCCTGGCGCGGGGCGACACCGTCGCCGCCGTGGATTTCGGCCCCATCGACCGCGAGGACGGCCCTGACTGGATGGGCCTCGGCGGCGTGGATCTGGCCGATCCGGCCGCCGCCCAGGCCGCCATGGACGCCGTGGCGCAGCGTTTCGGTCGCATCGACCACCTGCTCAACGCGGTCGGCGGCTTCGTCTGGCAGACGACCGACGGCCCGCTGGAAAATTGGGACCGGATGCACAGGATAAACCTGTTGACCGTGCTGAACGCCTGTCGCGCCGCCCTGCCCCATCTGAGCCGATCGGCAAGCGGTCGCATCGTCAACGTCGGCGCCCTGGGCGCGGTTCAGGCCGGGGCCGGCATGGGCGCTTATGCAGCGTCCAAGGCCGGCGTGCATCGGCTGACGGAAGTCCTGGCCGACGAGACCAAGGCGACGCCCCTGACGGTGAACGCCGTCCTGCCCTCCATCATCGACACCCCCGCCAACCGCGCCGACATGGCCGACGCCGACTTCTCGACCTGGGTCCAGCCCGCCGAACTGGCGGCCGTCATCCTGTTCCTCGCCAGCAACGCGGCCTCGGCCATCACCGGCGCCCTGCTGCCGGTCAAGGGACGCGTCTGACGCTTCATTTTGAACGCTTCAAGCGGCTCCGCTTGACACCCCCCGGGGCGCCGGGCGCATATAGAACAAATGAGGAACATTTGTTCGCAATCTGACGCGCTCGCGGCGCTGAAAACCCGACTGGAGACGCTGGATCGGTCCGGCGGCCGTCGCGTCGAGACGGTCCCGCGCGACGGGAGCGACGACGGCTTTGCGCCTCTGGCCACGAGCGTTCTGCACGACCTCTACGCCGCAGCCCCCGCCGACGCCGTGGCGGTCAACGCCTTTGGACTGGGGCTGGCGCTGCGGGCGGCGGCGGGACGGCCGATCGTCTGGGCTCTGCATGAGATGATGGGACAGGAGGCGGGGCGGCCGCACGGGCCGGGCCTGCACGAGATGGGGCTGGCGCCGCGCGACCTGCTGCTGGTGCGGGCGCGCGACGCGCAGACCCTGCTGGCCGTCGGCGAGGAGGCCCTGCGCAGCCCCGCCGTCGGCGCGGTGCTGCTGAGCGCCTGGGGCGAGGCCAAGGCCTTCAGTCTGACGGCCAGCCGGCGATTGGCGCTGGCGGCCGAAACCGGCGGCGCCACCCTGTTTCTGGCGCGAGCGGGAGCCGCCCCCTGCCCCAGCGCCGCCGAAACCCGCTGGTCGATCGGCTCCTGCGCCTCCGAACCTCTGGAAGGCGGGGCGCCGGGGCGGCCGTCTTTTTCCGCGACCCTGCTGCGGCGACGCGGCGGCGGGGGAACCGGAACCTGGATCATGGAGTGGGATCGTGAGCAGCGAAGATTCCGCGCACCGGCGCCGCTATCTGGCGGTCTGGTTCCCCTGGCTGCCCAGCGACCGGCTGCGGCGCCGAGAACGGAGACAGGAGCAAGACGCGCCGCCTGACGCGCCGCCCGTCGTTCTGGTCGAAAAGGTCAAGGGCGCGCTGCGGCTGGCCGCCGTCGATCCGGCGGCGGCGCGGGCGGGGTTGAGCCCCGGCCTGACCCTGGCCGATGCGCAGGCGCGCACCCCGGCCCTGCGCTCGGTCGCCCACCGGCCCGACGCCGACGCCGCCCTGCTGGCGCGGGTGCTGGAGGATTTCGGCCGCTTCACCCCCATGATCGCCGAGGATGCGCCGCACGGCCTGATGCTGGATGTGACCGGCTGCGCCCACCTGTTCGGCGGCGAGGCGGGACTGATGCGGACAGCCCAGGCGCGGGCGGGCCGGATCGGCCTGCAGGTCCGCTGCGCCCTGGCCGGAACGCCCCAGGTCGCGCGGGCGCTGGCCCGCTTCGGCCCCGGCGGGATCTTCGTGGAAGGCGAGGATCGCGCCGCCGCGCGGCGCCTGCCTGTCGCCGCCCTGGAGCTGGCGGACAAGGAAGAGCAGGCCCTGCGCCGCGCCGGGCTGAAGCGGCTGGCCGATCTGGACGACCGGCCCCGCGCGCCCCTGGCCGCCCGTTTCGGCGCCGACTTTCCCGCCCGGCTGGCGCGGGTGCTGGGCGACGAGGACGTGCGCATCACCCCGCATCGCCCGCCCGCCCCCGTGGTCGTCGACCGCGTCTTCTTCGAACCCGTCTCGGCTCCCGAGGACATCGAACGCGTCCTGTCCGACCTGCTGGTCGAGACCATGGACCGGCTGGATCTAGCCGGTCAGGGCGGACGCGCCTTCGAGGCCGGCTTCTATCGCGTGGACGGCGAGGTGCGCCGCGTCGTCGTCCGCACCGGCCGCCCGACCCGCGACGCGACCGCGACCCTGCGTCTGTTCCGCGAGCGGATGGCGGCCCTGTCCCATCCGCTGGACCCCGGCTTCGGCTTTGACCAGATGCGGATGTCGGCGCCCTGGACGCAAGTTCTGACGCCGACCCAGCAGGGGCTCGAGCGCGAGACGCCGGGCGAGGAGGCCTTCAGCCGCCTGATCGACCGGCTGACGGCGCGGCTGGGGCCGGAGGCGGTGCTGCGCTTCGAGCCCTTCGGTTCGCACATCCCCGAACGCGCCGCCCGGCTGGTCCCGGCGTCGGCGCGCCTCGGCGACGAAGTCTGGCCCGACCTCGATCCCGACGATCCGCCCCTGCGCCCCCTGCAGATGTTCGACCCGCCCCAGCCGGTCGAGACCCTGGCCGAGGTCCCCGACGGCTATCCCCTGAAGTTCCGCTGGCGCCGCGTCCTGCATGAGGTGACACGCGCCGAAGGCCCCGAGCGGATCGGCGGCGAATGGTGGCGCGCGCCGGATCAACGCACCCGCGACTATTACCGCATCGAGGATCAGGACGGCCGCCGTTTCTGGCTGTTCCGTCAGGGCCTCTATGGCGAGACGCCCGAGCCGCGCTGGTTCATCCACGGCCTGTTCGCATGAGCGCGCCATGAACACCTTGGCCCCTCGCGGCGACTACGCCGAACTGGCGTCGGCCAGCAACTTCTCCTTCCTGCGCGGGGCTGCGCACCCCAAGGACCTGGTGCTGACGTCCATCCTGCGCGGCCACGCCGGGCTGGGGCTGGCCGACCGCAACACGGTGGCGGGCGTGGTCCGGGCCTGGAGCGCGCTGAAGGAACTGCGGGCCGTGGGCCTCAATCCACCGGAAAAGGTGCGCGACGGCGGCAGTCCGGGCGAGATCGCCTTCATCGAGGATCCGCTGAATGATCCGGCCCTGTCCGAAGCGGTGAAGCAACGCGCGGCGACCTTTCGTCTGCTGACCGGCGCTCGTCTGGTCTTCAACGATGGGACGCCCGACATCATCGCCTATCCCGAGACACGGGCGGGCTGGGGCCGGCTGACCCGCCTGCTGACCCTGGGCAATCGCCGGGCGAAGAAGGGCGAATGCGAGATCGGTCTGCGCGACCTGCTGGCCGATCCTGAAGACCTGCTGCTGATCCTCATGCCGCCGGACCGGCTGACGGCGCTGGAGCCGGTTCTAACGCGCCTGACCGAGGCGGCGCCCGGCGCCGTCTGGCTGGGCGCCGCCATGCACAGACGTGGCGACGATCGGCGCAGGCTCGCTCGGCTGAAGACGCTGGCGGCGAGCACGAATGTTCCGCTGCTGGCGATCAACGACGCCCTCTACGCCGTGCCCGAAGACCGCGACCTGCAGGATGTCCTGACCTGCATCCGCGAAGGCGTGACCATCGAGAGCGCCGGCCGTCGGCTGGAGGCCAACGCCGAACGCTGGCTGAAGCCCGCCCCCGAAATGACCCGCCTGTTCCGCGACGCGCCCGAAGCGTTGCGCGAGACGACCGCCTTCCTGGCGCGGGCAAGCTTCGACCTGAAGGACCTGAAGTACGAATATCCCGAGGAGCCTGTCCCGCCTGACAAAACGCCCCAGGGCTGGCTGGAGGAACTGGTGCGGCGGCGCACGCCGATCCGCTATCCGGACGGCGCCCCGCCCAAGGTCGCCGCCCTGCTCGACAAGGAGTTGGCCTTCATCGCCGAGCGCAGCCTGGCCCCCTATTTCCTGACCATCCACGACATCGTCCGCACCGCCGAGGACAAGGGCATCCTGTGCCAGGGACGCGGGTCGGCCGCCAACTCGGCGGTCTGCTACGTCCTGGGGATCACCAGCGTCGATCCCGCCTGCCACGACCTGTTGTTCGAACGCTTCCTGTCCTCCAACCGCGACGAACCGCCCGACATCGACGTCGACTTCGAGCATGAGCGCCGCGAGGAGATCATCCAGTACATCTACGACCGCTATGGACGTCATCGCGCCGGCATCGCCGCCACCGTCATCCGGTATCGGCCCCGCAGCGCCATCCGCGAGGTCGGCAAGGTCCTGGGCCTGACCGAGGACGTCACCGCGCGCCTGGCCTCGACCCAATGGGGCAGTTGGGGCTCCGAGATCAGCAGTCGCCAGATCGAGCAGGCCGGTCTGGACGCCGCCAACCCGATGATCGAACGCGCGGTGCGCATGGCGACGCGTCTGCTGGGCTTTCCGCGCCACCTGTCCCAGCACGTCGGCGGCTTCGTCCTGACCCAGGGGCGGCTGGACGAGACGGTCCCCATCGGCAACGCCGCCATGCCGGACCGCACCTTCATCGAATGGGACAAGGACGACATCGACGAACTCGGTCTGATGAAGGTCGATGTCCTGGCGCTCGGGATGTTGACCTGCATCCGCAAGGCGTTCGACCTGCTCAAGTCCCATGCCGGCGTCGAGCACGACCTCGCCTCCGTCCCGCCGGAGGAGCCCGCGGTCTACGACATGCTGTGCCGGGGCCAGTCCATCGGCGTCTTCCAGGTCGAGAGCCGCGCCCAGATCAACATGCTGCCTCGGCTGAGGCCGAGGACCTTCTACGACCTGGTCATCCAGGTCGCCATCGTGCGACCCGGCCCGATCCAGGGCGACATGGTCCATCCCTACCTGCGCCGCCGCAACGGCGAGGAGGAGGTTCTCTACCCCCCGCCCGGCCGCCTCTATGGTCCGCCCGACGAGCTGAAGCAGGTGCTGCACCGGACGCTGGGCGTCCCCCTGTTCCAGGAACAGGCCATGAAGGTCGCCATGGTCGCCGCCCGGTTCACCGACGCCGAGGCCAACGGCCTGCGCAAGGCCATGGGCACCTTCCGCGGCGACGGGACCCTGCACACCTATGAGGACCGGATGGTGGGGCGGATGATCGCGCGGGGCTATGAGCCCGACTTCGCCCGGCGCTGCTTCGAACAGATCAAGGGCTTCGGCTCCTACGGTTTCCCCGAGAGCCACGCCGCCAGTTTCGCCCGGCTGGTCTATGTCTCCTCGTGGATCAAGCACCGCCACCCGGCGGCCTTCGCCTGCGCCCTGCTGAACAGCCAGCCGATGGGCTTCTACGCCCCCGCCCAGATCGTGCGCGAGGCGCAGGAGGTCGGCGGGGTCGAGGTGCGGCCCATCGATGTGGCCTACAGCGACTGGGACAACAGCTTGGAAGGCCCGCAGGACGCCCTGGCCCTGCGGCTGGGTCTGCGTCAGATCGACGGCTTTCGTCAGGACTGGGCCGAGGCCCTGGTCGCCGCCCGCGACCGGCCCTTCGCCGACATCGAAACCCTGGCCCGGCGCGCGAACCTGCCGGCCGCCGCCATGCGCAAGCTGGCCGACGCCGACGCCTTCCGGTCAATGGGTCAGGACCGGCGCGAGGCGCTGTGGGCGGTGCGGCGTCTGCCCGACGACGCCCCCCTGCCCCTGTTCGCCGCCGCCGAGGCGCGCGAGCGCGGCGCCCGCGAACTGGGCGCCGAGCCGGACGCCCAGTTGCCGCTGATGCCGCTGGGCGAGCACGTCGCCGCCGACTACCAGACCGCGCGACTGTCGCTGAAGGCCCACCCGATGGCCATCCTGCGCCCGGTCTTCGCCGCCGACCGGGTGCTGACCTGCGCCGCGACCGAGGCCAGGCGCGGCGGCTCCGTTGTGCAGGTCGCGGGCGTGGTTCTGGTGCGTCAGCGGCCGGGCAAGGGCAACGCCGTCTTCGTCACCCTGGAAGACGAGACCGGCATCACCAACGTGGTCCTGTGGGCGCGGATGCTGGAGCAGTTCCGCCGCGAGGTCATGGGCGCGCGCCTGATGCAGGTCGAAGGCGTGGTCGAGAAAAGTCCCGAGGGCGTCGTCCACGTCGTCGCCCGCCGCGTCATCGACCGCAGCGCCGAACTGGGCCGCCTGTCAGAGGACCACGAAACCGAGGTCGCCCACCCCCAGCCGCCGCGCCAACCGTCGCACTGGCATCCCCGCAACGTCCGCATCC
This sequence comes from Brevundimonas sp., assembly GCF_050729455.1. Lineage (GTDB taxonomy): Bacteria > Pseudomonadota > Alphaproteobacteria > Caulobacterales > Caulobacteraceae > Brevundimonas. The sequence continues at coordinate 8,753 of NZ_JBOHLI010000005.1, forward strand.
TGCCCGGTTCGCGCGACTTTCACTGAGCGATCTCAGCGCGCGACCGTGCGGCAGTGCTCGGCGAAGCCGCCGATGAACCTTTCCAGACGACGGCGCGCATTCTCATCGACCAGGCGCCCCTCCGCATCAAAGGCGTCGCCCGCGTGCGGGATCATCATGCGCGCGCCGAACCAGGGCGCGGTCCCCAGGGTGCGCAGGACCGGCAGCCAGGCGGCCTGGCTCATCACCGTGCCGAACGGTCCCGGCGAGGCGCCCAGCACCGCCACCGGCCGCCCGCCGAACACCCGGTCGATGTCCGAGGCCGGGCGGCTGAGCCAGTCGATGGCGTTCTTGAACACGCCGGGAACGCCATTGTTGTACTCGGGCGTGAACAGCAGCAGGCCGTCGCTGTCGGCGATCAGCTCCTTCAGCGCCACCACCGCCTCGGGCAGGCCCTGGTCCCGCTCGACGTCCCCGTCATAGAGGGGAATGCCCCGGATCGAGCCCTCGACCAGTTCCACGCCGTCCGGCGTCATGCCCTGCGCCGCGCGCAGCAGGGCGCTGTTGTAGGAGGCCGCCCGCAGGCTGCCCGATATTCCGACCAGACGCATCAGGCGTTCGTCTCCGCAAAAGCATAGGGGGTCGCTCTCGGCGACCTCGGGGTTTCACTGTGAATCTGCTGTTCGGCGCAACCCTGAGCCAGGAAGTCCAGCAACAGCCGCACCGAGGGCAGCAGCCCCCGTCGCGACGGAAAGACGGCGTGGACGATCCATGTCCGGGGCCGCCAGTCCGGCAAGAGGTCGACCAGCCGCCCCGCCTCCAGGTCGCGCCACACCGCCACGGTCGGCAGCAAGGCGACGCCCAGCCCCTGCAAGGCGCCCTCGTGCAGCATGTGCAGGTCGTCCGTCACCAGGCGCGGCGCATGGCGCACCGAGGCGGTCATGCCGTCCCTGTGGTGCAGGGCCCAGACGTGGTCGCGGTGCGCCGGGCCGAAGTCCAGACTGGGCCAGTCGGCCAGGTCCGCCGGGCCGGACGGCGCGGCGAACCGCGCGATCAGATCGGGCGCGGCGACCAGGCGGTGCACGCTCTCGTCCAGCTTGCGCATCACCAGATCCGTCTGTTCCAGCGGCGGCTCGCGCACGCGGATGGCCAGGTCAAAGCCCTCGCCGATCAGGTCGACCCGGCGGCTGGTGCTGTCCAGCTGCACCTGGACCTCGGGATAGCGGGCCATGAAGCGGGCGATCAGGCCGCCCATCTGATAGGTCAGCAGCCCCGGCGCGCAGGCCACGCGGACCGTGCCGCACGGCTCGGAACGGGCCCCGTCGATCACCGCCTGGGCCGCCTCGGCCTCGACCAGCATGGCCAAGCAGTGGCGGTAGTATTCCTGTCCGACCTCGGTGACCGAGAACTTGCGCGACGAGCGCTGGATCAGGCGCGTGCCCAACTGGTCCTCCAGAAAGGCGATGCGTCGGCTCAGCTTGGACTTCTGCATCCCCAGCGCCCGCGCGGCGGGCGCGAAGCCGCCGTGGTCCACCACCTGGACGAAGTAATAGAGGTCGTTGAGGTCTCTCATCGTTCTATTGATAGGACGCAGCGAGGCGATTTCGCAATCTTCTGCGGTCGGCGTTCCATCGTCATAAAGCCTCCAACGCGATCGGCAGCGTCCGGTCGCCCCGAAGGAGACACATCATGAAGAAGGTTCTGGGACGTTACGGCAATGATCGCGGCCACTGGGTCGGCGACGGCTTCCCCGTCCGCTCACTGTTTTCCTATGACGCCGTGGGCAAGCACATCAGCCCCTTCCTGCTGCTCGACTACGCCGGCCCGCACAATTTCGAGCCGACCGACAAGCGGCGCGGCGTCGGCCAGCACCCCCACCGCGGCTTCGAGACCGTGACCATCGTCTATGACGGCGAGGTCGAGCACCGCGACTCGACCGGTCAGGGCGGCATCATCGGCCCTGGCGACGTCCAGTGGATGACGGCGGGCGGCGGCATCCTGCACGAAGAGTTCCACTCGCCCGCCTTCGCGCGGACCGGCGGCCCCTTCCGCATGGTCCAGCTGTGGGTCAACCTGCCCGCCAAGGACAAGATGACCCGCCCCGGCTACCAGTCGATCCTGAACGCCGACATTCCGGCCGTCGCTCTGCCCGACAATGCAGGGACCGCGCGGATCATCGCGGGTCAGTTCGGCGCGGAAGCCAAGGGCCCGGCCAGCACCTTCACCCCCATCAACGTGTGGGACGTGCGACTGAACCGGGACGCCGAGACGACGCTGGACCTGCCGGAAGGCCACACCGCCATCGTGGTCGTTCTGTCGGGCCATGTCACCGTCAACGGCGACCAGCCCGCCGGGTCCGCCGAGGCCCTGCTGCTGGACCGTCAGGGTAGCAGCGTCACCCTGAGCGCCGATGCGGACTCGACCATCCTGCTGCTGACCGGAGAGCCCATCGACGAACCCATCGTCGGCTACGGCCCCTTCGTGATGAACAGCGAGGACGAGATCCGGCAGGCCATCACGGACTTCAACAGCGGCCGCTTCGGCGACATCCCCGCCGCCTGATCCGGCGTCAGGCCCGGTCTTCGGACCGGGCCGCAACCTCGCACCCGTCCGCGCGCTTCACACCCAGGCAAAAAGGATCTCCCATGATCGAACTCATAATCGACCAGCGCCGCAAGGATCTCGGCGGGTTCGAGGTGGGCCGCGTCCTGCCCTATGCGAAACGCCGCATGGTCGGCCCCTTCGCCTTCTTTGACCACATGGGGCCGGTCGACATGCCCGCGGGCATCCCGCGCAGCGTCGACGTGCGCCCGCACCCGCACATCGGCATCTCGACCCTGACCTATCTGTTCGAGGGCGAGATCACCCACCGCGACAGCCTGGGCGTCCAGCAGGACATCCGCCCCGCCGAGGTCAACTGGATGACGGCCGGCAGCGGCGTGACCCACTCCGAACGCTTCGAGCGCGCCCGTCGCGAGGGCGTCCGCCTGGAGGGCATCCAGGCCTGGGTCGCCCTGCCCAATGGTCAGGAAGAGATCGATCCCTCGTTCCAGCACGTCACCCCCGACAACCTGCCGACCTGGCGCGAGAACGGCGTGAAGGGCCGTCTGGTCGCGGGCGAGACCCTGGGCATGAAGGCCGGGGTCAGCACCTTCTCGCCCCTGCACTACCTGCATCTGGAGCTGGAGCCCGGCGCTCGCTTCCAGACCCCGACCGACCATTCGGAAAGCGCCGTCTATGTGGTTCAGGGCCTGGTCGAGATCGACGACGGCCGCCCGATCGGCCACGGCCAGATGGCGGTGCTGGAAAAGGGCGTCGCCTCGGTCGTCTGCGCGCTGGAGCCCTCGACCATCATGGTGCTGGGCGGCGAACCGGTGGGCGAACGCTTCATCGACTGGAACTTCGTCTCCTCGTCCAGGGACCGCATCGAGCAGGCCAAGGCCGACTGGCGCGCCGGGCGCATGAAGCTGCCCGACATGGACGATCAGGAGTTCATCCCCCTGCCGCCCGACCCAGCGGAAAGCGCCAACCCCATGTCCTGATCGGAGCGCCCTGCATGGCCATCGCCCACGCCCATATCGGAACCGCCCGCTACCGGACCTCGATCCGGACGGGCGGCGACCTGAAGCACGAACTGACCGCCGACGAACCCGAACGCCTGGGCGGCGCCGACCTCGGTCCCGCCCCCTTTGACCTGCTGGTCTCGGCGCTCGGCGCCTGCACCGCCATCACCCTGACCATGTACGCCGAGAAGAAGGGCTGGCCGCTGGAAGGGCTGGATGTCCGCCTGGAATACCTGGGCGGCGAGACCCCGCCGCGCATCGAACGGGTGCTGACCCCCGCCGGTTCGCTGGACGAGGCCCAGCGCGCCCGCCTCGCCGCCGTGGCCGAACGCACCCCCGTCACCCTGGCCATCAAGAACGGCGTGCCGATCCACACCACCCTGAAATAGTCAGCCCTCGTCGAAGGGCGGCGGCAAGGTTCCGGCCTTGAACAGGATGGTAGCCTCCTCGTCGTAGTCGCCCAGCTCGATGTCGGCCGAGACGGTGAAGGCGACCACGCCGTGCCGCAGGGGCGCCAGACGCTCGGCCTTGCGCCGCGCCTCCTCGGCGTCCTTGCAGCCGACCTGCGGTTCGGCGCGCACGGCGCCGTTCTTGGCCTGGACATAGGCCTGAACGATATGGACGGTTTCGGTCGCCATGGCTCAGTCCTCGCCGTCGTCGCCGTCGACCGCGCGGGCGACCAGATCGCGCCAGGTCGGATCCGTGTCATCGACCAGATCGACATCGTCCAGCAGGGCCACGGCGGCGTCGCCGTCGGGCAGGATCAGGCCCAGCACCTCCATGGGCTCGCCGTCCGAGCCAATGTGAGTTTCCGCCTGCACGATCACCGCCGCCTGTTCGCCGTCATCCTCCCACCAGATGACCGGCTGCGGCAGGTCCATGTCGATGACGCGCGCGTCCTCGGTCTCGCCCAGGGCGAAGACCGCCCGGCGGGCCTGAACATCGTCGAGCGTCGCCACCACGCCGGTAAAGGGCTTCAGCCGCGACCAGTCATCGACATCAAAACCGCCGCCGTCTTCATCGTTTTCGTCATAGCCCTGACTCATCCGCCGCTCCTCAGTCCAAGGTCGGTTCTTTAGCGCTCACCGGTCAGAGAATCCAAGGCGCAGGCTTCGGCGCGGATGCGCACCCACATCATGGCGGCGTTGAGCGCGCTGAAGACCAGGGCGAACCAGACCAGCCCGAACGTCAGCGGCAACACCAGAATCTCTGCGGCCACGACCACATAGTTCGGATGCGACATAAAGCGGTACGGCCCGTGGCGGATCAGCGGCTCGCCCGGGAGGGTAATGATCCGCGTCGTCCAGCGATCGCCAAGTGTCGCGATGACCCAGACGCGCGCGGCCTGCAGCCCGATGAAGACAGCCAGAAGCCAGAGGTTCAGCGGACGATCCCAGGCCAGCAGCCACAGACCGCCCAGCCAGGCGCCGTGAAGCGTCACGATGAAAGGATAATGGCCGGCGCCGGCCTCGACCGCGCCGCGCGACAGCAGCCGCCGCGTGTTTCGCTGAGCCAGCACCAGTTCGCCGATCCGCTGCGCCGTGACGAGGCTCAGAATGATGACGGACAGGATCACGTCGCGCTCAGGCTTACGGTGCTGGCGGTGAAGCCGGGCCCCAGGGCGATCAGGACCGATTTCGCCGGCAGGCCCGCACGCCTGGCCCGGTCCAGCACATAGAGGACGGTCGGCGCCGACATGTTCCCGTGCTCGGCCAGAACGGCGCGCTCGTGATCCAGTCGGCCAGGTTCCAGCGACAGGGCGCTTTCCAGCGCGTGGATGACCTTCATCCCGCCCGGATGACAGATGAAGCGGTCCACATCCTCGACGTTCAGCCCCTGGGCCGCCAGCATTTCGTCCACCGCCGGGCGCAGGCGGTTCTTGGCGAAAGGCGGAATGGCACGGTCGAAGATGACGCCGAAGCCGGTGTCCCCGACCCGCCAGCCCATGATGTTCAATGTGTCCGGCCAGGTGTGTTCCGCCGCCCCCTCGATGCGGGCGAAACCGCCCTCGCCGCTCCGCAGCACGCAGGCCGCCGCGCCGTCGCCGAACAGGGCGGTGGCCACGATGTCGGCCTTGCTGAGGTCCTCCATCCGGAACGACAGGGTGCAGAGCTCGACGACGACGAGCAGGACCACGCCGCCGGGCGTCGCCCGCGCCAGCTTGCTTGCCAGCCCCAATCCCGTCGTCCCACCCGCGCAGCCCAGGCCGAAGACCGGAATGCGCGCCGCGTCGGGCCGGAAGCCCATTCTCTCCATGGCGTGCGCTTCCAGACTGGGCGTGGCGATGCCGGTCGAGGATACGGTGACGATCGTGTCCACGTCCCCTCCCGTCAAGCCTGCCTCGTCCAGCGCCCGCTTCGCCGCCTGGACGAACAGGTCGACGGCGACGTTCAGATAGACTTCGGTCCGCTCGGGCCAGCGGCGCGGCTCCAGATACCATTCCATCGGCATGGCGGACTGGCGGGTGTCTATGCCCGCGCTGCTGAACACCGGCGCCATTCGGTCAAAGCCTGGGAACCGATCCTGAAACAGGGTCCGCGCGGCGACCGCAACCTCGTCCTGGCGCAGGCAGTTGAGCGGCGACGCCGTGGACAGGGCCAGCAGGGCGACGGGGGGCGACATGACCCTGACCTGGCTATTCGACGACCGCCGTGCCCTTCATGCCGAAGGCCGAATGCATGAAATGGGTGCAGCGGAAGGCGTAGGTCCCGGGCGTGTTCGGCGTCAGGCGCAGCTCGAGCCCCCCCTCGCCCACCTCGACCTTTCCGTCGCGGATCATGGCGGCGGTCGTCGGGTCCAGCGTCGAGGCCGCGAAAAGCTCGGGCGCCGAGAAGCTGTGGGAGCCGGCGGTCTCGACCAGACGCAGCACGACGGGAACGCCGCGTTGCAGACGCAGGGTCGAGGGGACGAACTCATAGTTCTTCAGCTGAATCTCGATGACCGAGGGGCTGGCCTGCCGTGCGGACGAAAACGCCGCGGTCACGGTCAGGGCAGCGACTGCGGCGGCGATCGTTAGGCCTGTGCGAAGCATGGCATCGATCCTTCATCCGGAAACCCATGCAACGCCCTGCCCGGATGCCGGTTCAATGGCGCGCCTGCGATCGGCCGTATCAGAGGTCGAGACGGCGGCTCCAACCGTCGAAAGCAACTTCAACATTATCCGGAAGAGAACCGCACAAGACATTGTAATCCAGATCAATGTGCAGATTGGTCAGCACCGCCCGGCCGACCTCGGTCCGCGCGATCCAGTCCAGCGCCTTGTCGACATGGGCGTGGGTCGGATGAGGCGTGTAGCGCAGGGCGTCGATGATCCACAGGTCGGCTCCGCGCACCGCCTCCAGCGCCGCCTCGTCCAGGTCGGACACGTCGCTGGAATAGGCGACCGGACCCAACCGATAGCCGACCGAGCGGATCGGCCCGTGCATCTGATCGAAGGTGACGACGGGGATTTCGCCCCCCGGCCCATCCACGCTCCAGGTCTCGCCGTGCGGCGGAATGCGCTGGGCTTCCAGAATGGCCGGATAGCCGTGATGGCTCTCGAAGATGTAGTCGAACCGCGTCGTCAGCGCATGATGGGTCGCCGGGTCCATCCAGGCCTGAATCCGCCGTCGCGCATGGATGGCGAAGACCCGAAGGTCGTCGATGCCGTGGGTCTGGTCGGCGTGGTCGTGGGTGTAGAGGACGGCGTCGACATGACGGATCCCGGCGGCCAGAGCCTGCTGCCGCAGATCGGGCGAGGTGTCGATCAGGACGCTGGTGGTCCCGTCCGGGCCGTGACGCCGCGCCAGCATGGAGCAGCGGGTCCGCCGATTCCTGGGCTCGTCGGGATCGCAGTCGCCCCAGTCGCCGTCGCCGCGCGGCACGCCGCCGGACGAGCCGCAACCGAGAATGACGATCTCCAACTCGCCCGGCGTGTTCATTCGGCAGGCCGGGGTATGCGGTCGAACAGGGCGAAGAAAGCGTCGGTCGTGCGCCGATCGGCTTCCTCAGGCGTCCAGCCCCGAATCTCGGCCAGCTTCTGCAGCACCAGACCGACATAGGCCGGCTCGTTGCGTCGCCCACGATGCGGAATGGGCGCCAGATAGGGGCAGTCCGTCTCGACGATGATCCGGTCCTCGGGCATCCGGCGAATGACCTCGCGCACGTCTTCCGCCGCCTTGAAGGTGGCGATGCCCGAAACGGAGAACCAGGCACCGAGTTCCGCCGCGGTTTCCGCCAGTTCGACGCCGCTGGTGTAGCAGTGCATCAGCAGCTTAAACGGGCCCTTGGCGTGCTCCTCACGCAGGATCGCCGCCATCACGTCGTCAGCCTCGCGCGTGTGCACCACCAGCGGCAGGCCGGTCCGGCGCGCGGCGTCTATATGCTGACGGAAGACCGCCGCCTGCTCGTCGCGCGGGCTGAGGTCGTAATGGAAATCCAGACCGCATTCGCCAATGCCAATGACGCGCGGGCGCTGGGCCAGGGCGACCAGCTCGTCAGCCGTCAGTTCGATGTGATCCTTGGCTTCATGCGGGTGGGCGCCGACGGTGCACCAGATGTCGTCGTGCGCCATGGCCAGGGCGTGCGTGGCCTCAAAGGTCGACAGCTTGTCCGAAATCTCGACCATCAAACGCACCCCCGCCTCGCGGGCGCGGGCGATGACGGCGTCGCGATCCTCGTCGAACTGAGGGGCGTGCAGATTGACGTGACTGTCGATGATCATCCGAGGGCCTTGGTGCGGGCGATGTCAGCCAGGGCGCCGGCCAAAGCGTCGGCGCGGTCCAGGTTGATGGCCGCCGTGCGGTCCGGCAACTCGGCCAGACGGGTCCACAGTTCGGCCCAGCGTGCGCCCTGTCCCGCCGGCGCCTCCAGCGCCCGGGTCTTCACCGCCGCGATCAGCCGATCCATCAGGGCCTCGAACCGGGCCTGACCTTCAGCGCCGCGAAAACCGTCCGCGACGGCCAGTTGCTCGGCGCGATCGACGGCGTCGCCCAGCACCCAGCTACGGGCCAGGGCGTCGACCTCCTGCATCGCGCCGGATGACAGGGCCAAGGCCGCGCCGGGCGAGCCACCGGCCATGTCAGCGGCCAGTCGGGCGTCGTCGGGCTCCGCTCCGGTGCGATTACGCACCAGGGTCGCGAGTTGATCCGGCGTCCAGATCGGGAAGCTGAGGCGGCGGCAGCGCGAGCGGATCGTGGCCAGCAGCCGACCGGGCGCATGGGTCGCGAGTAGCAGGACACCGCGCTCAGGCGGTTCCTCAAGAATCTTCAGTAAAGCATTGGCGGCATTAATATTCAGGTCGTCAGCGGCGTCGATGATCGCCACCCGATACTGGGCCTGAGACGGACTCTTGGCGAAGAAACCGGGCAGGTCTCGCGCCTGATCGACCGAAATCGTCTTCTTCTGCTTGCCGCCCTCTACCAGCCGTTCCAGCACCAGCAGGTCGGGATGGGACTGGGCCGAGATCAACTGGCTGACGGGATCATAGGGGGCTGCGCCCAGCGGCCCGCGCGACGGATCGGGCGCCGCCCCCAGAAGACGGCGCGCGGCACGATAGGCGAAGGTCGCCTTGCCGCTGCCTTCGACCCCGCACAGCAGCCAGGCGTGGTGCAGCCGTCCCCGGTTCAGCGCGTCCAGAAAGGCCTCTTCGGCCGCCGCGTCCGGGATCAGGTCGAACCGATCGCGCGGGTGTTCGCTCACAGCAGCCGCTCGGACACGGCGCTCCACAGGCGTTCGGAAACGGCCTCAAGCTCGCCCGTGGCGTCGATCACGATGCAGCGCTCCGGGTGACGCTGCGCCACGCCGAGGAAGCCCTCGCGCAGCTTTTGATGGAAGGCCAGGCCCTTGGATTCGAACCGGGTCTCGAACAGGCCGCGACCAAAGGCGCGTTCCAGCCCGACCTCGACCGGCAGGTCGAACACCAGGGTCAGGTCCGGTTGATCCTCGGCCACGATGGCGGCGTCCAGCGCCTCGATCAGGGTTTCGGAGGCGCCGCCGCCTGCGCCCTGATAAACGCGACTGGAATCGGCGAAACGATCGCAGACGACCCATTTGCCCTCGTCCAGAGCCGGCCGAATGGTGCGCTCCAGATGGTCCGAGCGCGCGGCGTACATCAGTAGGGTCTCGGTGCGCGGCGACCATCGCTCGGCGTCCCCAGCCACGACGATGTTGCGGATGACCTCGGCGCCCGGCGAGCCCCCCGGCTCGCGCGTCTGGATGACGTCGATCCCGCGCGCGCGCAACTGTTCGACCAGCAGGCGCGCCTGCGTGGTCTTACCGGCGCCCTCGCCGCCCTCGAATGTGATGAATTTTCCACGCTGCACCCGCGCACAATGGCGAGCCCGGCGCATCAGGCAAGCCTTAACCGCCCGATATCAACAGGGCGTCGCCAAACCCGCACGCCACCACGGCCTGACAGGCCTTTTCTGCAGGGGCAGCGTCAGCTCGTGGACCAACGGTCGTCCGAAGCAGGCCCTGCTCGCCCAGCCGGTCAGCGATTCGCTTAGCGCGCCCCCGCCCTCGGCGCGCGGCCGACATAACGCACCCGCACCTCTCCCACGCCCTGCGACAACAGGTCCAGTTCCTCGGCCGCCGCACGTGACAGGTCGATGATCCGCCCTTCGACAAACGGCCCCCGGTCGTTGATGCGCAGGATGACGCGACGCCCGTTGGCCCGATTGGTCACTTCCACCAGACCGGGCAGGGGCAGGGTCTTGTGCGCCGCCGTCAGGGCGTTCATGTCAAACCGCTCGCCCGTCGAGGTCGGACGACCATTGTGCTGCGCCCCGTACCAGGAGGCCATTCCGACCTCGTCATAGTCCGGCTGCTCGGCGGGACGGTACCAGCGGCCCCGGATCTGATAAGGCCGCATCGTGCCAGAGACGATGGGCGCGGGATCGGTCACGACCGGCGGGCGCAGCGGCGCATCGCGCCCTCCCCCAAGGCCGGCGCAGGCCGCCAGGGTCGAAAAGGCGGCGGCGATCAACGCGCCCCTCAGCAATCTCGCCATCATGGCCTCACGCACTCCGGTTCACTCGGAGGCGATCATCGCAGCGGACGTTTCCGGTTTGGTTAATGCGCCCTTTGGGGCTATGCGTCCCGGCGTCGCGGCCTCGCCATTGCGCCCGCGCCCAGTTCTGAAGCGAGCGCGTTGAAACCCTCCCTCTACCAGACCCGATCCGGCGTCTTCGCCCTGGCGACCCTGTGCTGCCTCCTGTGGGGCAGCGCCTTTCCGGCGGTCAAGAACGGCTACGCCCTGCTCCATATCGCGCCGGGCGACATCGCTAGCCAGATGCTGTTCGCCGGATGGCGGTTCGCGCTCGCGGGGTTGATCCTGCTCATGGTCGCGGCGGCGATGAAGAAGCCGATCCTGGCGCTGAACGGCCGCCAGATGCGCCAGGTCGCCCTGCTGGGCCTGACCCAGACGACCATCCAGTACGTCTTCTTCTATGTCGGCCTTGCCCATGCCAGCGGCGTGAAATCGTCCATCATGAACGCCACCGGCGTCTTCTTCAGCGTCGTCCTGGCCCACTTCATCTATGGGAATGACCGTCTGACCGGCCGCAAGGCCCTAGGCTGCCTGATCGGTTTCCTGGGTGTGGTGGTGGTCAACCTCGGCGGCGGCGCCCTGGGCTTTGATTTCAGCCTGCTGGGCGAAGGCTTCATCATCATCGCCGCCTTCGTGCTGGCGGCGGCCTCCATCTATGGCAAGCGCCTGTCGACCGACATGGATGCGATGGTGATGACCGGCTGGCAGCTCTTCATCGGCGGGGCGATCCTGACCGGGATCGGCATGGCCGACGGGAGCCATCTGGAGGGGCTGGACCTCCGGTCCGGCGCCCTGCTGCTCTACATGGCGCTGCTGTCCTCGGTGGCGTTCGCGGTGTGGAGCCTGCTGCTGAAGCACAACCCCGTTGGCCTGATCGCGGCCTTCAACTTCCTGATCCCGATCTTCGGCGTGGCCCTGTCGGCGCTCTTTCTGGGCGAATCCCTACTGCGGTGGAGCTATCTGGCGGCGCTGGTTCTGGTCTGCGCCGGCATCTGGCTGGTGACCCGCCCGTCGGTTCCTCGCCCAGCCTGATCGTCCGCACGCCCCGCCTGCGCTTTGTGCTTGGGCGACGGCGAACTTGCCGCTATGCACGCCTCCGCGCGCTGTCTCGACTCGCGCTGGACAGGTGGCCGAGTGGTTTAAGGCAGCGGTCTTGAAAACCGCCGTAGGTGAAAGCCTACCGTGGGTTCGAATCCCACCCTGTCCGCCATCAACCACCCGAGAGTGCGTCCATTCGAGGCGCTGCGCCGATGTGACCGGATCGACCCGATGTCGCTCGCCAGCAGGGAACGGCCCGTTGAATCGGGCCTAGCCGCCGTAGCCGCGTCCGCCGCCGCCGAAGCCGCCGCGCGAGACGACCGTGGTGCGGCTCTGCACTCGGCTCGGAGCCTGACGAGCGACATCGCCGTGCTCGCGGGCGTTGGTCAGCGTCTTGCCCGTGCGATAGTCACGGTAGACGTAACCGCCGCCGTAGCCATTGGAATACTGGTTGTCGCGGTTGCGATACAGCGGTCCGCCGCCGCGATAGCGCCCGCCGTCCAGCATCTGGCCGATGACGAAGCCGGCCAGCAGAGGCGTGAAGAAGGAGCCGCCGCCGCTGTGGTTTGGCTGGCACTGCGACGGCCCCCACTGCCCTTCGCACTCGGATTGGGTCGCATAGCGCGGGGCGGTTTCGGCGGCGGCCTTTTGAGCCGCGGCTTGAGCGGCGTCGCATTCGGCGTCCGAGATGTCGTTGGCGGCGCGGCACTCGTCCAGCGAGGTATAGACCTGAGCCGGTTCGGGCTCGGGCGCCGCGAGCTGGGGCGAGCCGCAGGCGGCCAGCGTGAAGCTGGCGGTGGCCATCAGGCTGCTGACGTGCAGGACGCGTGAGCGCTTCATCCGGCGCATCGTCCTGGTCTGCGGCAAGTCTTGGGGCAGGTCTTTCGGATCGGTCATCACGGTCACGCCGTCATGCAGGCGGCGTTCAGCAGCCCGACGCAGATGGAGACAGCGGCCAGATAGACGGCGGCGGCTATCTCGCCGGCCTCGATGCGGACCACCAGATTGCGGAAGGCCAGGCGGCTGACGATGACGAAGACCACGATCTGGATCACGCCTGCCAGCAGGGCCCAGGCGGCGAACTCGGCCAGGCTGACCGTGTGCGACAGGGCCGAGGCCAGCGGCAGGACATAGCCAATCAGGGCCCCGCCCAGAGCGATGGCGGCGGCCGGGTTGCCCTCCCGGATCAGGGTGCGCTCATGATAGGGCGTGACCCACTGGTAGATCAGCTTGAACGCCAGGGTGAAGGCGCCCGCCGCCGCGAAGGCGATCAGGAAGGCGATCGCCCCCTGCTGAAACCCGAACCAGTCGAACATCTGTCTTTCCCCCTTTGGTGCGCGGTCAAGCGCGGAACTCGGCCATTTCCAGCGGAATGCCGATCATGATTTCGTGCGTTGTCTCGCCGCCCTCGGGCTGCTGCTCCAGGGCGATCATCAGCTCGCGTCCGCCCGCCAGATCACGTCCGTATAGCATACAGGTCTGGAAGATTCGGGCGTAGGGCGTCGTGGCCGCGCGGTCGTCCCATATGGTCTCCCACAGGGTCACGGGCGGCTGGACGGCGTCGCTCTCGGCGAACCAGAAGCGCGGATAGTCGGGCAGTTCCTCAGCCGCGCCATGAAAGACCGGCGCCGACAGACGGTCGCGCCAAATGCGGCGCTCGCGCTCGCCCGGCGGATAGGCCGAGGTCCAGGGCACGAACAGGCTGAAGTCGTAGCTTTCGGCCCCCGCCGCGTCGTCGCTCATGGCCTGAAGCATGACGTGGTCGTCGGTGTAGAAGCGGTGGACGAACTGCCCGCCGTCCAGGCTGACCAGTCCCTGGGCCGTGATGTCCAGCACGTCGCGGTCCAGCGTGAAATGCGTCTCGTCGCCCAAGCGGCGCCAGGCCAGCGGGTCCAGCGCCACAGTGCGGCCCACGGTGATGTTGCGCACCGTCGCCAGCCGCGAGGCGGGCGCGGCTTTGTCCGATTGTCCGAAAAGCTTCTTGAACATGGGCGACTATCTAGGCCTGCTGCGGGCGGACTGCGACCGAACAGCGGATCATGGCTCAAAATTCCGTCCTGAGTTGCCCGATGTCAAGCGTTCATGTTACGCGTTACATGAAACATGACCAAGCCGCCCGCCCCCTCCTCCGCCGCGACCGACCGCATCCGTGCGTGGCGTCAGGCGCGCCGCGAGGCCGGGCTGGTCAAGCTGGAGCTCTGGGTGCCCGAGGCAGCGCGCGACGACGTGAAGGCCGCCGTCCGCGCCATCGTCACCGATTCCACACGCGGCCCCCACCTTGCCGGTCGCAACCTTGCCGGCGGGGCGCGCCGCCCCACTTCTGATCCCATCACTTCTGGAGACGACCACCACATGGACGCCGTGATCGAAACCCCCTGGACCGTGCCCGCCATCAAGGCGGCGCTGGACGCCTCGCCCCTGGTCCGCGAGGGCGAGATGACCCTGCGCGTGCTGGAAGGCGCGGACGCCGTGCTGCTGGCGACGATGCACGAATACGGCGACCTGTCGGTCTATCTCAGCGTCGGCGGCGCCCAGATCGTCTGCTCGGTGCTGCTGTGGCCCGTGGCCGAACAGGCCGACCGCCACGCCTTCAACGAGTTCCTGCTGAAGGCCCAGCGCGTGGTGCCTTTGTCGAACTTCGCCATCACCAACGTCGGCGGCGAAGACGTCTATGAGCTGATGGGCGAGCTGTCGTGCAAGACGACGCTGCAGACCATCCTGATCGAGTTGCGCACCCTGGCGGAAAACGCCATCGACGCCACCGAACTGCGCGAAACCTTCGGCGCCGACGCCGCCTGATCCCGGAGACCTCATCATGTCCATGCTCAGAAAACTCTCCGCCCTGTTCCGCGGCACCGCCCATGACGCGGCCCAGGGCGTCGTCGACGCCAATGCCCTGAAGATCCTGGATCAGGAAATCCGCGACGCCGACAACGCCCAGGGCAAGGCCCGCGACGACCTGGCCGGCCTGGTGGCGCGCCGCCGCATGGCCGAGAACGAAATGGCCAGCTTCCACGACCAGATCGGCAAGTACGAAAGCTCGGCCCGCACGGCCCTGGGCCAGGGCAAGACTGATCTGGCGCGCGAAGTCGCCGTCCGCATCGCCGAACTGGAAGTCGAGATCACCAGCCGTGGCCCGCTGATCGAGGACATGAAGACGGCCGAGGCGCGTCTGCGCACCGCCATCGCCTCGACCGACCAGAAGATCGAGACGCTCCGTCGCGAGATCGACATCGTCAAGGTCAACGAGTCCGTCCAGCGCGCCCAGACCTCGGTCGCCCTGAACTCGGCCGGCGCCCAGTCGCGCATCGGCTCGGCCGCCGACAGCCTGCAACGCATCAAGCAGCGTCAGGCCGTGCAGGAAGAAAAGCTGCGCGAGAACCAGGCCCTGGAAGACCGCCGCACCGGCGCCGACCTGGACGCCAAGCTGCGCGACGCCGGCATCCTGCCCGGCCATTCCTCGGCTGACGACGTCCTGGCCCGCCTGACCCAGAAGGACGTGACCATCGTCACCCCGCGCATCGGTCAGGCTTCGCCCGACAAGGACCCGGCCTGATCCATGCAACGTCTGCGCTTCGATCCCCGCCCCGACTGGGACGCCCAGGCGGACAGCCTCGGCTTCACCTGGCGTCACACGGGCGGCGAACTCTATTGGGACGAAACCGCCGCCTACGCCTTCACGATGGCCGAGGTCGAGGACGGGATCGAAGCGCCGACCGAGGACCTGCACGCCATGTGCCTCGACCTGGTCGCCGAGGCGGTCCAGTCCGAGCGGCTGATGGAGCAGCTCGACATCCCCGAGCCCATGCGGGACTATGTGGCCGACAGCTGGAAGCGGGGCGATCCGTCGCTCTACGGCCGCTTCGACTTCGCCTACGACGGCACGGGTCCGGCCAAGCTCTACGAATACAACGCCGACACCCCGACCAGCATCTATGAGACGGCGGTCTTCCAGTGGCTGTGGCTGGAGGATCAGATCAAGGCCGGCGTCCTGCCCGCCGAGGCGGACCAGTTCAACAGCCTGCATGAGAAGCTGGTCGACCGCTTCCGCGCCATCTTCCCGAACGGCGGCTTCGTGCATTTCAGCTCGGACGCCGACTTCGTCGAGGACCGCCAGACCGTGCGCTTCCTGGAAGACCTGGCGCGTCAGGCCGGGCTGGACCCGCAGTTCGTCGCCATCGACCAGATCGGCCTGAACGCGGACGGTCAGTTCGTGGACCACGAGAACTGGATCATCCAGGCGATGTTCAAGCTCTATCCCTGGGAGCAGATGCTGCGCGACGACTACGCCGCGCCGCTGCCGACGGCAGGCGTGACGGTGCTGGAGCCGGCGTGGAAGAGCCTGTTGTCCAACAAGGGCATCCTGCCCCTGCTGTGGGAACGCCACGCGGGCCACCCCAACCTGCTGGAAGCCTATTTCGAGGACGATCCGGCCCACACGGCCCTCGGTTCGTCTTACGTCCGCAAGCCCCTGTTCTCGCGCGAAGGCGCCAATGTCGAACTGATCGAACAGGGCCGCAGCACAGCCGAGGTCATCGACGGCGGCTATGGCGGCGGGCGCTGGATCCGCCAGGCCCTTTGCAACCCGCCCAGCTTCGACGACAACCACGCCATCGTCGGCTCCTGGGTCGTCGGCGACGAGGCCGCCGGGATGAGCCTGCGCGAAGACACAAGCCTGATCACCCGCAACACGTCACGGTTCCTGCCGCACTTCATCAGAGACTGAAGGCGCCCGTGTAGCGGCGGCGTCAGCCGCCGGGTTTCTCGCTGAAGTATTTCTCGAACTTGCCCGTCTCGCGCTCATAATCCGCGCGATCGGCGGGCGGTTCGCCCTTGACCGTGATGTTGGGCCAGACCTTGGCGTAGTCGGCGTTGATCTTGAGCCATTTGCCGTCGGGTTCGTCCTCGGTGTCCGGCTTGATGGCGTCGACCGGGCACTCGGGTTCGCAGACGCCGCAGTCGATGCAGTCGTCGGGCGAGATGACGAGGAAGTTCTCGCCCTCATAGAAACAGTCCACCGGGCAGACTTCGACGCAGTCCATGAACTTGCACTTCACGCAGGCGTCGGTGACGAGATAGGTCACAGGAGAAATCCAGTCGTAGGAGCGGCGGCCTAGAGCCAGCCGCGCTCTTCAAGAAGGCGGCGAACCGCATCGGCCGCCTGCGACGGCGACAACTGTTCCGTAGCGACGATCAGGTCGGGCGCGCTCGGCGTTTCATAGGGCGCAGCGACCCCGGTGAAGTTCGCGATCGCGCCGGCCGAGGCGCGGGCATACAGCCCCTTGGGATCGCGGGCGCGGCAGCTTTCCAGCGACGCCTCCACGAAGACCTCCACGAAACGGCCATCGTCAAATCGCGCCCGCACCGCGTCGCGATCCACCTGGCGCGGCGAAATCAGGGCGCAGATGGCGATGACGCCGGTCTCGGCGAACAGCCGCACCGCCTCACCCGTCCGGCGCACGTTCTCGGCCCGGTCGGCGTCGGAGAAGCCGAGATCGCGATTGAGGCCGTGGCGCAGGTTGTCGCCGTCCAGCAGCACCGTCCGGCAGCCGCGTCCATGCAGGCTCTGTTGCAGCGCCTGGGCCACGGTCGACTTGCCCGCGCCCGACAGGCCGGTCAGCCAGACCACCCCGCCCCGATGGCCGTTCAGCAGTTCATGCGCCTCACGCGAGACGGCGGCGGGACTTTGATGGATGTGGGCCGCCTGACCGGAAACGCCCGTCACCACCCCGGCGGCGACCGTGACGCCAGAGCCCCGGTCGATCAGCACGAAGGCGCCCTGGGCCGGGTCCTGAAAGAAGGCGTCGACGGCGACCGGCGACGGCAGGGTCAGGCGACCGTCGGCCACCTCGTTGGGGGTCAGCACGACCGTCGCGTCCGACAGGGTCAGTCGCGCGGGCAAGGTCCGGGTACCCAGCTTGACCTGATAGCGACCGGTCGCATCGAACGACTGATCCCCCATCCACAGCAGGCGGACATCCAGCCGATCCGAGGCCGCAGGCCGATCATCGACCGGCGCCAGGACATCGCCCCGCGCCACATCGACATCCTCGGCCAGTTCCAGGGTGACGGCGTCGCCGGCTCGGGCGACCGCGACTTCGACATCGCCAGAAAGGATGCGCGCCAGCGTCGCCGTCTGGCCGCCCGGGCAGACCGCCAGAACGTCACCGACCCGGACCTCGCCCGAGGCGATGGTCCCGGCATAGCCGCGGAAGTCGGCGTGCGGCCGGTTGACGTATTGCACCGACATCCGGAACGGCCGGGCGACGCCGGTTTCGGCGACCGGCAGATCTTCCAGGGCCTCGATCAGGCTGGGGCCGTCGTACCAGGGCGTGGCGGCGGACGGTGCCGTCAGGTTGTCGCCTCGACGCGCGCTGACCGGGATGGCCGTCACCGAGCGGAAGCCCAGATCGGCGACCAGATCGGCATAGGTGTCGCGGATGCGCGCGAACGCCGACGGATCATCCGCGACCAGGTCGATCTTGTTGACCGCCAGAATGACGTGGCGAATGCCGAACAGGGCGACGATGCGGCTGTGGCGCGCCGTCTGGGCCGTGACGCCCTTGACCGCATCGACCAGCACGACCGCCGCGTCGCAGGTCGAGGCGCCGGTGGCCATGTTGCGCGTATATTGCTCGTGTCCCGGGGTGTCAGCGACGATGAAGCTGCGGCGCGGCGTCGACATGTAGCGGTAGGCCACGTCGATGGTGATGCCCTGCTCGCGCTCGGCCTCCAGCCCGTCCAACAGCAGGGCGTAGTCCAGGTTCGCCCCATCGGTGCCGAAGCGGCGCGAGTCGCGTTCCAGCGTCGCCAGTTGATCCTCGGGCACCTGGCCCGTCTCGAACAGCAGCCGCCCGATCAGGGTGGACTTGCCGTCGTCCACCGAGCCGCAGGTCAGGAAGCGCAGCAGGTCGCGTTCCTCTCGCCGGGTTTGCGGCGGGAAGGCCGTCACGACGCCGTCCATCAGAAGTAGCCCTCGCGCTTCTTGCGCTCCATCGAGGCGGTCTCATCGGCGTCGATCAGCCGTCCCTGACGCTCGGATTGGCGGCTGGTGCGCAGCTCGCGGATCACCGCGTCGAGGCTGTCCGCCTCGGACTCCACCGCCGCGCTCAGCGGATAGCAGCCCAGCGAGCGGAAGCGGACACGGCGCAGTTCAGGCGTCTCGCCTTCTCGAAGCGGCAAGCGCTCGTCGTCGCGCACGATCAGGGCGCCGTCGCGCACCACCACAGGGCGCAGGGCCGAGAAGTACAGCGGCACGACCGGGATGCCCTCGGCGCGCGTGTATTCCCAGACGTCCAGCTCGGTCCAGTTCGACAGGGGGAAGACGCGCAGGCTCTCGCCCGGCCCCAGGTTCGAGTTCCACAGCCGCCACAGCTCCGGTCGCTGGCGACGCGGGTCCCAGCTGTGATCCGCGCCCCGGAACGAAAAGATGCGCTCCTTGGCCCGCGACTTCTCCTCGTCGCGACGCGCGCCGCCGATGGCTACGTCAAAACCATGCAGGTCCAGCGCCTGTTTCAGGGCGTCGGTCTTCATCGCCTGGGTGTGAGCCGAAGAGCCCGAGGTGATCGGACTGACGCCGCGCGCCAGCGCCTCATGATTGGTGTGGACCAGCAGACGTGCGCCATAGAGGCCCGCCACATGGTCGCGGTGGGTGATCATGTCCCGGAACTTCCATGTCGTATCGACATGCAGCAGCGGGAACGGCGGCGAGCCCGGATAGAAGGCCTTGGCCGCCAGGTGCAGCAGGACGCCCGAGTCCTTGCCGATCGAATACATCATGACCGGGTTGCGCGCGGTCGCGGCGACCTCCCGCAGGATCTCGATGGCCTCGGCTTCAAGCTGGCGCAGATGCGGGGGCAGGACGCGACGCGCCGTGGCGTCTCTCTGCTTTTCGACGGTCGCCTGCATGGGCTGCGGTCCTTACTGGTCGTCTTGAACAAGGGATATTTGAAACGTCGAGGGCCGGTCCACGTCGAGCGATATGATCTCGCGCCGGCCGATAGAAAATCTGAAGGGTCAGCCGACGAAGGCGCGCTCCAGCACATAGTCGCCAGGTTCGGCGTTCGAACCTTCGCTCAGGCCGTGGCTTTCCAGCAGGGCCGCCGCATCGCGGATCATGGCGGTCGAGCCGCACAGCATGACGCGGTCCGTAGCGGGATCGAACCGGCCGTCGAGCCCCAGATCGTCGAAGAAGGCGCCGCTGGTGATGCGGTCGGTGATGCGGCCCGGTTGCTCGAACGCCTCACGCGTCACCGTGGGGTAATAGGTCAGCCGCCCCTGCGCGACCTCGCCCACCAAGGGGTCCTCGAACAGCTCGGTTTGCAGGAAGTCGCGATAGGCCAGGTCCGCAACCTGACGCACGGTGTGGGTGACCACCACCTGCTCGAACCGCTCATAGGTTTCTGGATCACGCGCCACGCTCAGCCAGGGCGCCAGGCCGGTGCCAGTGCCGATCAGGAACAGCCGCCGTCCCGGCTTCAGAGCGTCCAGCACCAGGGTTCCGGTCGGCTTCTTGCCCAACAGGACCTCGTCGCCGGGCTGGATGTCGACCAGGCGCGACGTCAGCGGCCCGTCCTCGACGCGGATGGAGAAGAACTCCAGCTCATCCGACCAGGACGGACTAGCGATGGAATAGGCCCGCAGCGTCGGCTTGCCCGCGCCGTCCAGCGATGGCAGGCCGATCATCACGAACTCACCGGAGCGGAAGCGGAAGTCCTCTGGCCGATCAATGGCGAAGCTGAACAGATGATCGGTCCAGCGCCGCACCCAACGCACCCGTTGCGGGGTCCATGGCGCCGGCGCCGCGACACGGGCACGTTCCAGAACTGCGACTTCGCTCACGACCGACCTCCTGCTTGAAGGCCTTCGACATAGGGCGGGAAGCGTCAGCCGAGGAAACGATCAATCCTGCTTCGAACGTGCAGAAAATCTGCGAGCGCGCTTACAGCTGGTCCAGATTGTTGTCGTAATCGATGGCCTGCTTCTTCAGCCAGGCCACGAAGGCCTTGGTTCCCGGCGATGCCGGACGGTCCCTCGGCAGGACGATGTAATAGGCGAAACCCAGCATCTGGCTGCCATCCGGGAAAGGCGCGACCAGGCGCCCGGAGGTCAGGTCGGCCTGGGCCAGAGTCCGCTTGGCCAGGGCCACGCCCCGCCCCGCCGCAGCCGCCTCGATCAGCAGGCTGGACTGGTCGAAACGCGAGCCGCGCCGCGCGTCGGCGTGGCTGGCGTGGCGGGCCTTCAGCCACATGGCCCAGTCGGGCCGCGAGGCGTCGCCGTCCTCGGACATATCATGCAGAAGCGTGTGCTGGGCCAGGTCCTCGGCGGTGCGGATCGGGTGCGGCGCGGCCATCAGGGAGGGCGAGCAGACAGGGATGACCGTCTCGGTCAGCAGGCGCTCGACGACATGGCCCGGATAGTCGCCGGGGCCATAGCGGATGGCCAGATCGACCTTGCCCTTGCCCACCGTCACCGGCTCCATGTCGGCCGAAATCCAGACTTCGATGTCCGGGTGGGCGGCGTGGAAATCGTCCATGCGCGGCATCAGCCATTTCGAGGCGAAGGACGGCGCCACGCTGATCGCCACCGTCCGGTTCAGCGGCGGCTCGCGCAAAATGGCCGAGGCGTCCATCAGCCGCTCGAACCCTTCGCGCAGAAGCGGCGTCGCCGCGCGACCCAGCTCCGTCAGCTGCAAACCGCGCGCCTCACGCGTGAACAGCGGCCCGCCGATGATCTCCTCCAGCAGGCGAATCTGCTGGCTGACAGCGCCCGGCGTCACCGACAGCTCGTCCGCCGTCCGCGAGAAGTTGAGGTGCCGCGACGCGCTTTCAAAAGCACGCAGAGCATTGAGGGGCAAAAGCGGTCGAACCATACGCTTGTAGAAAACCTATCAGGGCGCCGAAGACAATCTGGTTTGTGGAAGGATCGTGCACGACGGATGCTGAATGTCGAGCCGCCACGCAACAGCGCAGGCGGATGACAGCAGATCATGGAACAGGCCGATGCGCGTCTTTCTGGCATCCATCCCTTTGAGCGAGGCGAAAGTCGTCGTTGTCGGCGCGGGCGAACCGGCGCTTGCGAAGCTGCGCCTGTTCCTGAACAGCCCGGCCGAACTGGTCTGGTTCACGCCGGACAGCGCGCCCGCCGCGCTGGAAACGCCGCAAGGCGCGCCGACGCCGACCGCTCGCCTTCCTGACGCAGCGGACCTGAACGGCGCCCGACTGGTCTTCATCGCTCTGAACGATCTCGCCCTGGCCCGCAGCATCGCCGAGGCCGCCCGCGCCGCCGGCGCTCAGGCCAACATCGTGGACCAGCCCAGCCATAGCGACTTTCACACCCCCGCCCTGATCGACCGCGACGAGGTCGTCGTGGCCGTCGCCACCGGCGGGTCGGCGCCCATCCTGGCCCGCGACCTGCGCTCGCGTATCGAGGCGGTCCTGCCCCAGGGCGTGGCCTCGGTCGCGCGACTGGCGGGCGAACTGCGCGGCGCGGTGAAGGACGCGATCCCCGACTTCCTCGACCGTCGTCGCTTCTGGGAAAAGGCGTTTCGCAGCCCCGCCGCCGACCTGGCCGCCGATGGCCGCATGGCCGAGGCCCGTCGCGAGATGGTCCGCCTGCTCAACGTCGCCGCCTCGCCGCGCGACGAGGCCACCCAGGGCGTCGTCCACATCGTCGGCGCCGGGCCGGGCGATCCCGAGCTTCTGACCCTCAAGGCCCTGCGCGCCTTGCAGGACGCCGACGTCATCATTCACGACAAGCTGGTCTCGGCCGAGGTGCTGGACCGCGCCCGGCGCGACGCCAAGCGCATCTACGTCGGCAAGGCGCGCGGCGACCATTCGGTGCCTCAGGATCAGATCGAACAGCTGATGATCGAGGAGGCCCGCGCCGGACATCGCGTCGTCCGGCTGAAGGGCGGCGATCCCTTCGTCTTCGGCCGCGGCGGCGAAGAACTGGAAGCCGTTCGCGCCGCCGGGATCGAGGCCATCGTCGTGCCGGGCATCACGGCCGCCCTCGCCTGCGCGGCCTCGACCGGCCTGCCCCTGACCCACCGCGACCACGCCCAGGCCGTGACCTTCGTCACCGGCCAGCCCAAGCCGGGCGGCCAGTCCGCTGACTGGACCCGACTGGCCGCGCCCAACCATACGCTGGCCGTCTACATGGGCTCGGGTCAGGCCGCTGAGATCGCATCCAGCCTGATCGCCGCCGGGCGTGCTGGGGCCACCCCCGTCGCCGTGGTCGAGAACGGCAGCCGCCCCGACCAGCGCACCTTCAAGGGTCGCCTCGACGACCTGGCCGCCTTGGTCGCCCGCATGGACCTGACCGGCCCCGCCCTGCTGTTCATTGGCGAAACCGCTGCTCTCGCCGTCGCCGACGACGAGCGCGCCCGGATCGAGGTCGCGGCATGAAACTGCTGACCGCCAACCGGCTGACCGACGGCCGCGTCATCTATCTGGGCGAGGCCGACGCCGTGGTCGAAGCCATCGACGCCGCCCGCCCGCTGGACGCCGCCGCCGCCGAGGCCGCTCTGGCCTTGGCCCAGTCGCGCCCGGACGTCTTCGTCAATCCGTATCTGATCGAGGTCGAGGGCCGCGCGCCCTCGGGCCGTGACCGGCTGAGGGAGAGCATCCGCTCCATCGGCCCCAGCGTCGGCCACAGCCTCGACTTCGCCGCTCGAAACGAGACCGCCTGATGTACCGCTTTGACGAGTTCGACGCCGCCCTGGTCCGCGAACGCATCGCCGAGTTCAGCGATCAGGTCGACCGCCGCAGCAGGGGCGAGCTGACCGAGGACGAGTTCAAGCCGCTGCGGCTGATGAACGGCGTCTATCTGCAACTGCACGCCTATATGGCGCGGATCGCCGTCCCCTATGGCGTCATGAACAGCCGCCAGATGCGCCAACTGGCCCATGTCGCCCGCACCTATGACAAGGGCTACGGCCACTTCACCACCCGCACCAACATCCAGTTCAACTGGCCCGCGCTGCAGGACCTGCCCGCCATCCTGAGCGATCTGGCCGAGGTCGAGATGCACGCCATCCAGACCTCCGGCAACTGCATCCGCAACGTCACGACCGACGTCTTCGCGGGCGTCGCCGCCGATGAGATCGAGGACCCGCGTCCCTGGTGCGAGATCCTGCGACAGTGGTCGACCATCCACCCGGAGTTCTCCTTCCTGCCGCGCAAGTTCAAGATCGCCGTCGTCGGCGCGGCCAAGGACCGGGCGGCGATCCGGACCCACGACGTGGGCTTGCAGATCGTGCGCGGCGAGGACGGCCAGACAGCCTTCCGCGTCTTCGTCGGCGGCGGTCAGGGACGCCTGCCGCACATCGCCCAAGAGATCGCACCCGCCGTGCCGGGCCGTTCGCTGCTGGCCTATCTGACCGCCATCCTGCGCGCCTACAATCTGCTGGGGCGGCGCGACAACATCCACAAGGCGCGGATCAAGATTCTGGTCGCCGCCATCGGCATCGACGCCTTCCGCGAAGAGGTCGAGCGGCAGTTCGCCATCCTGCGTCAGGAAGATCTGCGCATCCCCGACGAGGAGCTGGCGCGCATCCAGGCCTATTTCACGCCGCCGCCGTTCGAGACCCTGACCGCGACCAGCCCGTCCTATGACGCGGCCCGCCGTCTGAACCCCGAGTTCGCCCGCTTCACCCGCTCCAACCTGCGCGACCACAAGCAGGCCGGTTACGGCGCCGTCATCGTCTCGCTGAAGCCCGTCGACGGCGTGCCCGGCGACATCACGGCAGCTCAGATGGAGGTCGTCGCCGATCTGGCCTCAAGGTTCTCGTTCGACGAGGTCCGCGCCTCCTACGAACAGAACCTGGTCCTGCCGCACGTCCGGCTGGAGGACGCCCACGCGGTCTGGAGCCGACTGCGCGAAGCCGGTCTGGCCACCGCCAACGCCGACCTGGCCACCGACATCATCGCCTGCCCCGGTCTGGACTACTGCAGTCTGGCCAACGCCCGTTCGATCCCCGTGGCGCAGGCCCTGTCACGTCAGCTGGCCGACGCCGACTTGCAGGAGAAGCTCGGCCCGGTGCGCATCAATATCAGCGGCTGCATCAACGCCTGCGGCCACCACCATGTCGGCCACATCGGCGTCCTCGGCGTCGATCGAAAGGGCGAGGAATACTATCAGATCACCGTCGGCGGCTCGCCCGACGAACAGCCGGCCCTGGGCGAGATCGTCGGCCGCAGCCTGCCCGCCGACGAGGTCGCGCCCGCCATCGCCCGCGCCCTGGATCGCTATCTGGAGCTCCGCACCGACGGCGAACTGTTCATCGACACGGTCCGCCGCCTCGGCGCCGATCCCTTCCGAACCGCCATCTATGAGCCGATCGATGCAGCTGCTTGAGCAAGCCCAGGACGGCGTCCGCCTGACCGTTTCGACGCCTGAGGCGGATATTCAGGCGGCGGCCGCCGCCAACGATAGCCTGATCCTGGAGTTCGAGGCCTTTCGCGACGGACGCGGCTTCTCGCTGGCCGCCGTTCTGCGCGGTCAGGGCTATCGCGGCCGCCTGATCGCTGCCGGCAAGGTCCTGCCCGACCAGGCGCGCCACCTGCGCCGCTGCGGCTTCGACGCGGTCGAACTGCCCCCCGGCGCGGATGCGGCGCCCTGGCGGCGCATGGATCAGGTCTTCAGCGCCGCCTATCAATCCGCAACGGGCGATGACCGGTTGGTCTGGCGTCAGCGTCATGCGACGCCGCCCGTCGAAGACGCCGCTGCCCTGGCCGCGCGCCTCAATGATCAATGGGCCGACGCCGACGCGGAAAGCCTGCTGGCGGCGGCGCTGGACCCGGCTCTCGGCCGAAAGACCGCCGCCGTCTCCTCTTTCGGCGCCGAGGCCGCCGTCCTGCTGCACCTGATCTCGCGTGTGCGGCCTGACCTGCCCGTCGTCTTCCTCGAGACCGGCCAGCACTTCTTCCAGACCCTGGCCTATCGTCGCGAACTGGCCGAGCGCCTCGGCCTGACCGACGTCCGCGACATCACCCCTGACGCAGCCGTCCTGTCCGCGTCGGACCCGCGCGGCGACCTGTGGCGTAGCCAGCCCGACGCCTGCTGCGCCATCCGCAAGGTCGAGCCGCAGGCGCGCGCCCTGGCCGGTTTCGACACCCGGATCACCGGGCGCAAACGCTATCAGAACAGCCAACGCGCCGACCTGAAACCCTTCGAGGCCGTCGACGGCGTCCTGACCGTCAATCCGCTGGCTGCCTGGTCGGCCGAGCAGATCGAGACCTGGCTACACGACCATCAACTGCCCCGCCACCCCCTGGTCGAGCAGGGCTACCCTTCCATCGGCTGCTGGCCCTGCACCCGCGCGGTCGAAGCGGGCGAGAACGCCCGCGACGGCCGCTGGGCCGGGCAGGAGAAGACCGAATGCGGCATTCACGGACGGACGCTGGCCCCGGCCTGTTGACGCAAACCGCCCGCCGCCTCGCCCGACCCCATCCCAAGACCTGATCCAGAGACATCCCTTGTCCATCGCTAGCATCATCAACCTCATCGGCGACACGCCGTTGATCCGCCTGAACCGCCTGTCGGAAGCCACCGGCTGCGAGATTCTGGGCAAGGCGGAGTTCCTCAACCCCGGCCAGTCCATCAAGGACCGCGCCGCCCTGTCCATTGTCCAAAAGGCCAAGGCCTCGGGCGCGCTGCGGCCCAGCGGCGTGATCGTGGAGGGCACGGCGGGCAACACCGGCATCGGCCTGGCCCTGGTCGGCGCCGCCCTGGGCCACCGGGTCGTCATCGTCATGCCGCGCACCCAGTCCGAAGAGAAGAAGCTGGCCATCCGCTCCCTGGGCGCGCGCCTGATCGAGGTGGACGCCGCCCCCTTCTCCAGCCCCAACCACTTCGTCCACTATTCCGAGGAAGTGGCGCGCAAGCTGAACGCCAGCGAGCCAAACGGCGCCTTCTGGGCCAATCAGTTCGACAATACCGCCAACCGCGCCGCCCACTATGAGGGCACGGCGGCCGAGATCTGGGAGCAGACCAGCGGCCGGATCGACGCCTTCATCAGCGCCGTCGGCAGCGGCGGCACCCTGGCCGGGGTCGGCGCCTTCCTGCGCGAGCGCAATCCGGCGGTGAAGATCGGCCTGGCCGATCCGGCCGGCGCCGCCCTGTTCAACTGGTTCACCCGGGGTCAGATGACGGGCGAAGGCAGTTCGATCACCGAAGGCATCGGCGTGGCGCGGATCACCGGCAATCTGGACGGCTTTACGCCGGACTTCGCCTATCGCATCGAAGACGCTGAATTCCTGCCAATTCTGTTCGATCTGGTGGCGCACGAGGGCCTGTCGCTGGGCGGGTCGTCGGGGGTCAATCTGGCCGGCGCCGTGCGTCTGGCGCGCGACCTGGGGCCGGGCAGGACCATCGTCACCGTCCTGTGCGACCCCGGCACGCGCTACGCCTCGCGCCTGTTCAACCCGGCCTTCCTGCGCAGCAAGGGTCTGCCGACCCCGCAATGGGTTTCTGAAGACGTGCGGGAGCTGGCGTAATGTTGAACTTCTCACCGGACCGTCGCGGTCTTCTGCTCGGCGCCGGCGCCATGGCTCTCAGCGGATGCGCCCAGAGCAAGGGGACGCAGGCCGCCCTGCTGAACGTCTCCTACGACCCGACGCGAGAGTTCTATCGCGCCTATAACGAGGCCTTCCTGGCGCGATGGCGCGAGGGCGGCGGCGCGCCCTTTGCGGTCGAGCAGTCGCACGGGGGGTCAGGCAAGCAGGCCCGCGCCGTCATCGACGGCCTGCCCGGCGACGTCGTCACTCTGGCGTTGGCGTCGGACATCGACGAGATCGCCGCGCGCGGCCTGATCGCCGCCGACTGGCAGACGCGCCTGCCCGACAACGCCTCCCCCTATACCTCGACCATCGTGTTTCTGGTCCGCAAGGGGAACCCCAAGGGCATCCACGACTGGCCCGATCTGCTGAATCCAGGCGTCGAGGTCATCACCCCAAACCCGAAGACCTCCGGCGGCGCGCGCTGGAACTATCTGGCGGCCTGGGCTGACGCCCTGCGTCGCGCCGGCGGCACCGAACAATCCGCTCAGGCCTATGTCACTGAGCTGTTCCGCCGCGTGCCGGTGCTGGACACCGGCGCGCGCGGGGCCACCACCACCTTCGTTCAGCGCGGCATCGGCGACGTCCTGCTGGCGTGGGAGAACGAAGCCTTCCTGGCTGCCCGCGAACTGGGTCCGGATCAGGTCGACATCGTCGCCCCGCCCTTCTCCATCCTGGCCGAACCGCCGGTGGCGGTGGTCGACAAGGTGGTGGACAAGAAGGGCACGCGCGATCGCGCCGTGGCCTATCTGGCGCAACTCTACGACGAACCGGCCCAGGTTCTGGCGGCCGAGCACTACTACCGTCCGCGCAATGCGACCGTCGCCGCCCGGTTCGCCGACCGTTTCCCGCATCTGACGCTGGCCGACGTCTCGGACTTCGGCGGCTGGACCGCCGCCCAGAAGCGCCACTTCGCCGACGGCGGCGTCTTCGATCAGATCTATCAGCCCGGCCGACGACCGTGACCCGACAAGCCGGCAAACTTGTCTGGAAAGCCCCCAGCCCCCTGCCCGGCTTCTCGCTCTCGCTCGGGTTCACGGTCGCCTATCTGTCGCTCTTCGTCCTCATCCCCCTGGTCGCCCTGGCGATCCGGCCGTGGGAGAACGGGCTGGACAGCGTCATCGCCGTGGTCACCTCGCCCCGCGCCCAGGCGGCCTTGAGGCTCAGCTTCGTCGCCGCCGCCGTCGCCGCCGTCGTCAACGCCGTGATGGGCGGGCTGCTGGCCTGGGTGCTGACCCGTTACGACTTCCCCGGCAAGCGGCTGGCCGACGCCGTGATCGACCTGCCCCTCGCCCTGCCGACCGCCGTGGCGGGCATCGCCCTGACCGCGCTCTACGCCCAGAACGGGCCGATCGGCGGCCTGCTGGCGCCACTGGGGCTCAAGATCGCCTACACCCCCGTCGGCGTGGTCGTGGCCATGATCTTCGTCGGCCTACCCTTCGTCGTCCGCTCGATCCAGCCTGTGCTTCAGGATCTGGACCAGGAGGTCGAGGCGGCCGCCGAGACCCTGGGCGCCTCGCCGTTCCAGAGCGCGACGCGGATCATCCTGCCCGCGATCCTGCCCGCCCTGCTGTCCGGCGTCGGCCTCGCCTTCGCGCGCGGGGTCGGAGAATACGGCTCGGTCATCTTCATCGCCGGCAATATGCCGCTGCGCTCCGAGATCGCGCCCCTGCTGATCGTCACCCAGCTGGAGCAGTTCGACTACGCCGGCGCCGCGACCATCGGCATGGCCATGCTGATCCTGTCCTTCCTCATCCTGCTGGGCTTCAACGGCCTTCAGACCTTGGTCGCGAGGCGCGGCGCATGACGGTCGAAACCCTGCCCATTGCGCCCGCATCCGCCTCTCACAAGCGAGGCCTGGGTCGCGGCCTGCTGATAGGACTGGCCCTGCTGTGGCTGGTGCTGATTGTGCTGGCGCCGCTGGGCGTCATTCTGGTCGAGGCCCTGCGCAAGGGCGCGGGCGCCGCCGCCGCCCGCCTGTCCCAGCCCGACGTCTGGGCCGCCGCCCGGCTGACCCTGGTGACCACGGCCATAGCCACGCCGCTGAACGCCGTTTTCGGTCTGGCCACCGCCTGGTGCGTCACCCGCTTCGACTTCATCGGCAAGACCCTGCTGATGGCGCTGATCGACCTGCCGCTGTCGGTGTCGCCGGTCATTTCCGGTCTGGTCTGGATGCTGCTGTTCGGCGCCTCGGGCTGGTTCGCGCCCTGGCTGAACGCCGCCGGCGTGCAGATCATGTTCACCCCGGCCGCCATCGTCCTAGCGACGGTTCTCGTCACCCTGCCCTATGTGGCGCGCGAGCTGATCCCGCTGATGCAGCAGCAGGGCTCGGACGAGGAACTGGCCGCCCTGACCTTGGGCGCCCGCCCGTCCGCCATCTTCTTCTTCATCACCCTGCCGAACGTGCGCTGGGCGCTGCTGTACGGCGTGCTGCTGGCCAATGCCCGGGCCATGGGCGAGTTCGGCGCCGTCTCGGTGGTGTCCGGTCACATTCGCGGCCTGACCAACACCCTGCCGCTGCACGTCGAGATTCTCTACAACGAGTATGACTTCGTCGGCGCCTTCGCGACCGCCGCCCTGCTGGCGGTACTGGCGCTGGTGACCCTGATCCTGAAGTCCTTCCTCGAGCACCGCCACGCCGACGACCTCGCCGCAAGGGGGCGGCGCTGACATGACCCTCGACATCCAGTCCATCACCCGCGCCTATGACGGCCTGCCCGCGCTGGACGACGTCAGCCTGACGGTCCGCGACGGCGAGTTCCTGGCCCTGCTCGGCCCGTCCGGTTCCGGCAAGACCACCCTGCTGCGCATCATGGCCGGGCTGGATCGCCCCTCCGCCGGGCAGGTGCGCTTCAACGGCGAGGACTTCCTGGCCCTTAGCCCGCGCGAGCGTCGCGTCGGCATGGTGTTCCAGAGCTACGCCCTGTTCCGCCACATGACGGTGGCCGACAACATCGCTTTTGGCCTGAAGGTCCGCCCGCGCGGATCGCGCCCCGGACGGGCCGAGATCGCCGAGCGCGTCCACGACCTGCTGCGCCTGATCCAGTTGGAGGGCTTCGGCGCCCGTTACCCCAGCCAGCTTTCAGGCGGCCAGCGCCAGCGCGTCGCCCTGGCCCGCGCCCTGGCCATCGAACCGCGCCTGCTGCTGCTGGACGAGCCCTTCGGCGCCCTGGACGCCCGGGTCCGGCGCGACCTGCGCCGCTGGCTGCGTCAGGTCCACGAGCAGACCGGCGTGACGACCGTCCTCGTCACCCATGATCAGGAAGAGGCGCTGGAACTGGCCGACCGCGTCGCCATCCTGCGTCAGGGCCGCATCGAACAGGTGGACACGCCGCAGGCGCTCTACGACCGTCCCGCCTCGGCCTTCGTCCACGACTTCCTCGGCGAAGGCCTGCAGCTTCAGGCGACCGTCGCGCGCGGCGAGGTCGTGTCGAACGACTGGCGCGCGCCGTCCGACGCCCCGACCGGCGACGCCCTCCTTTGCATCCGGCCCGAAGATCTTGAGGCTGCGGACACGGGTCTGGTCGGGGTGGTCATGTCCAGCCTGCGGCGCGGCGATCGCGCCCGCGTGGCGGTGTCCCTGCACGGCCGCCGTCTGGAATTGGACCGCGCCGTCGGCGACCCGCTGGCGACTCTGGCGCCGGGCGATCCGGTCCGCCTCCACCCCCGTCGTTTCCACGTTCTGGCCAAAAGCGCATGAGCGGCCCCACCGTCGCGGTCATCGGCGCGGGGTTTAGCGGCCTGCTGACCACGCTGAACATCCTGCGGATGTCGCCGGATGTGTCGGTCCAGTTGATCGAGCGACGCGGCGTCTTCGGCCTCGGCCCCGCCTACGCCACCGGCAACCCCAAGCACCTGCTCAACGTCCGCCTGTCGAACATGAGCGCCTTTCCCGATCGGCCGCACCATCTGGCCGACTGGATGGCGGTTCAGCCCGCCTGGTTCGCCCGCGACGACTTCATCACGCGCGGCGATTATGGCCGCTATCTGGCCCATCTGCTCGACGAAGCCCTGCGCCCGGACCGCGACGGCGAACGCCTGTCCCTGATCCGAGGCGAAGTCAGCGCCATCCGCCCGCATGACGGCGGCTGGAAAATCATGCTGGACGGCCGCAGTTCGACCTTCGCCGACGCCGTGGTCCTGGCCCAGGGCAACCTCAGCCCCGCCGCGCCGTCCGGCCTAGACCCCGGTCTGATCGGTTCGGGCCGCTATCTGAGCGATCCGTGGAGCGCGCTGGACGCCCTGCCGCCCGACGCCGACGACATCCTGCTGATCGGCGCGGGCCTGACGATGGTGGACGCCGCCATCGCCCTTCGCCGCCCGGGCCGGCGCTTCACCGCCGTCTCGCGCCACGGCCTGCTGCCGCGCAGCCACGGTTCGACGACCATGCCGCCGCCCCGGCGCACCTATATCGGAGGCCCGGCGGAGGCTTTCAGACAGGCAAGGCTCGCGGCCCGCGAAGACGACTGGCGCGCGGTGGTCGACGATGTGCGCCATTCCGCCCGCGATCTCTGGGGAGCATGGTCCCTGCCCCAACGCAGCCGATTTCTGCGTCACCTGAGGGCGTTATGGGACAATCACCGCCACCGCCTTGCCCCCGGCGTCGCGCGCGAGGTCACCGCCATGCTGGCGTCCGAGGAGCTGGAAGTCACAGCGGCCCGCGTCACCGCGCTTTCGCCTGTCGATGACGAGGTCGAAGCGCTTCTGAAGAATCGAGGCGATCCGCAGCCCCACACACGCCGCTTTGACGCAGTCATCAACTGCTCAGGCCCGACCGGCGACGTCGCGCACAGCAACGAACCCCTGCTGAAAGACCTGCTGAAACAGGGCCTGGCCGCCCCCGCGTCGCTGGGTCTCGGCCTGGCTGTCGATCCGAAGGGCCGACTGATCGACGGCCGAATGCTGGCCCACAACCGCCTTTTCGCCATCGGCCCGCTGACTCGCAGCCTGTTCTGGGAAGCCACCGCCGTGCCCGACCTGCGCGAACACGCCGTAGCCGTGGCCCGCAACGTCCTGGCGGCCCTGCCTCAAGGCGACGAATACAGACAACCATTCCTTCTGGGCGCCGCAAATTCAGTCGGAGCCGAGTATCGCTGAGCAACAAAAAGCCGCCCAAGATCCTTGAGCGGCGACATCTCTGGGTGATGCTTGAAACCATCTGGTGGTTGGCTGGGGAACTAGGACTCGAACCTAGAATGACGGTACCAAAAACCGTAGTGTTACCATTACACCATTCCCCAGCAGGACCAGTGCGCCCCGCGGTTCATCGCCGCGAGGAGCGGTGAGATACGCCAAGGTTCCGGGGGATGCAACACCTGAAAACAGAAGAATTTTCATCAAGCAGCGACTTTTTTCAAAGCGGTGGAATCCGCCCTTGCGAGGTCCGGAACCCGTGGTTATAAGCCCCCTCCTCGACGCAACGACGGCCTCTGGCCCGCGTCGAGAAGAAATGTCGGAGTGTGGCTCAGTCTGGTAGAGCACTGCGTTCGGGACGCAGGGGTCGGAGGTTCGAATCCTCTCACTCCGACCATTTTTCTTACATCGCTGGATGATTTTCCCCTCGCGGGGCCGTGCATTCGCGTGTTCGCGCGTTAAGCTCCGCCGCATGAGCTCGTTGCTTTCCCCTGCCGAAGTCGTCGCCTTCTGGATCGAGGCCGGACCTGAAAAATGGTTCGCCAAGGACGCCGATTTCGACGCAGCCTTCACCGAACGGTGCCGCGAGACTCATTTCGCCGCCGCCCGTCGCGAACTGGACCACTGGACGGCGACGCCCGAGGGGACGCTGGCTCTGATCATCCTGCTGGACCAACTGCCGCGAAACGCCTTTCGCGACACGGCCCACATGTTCGCCACCGATTCCCTGGCCCTGATGTTCGCCAAGGCTGCGATCGCGCGCGGCGACGACCGCAAGGTGGCCGCAGACCTGCGCCCCTTCGTCCTGATGCCGCTGATGCATTCGGAATTCCTGGCGGATCAGGAGACGCTGCTGGCCCTTCTGGACGAGGCCGAAACGCCCGATACGGTGAAATTCGCCGTCATCCACCGCGACATCATCGCCCGCTTCGGCCGTTTCCCCCACCGCAACCCCTGCCTGGGCCGCGAGACCACGGCGGAAGAGGGCCGATTCCTGGCCGGCGATGGCTTCAAGGGGTGACCCGACTTTCTGTGGGCAAGCGAATCGGCGCCCTGTAAAGCGCCACGAATCACCGGCATCCTTATTTCCATGAACGCCGCTGCCGCCCTCGCCGATCTGGAAGTCCGCAGCGGAGCAGCGCCCGCCGATCATCCTGAATGGCAGTATCTCAACCTGCTGCGCGACATCCTCGACAACGGCGTGCGCCGCGACGACCGGACCGGCACCGGCACCCTGGGCGTCTTCGGCCGTCAGATCCGATTCGACCTGTCGAAGGGCTTTCCCCTTCTGACCACCAAGAAGCTGCACACCCGCTCCATCTTCATGGAGTTGCTGTGGTTCCTGCGTGGCGACACCAATATCGGCTGGCTCAAGGAAAACGGCGTCGGCATCTGGGACGAATGGGCCGACGCCAATGGCGATCTCGGCCCCGTCTATGGCAAACAGTGGCGCTCCTGGGCCGCGCCGAACGGCCATAGCATCGACCAGATCCAGAAGTTGATCCACGGCCTGAAGACCAACCCCAACAGCCGCCGCCATATCGTCAGCGCCTGGAACCCGGCCGACGTCGACGACATGGCCCTGCCGCCCTGCCACTGCCTGTTCCAGTTCTTCGTGGCCGACGGCAAGCTGAGCTGCCAGCTGTATCAGCGCAGCGCCGACGTCTTCCTGGGCGTGCCGTTCAACATCGCCTCCTACGCCCTGCTGACCATGATGCTGGCCCAGGTCGTGGGGCTGGAGCCCGGCGACTTCGTCCACACCTTCGGCGACGCTCACCTGTATCTGAACCATCTGGAGCAGGCCGAGCTGCAACTGACCCGCCAGCCCCTGGCCCTGCCGACCCTTACCGTCGCGCCCAAATCCGACCTGTTCGCCTATGAGCTGTCGGACTTCGTGCTGACCGACTACCAGTCCTGGCCGCACATCAAGGCCGCCGTCGCGATTTGAAGCCCATCGAGTTTTCTAACGCCGACGCGCTGATCGTATGGCTCCGCGATTCGAGCCTGCCTGAGGGTTTCATCCTGCTCGATGGATTTCCCGACGCGGGGAAAAGCCATCTCGGTTCCAAGCTTTCGCAATCTCTCGGTCGAGGTTGGGTTCAACTCGACCAAGTGGCGGGCGGGCTACAAATGTCACCAAGCCGACCGCGCTACACCGATTTACTAACAGCAGAAGCCTTCAATGCGGCTGTTGAGCCCAATCACGCCGTTCTCGACGGCGTCACGATGTTGGACATCGCCGACAAGTTTGCCCTTCCGATCAAGGCCCACATCTACGTCAAACGCCTAACCACGCATGGCCTTTGGCCGGAGGAGGACGAACTTCAACTGATTAACCCTCGCGACCTAATCACGTCGCCCAGTGCACTCCGCCTCTGCGTGCGTGAATATCACCAGCGAACGCTACCCCATCAAATGTGCGATGCGCTGCTGACATGGTACCCGACTGAATGAACTTGAAAAACCTCAAGGCGGACGTCCTCCGCATCTCCGACATCTATGCGCGCGAGCATTCCATCGACCGCGACCGCGACTGGGCCCTGCTCAAGCTTCAGGAAGAACTGGGCGAGCTGACCAAGGAGCACCTGAACCTCACAGGCCGCGCCCGCGGCGCGCCCGACGCGACCGCGCTCGGCGACGAGGCGGCGGACGTT
Source organism: Brevundimonas sp. (assembly GCF_050729455.1). GTDB lineage: Bacteria > Pseudomonadota > Alphaproteobacteria > Caulobacterales > Caulobacteraceae > Brevundimonas. The sequence goes on from NZ_JBOHLI010000005.1 coordinate 43,704, forward strand.
CTGGGCATGCTGCTCATCTACTGCGACCACGCCGGCATCGACCTGGAAGCCGCCATGCAGCGCAAATGGTTGAAGTGGCTGGAGCCCAGGGCGCAAACGGCCGAAGCGTAAACTCCCGTATCGCCGTATGGCGAACGCCTGAGACTCGGCGCACCCTCCCTGATCCGCGTCGATGCGGGCGCGTGAAACGGGAGGGTTATCATGTTGAAGAAGTTTGCGGCCGAACTGGTCGGGACGATGGTGCTGGTGCTGTTCGGGTGCGGCGCCGCCGTGCTGGGCGGGTTCGATCATGTGGGTCAGTTGGGCATCGCCCTGGCCTTTGGCTTCGCTATCATCGCCATGGCCTATGGCATCGGCCCGGTGTCGGGCTGTCACGTCAATCCGGCGGTCAGCCTGGGCGCCTTCGTCGCCGGACGCATGAGCGCCAAGGACATGCTGGTCTACTGGATCGCCCAGTTCATCGGCGCCGTCATCGGCGCGGCCATCCTCGGCCTGATCGCCAAGACCGGCTTCGCCAGCCTGGGCCAGAACGGCTTCGACGCCGGATCGCCGGGCGGATACGGCCTGCACGCCGCCCTGATCTTCGAAATCGTGGCCACGGCCATCTTCATCATCGCCATCCTGGGCGTGACGGGCGCCAAGGGGCACGGCGCCTTCGCCGGCGTCGCCATCGGCATCACCCTGGCCGTCATCCACATCGTCGGCATTCAGGTGACGGGCGTCTCGGTCAACCCGGCCCGCAGCTTCGGCCCGGCCCTGCTGGTCGGCGGGCAAGCCCTGAGCCAGGTCTGGGTCTTCTTCGTCGCCCCGGCCATCGGCGCGGTGATCGGCGCGGCCTTCTTCCGCTTGAAACTGCTAGAGCCAGAGGCCTAAGTCGGCATTGAGGGGGCGGCGTCGCGTCGCCCCCGCCTGCCGGAGTTCGCCAGTGTCTGTTCCCAAGATCGCCCTCGTCGTCGCCCGCGCCAGGAACGGCGTCATCGGTCGCGACGGCGACCTGCCGTGGCGGCTGCGCTCGGACCTGCAGCGCTTCAAGGCCGTCACCGTCGGCAAGCCCTGCATCATGGGCCGCAAGACCTGGGAAAGCCTGCCGCTCAAGCCCCTGCCCGGTCGCCTGAACATCGTCCTGACCAGGGACGGCTCCTATGAACCCGAGGGCATGGCCAAGGGTGCCCTCGTTTGCTCGAACCTGAGCGAAGCCCTGTCCATCGCGCGCGAAACCGCCGTCGAGGACGGCGTGGACGAGGTCTGCGTCATCGGCGGCACGGCCTTGTTCGAAGCCGTTCTGCCCCGCGCCCAGCGCCTCTACATCACCGAGGTCGAGGCCGAGCCCGAGGGCGACGCCCATTTCCCCGCCTTTGACGAAGCCGCTTTCGTCGAGACCCTGTCGGAAGCCCATCCGGCGGGCGAGAAGGACGACCACGCCTTCACCTTCCGCACTTTGGACCGCCGCTGAACCGGAGACACGACCATGATCGTCGCCACCACCAATGACCTGGCCGGCCATCGCATCGTCCGCCATATCGGCATGGTGCGCGGCGTTACCGTGCGCTCGCGCAATCTCGTCTCGGACGCCATCGGCGGGGTGCAGTCGATGATCGGCGGTCGTGTCGGGGCCTATGTGAAGCTGGCCGAGGCCGCGCGTCAGGAGGCCTATGACGAACTGGTCGCCCATGCGCGGGACATGGGCGCCAACGCCATCCTGGCCATGCGCTATGACGCCAACGAGATCATGCCCGGCGTGACCGAGGTCCTCGCCTACGGCACGGCGGTCATGGTCGAACCAGCCTGACGGATCAGGCGGCAGGGATCACCGCGCCGTCGTACTTCTTGGTGATGAAGTCCTTGACCGCCTGGCTGCGCAGAGCGGTCGCAAGGGCCTGAACGCGCGGGTCGTTCTGGTTGTCGGGACGCGCCACCAGATAGTTCACATAGGGGCTGTCGGCGCCTTCCAGCGACAGGGCGTCGGTCTTGGGCTTCAGTCCGGCGTCCAGCGCATAGTTGGTGTTGATCACCGCGGCGTCGACCTGAGGCAGGATGCGCGGGATGGTGGCGGCCTCGACCTCCTGGAACTTGAGGCCCTTGGGATTGGTCGCGATGTCGCGCACGGTCTGCAGCGGATTGGTCGGGTCGCGCAGGGTGATCAGGCCCGCCGCCTGCAGAAGCAGCAGCGACCGCCCGGTGTTCGAGGCGTCGTTCGGCAACACCACCTGCGCCCCGTTCGGGATCGTCGCCAGCGTCGTGTGCTTCTTGGAATAGACGCCCAACGGCTCGACGTGGACGCCCGCCACCGTCACCAGATCGGCGCCACGCGCGATATTGAACTCGTCCAGATAGGGCTTGGTCTGGAAGTAGTTCACATCTAGCCGTTTTTCAGACAGTTGCACGTTCGGTTGAACGTAGTCGTTGAAGACCTTGATCTCGATCGGCACGCCCTCGGCGGCCAGGATCGGCTTCACCACCTCCAGGATCTCGGCGTGCGGGACGGCGGTCGCGCCGACCAGCAGAGGCGCGCCCTCGGCGCCCGCCTTCTTCTCTCCACCCTGGCCGCAGGCAGCGAGCGTCAGGACGGCGACGGCGGACAGCAGCAGCGAACGGCGGATCATGGGGCGGGCTCTCAGGAAATCAGCGGTGCGAGACCTTAGCGACCAGACGGTCGCCGATCATCTGCAGAATTTGTACGAGGATCAGCAGCAGAACTACGGTCACGACCATGACGTCGGTCTGGAACCGCTGATAGCCGAAACGCACGGCCAGATCGCCCAGACCGCCCGCGCCGACCACGCCCGCCATGGCGGTGTAGCTGACCAGGGCGATGGCCGTGACCGTGGCCCCGGCGATGATGCCCGGCAGGGCCTCGGGCAACAGGGCCCGCGTCACGATCTGGAAGGTCGAACCGCCCATGGCCTGGGTCGCCTCGACCACGCCCTTGTCGACTTCGCGCAGGGCCGTCTCGACCAGACGCGCATAGAAGGGCGCGGCCCCCACGACCAGCGGCGGAATGGCCCCGGCCACGCCCAGCGAGGTGCCGACCAGCAGCACCGTCACCGGCAGCATGACGATCAGCAGGATGATGAAGGGCACCGACCGCAGCACGTTGACGATCAACGACAGCACGGCGTTCAGCATCGGATTGGCCGCCAGCCGCCCCTTGCCCGACAGATACAGCAGCACGCCCAGCGGCACGCCCAGAATGACCGTCAGCACCAGCGACCCGCCCAGCATCAGCAGGGTGTCGACGGTGGCGCGGCCGATCTCTGCCCAATCAACATTGTCGAACATCAGATGCTCTCCACCGTCACGCCGCGCGCAGTCAGTTGCGCCACCGCCGCCTCGGCGTCGCCGCCCGTAAAGGCCACAACCAACTGGCCATAGGGCTCGCCCCGGATGCGGCTGATCCGCCCCGACAGGATGGAATAGTCCACGCCCACCGTCCGCGCGACGCGGCTCAGTTCCGGCTCATAGGTCGAGCCGCCGCGGAAGGTCAGCCTGGCCATCCGCGCGCCGGCCGGCACGACCGAGGCGTCGAACGCCTCTTCGCCCTCGGCCAGCATGGCGCGGGTCACGGGATGCTGCGGGTGCAGGAAGACGTCCGCCGTCGCGCCCTGCTCCACGATCCTGCCGTCCTTCAGCACCGCCACCCGGTCGCAGACGCGGCGCACCACCTCCATCTGGTGGGTGATCAGCACGATGGTCAGGCCCAGGTCGCGGTTCAGCCCGTCCAGCAGGGTCAGGATGTCCTCGGTCGTCTCCGGATCCAGCGCGCTGGTCGCCTCGTCGCACAGCAGGACGCTGGGACCACAGGCCAGGGCGCGGGCGATGCCGACGCGTTGCTTCTGGCCGCCCGACAACTGGGCCGGATGCTTCTTGGCGTGCTCGGCCAGGCCCAGTTGCTCCAGCAACTGGGCCGTGCGCGCCTTGACCTCGGCCTCGGGCCGCCCCTCCAGCCGCAAGGGGAAGGCGACGTTGTCCTCGATGGTCTTGGCGTTCAGCAGGTTGAAGTGCTGGAAGATCATGCCGATCCGACGCCGCGCGGCGCGCAGCTCGGCGGGCTTAAGGGCCGTGATTTCCTGGTCATCGACGAAGATACGGCCCGCGTCAGGCGTCTCCAGTCGATTGATGGCGCGGATCAGGGTCGACTTGCCGGCGCCGGAACGCCCGACCACGCCGAACACCTCGCCGCGACCGATGGTCAGGTCGACAGCGTCCAGCGCCGTGCGCTCGCCCGCCGCGCTGCGATAGCGCCGGGTCACGCCTTCCAGTCGGATCATGTCAGTCGGCATCCAGGGCGGCGGCGGGGATGATGGTCACGCTCTCGCCGCAGCCGCAGGCGTCGGTCTCGTTCGGATTGCGGAACACGAACTTGGAGGCCAGCTTGGTCGTCTCGTAATCGATCTCGGAGCCGATCAGGAACAGTACGGCCTTGGGTTCGATCAGGATGGTGACGCCCTTGTCCTCGACCACCTCATCCAGCGGCTCGATCTGCTCGGCATAGGCAAAGGTGTATTCCTGACCGGCGCAGCCGCCGTTCTTCACCCCGACGCGCAGGCCGACGTAGTCCTTTTCCGCATTGGCCATGATCTCGCGCACGCGCGCAGCGGCGGCGTCGGTCAGGGTCACGGCCTTGGGCCGGGGGCGGCGTGGTCGGGCGGCGGTCTGAAGCTCGGTCATCGATGCGTCCTCAGAACATGTTCAGGGCCAGCTTGGCCTCGTCGCTCATCTTGGAGGAATCCCACGGCGGGTCGAACACCAGATTGGCCCGTGCGGACTTCACGCCCTCGACCTTCATCACCGCCGCCTCGACCCAGCCGGGCATTTCACCGGCCACGGGACAGCCCGGCGCCGTCAGCGTCATCTCGACCAGGACGTCGCGGTCGTCGGACACGTCCACCTTGTAGATCAGGCCCAGCTCATAGATGTCGACCGGGATTTCCGGGTCGTACACCGTCTTCAGCGCCTCGATCAGGTCGTCGGTCAGCTTGTCCAACTCAGCCTGCGACAGGGCGCTCTTCTGCGGCTCGTCCCAGCTGGCGGCGAAGGCGTCGCTGTCGCTGATCGCAGTTTCGGTCTTGGCGTCGTCCATACTCGTCACACGAAAAAGTTCCGCGCCTTGATCAGCGCATCCACGAAGCCATCTGTATCCTCCATGGTGTTATATAGGGCGAAGGAGGCGCGCGTGCTCGAGGTCACGCCCAGCCTTTTCGCCAGCGGTTCGGCGCAGTGCAGCCCGGCCCGCACGGCGACGCCGTAGCGGTCCATGATCTGGGCCACGTCATGAGCGTGCGCGCCCTCGACGGCGAAGGTCAGCAGCGCGCCCTTGCCCTCGGCCTCGCCCAGCACCCGCAGCCAGCCGGCGTCGGCCAGCCGCGAACGGGCGTGATCGTAAAGCGCCATCTCATGCGCAGCCACGGCCTGCCGATCAAAGCCCGACAACCATTCCAGCGCCGCGCCCAGACCGACAGCCTCCAGGATCGGCGGCGTGCCCGCCTCGAACCGATGCGGCGGCTTGGCGTAGGTCACGCGCTCCTTCTCGACCGTCTCGATCATCTCGCCCCCGCCCTGATAGGGCGGCAGGCTCTCCAGAGCCTCGGTCGTGCCGTAGAGGGCGCCGACGCCGGTCGGGCCATACAGCTTGTGGCCGGTGATGACGTACCAATCGCAGCCGACCGCCTGAACGTCCGGCGTCGCATGAACCGCGCCCTGGCAACCGTCGACCAGCACCCGGGCCCCGGCCGCGTGGGCCAGACAGGTGATCTCGGCGATCGGATTGATGGTGCCCAGCACGTTCGACATGTGGGTGACGGCGACGACCTTGGTCCTCGGCCCCAGCAGGTCGGCGAAGGCCGCCATGTCCAGCGAGCCGTCGTCCTTGATCGGCGCCCATTTCAGCACCGCGCCCTTGCGCTCGCGCAGCAGATGCCAGGGCACGATGTTGGAGTGGTGCTCCATCTCGGTGACGATGATCTCATCGCCCGGCTCGATGCTCAGGCCGATCCCGTTGGCGACCAGATTGATCGCCTCGGTCCCGCCCTTGGTCCAGACGATGTTCTCGCCCGAGGGCGCGTTCAGGAAGCGGGCGACGATCTCGCGCGCCGCCTCGAAGGCCTCGGTGGCCTCGTTCGACAGGGTGTGCAGACCCCGGTGGACGTTGGCGTAGCTGCCCTCCATCGCCCCCACCATGGCGTCGATCACCGCGCGCGGCTTCTGCGCCGAGGCGGCGTTGTCCAGATAGACCAGCGGCTTGCCGTTCACCTGTCGCGACAGGATCGGGAACTGCGCCCGCGCGGCATAGGGATCGAATTTGGTCATAGGCGAGCCGTCAGCCATTCGCGCACCACGCCCTTCGCCGCCTCGTCCTCGATGCGGTCGACGACCTCGAACAGGAAGGCCTGAACCAGCAGGGCGCGGGCCTCGTCGGCGGGAATGCCGCGCTGCTGCATGTAGAACAGCGCGCTTTCATCCAGCGTCCCCACCGTGTTGCCGTGCGCGCACTGCACGTCGTCGGCATAGATGATCAGCTCAGGCTTGGCGTCGATCTCGCCGCGCTCGCTGGCGATCAGGGCGTGGTGGCCCATGCGGGCGTCGGTGCCGTCGGCCCCGCGCTCGACGATGATCTTGCCCTGAAACACGCCGCGCGCCGTGTCGTGGACGACGCCCTTGATAAGCTGAGACGTCTGACCATCCGGTCCCCGGTGATCAACGACGCTGGTCAGATCGACGTGGCGGTCGCCCTTCAGCACGTACAGACCGTCCATGCGAACGGTCGCGCCCTCCCCGGCATGAGCGATGCGGGTTTCCAGTCGCTGCAACCGCGCACCGGTCGCCGCGACGGTCTGACGATAGGCGGCGTTCTTCGAGAGATGCACTTCGGCAGACGTCACCGAAATCGCATCCTGCGGCTCTTCGATCAGGACGATACGCTCAAGCGTAGCGCCTTCATGGACGAAGAACTCGATCAGGGTGTTCGACAGATAGGCTTCGCCCCAACCCTCATGGGATTCCAGAAGGGTGGCGTGGGCGCCGGTTTCGACCACCACGCCGATACGCGCATGGTGACCGGTTTTCACGGCATCGCTCAGCAGGCGCAGAGCAAGGGCGCGCGGCGCGCCCGCCTTGAATGAAATGATGTAGACGCCTTCCAGCGCCTTGGCGGCGGCCAGCGCCCCCATAGGCATCTCGTCGGCCATACGAGGCGCATCGGGGCCGGCGTGATGCGCGACCTCTATGCCTTCCTCAAGGCTGTCTTCCGACCACCAGTTCAGGCGACCATTGGCGATCAACACCTCATTGGTGGTCAGCGCCTTGAACGGCCCATCGTTCGGCTCGCCTTCGGGCAAGGCGGGGGACAGCGGCGGTTCATCACGAACCCAGCGACGCAGGTCGGAATATTTCCAGGCCTCGGTGCGTCGCGACGGAATGGTCTCGACGGCCTTCAGATCAATGCGAACCGGGGCGCTCACGCGGCGGTCGGCAGGAACTTGTCGTACCCTTCCGCCTCCAGCTCCAGCGCCAGTTCGGGCCCGCCCGAGGCGACGATGCGGCCTGCGGCCAGCACGTGCACCTTGTCCGGTTTGATGTAGTCCAGCAGGCGCTGATAGTGGGTGATGACCAGCATGGACCGGTCGGCGCGACGCAGGGCGTTCACCCCCTCCGACACGATGCGCAGGGCGTCGATGTCGAGGCCGGAGTCCGTCTCGTCCAGGATCAGCAGCGACGGCTCCAGCAGGGCCATCTGCAGAATCTCCATTCGCTTCTTCTCGCCGCCCGAGAAGCCGACGTTCAGCGGCCGCTTCAGCATGTCGAAGTCCATCTTCAGCGCCTGCGACGCCGCCTTGACCAGTTTCAGGAAGGCGGGCGCCGAGACCTCCTCCTCGCCGCGCGCCCGCTTCTGGGCGTTCAGCGCCGTGCGGATGAAGGTCATGGCCGGAACGCCGGGGATCTCCATCGGATACTGGAAGGACAGGAAGACGCCCGCCGCCGCGCGCTCGGCCGGGTCCAGGTCCAGCAGATCCTTGCCGTTCCACGAGGCGGAACCGTCGGTGACTTCGTAGCCGGGACGGCCCGACAGGCTGTAGCCCAGCGTCGACTTGCCGGCCCCGTTCGGCCCCATGACGGCGTGCACTTCGCCCGCCGGCACTTCGAGCGTCAGGCCCTTGAGGATCGGCTTGTCAGCGACCGAGACGTGGAGGTTGTTGATAGAAAGCATGGTTCTCACAGGTCCGAACGAGTGGACACAAAGCCGTTGTAAGCGATGATCAAAATGACCAATGCGCCGAGGACGATCTGGCCGAAGGTCTTCTGCCCATTGAAAAGCAAGGCAAGGCCGGTTGCGCCGAGAGCAAGGAAGACGCCGAGGCCGATGAAACCAAAGCGCCGCGCCTTCGGTCCCTTGGGATAGAAGCCGGTCAGCCGACGATTGAAGAAGCGCTCGTGGAAGCTCGTCACCCCACGCTCCCCTCAAGGCTGATCGCCACCAGCTTCTGCGCCTCGACGGCGAACTCCATCGGCAGTTCCTGCAGGACGTCGCGGACGAAGCCGTTGACCAGCAGGGCCACCGCCTCCTCCTCCGACAGGCCGCGCTGCTGGGCGTAGAAGAGTTGATCTTCCGACAGGCGCGTCGTCGTCGCCTCGTGCTCCAGCTGGGCCGAGCCGTTGCGGGCCTCGATATAGGGGATGGTGTGCGAGCCGCACTCCTTGCCGATCAGCAGGCTGTCGCACTGGGTGAAGTTGCGCACGCCCGTCGCCTTGGGATGCACCGAGACCAGGCCGCGATAGGTCGAGTCCGACTTGCCCGCCGACACCGCCTTGGCGATAATCCGGGACTTCGAGTTCTTGCCCAGGTGGATCATCTTGGTGCCGGTGTCGGCCTGCTGATGTCCGTTGGTGATGGCGATGGAATAGAACTCACCCGAGCTTTCCTCGCCCTTCAGGATGCAGGACGGGTATTTCCAGGTGACGGCAGAGCCGGTCTCGACCTGGGTCCAGCTGACCTTCGACCGGTCGCCGCGGCAGTCGGCGCGCTTGGTGACGAAGTTGTAGATGCCGCCCTTGCCCTCGGCGTCGCCGGGGTACCAGTTCTGAACCGTCGAGTATTTCACCTCGGCGTCGTCCAGGGCCACGATCTCCACGACCGCCGCGTGCAGCTGGTTCTCGTCGCGCATCGGCGCGGTGCAGCCTTCCAGATAGGAGACGTAGCTGCCCTTGTCGGCGATGATCAGGGTCCGCTCGAACTGGCCGGTCTGGCTGGCGTTGATGCGGAAATAGGTCGACAGCTCCATCGGGCAGCGCACGCCCGGCGGGATGTAGACGAAGGACCCGTCCGAAAAGACCGCGCTGTTCAGGGCCGCGAAATAGTTGTCCGACACCGGCACGACCGAGCCGAGATATTGGCGCACCAGATCAGGATATTCGCGCAAGGCCTCGGAAATCGGCATGAAAATCACGCCGACCTTGGCCAGTTCTTCCTTGAAGGTGGTCACGACCGAGACGCTGTCGAAGACGGCGTCCACGGCCACCTTGGGGGCGCCCTGCACGCCGGCCAGAACCTCCTGCTCCTTCAGCGGGATGCCCAGCTTGGCGTAAACGGCCAGCAGTTCGGGATCGACCTCGTCGAGGGACTTCGGCCCCTCCTTCTGCTTCGGCGCGGCGTAATAGTAGAGGTCCTGATAGTCGACAGGCTCATATTTCACCGCCGCCCAGGTCGGCTCCTCCATCGCCAGCCAGCGCTCGAAGGCGGCCAGGCGCCATTCCAGCATCCACTCCGGCTCGCCCTTCTTTTCGGAGATGAAGCGAACGATGTCGGCGTTCAGACCCTTGGGCGCGAACTCCTGCTCGATGTCCGAGGTGAAGCCGTGCGCATACTTCTCCAGCGCGGCGACAGCTTCGACAGTTTCCTTAACAGCAGCCATAACTTACGCGACTTCCTTCACGCGCTCAGACAGGCGCGCCTTGTGCTTTTCCCAGGCCGAGACCCAGGCCTCGGCGAACCGATCCCAGTCGCCTTGCGTCGTGCCCCAGCCGCCGGAGACGCGCACGCCCCCGGTCGCCAGATGATCCAGCCCCATGGCGCTGATCGCCTTCGACGGTTTGACCTTGCCCGACGAACAGGCCGAACCGGCCGAGACCATGACCCCGACCAGATCCAGGGTGATCAGCTGCTGCGGGCTGTCCCAGCCTTCGACGGCCATGAACAGCGTGTTGGGCAGACGTTCGACCGCGCCGCCGATAATGGTCGCCCCGGCCGCCTCGACCTTGGCCGCTGCCGCGTCGCGCCAGGCGACATGGGCCATGGCCGCGTCCAGATCGCGCGCGGCGCAATCGGCGGCCACACCAAAGCCGGCGATGCCTGGCACGTTCTCGGTCCCGGCGCGCAGGCCGCGCTCCTGACCCGCGCCATGCAGGATGCGGACGGCGGCGACGCCTTCCTTCAGCACCAGAGCGCCCACGCCCTGCGGTCCGCCCAGCTTGTGCGCCGACAGGGTCAGACTGTCCGCGTCCAGAGCCCGCATATCGACCGGGATCTTGCCCGCCGACTGGATAGCGTCGACGTGCAGCCAGCCGCCTGCCGCACGAACCAGAGCCGCCGCCTCAGCGATGGGCTGGATCACGCCGCTTTCATTGTTCGCATGATGGATGGCCACGACCGCGCGGCCAGGACGCGCCAGCGCCTCGGCCAGCCAGGCCAAGTCGACCACGCCGTTCTCATCGACCGGCAGGACCTCGACCGGAACGCCGCTGACAGCGGCGGCTTCAGCCACGCAAGGATGCTCGGTCGCGCCGACGATCAGCCGCTCGCAGCCCGCTGCCAAAGCGCTGACGACAGCCTGGGCGTTGGATTCCGTGCCGCCCGAGGAAAAGATGACAGCGGTGGGATCGGCGCCGACCAGTTCGGCCACCTGGGCCCGCGCCGTCTCGATGCGCGCCCGCGCCCGGCGACCGGCGGCGTGCACCGCCGACGGATTGCCGTTGTCGGCCAGGGCCTTGGCCATAATGTCTTGCACTTCGGGACGAACCAGTCCCGAGGCGTTGTAATCCAGATAGACGCTCACGCCGCCGCCTCCATGCCCGCAGCAGTCGGGGTTGCACCCATGCGCGCCTGACCCGTGCGGTTCTGGATCACGTCCTCCAGACTGACGCTGGCGAGGTAGCGGTGGATCTCCTGACCCAGGTCTTCCCACAGGTGGTGGGTGATGCAGCGTTCGCCCTTGATCATGCAGCCCTTGGGCGACCCGGCGCCGACGCAGCGCGTGGCGCGGATGGGCTCGTCGACCGCCAGAACGATCTCGGCCACCGCCGTCTCATGCGCCTCGCGGGCTAGGCGATAGCCGCCGCCGGGGCCGCGCACGCTCTTGACCAGACCGCTTTTGCGCAAGCGTGCGAACAACTGCTCCAGATAGCTGAGAGAGATTTCCTGACGCGTCGCGATCTCGGCCAGCGACACCGCCCGGTCGGCGCCGTTGCGCGCCAGATCGGCCATCGCCATCACGGCGTATCGTCCTTTTGTCGACAGGCGCATCAAAAGCCCTCAAAATTTACGCGCTTTTCGGGGCTCTTGTGCTAGAACCCGCGCCCTCGCAGACAAGTGCGCCACGCTGTGCGGACTTAGAAAGTCCTACTGTGTTGGTCAAGTATTGTCCGCCCGCGAAACGACAGTTGAAGACAGGATTCCGCTGATCCATGCCTGAAGTCATTCTTCCCGGCGCCTCGGGCCGCATCGAAGGCCGCTATTCGCCCGGCAAGCGCCCCAACGCGCCCATCGCCCTGATCCTGCACCCGCACCCCAAGGCGGGCGGGCATATGAACAACCCGGTGGCGGTGACCCTGCACCAGCTGTTCGTCCAGCGCGGCTTCGCCACGCTGCGCTACAACTCGCGCGGCGTCGGCAAGTCGCAGGGCGAGTTCGACAGCGGCATCGGCGAGCTGGCCGACGCGGCCACGGCCCTGGACTGGCTGCAAGCCAACAACCCCGCCGCCACCCAGACCTGGGTCGCCGGCTACCAGTTCGGCGCCTATATCGGGATGCAGCTGTTGATGCGTCGGCCGGAAACGGACGGCTTCATCTCAGTGTCGCCGCCCTCGAACATGTACGATTTCAGCTTCCTGGCTCCCTGCCCGGCCTCGGGCCTGTTCCTGCACGGCACGGCCGACACCGTGGTGCCGCCGGTCGAGGTCGAGCGCGTGGTCAACAAGCTGCGCACGCAAAAAGGCATCGTCATCGACTATGAACTGGAAGAGGGCGCGAGCCACTTCTGGCAGGACCATATCGGCGCGGTCGAGCGTCGCGTCGGCGCCTATCTGGACAAGCGCCTGGAAGAAAACCCGGCCTGATCAGGCTTATGTGTCGACCCGGGCTTCGGCCCGGGTCTTCCATATCGACCACAGGATGCCCGCGGCCAGGATGGCGGCCGTCACGCCGAGCGAGATCGCCGGCGGAAACTTCTCCAGCCCCAGCAGGGGCGCGGCGAAGACCTTCCCCCCGATAAAGACCAGCAGGACCGCCAGCGCCTGCTTCAGATAGGCGAAGCGGTGCATCACCGCCGCCAGCGCGAAATACAGCGCCCGAAGCCCCAGAATGGCGAAAATGTTGGACGTATAGACGACGAAGGTGTCGGTCGTGATGGCGAAGACCGCCGGCACGGAATCCACGGCGAAGATGACGTCGGCGATCTCGATCGTCACCAGGGCCAGGAACAGCGGCGTGGCCCGCAGCGTCGCCTGACCCCGACGGTTCAGCTGACGCACGAAGAAATGATGGCCGTGCAGGCTGTCCGTCACCTTGATCCGCCGCTTCAGCCAGGTGAGGACGCCGTGTCCGACATTCGCATCCGCCCCCCGTCGGGCGGTGATCATCCTTCCTCCCGTGAAGATCAGGAAGGCCGCGAAGACGTACAGCACCCATTCATACCGGCTGACCAGGGCCGCGCCGCCCGCGATCATCACCGCCCTCAGTATGATGACGCCCAGCACACCCCAGAACAGCACCCGGTGCTGATAGAGGCGCGGGATGCCGAACGCGGTGAAGATCAGGGCGATGACGAAGACATTGTCCATCGCCAGGCTTTTCTCGACGGCGAACCCGGTCAGAAACTCCAGACCGCTGTCCGCCCCCAGCTCTCGCCACACCCAGCCGCCGAACAACAGGGCGATGACGATGTACATGGCCGACAGCAGCAGGCTCTCGCGAACGCCGATCTCGCGCTCTGTCCGGTGCAGGACGCCAAGATCCAGCGCCAACAAAGCGACGACCACGCCGATGAAGGCCGCCCACATCCAGGCCGGCTTCCCCATCCAGTCGACGACAAGAAACTCCATTCGACGCCTCGAGACCGCACTCAACCATGACCGCGCACACTGCGATCCTTGCGGTCCGACATCACGATCAGGGTCGCCAGAGGGGCCCGGTCCGCACTGTTGCTAACGCGAACCCGAGCCGCGCGTTCGCCAGGAAACGCAAATGACTCAGTGGTCGCCCTCCGCCGCCGCGAGGGCTGCAGGTCGGTGGGCGCGCACGCACCAAACGACGCTGACGACCATCAGGATCATGGCGACGACCTCGATGACGGTCGGCCCGCGCCCTTCCCAGAGGAGCCGTAGAGGAAGGCGAACAGGGTCTCTGACACGATCATCTGGCCCAACATGGTCAGGGGCAGCAGGCGGCTGGCCTGGTTCCAGAAGGCGTTGCCGATGATGGAGGCGAGGACGGCGACGGCGACGCTGACACCGATCAGCCGCATCCAGGCTTCGCCCGACCAGGCGCCCATGGTCAGGAGCGCCGGGACGGCCAGCAACAGGGCGAACCCGCCCGTGACCACGCCGGTCAGCAGCGACCAGTCGTGCGGCGAAACGTCGGGAAGCCGCCCCATCCAGCGGCTGTTACCAACCGCGAAGGCCGACCACGACAGCAGGGCGGCCAGCGCGCAGGCCAGACCGATCAGGGTCTGCAGGCCGTCATGGCCCGCAGCGCCCGTCTGGCTCAGGGATTCCCAGCCGATCAGGCCGACCGCCAGGGCCGCCACGGCGATAGGCGGCGCCACGCGCGCCAGCGGCGGCGAATCCTTGTCCTTCAGCCCCCACAGGGCCACCACGACCGGCACCATGCCGACGATCAGGGCCGAGGCCCCGACGCCGGCGAAATGGACGCTGACCACCAGGAAGACGAAATAGACGATGTTCCCGGCCAGGCTCAGCCAGGCCAGCGCCCGCCACGCCTTCCAATCCAGCGCTGCGGTCACGCGCCGCCAGCGCGGGGCGATCAGCAGGGCGGCGATCAGGCCATAGGCGAGGTAGCGTCCCGCCGTCAGCATCATCGGCGAGGCCTCGGGCGCGACCTTGGGCGCCAGGAAGACCAGCCCCCACAGGGCCCCGGCCGCCACGCCGCTGGCGACGCCCCAGAACCGCTGGGATTGGGCCAGGCTCACTGTTCGCCGGGCTCCACGATACGGCCGCCGGTCATGGGTTCGGCCACGCCCGTCGTGCCGGGGAAGCTGATCGGCAGGCCCAGCAGACAGCGCGCGGCCAGGAAGGCGAAGGCCTCGGCCTCGATCGAGTCGCCGCGCCAGCCCTCGTCCTCGGCGGTCGTGACCGGCACGCCCGCGCGCTCGCGGATGGCCCCCAGCAGCACCGGATTATGCCGCCCGCCGCCGCAGGCCACGACCTTGGTCGGACGTTCCGAGCAGCGCGCCACGCCTAGCGCCACAGCCTGGGCCGCAAAGGCCGTCAGCGTCGCCGCCGCGTCCTCCAGCGACAAGCCCGCCACCGGGTCCAGCGAGAAGTCGAACCGATCCAGCGACTTCGGCCCCGTCGCCGCGAAATAGGGATGGGCCAGATAGGCGTCCAGCACGGCCTGATCGACAGTTCCCGCCGCCGCCAGACGACCACCTTCATCCATGCGCTTCTTGCCGCGCGACTGGACCAGCAGGTCGACCATGCCGTTGGCCGGGCCGGTGTCGAAGGCCTCCAGACCGCCGTCAGCGCGGATCAGGGTGATGTTGCCGACCCCGCCCAGGTTCAGCACGGCGACCGGCCCGCTCAGGCCCGCCTTCTTCACCAGGGCCGCATGATAGACGGGGGCCAGGGGCGCCCCCTGCCCGCCCGCCGCCACGTCCGCGCTGCGGAAATCATAGGCGGTGCGCACGCCCAGCCCCTCGGCCACGCTGAGCGCGTCGATCAACTGTACGGTGCGGCCCGGCAGCTCCGGCGTCGGCGCCTCGTGCAGCACGGTCTGACCATGCACCCCGACCAGATCCAGGGCGCTGGACTTCACGCCGTTCACCGCCATGAAGCTGAGCGCCGCCGCCAGATGGGCGTCCGCCACGGCCATGCGGGCGTCCTCGAAGCTGTCGGGTTCTTCCTCATCGCGCTCCCAGTCCAGGGCGTCCTCAATGGCGTCCTCGACGATGGCGCGCGTCTCGGCGTCCAGCTTCATCTCGCCGGCCGGGCCAAAGCTGATGATGTTCTCGCCATCGGTTTCGATCACCGCCATGTCCACGGCGTCGAGCGAGGTGCCGGTCATGAAGCCGAGCACGCGAAGGGTCTTGGTCGAGGAGGAGGTCGTCATGGCGGGTTGACTGCCACGTCGCGCACGCCGTAGCTAGCGCCCATGATCGCCGTCCGCGCCATTTCCGGCCTGTATTACCGTTCGCTGAGCTAGCGAGCGGCCGCGATCTCGTGCCGCCTTCGCTGGCGGCGCGACTTCCCGAAAGGAAGACGGCCGCCGGCATCCCTGCTACGGAGCCGTCCATGACCGACCAAGCCTTCAAGTCCGACTTCCTCAAGACCCTGCAATCGCGCGGCTATATTCACCAGGTGACCCACCCGGTGGAGCTGGACGAGGCCGCCTCGAACGGGATCGTGACGGCCTACATCGGCTTCGACGCCACGGCCCCCAGCCTGCACGTCGGCAGCCTGATCCAGATCATGATGCTGCGCCGTCTGCAGCAGGCCGGGCACAAGCCCGTCGTCCTGATGGGCGGCGGCACGACCAAGGTCGGCGACCCGACCGGCAAGGACGCCTCGCGCCCGCAACTGACCGACGAGACCATCCAGGCCAACATCGCCTCGATCAAGACCGTGTTCGAAAAGTTCCTGACCTTCGGCGATGGCCCGTCGGACGCGGTCATGGTCGACAATGACGAATGGCTGTCCAAGTTCGGCTACGTCGAGTTCTTGCGTGATTACGGCACCCACTTCACGGTCAACCGGATGCTGAGCTTCGACTCGGTCAAGCTGCGCCTCGAGCGCGAGCAGCCGATGACCTTCCTCGAGTTCAACTACATGCTGATGCAGTCGGTGGACTTCCTGGAGCTGAACCGCTCGCTGAACGTGACGCTGCAGATGGGCGGCTCGGACCAGTGGGGCAACATCACCTCGGGCGTCGATCTGGTGCGCCGCGTGGACCAGAAGGCCTCCTACGGCCTGACCACGCCGCTGCTGACCACGGCCTCGGGCGGCAAGATGGGCAAGACGGCGCAGGGCGCGGTCTGGCTGAACGCCGAGCAGCTCAGCCCCTATGACTACTGGCAGTTCTGGCGCAACGCCGAGGACGCCGACGTCGGTCGCTTCATGCGCCTGTTCACCGACCTGCCGCTGGACCAGATCGCGCTGTTCGAGGCCATGGAAGGCGCTGAGATCAACGAGGCCAAGAAGGCCCTGGCCGACGCCGCGACCTCGATGCTGCACGGCTCGGAAGCGGCCCAGGCCGCTCGCGCCGCCGCCGAGGCCGCCTTCGAAAAAGGCCAGCTGTCGGCCGACCTGCCGACCGTCGAACTGCCGAAGGATGAGGTGATCGGCGCCATGATCGCCGCCGTCGTGACCAAGGCCGGCCTGACCGCCTCCAACGGCGAGGCTCGTCGCCTAGCCCAGGGCGGCGGCCTGCGTCTGAACGACGAAGCGATCGCCGACGGCGCGCGCCTGATCGAGGCTGGCGACATCAACGCCGACGGCGTGCTCAAGCTAGCCGCCGGCAAGAAGAAGATCGTGCTGGTCAAGCCGGTCTAAGGAGCAAAGAGGATGACCGACATCACCGAAGGCCAGGCCGCCCCCGCGTTCGACCTCGCCACCGACGGCGACGGCCGCGTCACGCTGGAAGGGCTGAAAGGCCGCGCGGTCATCCTCTACTTCTACCCCAAGGCCGACACCCCCGGCTGCACGACCGAGGGGCTGGACTTCTCGGCCTTGGCCGACCAGTTCGCCACGGCGAACGCTGTCGTCATCGGCGTCTCGCGCGATGCGGTGAAGAAACTGGACCGCTTCAAGGCCAAGCATGACCTCAAGGTCGTTCTGGGCTCCGACGAGGACGGCGTGGTCTGCGAGGCTTACGGCGTCTGGGTCCAGAAGAAGCTCTACGGCCGCGAATACATGGGCGTCGAACGCGCCACCTTCCTGATCGACGGCGCGGGCCTGGTCCGCCGCGTCTGGCGCAACGTCAAGGTCAAGGGCCACGCCGAACAGGTGCTGGAAGCGGCTCAGTCACTCTGACGGGTGTATTGATCCGCGGAATGCTCTGAGGCCAAGCTTGCCTCCGTCGCCGACCTGACCCTAACTGCTGCTCAAGGGGCTATGAGTAGGATTAGGCCGGCCTTGCTGGCGAGATGCGGAGAGCACCATGTTCAACAAGAGCAAGCCTTACGACAACCCGTCCAGCGGCCTAGGCATCCCGCCCGCGCCGGAGCCGACGCCTGCCGCTACGCCCTCGCCCGCCGCCGCACAGCGCGCGCCTGAGCCGTCGCGGCCCGCCGCCCGTTCGTCCAGCCTGTCGACCCTGTCGGCCGGCGTGAAATATGAAGGCAACATCTCGGGTGCCGGAGAGCTTCAGGTCGATGGCTCGCTGAAGGGCGACATCCGCGTCGTGCGCGTCACCATCGGCGAAGGCGGCTCGGTCGAGGGCACGGTCCACGCCGATATTCTGGAGGTGCGCGGCCGCGTCTCGGGCGCCATCGTCGCCAAGCAGGTCAAGCTGTTCGCCACCGCCCGCATCGAGGGCGACATCACCCAGGAGCAGCTGTCGATCGAACAAGGCGCCTGGTTCCAGGGCCGCTGCACCCAGGCCAAGCGCGACACGCCGGGCGCCAACATGCTGGACGCCCCGGCTGAAAAGCCCGCCGCCGCCAACAAGCCGGACAAGGTCGAGGCCAAGCCCGCCGCCTGATCCGGCGCTTCGGACAAATGAAAAGGGGCGGCCCGCAGGCCGCCCCTTTTTTAGTTCCCGTCGCGCGTCTCGCCGACCCGGGCCGCCAGGGCTGCGCCCATGAAGGCGTCGAGATCGCCGTCCAGAACCCCTTGCGTGTCCGAGGTCTCGACCTCGGTGCGCAGGTCCTTGACCATCTGATAGGGCTGCAGGACGTAGGATCGGATCTGGTGTCCCCAGCCGATGTCGGTCTTGGCGTCGGCCAGGGCCTGAGCCGCCGCCTCACGCTTCTGCAGTTCCAGTTCGTACAGACGGGCGCGCAGCATCTTCCACGCCATGTCGCGGTTCTGGTGCTGCGAACGACCGGCCTGACAGGCGACCACGGTATTGGTCGGAATGTGCGTCAGGCGCACGGCCGAGTCCGTCTTGTTGATGTGCTGACCGCCAGCGCCGGAGGCGCGATAGGTGTCGGTCCGCACGTCGGACGGGTTGATATCGATCTCGATCGTATCATCCACGACCGGCGACACCCCGATGGAGGCGAAGCTGGTGTGGCGCTTGGCCGCCGCGTCATAGGGGCTGATGCGGACCAGACGGTGCACGCCCGATTCCGACTTCAGCCAGCCATAGGCGTTGGGCCCCTCGACCAGGATGGTGGCCGACTTGACCCCGGCCTGTTCGCCCTCTTCGTGGGCTTCGATCGTGACTACGTAGCCGTGGGCCTTGGCCCAGCGCGAATACATCCGCAGCAACATGCCGGCCCAGTCGTTGGACTCGGTACCGCCGGCGCCGGAGTTCACTTCCAGATAGGCGTCATTGCCGTCGGCCTCGCCGGACAACAGGGCTTCCAGTTCGGCGCGGGCGGCACGATCCTTGACGCCGCGCAGCTGTTCGCGGGCGTCTTCGAGGGTGGCCTCGTCGCCCTCCTCGTCGGCCATGTCGGCCAGCATGACGCCTTCTTCCAGATCATTCTCCAGCGCACGGACGCTGTTGATCTGGCCTTCCAGACGCGAACGATCGCGGCTGACGGCCTGAGCCTGTTCGGGGTTATCCCACAGGGTCGGATCCTCGACCCGAGCGTTCAGCTCATCCAGTTTTCGAAGCGAGACATCCCAGTCAAAGACGCCTCCTGAGCAGAGCGACGCTCTGCTCGATGTCGGCCTTCATGGCCTCAACATCCGGTCTCATCGCAAACTCCTGCGAACAAACGCCTTCCCTCAAACAGGGCCGCACCGCGTGCGGACCGATAGGGAAAGCAAGATGACAACGGCGCGCCTGCGGACAGGCGCGCCGGATTGATGGGCCTAACTAGAGGTTCAGTAGAGTCCGCTCAAGTCCTCGGCCGGCTCCTTCTTGGGCGGAGGCGGGGCGACGGCGGCGGGCGCGGCGGACGACGGGGCCTGGCCGGCGTCCTGTTCGCGGCGGATCACGTCGTTGTAGTTCTGCGGCCCCTGGGGCTGCGTCGGACGCGGCGCCTCCTCGCGAATCTGGCGTTCGGTGCCAGGGCGGAAGGCTTCCTCGATGCCGTTGACCGTGCGGAAGACGGCGTTCTTGGGTCGGACGAAGGGCCGCGCGGGGCGTTCTCGCAGCGCGACCTGCATGAAGTCGGTGAAGATCGGCACGGCGGTCGCCGCCCCGGCCTCGCCGCCGCCCAGCGAGCGGTTGTCGTCGAAGCCCACGAAGACGCCGACCACGATGTCGCTGGAGAAGCCCACGAACCAGGCCGAACGGTATTCATTGGTCGTCCCGGTCTTGCCGCCGACCCAGCGGCCCAGGCCGCGGGCGCTGGCGCCGGTGCCGCGCTGGATCACGCCCTCCAGCATGGAGCTGACCTGATAGGCGGTGATCGGGTCGATCACCTGAGTTCCGCGATCTGGCAAGCGCGGCGATTCCTGGCCGCTGAAGCCCCGGTTGCAGTCGCGGCACTGGCGGCGGTCAGCCCGGTGGATGGTCTGGCCGTTCCGGTCCTGAACCAGTTCAATCAGATAGGGATCAACCCGGCGCCCGCCGTTGACGAAGGCGGCGTAGGCGGCGGTCAGGCGGTAGGGGGTGGTCTCCCCCGCACCCAGCGACACCGACAGGTTCGGCTGCATATTGTCGGCCACGCCCATCTTCTTGGACAGGTCGACGACGTTCTTCATGCCGACCGCCTGGGCC
This sequence comes from Brevundimonas sp., assembly GCF_050729455.1. Classification (GTDB taxonomy): domain Bacteria; phylum Pseudomonadota; class Alphaproteobacteria; order Caulobacterales; family Caulobacteraceae; genus Brevundimonas. The sequence goes on from NZ_JBOHLI010000005.1 coordinate 63,982, forward strand.
AGACGCACGGTCATGACGTTGCGCGACAACTCCAGCCCGCGACGCAGGGTCTGGGGTCCGTAATATTGGCGGCTGTAGTTCTCGGGCGTCCAGCGGCCGCCGTTGGGGCCGCCGGCGAAGCTGATCGGGGCATCCAGCACGATCGACGCCGGGGTGAAGTCGCCTTCCAGCGCCGCCGCATAGACGAAGGGCTTGTAGGCCGAGCCCGGCTGGCGTTCAGCCTGGGTGGCCCGGTTGAAGCTGGACAGGGCGTAGGAATAGCCGCCGACCATGGCCAGGACCCGGCCCGACTGCGGCTCGATGGCCACCAGGGCGCCGTTCACCGCCGGCACCTGTTTCAAAGCGAACTGGCCGCCCTGCGGCTCGACGAAGATCAGGTCGCCGCGCTTCAGCGGGCGGTTGGCGTTGGCCCAGGCGGCGTCGGAGACGAGCAGCGAGCCCGTGCGGTCGTCCCTGGCGGTACGCACGCGCACATTGTTGCCACTGACGCTTTCGACGGCGGCCGCCTGCCAGGTGCGGCGCTCGGGCGGAGAGGCCCTTCTCAGCGCCGCGGCCTGCCAGCCCTCGGCGAAATCGGTCGTGCCCCAGGCGCCGCGCCAGCCGTGGCGACGGTCATAGTTCTCCAGCCCCTTCATCAGGGCGTCGCGCGCGGCGGACTGCAGCTTGGGGTCCAGCGTCGTGCGCATATAGTAGCCGCCGCGATTGACCTCTTCCTGACCGAACAGGCCGATGGCGCGACGGCGCGCCTCTTCGACGAAGAAATCGGCGTCGGCGTATTCAGCCCGACGCGGGGCGGCGCGGGTGTTCAACGGTCGGGCCAGAGCCGTCGCCAGATCTTCCTGCGACAGCCACTTGTTGTCCGCCATCTCGCCCAGAACCCAGTCACGACGGCCCTTGGCGGCCTCGGGATGGCGTTTCGGATTATAGTTGTTCGGCCCCTTGGGCAGAGCCGCCAGGAAGGCCGCTTCATCCGGCGTCAGCTGGCTCAGCGACTTGCCGAAATAGTTGTAGGCCGCCGAGGCCACGCCGTAGGAGCGATAGCCCAGATAGATCTCGTTCAGATACAGTTCGAGAATCTGTTCCTTGGTCAGCGTCGCTTCCAGACGGCTGGAAAGGATGGCCTCCTTCAGCTTGCGGTTCAGGCTGGATTCATTGGTCAGAAGGACGTTCTTGGCCACCTGCTGGGTGATGGTCGAGCCGCCTTCAAGGCGTCGCCCTGACAGGACGTTGAACACGTTCTTGAACATGGCCCGGCCGATGCCGGACACGTCGATGCCGCCGTGCTGGAAGAAATGGCTGTCTTCCGCCGCCAGGAAGGCGTGGATCACCTGTTCCGGCACCTGGTCATAGGTGACATAGATGCGACGCTCGTCCGAGAACTCGCCGATCAGGGTCCCGTCGCCGGCGAAAACGCGCGTCGCCGTCGCCGGACGATAGTCCGCCAGCTCGGATGCATCCGGCATGTCGTGCAGGACCCAGGCCGCATAGATGGCCACGACCAGCCCGGCCACGGCGATGCCGCCCAGCAAGGCGACGCCCGCCATCACGAACCAGCGTTCGGCTATCTTCACCGTGAACTCCGCAAGACGCGCCCCATGAGTTGTCGTTTATCGCGCGTCGGTCCCGCCGCAAAGCGGAACCGCAAACTCAGCCCTTGTCGCGCAGCAGGCGGGCCTTGTCGCGCTGCCAGTCACGCTCAGCCGAGGCCTCGCGCTTGTCGTGCAGCTTCTTGCCCTTGGCCAGAGCGATCTCGAGCTTGGCCTTGCCCTTTTCGTTCAGATACAGGCGCACCGGAATGATCGTCCGCCCATCGCGCTGGACGGCGCCGATCAGCTTGTCGATCTGCTTGCGGTGCAGCAGCAGCTTACGGTGGCGGCGCGGCTCGTGGTTGAAGCGGTTGGCCTGCTTGTAGGGCGGGATGTCCGAGTTGATCAGCACGATCTCGCGCCCCTCCACCGCCGCATAGCTTTCGGCGATATTGGCCCGACCGTCGCGCAGCGCCTTGATCTCGGTGCCCAGCAGCTGGATCCCGGCCTCGATGTAATCCTCGAGGAAATAGTCGAAGCGCGCGCGCCGGTTCTCGGCGATCACCTTCTTGGGCGCATCAGCAGACATCAGACGACCCCGGCTTCCACCATGGCCTGATCGATCTGCGGTTTGACGGAGTCGCGGGTCAGCGACAGCGGCAGGCGGACTTCCTCGCCGCACAGGCCCAGCTTGGCCAGGGCATACTTGGCCGGCGACGGCGAGTTGTCGAGGAACAGGGCCTTGTGCAGACCGATCAGACGATCCTGCCAGGCCCGAGCGGTGGCGTAGTCACCGGCGGCAACCGCGTCATACATGGCGACCATGGCTTCCGGCGCGACGTTCGAGGTGACCGAGATCACGCCCACGCCGCCGCTGGCGGCATAGCCCAGCCAGGTGGCGTCATCGCCGCTGATCAGATCGAACGGCCCGCTGATATGGCTGCGCATCCAGCTGACCCGTGAGATGTCGCTGGTGGCGTCCTTGATGCCGACGATGTTCGGATTGTTCGCCAGATGCGCGACCGCCTCATTCGACAGATCGACGCCGCAACGGCTCGGAACGTTGTAGAGCAGCATGGGGATCTGAACGGCGTCAGAGATCGCCTCGAAGTGGGCGATCATGCCTTCCTGCGAGGGCTTGTTGTAATAGGGCGTCACCACCAGGGTCGCATCCGCGCCGACCTGCTTGGCGAAGCTCGACAGCTCGATCGCTTCATGCGTGGCGTTCGACCCGGCGCCGGCGATCACGCGCACGCGCCCGGCGGCGATCTTCACGCACTGCTCGATGACGCGCTTGTGCTCGTCCATGCGAAGGGTGGCGCTTTCGCCGGTCGTGCCGACCGGGACGACGCCATGGACGCCAGCAGCGATCTGACGTTCCAGGAGTTTTTCAAAAGCCCCTTCGTCCACGTTTCCGTCACGAAGAGGTGTGATCAAGGCGGTGATCACGCCCTTGAACAAGGGGGCGGTCATTGAAACAAGTTACCTGCACGGAGTTTCGGACGGCACGCCGCCCTTTTGAAGAGGCAGGGAGCGTAGGTTGCTCGCCGCTCGGCCGCAACCAGTGATGAATGAGGATCGGACATCTGATGATCGCGACGACCGTGGCCGCAGCCCTGGCGATTCTGACTCCGCCGACCCAGGACGTGCTGAACAGCGCCCCCGCGCCCTACGCCGCCAGCCAGAACGGCGTCATCAGCGGTCAGGACATGGCTCTGTTCCAGCAGGGTCTGGCCGCCGCCCGCGCGCGCGACGTGGTCGTCACGCAATCGATCATGCGTCAGATTTCCGATCCCACGGCCAGGAAGCTGGTCGAGTGGGCCCTGGTCGACACCTCGGACAGGCAGCTTTCCTTCACCGACCTGGCCCGCGCCCAGACTGATCTGGCCCACTGGCCGCGCGATGATTCGCGCCGGGCGGCAGGCGAGCGCGCCCTCGACCTGGCCGGCGCCTCGCCCGACACGGTCCTCGCCTTCTTCAACGGTTCCGCACCGACAACCGCCGAAGGCGCCATCGTCCTGGCGGGCGCCCAGGAGCAGAAGGGCCAGCGCCGCGACGCCCAGGCGTTGATCCGCGACTGGTGGCGCACCCGATCCTTCGAGGAGGCCCAGCAGTCGCGGATCGCCGCCCGCTGGAGCGGCTGGCTCACGCCCGACGACCACGTCGCCCGCCTCGATATGCTGCTGCTCGGTCCGCACGGTCCGGCGACCCGCGCCATGACCTATATGGTCCCCGCCGACCGTCAGGCCGTCGCGAACGCCGTGATGGCCCTGCGCACCGCCTATTCGCCCGACGCCATCGTCGCGGGCCTGACGCCCGCCCAGGCCAATGACCCGGCCGTGGTGCTGGAACGGGTGCGCCTGCTGCGCTCGGCCGGTCGCCAATCCGAAGCCTTCCCCCTGCTGTCCGCCCTGCCCGCCGCGCCCTCGCACCAGGAAGGTCAGGACACGCTGTGGAGCGAACGACGCAACTACTTCCTGGACGCCCTGCAGCAGGGGAATCCCCGCGCCGCCTACGCCGCCATGAATGGCCACGGCTTCCCCTCGGGCGAGCGCAAGGTGGACGCGGAATTCTTCGCCGGCTGGGTCGCTCTGACCAAGCTGAACGATCCGGCGACGGCGGCCCAGCATTTCGAGACCCTGCGCAACGCCTCCTCGACCCCGATCACCCAGGGCCGCGCCCTCTACTGGCTGGGCCGCGCCGCCGAGGCGCGCGGCGACCGCGCCGGCGCCCAGCGCTGGTATCAGGCCGGCGCCGAACACTGGCAGACCTTCTATGGCCAGTTGGCCGCTGAAAAGGCCGGAGCCACCACCCTGACCCTGCCGGGTGAACCGGCCCCGACGCCCGAGGACGTCAACCGCTTCGAGGGCAATGAGGTCGTGCGCGCCACCCGGATCCTGGGCGCGGCGGGCGAAAGGACCCTGATGCGGGTCTTCGCCTACCACCTCGACGACACCCTGCCCTCGCCCTACGACCTGACCCAGTTGTTCGACCTGATGCAGGGCTATGGCGACCAGTTCGGCTCGATGATGGTTGGACGCGCCGCCAGCCAGCGCGGCTTCGTCATGCCCGAACGTATGTATCCCGTGCGGATGCCGCCGCCGACTTCCGGCGCGGCACCGCTGGAATTCACCCTGGCCATCACGCGTCAGGAATCCAGCTTCGACCCTCTGGCCCGCTCCGGCGCCGACGCGCGCGGCATGATGCAGCTCCTGCCCGCGACCGGCCAAGGCGTAGCCCGCCGCATGGGCATCGGCTTCTCGGCCGAGCAGTTGTGGGACCCGGACGCCAATATGCGGCTGGGCAGCTATCACCTGGGCGAGCTGATCAACAATTTCGGCGGTTCGCCGCTGCTGGCGACGGTTGGCTACAACGCCGGTCCTGCTCGTCCGCCGCAGTGGGTAGCCCGCTGCGGCGATCCGCGCAGCCAGCAGGTCGACCCCATCGACTTCATCGAATGCGCCCCCTTCACCGAGACGCGCAACTACATGATGCGGGTGATGGAGAATATGCAGGTCTATCGCGCCCGCCTGAACGGCGGCTCGGCCCCGCTGACGCCCTCCGCCGACCTGGCGCGCGGCACGCCGCCGTCAAGCGGTCCCCGCCCCTATCAGCCTTAAGCTAGGCGGCGGGCCGCCAACAGCGGCCCGTCTTCGGCCTCCACCCAGCGGCCCTCCAGATGGAAGGTCGAGCGCAGCACGGCGGGCGACAGGGCCTCGACCGGAGCGGCGTCCGCCTCCACGCGCCCCGCGTTCAGTACCAACACCCGATCCGCCATCCGCGCCGCCAGCGTCAGGTCGTGCAGGCTGACCAGCACCCCGCCGCCCGCATCGGCCCGCGCCCTCAACCGTTCCAGCACCAGAAGCTGCGCGTCCGGGTCCAGCCCGGCGATGGGCTCATCGGCCAGCAGCAGGGGCGCCTGAACCACCAGCGCCCGCGCCAGCAGCACCCGCGCCCGCTCGCCGCCCGACATCTCGGCCACGCCGCGTTCGGCCAGATGCCCGGCCCCGACCTCATCCAGCGCCGCCCGCGCCCGCTCCAGCGCCGCATCCCCCGACAGGAAGGGCGCGCCCAGCGCCGCGACTTCGACGGCCGGCAGGTTCCAGGCGATATGCCGTTCCTGCGGCAGATAGGCCGCCCGCGCGCCGCGCTCGCGCTCGGACAGCTTGTGCACGTCCTCGCCGCCCAGCCTTGCTGCCCCGCTGCGCAAGGGTGTCAAACCCAGCGCCGCGCGGATGGCACTGGACTTGCCCGCCCCGTTCGGCCCGCACAGGGCGACCAGCTCGCCCGCCGCGACCGACAGGCTGACCCCGCCCAGCACCGTGGCCGCGCCCATGCGCGCGACGACGCCGTCCAGTTCCAGCAAGGCGCTCACAGCCGCCACTCCCGCGCCGCGCGCCAGGCGATCAGGGCGAACAGAGGCGCTCCGACCAGGGCCGTGAAAACACCCAGCTTCAGTTCCTGATCGGTCGGCATCAGCCGCGCCGCCAGGTCGGCCAGCACCAACATCAGCCCCCCCGCCAGCGCCGAGGGCGCCAGCAGCCGTCCCGGATCGCCGCGCACCGCCGCCCGCACCAGATGCGGCGCCGCCAGACCGACGAAGCCGATCACCCCCGCCACGGCCACCGCCGCCCCCGCCGCGACCGCCGAGGCGATCAGCGCCAGCACCCGCATCCGCCCCATCGACAGGCCCGAGGCCCGCGCGGCCTCCTCGCCCAGGGTCAGCATCCGCAGCCCCGGCGACGCCCCCGCCGCAATGACAGCGGCCACGGCCAGAGCCGGCGTCACCCACGCCACATCGATCCAGCTGCGGTTCTGCACCGAGCCCAGCAGCCAGTTCATCACCTCGGCCGAGGCGATCGGCGACGGCGACAGGTTGAAGATCAGGGCCGTCAGCGCCCCCGCGAAACTCGACAGCGCCACCCCGAACAGGATCAGCGCCTCGGGCGCCCGCACCCGCGCGGCGATGGCGACCAGCAACAACCCGGCCAGCGCCGCCCCGATCAGAGCCGCGCTCTCGACCAGTCCGGGAATGGCCGCCGCGCCCAGCACGATGGCCCCCGCCGCGCCCAGCGCCGCCGTGGCCGACACGCCCAGCACGCCGGGATCGGCCAGCGGGTTCCGCAACAGGCCTTGCAGCACCGCCCCCGCTAGCCCCAGCGCCGCCCCGACCATCAGGGCGCAGACCGCGCGCGGCGCCCGCACCTGCCACAACACCTCGCCCGGCCCGGACGCCGGATCGGCCAGGGCCTGCGCATACTGAGCCGCCGACAGGACCGTCTCCCCGAACGCCACCGCCCCGACTAGCGCCAGCAGGATCGCCGCCGCCAATCCGAGGTTCAGGCTCAGATGTCTGTTCATCGCGCGGCCTCCGCCAACAGAACCGCCGCGTCGGCCGCGAACCAGGCAGGACAGCTCAGCGTCGCGGCCGGCAGGTCCGCCACCGTTCGCCCCTTGGCCGCCCGCGCCACCACCGGATGCCGCCCCGGCCCCCGCCAGTCCGCCCGCCATTGCTGGAAGAAGCCGCGCACGAACAGGGCCGGCGGGCTGAGGGCGATCTTCTCGATCCCCAGTGGCTGATAGCCCGGTCCGGTCACGCCGTTGCGGAACCCTGCCGCCTTCAGAATGGAATCGATCAGCGACCCCGATCCGGTCGTGTAGCCGCCCGGCGTGACATAGACGGCTTCCCGTCCGCGCCCCCCGCCCGCCGCCTGCGCCAGCCGACGATCCATATGGACGATCAGGGCCGCTCCACGCGCGTCCTGTCCCAGCCCCCGCGACACGGTCCTCAGATTCTCGCGGACCCCTTCCATGTCGGTCGCGTCATTGACGGTCAGAACCCGCGTGCCCCGCTTCTCCAGCGCGGCCAGCAGGCGCGGCTCGCCGCCCCAGTAGCGGACCACGACGTCGGGCTGAAAGCCGATGGCCGCCTCGAGCGTCGGTCGGACCCGAGGCCGTCCGCGCGCCGCCTGACGCATCCATGAATCGGGGTCGTCCGCCCGCGATGACAGGGCAAGCGTGGCCTCAGGCGCCAGGGCCAGGACATACTGATCGGCGCACTGATCCAGCGACAACACCCGCAGCGGGCTCGCCTCGGCCACGCCGGGCGACAGAAACAGGAGAGCCAGCAAGGCTCCGTGAACCGCCCTCACGACCTCAGCAGCCCCGCGAACAGGGCGTCCAGCATCGTCCGGGTCAACTCGTCCCGATCCGCCCATTCGAAATAGGGTTTGGTGATGATCAGAGAAACCACGCCGTGCCCCGCGGCCCATATGACCTGGGCGATAGTAGCCGGATCGCCCCGCATCCGACCGGCGGCCACGGCCTCTTCGACGACCGAAACGAACGCCCGGAACAGTTCGACGCCAGTCTCCTGGGCCACACTCTGCGCGCCCTCGCGAGCCTCGACCGGCCGGGTCAGATAGGTCAGCCGATAGGCGTTGGGGTTCTCGAAGCCGAAATGGACATAGGCCTCGATCATGCGCCGCAGTCGGGCCTCGGGCGGTTCGTCCGCGACCAGAATCTCGCGGTGAGAGACGATCAGAGCTTCGAACGCGCCGCGGCAAATCTCATGCAGCATCTCGCTCTTGTCGGCGAAGTGCATATAGAGGGCGGTCGACGACAGGCCGACCTCGTCGGCGATCTTGCGGATCGTCGCCCCCTCATAGCCATGCTCTACGAAGATGCGCTCCGCGGCGGTCAATATCTCGGCACGCCGAACGTGCCCCTCGCCCTTGGGCTTGCGGGCGGATCGCGGCGCGGGGATCAAAACACCGGACAATCCAGAACTCCGTGACTGGAAGAGGACTTGCATAGCCGCAATGCTCAGAATCGCCAATCGCTTGCCATTCAAAGAACCCTGGTTTTAAAAAGGTTAACAGCCGCAGGTCGGGGGGACCTGGATGCACGGACGCTTAGCGCAGACCTCGCCTGTCGACCTCGGCGCAAAGGCCGCGCGGGTCACTGCGACGCCCCGTCAAATGGCGGCGTTTCTTACTTTCATCGTCGGCCTCGTGGCGTCGACCGCGGTCTGGCCCAGCGTCAGCGCGGCCATATTGATCCTGATGCAGCTCGGCTTCCTGATCATCGTCGGGTGGCGGCTGCTGACGGTGATCGCGAGCCAGCGACCCGTCGCCCCTCCGCCGCCCGCGCCTCGCGCCTGGCCGCGCTATTCGGTCATAGTCGCCCTCCATGACGAAGCGCCGATCCTGCCTCATCTCGTCGAGCGTCTGGCAGGGCTGGACTATCCGACGTCTCTGCTAGACGGCTATCTGGTGCTCGAAGCGCACGACCAGGCCACCATCGACGCCGCCCGCGCGCTGGATCGCCCCGACTGGCTCCACATCCTGGTGATCCCGCCAGGCGTCCCAACGACCAAGCCGCGCGCGCTCAATCACGCCCTGGCCGTCGCCCGGGGCGATATCCTGACCGTTTATGACGCTGAGGACGATCCTGATCCCTTGCAGTTGCAGGAGGCGGCGGCCCGGTTCGCGGTCGAGGACGAGGATTTGGTCTGTCTGCAGGCGCCGCTCCGCATCCGCCGTCTGCACAAAGGGCGGGAGGCCTCGCCCTTCCTGGACCGCCATTTCGCCGCCGAGTATGCGGCCCTGTTCGAGATCACCCTGCCGGCGATGGCCCGGATGAGACTGCCGTTTCCGCTCGGCGGCACCAGCAATCATTTCCGGGTGTCCGCCCTGCGCGCCCTGGGCGGCTGGGACGCCTGGAACGTGACCGAGGACGCCGACCTGGGCTTTCGTATCTGGCGACGCGGCTGGCGGCTGGGGGTTCTCAGCCGCCCCACCTTCGAGACGCCGCCGGGCCGCCTGGTTCACTGGCTGCCCCAACGAACCCGCTGGCTGAAGGGCTATATGCAAACCCTGTCGGTCCACACCCGGTCCGCTTCCGGCATGGGGTGGCGGGGATGGAGCGCCATGACCCTCACCCTCGGCGCCGCGGTGGCGTCGGCCGCCCTGCACGCCATGTCCGTCGCCTGGATCGGCCTTTCCCTGTTGATAGCCCTTCTGGCGCGCCAGGCCCCGCAGACGCCCTGGCTGGGACTTGGCGTGCTTCTGACTGGGGCGGCCGCCGCCGTCCTGACAACCGCAATCGGCGCCCGGCGCGCCAATACGCCGTTCAGCGTCTGGGACTGGATCGCCGCCCCTGCCTATTGGTCGCTCCTCAGCCTAGCTTTCGTTCACGCCCTCATCCGGCTGATCGTGGAGCCTCACCGCTGGGACAAGACCCCCCATCGCCCCGACGTCGCGCCCGAAGTTTCGCTGTCGATCGGCAAGTCTGACTTCGCCGACGCTGGACGAGCGGCCGCCTGAGCGCCTATCAGCCCCGGATGGCTCCGGTTCTCTCCTCCTCGCCCGAAACCCTCGTCACGCGAGGCTGGTCGGACTACGCTCTGCTGGACAGCGGTCATGGCCGCAAGCTGGAGCGGTATGGCCGTTACACCGTCGTCCGGCCCGAGCCGCAGTGCTTCTGGGCGCCGCGTGATCCGGCAGCCTTCGAACAGGCCAACGCCGTCTTCGATCCGCAGCAGGAAGAAGAGGACGCCGGCCGCTGGCGCTTCGACGCCCACGGCCCCATCGACGCCTTTCCGCTGAAATGGCGCGACGTGCGCTTCATGGGCCGGTTCACGCCGTTCCGTCACCTGGCCTTCTTCCCCGAGCAGGCGGCCAACTGGGAATGGCTGGACGGGCGCATCCGCACCCTGAAACAGCCCAGGATCCTGAACCTGTTCGGCTACACTGGAGTGGCCAGCCTGGCCGCCGCCGCTGCGGGGGCGCACGTGACCCACGTGGACGCCTCCAAGAAGTCGGTCGCCTACGCCCGCGAGAACGCCGAGCTGTCCGGCCTGGCCGACCGCCCGGTCCGCTGGCTAGTCGAGGACGCCCGCAAGTTCGTCGCCCGCGAAGTGCGACGCGGCTCGAAATACGACGGCATCATCCTGGACCCTCCGAAATACGGGCGCGGCGCCAATGGCGAGGTCTGGCGTCTGTTCGAGGACATGCCGGGCCTGCTGAAGGACTGCGCCGCCCTGCTGTCCGACGACGCCTCCTTCCTGCTGCTGAACGCCTATGCCGCCCGGATCTCCGGCCTGTCGCTGGCCCACATGATGGCCGAGGCGACGCATGATCGCGGCGGCCGCATCGACTGGGGCGAACTGGCCCTGTCCGAGGACGGCCCTGACGCCCGCGCCATCGGCCTCAGCTTCTTCGCCAGGTGGAGCGCCTGATGTACGAGCGCGTCATCACCTCACTGACCAACGACACCATCAAGTCGGTCCGCGCCCTGCACATGCGCAAGGAACGCGACCTGACCGGCCGTTTCCTGGCCGAAGGCCTGAAATTCATCGGCGAGGCCCTGGATCAGGGCCGGGCCCCGGTCATGCTGCTGGTCGGCGACGAGGCCCGGCCTCACCCCTTGCTGGACCGCGCCAAGGCCGAGACGATCAAGGCTGGCGGCCAGATCATCGTCGTCACCCACGCCATCCTCGAAAAGATCAGCCGTCGCGACAATCCGCAGACAGTGCTGGGCGTGTTCGAGCAGGTCTATACTCCGCTGGACGCCATCCAGCCCGACGCCAAGCCCTGCTGGGTGGCGCTGGAGCAGGTGCGCGATCCGGGCAATCTGGGGACGATCATCCGCACGGCGGATTCCGCCGGTTGCGGCGGGGTCATCCTGATCGGCGACTGCGTCGATCCGTTTTCGGTCGAGGCGGTGCGCGCCACCATGGGTTCGGTCTTCGCCGTGACCATCAGCAAGGCGTCGCGCGAGGAATTCCTGGCCTGGCGCGCCAAATGGCCGGGCAGCGTGATCGGCACGCGTCTGGACGCTCGGCACGGCTATCGCGACAGCCCCGTGCGCCATCCGGCCCTGATCATGATGGGCAATGAACAGGCCGGGCTGACCGACGAACTGGCCGCCGCCTGCGACCTGAACGTCAAGATTCCCATGCGCGGCCGGGCCGACAGCCTGAACCTGGCCATCGCCACCGGCATTATGGTCTATGCCGTGACCGACGCGGCCTACGGCACGGACATCTAACGCTTACGCCTCGCCGTCCGTCTTGATCCTGTTCATGCCCAGCAGGGCCAGAATGGTCAGGACGGCGGCGACGGCCAGATAGGCGCCCACGGCCTGCAGGCCATAACGACCGGCCAGCCAGGTCGCCGCGAACGGCGCCAGAGACGCGCCCAGAATGCCCGCCAGATTGAAGGTCATCGACGCTCCGGTATAGCGCACCGCTGTCGGGAAGGGCCGCGCCAGGGCCGCGCCCAGCGGACCATAGGTGCAGCCCATCAGGCTGAAGCCGATGATGAAGAAGGCCACCACGCCAGCCAGCCCGCCGCTGCCGAACAGCGGGGCCAGCACCAGCCCGAACAGGGCGATGGCGATGGACGTGGCCAACAGGGTCCGCCCCTGCCCCCAGCGATCCGCCGCCAGCGCCGCCAGCGGAATGAACAGGCCGAAGAAGCAGACCCCCAACAACTGGATCGGCAAGAACTGCTCGCGGGTATAGCCCATCGCCGTCGTGCCCCAGCCCAGGGCGAAGACGGTCATCAGGTAGAAGAGGACGAAGGTCGCCATGCCCGCCAGCGTGCCGGTCAGCAGGGCGAACTTGTGCCGCGCCAGCAGGGTCAGGATCGGCGTCTCGACGCGCTCAGCCTTGTCGATGGTCTTCTTGAACTCCGGCGTCTCGGTGATGCGCAGCCGCACCCACAGGCCGACGAAGACCAGCAGCGAGCTGGCGATGAAGGGAATGCGCCAGCCCCAGGCCAGGAACTGTTCGTTCGGCAGCGTCGCCGTCAGGATGATGAAGCTCAGGGTCGACAGGATGAAGCCGATCGGCGCGCCCAGTTGCGGGAACATGCCGTACCAGGCCTTCTTGCCTGGCGGCGCGTTCTCAGTCGCCAGCAGCACCGCCCCGCCCCACTCGCCGCCCAGACCCAGACCCTGACCGAACCGGCACAGGGCCAGCAGCAGGGGCGCCAGCAGGCCGACGGATTGGTAGGTCGGCAGCAGACCGATGGCCACCGTCGACAGACCCATCGTCATCAGCGCCGCGACCAGGGTCGCCTTGCGCCCCACCTTGTCGCCGAAATGGCCGAAGACAACGGCGCCCACGGGCCGCGCAAAGAAGGCGATGGAGAAGGTGGCGAAGGACGCCAGCATGGCCGTCGTCGCGTCTTCGCCGGGGAAGAACAGGGCCGGAAAGACCAGCACCGCCGCCGTGGCGTAGATGTAGAAGTCGAAGAACTCGATCGTGGTGCCGATCAGGCTGGCGAACAGAATTCTCCGCTTTGAGGCGGAAGGCGGTGAGAGTGCAGCGTCGGCCACGCGAAATCCTTGCATTGATGCAAGGTCATTGCGGTGCGCCGCCGCTATACGTCAAGCGCTGGGCGTCAAGCCGAGCGTCAAGTTCCGCGCGGCTTGGCCCGGCTGGTGGCCTCGGCGTTGGCGGGGTCTTCCGGCCAGGGATGGCGCGGATAGCGGCCGCGCATCTCGCTGCGCACCGCCGCCCATGATCCGGCCCAGAACCCCGGCAGGTCCTTCGTCACCTGCACCGGCCGTCGCGCCGGCGACAGCAGGCTGAGCGTCAGCGGAATCCGCCCGCCGCCGACCGTCGGATGGGTCTTCACCCCGAACAACTCCTGCACCCGGATCTCGACGCGCGGCCCGCCCTCGGCGGCGTAGTCGATAGAGGCCGAACCCAGCGGCGTGGTCAGACGCGGCGGGGCCAGATCATCGAGCTTGCGTTGCAGATCCCACGGGATCAGGCCGCGCAGGGCCTCGGCCAGCTTGCCGTCGCCGATGTCGCCCAGCGACCGCGCCCCATCCAGCAGCGGCCACAGCCAGTCCTCGCGCAAGGCCAGCAGGCCTTCATCCGACACGTCGGGCCAGGTGGCGTCCAGTCCGTGCAGGAAGGCCAGTCGCGCCCGTAGCGCCCCCGCCTGCTCGCCCCAGTTCAGCGCCGACAGCCCGCCGGCCTCGATTTCGGATTTCAGCGCCGCCGTCATGGTCGCCCGGTCCGGCGCGCCGACGACCTTCTCGTCCAGCACCAGGGCGCCGATGCGCCGGATGCGGCGGATCACCGGCCTGCCCGACGGCTCGCGCGCCAGCCGGTCCTCGACCTCGATCCGGTGCGCCAGATCGGCCTCCAGCGTCACAGCGTCCAGCGCCGCCGCCAGCCGAATACGATCCCGCGCCTCGCCGCCGCCCAGTTCCGCCACCGCCAGCCAGGGCTCACGCGCCATATGCTCGGTGGGATCAAGGAAGGCCCCGCGCCCGGAGGCCAGCAGCACCTCGCCGGGCTTGCCTCGCGCCCGCGCGATCCGCTCGGGGAAGGCTTCGGCCAGCAGCAGGCC